>NZ_QURN01000012.1 GCF_003403035.1 Mesorhizobium denitrificans | reverse complement strand
GTGCCGGTCGCCATGGAAGAGAAGCTGCGCTTCGCTATCCGCGAAGGCGGTCGCACCGTCGGCGCTGGCGTCGTCGCAAGCATCATCGAGTAAAAAAGAACAATGATCTGTCGCGGGCGGGAATTCGCCCGCGCCGCGCCAGAACAAGGAAAACTGAAGTGATGAACGGCCAAAATATCCGTATTCGCCTCAAGGCGTTTGACCATCGTGTGCTCGACGCTTCGACGCGCGAGATCGTTTCTACGGCGAAGCGCACTGGCGCAAACGTCCGTGGTCCGATCCCGCTTCCGACCCGGATCGAGAAGTTCACTGTGAATCGGTCGCCGCACATCGATAAGAAGAGCCGTGAGCAGTTCGAAATGCGTACGCATAAGCGTTTGCTCGACATCGTCGATCCAACTCCGCAAACCGTCGATGCTCTTATGAAGCTCGACCTCGCGGCAGGTGTCGACGTCGAAATCAAGCTCTAATCGAGCAAGGAACAAGAGCCGGAGGATAATTTCCAATGGCTCCTCTGAAGGAAGATGAACCAATGCGTTCAGGTGTGATAGCTCAGAAAATCGGGATGACCCGCGTCTACAACGACGCCGGTGAACATATCCCGGTCACGGTTCTTCGCATGGAGAACTGCCAGGTCGTGGCACAGCGTACGGCAGAAAAGAACGGCTACAATGCTGTTCAGCTCGGCGTCGGTCTTGCCAAGGTAAAGAATACGTCGAAGGCGATGCGCGGCCATTTCGCGAAAGCTTCCGTCGAGCCAAAGGCAAAGCTCGCTGAGTTCCGCGTTTCGGCTGACAATATGCTGGACGTAGGCTCGGAGATCACGGTCGATCACTTCGTCGCCGGCCAGAAGGTCGACGTTACGGGTACCTCGACTGGTAAAGGCTTCCAGGGTGTCATGAAGCGCCACAACTTCGGTGGTGGCCGCGCGACCCACGGTAACTCGGTTTCTCACCGCGTGCACGGTTCTACCGGTCAGCGCCAGGATCCGGGTAAGGTTTTCAAGGGCAAGAAGATGGCTGGCCACATGGGTGCAACCCGCGTGACCACGCAGAATGTCGAAGTCCATGCTACCGACGCTGATCGCGGACTCATCCTGATCCGTGGCGCGGTGCCGGGCACAAAGGGTGCCTGGATACTGGTTCGCGACGCCGTCAAGGTTGCGCTGCCTGAGAATGCGCCGAAGCCGGCTGCTCTGCGTGCTGGTGCCGCCAAGACTGAAGCTCCGGCCGTTGAAGGAGCCGAATAATGGACCTCAAGATCACCACACTCGCTGGCAAGGATGCCGGCAAGCTGAAGCTCTCGGAAGAGATTTTCGGCCTTGAACCTCGCGAAGACATTTTGCAGCGCGTTGTGCGTTGGCAGCTTGCTAAGAAGCAGCAGGGCACCCATCAGGCAAAGGGCCGCGCGGATATCGCTCGCACTGGCGCCAAGATGTACAAGCAGAAGGGAACGGGCCGCGCTCGTCACTCTTCGGCACGCGCTCCGCAGTTTCGTGGCGGTGGCAAGGCGCACGGCCCGGTTGTTCGTAGCCATGAGCACGATCTTCCGAAGAAGGTTCGTGCGCTTGGTCTCAAGCACGCTCTGTCTGCCAAAGCAAAGTCTGCTAGCATCATCGTGATTGATGAGCTGAAGCTTGCCGACGCGAAGACCAAGGCGCTTGCGGCAAACTTTGAAACGCTGGGCCTGACCAATGCGTTGGTCATCGGCGGTGCAGAGGTTGATCTGAACTTTGCCCGTGCAGCTCGTGCGTTGCACAACATTGATGTTCTGCCGGTTCAGGGCATCAACGTATATGACATTCTGCGCCGCGGTACGCTGGTCCTTTCGAAGGCGGCTGTCGAGGCTCTTGAGGAGCGCTTCAAATGACCGATCTTCGCCATTATGACGTGATCGTCAGCCCGGCGATCACTGAAAAGTCGACTATGGCTTCTGAACAGAACCAGGTCGTTTTCAACGTCGCTCGGAAAGCGACGAAGCCAGAGATCAAGGCGGCGGTAGAAGCGCTGTTTGGCGTTAAGGTAACCGGCGTCAACACATTGGTTCGCAAGGGCAAGGTGAAGCGGTTCCGCGGCACCGTTGGTCGCCTGAGCGATGTTAAAAAAGCGATCGTGACGCTGGCTGACGGCGATACCATCGACGTCGCTACGGGGCTCTGAGCAGGGGCGCGAGGATAGAACAATGGCATTGAAAACCTATAAGCCGACGACGCCGAGTACGCGCCAGCTTGTCCTGGTCGACCGTTCGAGCCTCTACAAGGGCAAGCCTGTGAAGGGTTTGACCGAGGGTCTGACGAAGTCGGGCGGACGCAATAACTACGGTCGTATTACTGCCCGCTTTATCGGTGGCGGCCACAAGCGTAGCTACCGCATCATCGATTTCAAGCGTCGTAAGTTCGACATGACGGCGACTGTCGAGCGTTTGGAGTACGATCCGAACCGTTCGGCATTTATCGCGCTCATCAAGTATGAGGACGGCGAACTGAACTATATCCTTGCTCCGCAGCGTCTTGCTGCAGGTGATAAGGTTGTTGCTGGCGCGTCGGTTGACGTTAAGCCGGGCAATGCGATGCCGCTGTCGGCAATGCCGGTTGGTACGATTGTACACAACGTTGAACTGAAGCCCGGCAAGGGCGGTCAGGTTGCTCGTTCGGCTGGTACTTATGCTCAGCTCGTCGGTCGCGACCAGGGCATGGCGATCCTTCGTTTGAACTCTGGCGAGCAGCGCATCGTTCACGGCTCCTGCTTTGCGACGGTTGGCGCGGTTTCGAACCCAGACCATGGCAACGTAAACCTGGGTAAGGCTGGCCGTAAGGTCTGGCTCGGCAAGCGTCCGCACAATCGCGGCGTGACCATGAACCCGGTTGACCATCCGCATGGTGGTGGTGAAGGCCGTACTTCTGGTGGCCGTCATCCGGTTACGCCTTGGGGTAAGCCGACAAAGGGCAAGAAGACCCGGTCCAACAAGTCGACCGACAAGTTCATCATGCGCTCGCGCCACGCGCGCAAGAGCTAAGAGAGGTAGTCAGACGTGTCCCGTTCAGTTTGGAAAGGCCCGTTTGTTGACGGCTTCCTGCTCAAGAAGGCAGAGAAGGTTCGCGATGGCGGACGCAACGAAGTTATCAAGATGTGGAGCCGTCGTTCGACGATTCTGCCGCAGTTCGTTGGTCTCACCTTCGGCGTTTACAACGGCCAGAAGCATATTCCGGTCGCCGTTTCGGAAGAGATGGTTGGCCATAAGTTCGGTGAGTTCGCTCCGACCCGTACATACTACGGTCATGGCGCGGACAAGAAGGCGAAGAGGAAGTAAAGATGAGCAAGCCAAAAGCCCCGCGCCGGCTTGCTGACAACGAGGCCCGTGCGGTACTCCGCACCATCCGCGTCAGCCCGCAGAAGCTGAACCTTGTTGCTGCACTTATTCGCGGCAAGAAGGTTGCTACGGCGCTCAATGATCTGGAATTTTCTCGCAAGCGTATCGCCGGCACCGTCAAGAAGACGCTGGAGTCGGCCATTGCGAATGCGGAAAACAATCATGATCTCGATGTGGATGCGCTGATTGTTGCTGAGGCATATGTCGGCAAGTCGATTGTCATGAAGCGGTTCCATGCACGTGGTCGTGGTCGCGCCAGCCGGATCGAGAAGCCGTTTTCGCACCTCACGATCGTTGTTCGTGAAGTCGAAGTGAAGGAGGCCGCATAATGGGTCAGAAAGTTAATCCAATCGGTCTTCGCCTCGGCATCAACCGCACGTGGGATTCGCGTTGGTATGCGAACACCGGCGAATACGGCAAGCTGTTGCATGAAGATCTCAAGATCCGCGAGTACCTGATGAAGGAACTCAAGCAGGCTGCTGTTTCCAAGGTAGTGATTGAGCGCCCGCACAAGAAGTGCCGCGTGACGATTCACGCCGGTCGTCCTGGCCTCGTTATCGGCAAGAAGGGCGCAGACATCGAAAAGCTTCGCAAGAAGCTGACCGAGATGACGAAATCCGAAACGCATCTCAACATCGTTGAAGTGCGTAAGCCGGAAATCGATGCAACGTTGATCGCTCAGTCGATCGCACAGCAACTCGAGCGCCGTATCGCGTTCCGCCGTGCGATGAAGCGTGCTGTTCAGTCAGCTATGCGTCTCGGCGCAGAGGGCATTCGTATCAACTGCTCGGGCCGTCTGGGCGGTGCAGAAATCGCTCGTATGGAATGGTATCGCGAAGGTCGCGTTCCGCTTCACACGCTGCGTGCGGATGTTGATTTCGGCACAGCAGAAGCTCACACAGCTTATGGCATTTGCGGCGTGAAGGTTTGGGTATTCAAGGGCGAGATCCTTGAGCACGATCCAATGGCTTCGGAACGCCGCGCGACCGAAGGTGAGCATTCGGGCGAACGTCCGAGCGGCCGTCGTCGCTCCGAACGTGAAGCTGCCTGAGCGGCCTAGGGAATTTGGAGAACAAGAACAATGCTGCAGCCAAAGCGCACAAAGTTCCGCAAGCAGTTCAAGGGCCGCATTCACGGCACCGCGAAGGGCGGCACCAATCTCGATTTCGGCGGCTTCGGTCTGAAGGCGCTGGAGCCAAATCGCGTCACTGCACGAGAGATCGAAGCGGCCCGCCGCGCGATCACCCGTGAAATGAAGCGTCAGGGACGTGTATGGATCCGGATTTTCCCGGACGTGCCGGTAACCTCCAAGCCGACTGAAGTCCGTATGGGCAAGGGTAAGGGCGCGGTGGACTATTGGGCCGCACGTATCAAGCCAGGTCGTATAATGTTCGAAATCGACGGCGTTAGCGAGGAAGTAGCTCGTGAAGCTCTGCGTCTCGGCGCGGCCAAACTGTCGGTTCGCACGCGCTTCGTGCAGCGTATCGCCGAATAAGGAATGCTGAGATGAAAGCCTCGCAGATCAGAACGAAGACCGTTGACGAGCTGGATACCGATCTGGGCGACCTGAAGAAGGAGCAGTTCAATCTGCGCTTCCAGAAGGCGACAGGTCAGCTTGAAAAGACTGGCCGCATCAAGGAAGTGCGTCGCGATATCGCGCGCATCAAGACCATTGCTGCGGAAAAGGCGGGTCAAAACCGCAAGAATAAGGCTTAAGGACGAGAAATATGCCAAAGCGCGTTTTGCAGGGCACTGTCGTCAGCGACAAGAACGAGAAGACGGTGGTCGTCAAGGTCGAACGTCGCTTCACGCATCCCGTTATGAAGAAGACCGTGCGCATGTCGAAGAAGTACAAGGCGCATGATGAGAACAACGCCTACAAGGTGGGCGACACTGTGTTGATCCAGGAATCGAAGCCGATTTCCAAGGATAAGCGCTGGGTCGTGCTGAGCCCTGAACAGGCTCAATAAGAAACAGAATTGCCGGGCAGGGCGCTTTGCCAGCCCGGTGCATGAAAAAGAAGGCGGTCAGTCATGATCCAGATGCAAACAAACCTCGACGTCGCTGATAATTCCGGCGCCCGTCGTGTCATGTGCATCAAGGTGCTGGGCGGTTCCAAGCGGAAGTACGCTTCGGTTGGCGACATCATTGTTGTGTCGATCAAAGAAGCAATTCCGCGCGGCCGCGTTAAGAAGGGCGATGTGATGAAAGCTGTCGTGGTTCGCACGGCAAAGGACATTCGTCGTCCGGACGGCAGCGTGATCCGTTTCGACAAGAACGCAGCCGTTCTCGTCGACAACAAGAAAGAACCTATCGGCACGCGTATCTTCGGCCCGGTTCCGCGCGAATTGCGTGGCAAGAACCACATGAAGATCATCTCGCTCGCGCCAGAAGTGCTGTAAGGAGCCGGAAAGATGCAAAAGATTCGTAAAGGCGACAAAGTCGTCGTGCTGACCGGCAAGGACAAGGGCCGTAGCGGTGAAGTAGTTCGCGTTATGCCGAAGGACGACAAGGCTGTCGTGCGTGGCGTAAATGTCGTTCAGCGCCACCAAAAGCAGTCCCAGTCGCAGCAGGGCGGCATTATCAGCAAAGAAGCGCCGATCCACCTGTCCAACATCGCGATTGTCGATCCTAAGGATGGCAAGCCGACCCGCGTCGGTTTCGAGGTTCGCGACGGTAAGAAGGTGCGCGTCGCCAAGCGCTCGGGAGCAGTCATCAATGGCTAAGGCAGCACAATCATACGAACCTCGCCTGAAGAAGGTCTATAACGAGACCATTCGCAAGGCCATGTTGGATCAGTTCAAGTACGATAATGAGATGCAGGTTCCCCGCATCGACAAGATCGTGCTGAATATGGGCGTGGGTGAAGCCACTGGCGACTCCAAGAAGCCAGCGGTAGCGGCTGAGGATCTTGGCCTGATCGCCGGCCAGAAGGCAGTTGTTACACGCGCTCGCAAGTCTATCGCAGGCTTCAAGGTTCGCGAGAATATGCCGATCGGCGCAAAGGTTACACTGCGCAAGGAACGCATGTATGAGTTTCTTGATCGCCTCGTGAATATCGCGTTGCCGCGGGTTCGCGACTTCCGTGGACTGAACCCGAAGAGCTTTGACGGTCGTGGCAATTACGCCATGGGCATCAAGGAGCACATCGTGTTTCCAGAGATCAACTACGACAAGGTTGATCAGATCTGGGGCATGGACATCATCGTTTGTACGACCGCTAAGACGGATGATGAGGCTAGAGCGCTGCTCAAGGCTTTCAACTTCCCGTTCCGGCAGTAACGGCAGCGAGAAAAGGAACATTTGAGAAATGGCAAAGACCAGCTCAGTTGAAAAGAATAACCGCCGCCGCAAGCTTGTGGCGCAGAACGCGGCCAAGCGCCGTGCTCTGAAGGCGATTATTATGGACCAAAGCAAGTCGCTCGAAGAGCGTTTCCAGGCGCAGCTCAAGCTCGCCGCGATGCCTCGCAATGGTTCTAAGACCCGTATCCGTAACCGCTGCGAAGTAACTGGCCGTCCGCGCGCCTACTATCGCAAGCTTAAGATGTCCCGTATCGCACTGCGCGAACTCGGCTCGCTGGGCATGGTGCCCGGTCTGGTCAAGTCGAGCTGGTAAGGAGGCTGAAAGATGTCTGTTTCTGATCCGCTCGGCGATATGCTGACCCGCATCCGCAATGCGTATGGCCGCAAGAAGACTTCGGTCTCGACCCCGGCTTCTACGCTTCGCGCACGTGTTCTGGAAGTTTTGAAATCGGAAGGTTATATCCGCGATTTCAGCCAGACCGATTTCGACAACGGCAAGTCCGAGATCGAAATTGAGTTGAAATATTTCGATGGCAACCCGGTCGTTCGTGAGATTGCTCGCGTTTCAAAACCGGGCCGTCGCGTATATGTGTCGGCTAAGTCGATTCCGAATGTTGCAAATGGCCTCGGAATTTCGATCCTGTCCACGCCGAAGGGCGTGATGGCTGATCATCAGGCGCGCGAACAGAACGTTGGCGGTGAAATTCTCTGCCAGGTGTTCTAATCAGCCGTTCGGCTGGTGATCACGAGGATAGTATGAGGCCGAAAGGGGCGTTGCCCCACGGCGAACGCAAGTTAGGAACGAGGACAGAAAAATGTCTCGTATTGGCAAAAAGCCCGTTGCGGTCCCGCAGGGAGTAACCGCGTCTGTAAACGGTCAGACCATTACCGCTAAGGGCCCGAAGGGTGAGCTGAGGTTCGTCGTGAACGACGAAGTTCTGGTCAAGATGGAAGGTTCCGATATTTCGGTAGAGCCGCGCGACCAATCCAAGGACGCTCGCTCGAAGTGGGGCATGTCCCGCACCCAGATTCTCAACATTCTCAACGGCGTTAAAGACGGTTTTGAGAAAAAGCTTGAGATCACGGGCGTTGGTTATCGTGCAGCGATGCAAGGTAAAAACCTCCAGTTGGCGCTTGGGTTCAGCCACGACGTGGTTTACCAAACGCCGGAAGGCATCACGATTTCTGTGCCAAAGCCAACGGAAATTACCGTGACCGGCATTGATAAGCAGCAGGTTGGTCAGGTCGCAGCAGAAATTCGTGAATATCGCGGTCCTGAGCCCTACAAGGGCAAGGGTGTACGTTACGCTGGTGAGCGTATCGTACGTAAGGAAGGCAAGAAGAAGTAACGCTACGGATGGGGGTCGCGGGAGCTAAGCTACCGCAGACGGCCCCCAACGTTTTTAAGGCAGGAAGTTCGATTATGGCTGAAAAAGCATCTGTTCAGAAGCGCGCCCAGCGCGTTCGTCGCCAGATAAAGAAAGTAGCAGGCGAGCGCCCGCGTCTTTCCGTGCATCGCTCATCGAAGCACATCTACGCTCAGATCATTGACGACGCAAAGGGCCACACGGTCGCGTCGGCTTCGACCCTTGAGAAAGACAATCGTGGACGCACCGGTGCTGACGCTGCTGCGGCTGCGGCTGTTGGCAAGCTGGTTGCAGAGCGGGCCGTTAAGGCTGGCGTCAAGGACGTCGTTTTTGATCGCGGCGCGTATATCTATCATGGCCGCGTTAAGGCTCTGGCAGACGCTGCACGCGAGGCTGGCCTGAATTTCTAAGGTAAGTTCGTATCAACTCGGTGCGATCTTCACTTGCAACCGGTCCGGTGTCGGTATAGACGCCGGGCTTCGTTTTTAACCTGGTCAGTCCGGAAAAGAATAAGGAACAGGATATGGCACAAGAACGTCGGGAAGGCGGCCGCGAGCGCGGTCGTGACCGCGAAGAGCGCGACGATGGAATCGTCGACAAACTCGTACACATCAACCGCGTTGCGAAAGTGGTGAAGGGCGGTAAGCGCTTCGGCTTTGCTGCGCTCGTCGTCGTTGGCGACCAGAAGGGCCGCGTTGGCTTTGGACATGGCAAGGCACGCGAAGTGCCGGAAGCCATCCGTAAGGCGACGGAAAGTGCAAAGCGCGATATGATTTTCGTGCCACTTCGCTCTGGCCGCACCCTGCACCACGATGTTGAAGGTCGCTGGGGTGCTGGACGTGTTTTGTTGCGCGCTGCCAAGCCGGGTACTGGTATCATCGCCGGTGGTCCGATGCGCGCCGTTTTTGAAACGGTCGGCATGCACGACGTTGTGGCCAAGTCGATGGGCTCCTCAAACCCATACAACATGGTTCGCGCCACGTTTGACGCGTTGAAGAGCCAGATGCATCCGAAGGATGTGGCAGCTGCACGCGGCATCAAGTATTCGACACTTCAGGCACGTCGCGGCTCTGCTGTGACGGCTGAAGAATAAGCCAGGGGAGGGAAAACCGCCATGGCAAAGAAAGCTGCAAAGGCAGGAACCACAGTGACGGTCGAGCAGATCGGTAGCCCGATCCGTCAGCCGAAGAGCCAGCGTGCTACGCTGGTTGGTCTTGGCCTTAACAAGATGCATCGCCGTTCGACGCTCGAAGATACACCGTCCGTTCGCGGCATGATCAATTCGATCCCGCATCTCGTCCGCGTTGTGGACGAGAAGTAAGCTGCGCTGGAGAACGACCATGAAACTCAATGAATTGCGTGACAGGGAAGGGGCAACCCATTCCAGCAAGCGTGTCGGTCGCGGTATTGGCTCTGGTAAGGGCAAAACCGGCGGCCGCGGCGTCAAAGGCCAGAAGGCCCGCTCCGGTGTAGCCATCAATGGCTTTGAGGGTGGCCAGATGCCGCTTTACCGGCGTTTGCCGAAGCGCGGCTTCCGCAAGCCGTTTGCAAAGTCCTATAACGCCGTCTCGCTTGGCCGGATCCAGGCTGCTATCGACGCCAAGAAGCTCGATGCGAAAGAGACAGTGAATGCCGAAGCACTGGTGAAAGCTGGTGTTATTCGTCGTGCCAAGGACGGTGTTCGCTTGCTTGCAAGTGGCGAGCTGAAAACGAAGCTGGCATTCGACATTGCTGGCGCCTCCAAGACGGCTCTCGAGGCTGTTGAAAAGGCAGGTGGGTCGGTTAAGTTGCCAGAACCCGCTGCGGCGGCTGAATAAAATTGAATAACAAGCGGCGGCCACTGTGCCGCCGCTTGCATCTTTAGGCTCGCGCGCCTATGTCGTGGCGACCCCTTTCCGTGCTTCGCGCGGACAATCCAGCATCAGAGTGCGTGTACCCACAGGATAGTGCGTGCTCTTACGGAGACCAGGTGCATGGCATCGGCTGCTGAACAATTAGCTTCCAATTTAAACTTTGCAGCTTTTGCAAAGGCGGAAGACCTTAAGAAACGCATCTGGTTCACGCTGGGCGCGCTGCTGGTGTATCGGCTTGGCACCTATATTCCGTTGCCGGGAATCAATCCTGACGCATTCGCGCACGCTTTCCAGCAACAGAGCCAAGGTGTGCTCGGTGTGTTCAATGCTTTCGCTGGTGGCGCTGTTGAGCGCATGGCGATTTTTGCCTTGGGCATCATGCCCTACATCTCCGCATCGATCATTATGCAGTTGATGACCTCGGTCGTCCCTTCGCTTGAAGCCTTGAAAAAGGAAGGCGAGCAGGGCCGTAAGATCATCAATCAGTATACCCGCTACGGTACTGTGCTGCTTGCCATGGTGCAGGCTTACGGAATCTCTGTAGGACTCGAATCGGGGCAGGGGATTGCGACAGATCCGGGCTGGTTCTTCCGGCTTTCGACGGTGCTTACGCTGACCGGCGGCACAATGTTCCTAATGTGGCTTGGTGAGCAGATAACTTCGCGCGGCATCGGCAATGGTATCTCTCTTATTATCTTCTCGGGCATCGTCGCAGGCTTGCCTCACGCGCTCGGGCAAACGCTGGAACTTGGCCGTACGGGGGCGATGTCAACGGGCTTGATTCTGGCAATTATAGCGCTTTGCATCATCGTTATCGGCGCGATTGTGTTCTTCGAGCGCGCTCAGCGCCGTTTGCTGATCCAGTATCCGAAGCGTCAGATTGGCAATCGCATGTTCCAGGGTGATACATCGCATCTGCCGCTTAAGCTGAATACTGCGGGCGTGATTCCTCCGATTTTTGCTTCGTCATTGCTTCTCTTGCCTGCAACGCTTGCTGGCTTTTCAAATACGACCACGCTTCCGGCTTGGGCGAGCACCGTGCTGTCGCTCTTGGGGCATGGTCAGCCGCTTTATATGTTGTTGTACGCGGCGATGATCGCGTTCTTCTGCTTCTTCTACACTGCGATCGTGTTTAATCCGAAGGATACAGCCGACCAGCTCAAGAAGCATTCTGGCTTCATTCCGGGGTACCGTCCCGGCGAAAGAACCGCAGAATATATCGACTATGTGCTGACGCGCATCACGGCTGTTGGTGCAGTTTACCTCGTGATTGTCTGTCTAATCCCTGAGTTTTTGATTTCCTGGGCTGGTGTGCCGTTCTACCTTGGTGGCACTTCGCTTTTGATCGTGGTCAGTGTAACGCTCGATACGGTCGCTCAGATCCAGGGACACCTTATTGCTCATCAGTATGAGGGTCTCATCAAGAAATCGAAGCTCCGTGGAGGGAAAAGAGGAAAATGAGGCTAATATTGCTTGGCCCGCCCGGTGCGGGGAAAGGGACACAAGCGCAGCGCCTAGTTGAGAAATATGGGATTCCGCAACTCTCTACGGGAGACATGCTCCGCGCCGCGGTAAAGGCTGGAACAGAAGTCGGGAAGCGAGCAAAAGCGGTGATGGATGCTGGAGAGCTTGTTTCCGACGAGATCGTAAACGCAATCGTCGCCGAGCGTATTGAGCAGCCTGACTGTGCGCGAGGCTTTATTCTCGACGGGTATCCGCGAACTTTGCAGCAGGCAGATGCAGTTGAGGGAATGCTTGGCGAGCGTTCTTTGCGGCTGGATGCGGTGATCGAACTCGTGGTTGACGATCGCGCGCTGGTTGGGCGAATCGTAAAGCGAGCGCAGGAAGCTGAAGCAGCTGGTCAGCCAGTCCGGAAGGATGACAATCCGGGTGTTTTTGAAGAACGGCTGCGCGAGTATTACAAAAAGACTGCACCGCTGATCGGCTACTATTACGCCAAGCGTATGCTGCGCGGCGTGGACGGCATGGCGCCGATCGATGACGTGACTGCGCAAATCGAAACGGTTTTGAGCGAGTCACGCAGTAAAAATTAGAATGGGCTGTTGACTTGGCTGCAGGCGTGAACTATCTGCGGCGCACATTCCATTCAGGAAACGAGCTGGCCGCTCTTGTCAGAGTGCGGGCGGCTTTTTGATTGGAATACCCGCAAGGGCCGGCCTCCACCGGACGCGGGTCAACCAAACGCCGGAAAATCCGGCTCACATGGAGAGACAAGATGGCTCGTATAGCCGGTGTTAATATACCGACCAACAAGCGCGTTGTTATCGCGCTTCAATACATTCACGGCATAGGCAAAAAGTTTGCCCAGGAAATCATCGACAAGGTTGGCATTCCGGCTGATCGTCGTGTGAACCAGCTCACCGATGCCGAAGTGCTTGCTATTCGTGAAGCGATCGACCGCGATTACCGCGTTGAGGGTGATCTGCGTCGCGAAGTTTCGATGAACATCAAGCGTTTGATGGACCTCGGCGCTTATCGTGGCCTGCGCCATCGCCGCAATCTGCCTGTTCGCGGCCAGCGCACGCATACAAATGCTCGTGCTCGCAAAGGTCCGCGCAAGGCAATCGCCGGCAAGAAAAAATAAGTTTGGGGTAACTCGGCGGGGCATTTTGCTGCCGCCGATTTCTCCTGGTGTAGCCGCTGGTATTACGGCGGCGTTGAGATCATTGGAAGGATAGAGAATGGCTAAAGAAGCCGGTCGCGTTCGTCGTCGTGAGCGCAAAAATATTTCGTCGGGCGTCGCGCACGTCAATTCGAGCTTCAACAATACGATGATCACCATCAGCGATGCGCAGGGCAACGCGATTGCTTGGTCGTCTGCTGGTGCTCAGGGCTTCAAGGGCTCGCGCAAGTCCACGCCGTTTGCAGCCCAGGTTGCTGCAGAAGACGTTGCCAAGAAGGCGCAGGAACATGGCATGCGTACGCTCGAAGTTGAGGTTTGTGGTCCGGGTTCGGGTCGGGAGTCTGCTCTTCGTGCGTTGCAGGCCGCTGGCTTCACCATTACGTCGATCCGCGATGTGACGCCAATCCCGCACAATGGTTGCCGTCCGCGCAAGAAGCGCCGCGTTTGATTTGAACTGCCGCGCGAGCGGCGCATTATTCCGATCTATTGTCGATGGGTTGGATTTGCGCTGCTCCTCCGCGGTTTTCCATGACGCCCGTCACGATTGGATGGTGCGGGCAAACGGAAGGAATGAATAATGATCCAGAAAAATTGGCAGGAACTTATTAAGCCGAATAAGATCGACTTCACGTCGAAGGGGCGCACGCACACCACCTTGGTGGCGGAGCCTCTGGAGCGTGGCTTCGGTCTGACTCTCGGCAATGCGCTTCGTCGCGTGCTGCTGTCATCTCTGCGCGGTGCGGCTGTAACCGCTGTGCAGATCGATGGTGTGTTGCATGAATTCTCGTCGATTCCGGGCGTTCGTGAGGACGTTACGGATATCGTTCTCAACATTAAGGAAATCGCTATTCGCATGGAAGGTGATGGGCCGAAGCGCATGGTTGTGCGTAAGCAGGGTCCGGGCGCTGTTCTTGCTGGCGATATTCAGACTGTTGGCGACGTCGAGATCCTCAACGCAGATCACGTAATCTGCACGCTGGACGACGGTGCGGAAATCCGCATGGAATTCACCGTCGACACCGGAAAGGGTTATGTGCCCGCCGAGCGTAATCGCGCAGAAGATGCGCCGATTGGATTGATCCCGGTCGACAGCCTTTATTCGCCAGTCAAGAAGGTTTCTTACAAGGTGGAAAACACCCGTGAGGGCCAGGTTCTCGACTACGACAAGTTGACGATGACCATCGAGACGAACGGTTCGGTGTCCGGCGAAGATGCTGTTGCGTTTGCTGCTCGTATTCTTCAGGATCAGCTCGGTCTGTTCGTCAACTTCGATGAGCCGCAGAAGGAAGTTGCTTCCGAGGCTGTTACCGAGCTTGCGTTCAACCCGTCACTTCTCAAGAAGGTTGATGAGTTGGAGCTTTCGGTGCGTTCCGCGAACTGCCTGAAGAACGACAACATCGTTTATATTGGCGATCTGATCCAGAAGACCGAAGCAGAGATGCTCCGTACGCCGAACTTCGGTCGCAAGTCGCTCAACGAAATCAAGGAAGTGCTCGCGGCAATGGGGCTTCATCTTGGCATGGAAGTGCCGGATTGGCCGCCAGACAACATCGAAGATCTCGCGAAGCGTTACGAAGACCAATACTAAGCATTTGGCTGAGGTAACCTCAGCCGTGCTGCGAAACAACTGAGACGCGAAGGCGTCCAACTGAAACCAAGGAGAAGAGCCATGCGTCACGGATTTGTCGGCCGCCGGTTCGCCCGTAGCGTAAGCCATCGCAAGGCGATGTTCGCCAATCTCGCTGCTTCGCTCATCGAGCATGAGCAGATTGTTACCACTCTGCCGAAGGCGAAGGATTTGCGTCCTATCGTTGAGAAACTGGTGACGCTTGGCAAGCGTGGTGATTTGCATGCTCGCCGTCTGGTCATTGCCCAGATCGGAAATGAGCATCTTGTAAAGCGCCTGTTCGAAACCATTGCGCCGCGTTATGCGCAGCGCAATGGTGGCTATCTGCGTATTATGAAGGCGGGTTTCCGTCACGGAGACAATGCACCCCTCGCGGTGATCGAATTTGTCGATCGCGATGTTTCGGCCAAGGGCGCGGCCGATAAGGCTCGCGTAGAAGCTGAAAGCGCGAACGAACAGGCCGAAGCTGCCTAAGAATTGCGAACTTGCCGGGGCCGATCTTCGGCCCCGGTTTGCATCGGGAAAATAGTTTTATTCCTTGATGTGCGGCGTGAATCGGTAGCTTTTGCTGCTGAATTACGCTTATGCTTGGTGCTCTTTTTTTCTTGGTGGAATGCCAGGCCCGCCCTTGAAACAAAGAGGGTTTTGTGAAAAGAGAGCGTCCTCGCTAGGGGTATAGCTCAGTTGGTAGAGCGGCGGTCTCCAAAACCGCAGGTCGCGGGTTCGAGCCCTGCTGCCCCTGCCAGATTTCAGAATAGGTTGCCGTCTTGCGGCGTGCGGTCAATTCTGGCATAGATTTGCCATAGCTGGGACGGGACGACTGGATGGTTCCGATGCGGCGTTTGGTTAGATAAAGATGAAGACACCCTTGCAGTTTGGGTGAATCGTCTTTATGTAGAGCGACGGACACGCGGTGCGTGGAGCTGGGAAGCTGGCTTTACGCACCTTTAGCGCGTCTTTTGATGGCCTTGGCGAATCGTTTTGATTGGTCAAGCAGTAACAATCCAGAAGGCCCGGCTTACGGGTTCTTGAGAGCAGAGCGGCGAATGGCAAAGACCACAAACCCCTTTACCTTCATTCAGCAGGTGAGGGCCGAAACCGCCAAGGTTACGTGGCCTTCCCGTCGCGAAACCATGATTTCTACGGTTATGGTGCTGGTTTTCTCAATCATTGCTATGGCGTTCTTTTTTGTTGCTGACCAAGCCATGGCGCATGCGGTTGGGCTCATTTTGGATATCGGTCGCTAAGCGGCTACGGGGACTGATTTAAGATGACGGCTCGCTGGTACATCGTGCACGCCTATTCGAACTTCGAAAAGAAGGTCGCAGAGGATATCGAGCACAAAGCTAAGCAAAAGGGTCTGTCTAGTCAGATCGAGAAGATCGTGGTGCCGACGGAGAAGGTTGTGGAAGTGCGTCGCGGTCGCAAGATCGATGCGGAACGCAAATTCTTTCCGGGCTACGTGTTGCTCAAGGCCAACCTGACCGATGCTGTGTTCTCGCTCGTGAAGAACACGCCTAAGGTCACTGGTTTCCTTGGCGATTCCAAGCCTGTGCCGATTACTGAGGCGGAGGCTGAGCGCATCCTGAATCAGGTTCAGGAAGGTGTAGACAGGCCGAAGCCGTCCGTAACGTTTGAGATTGGTGAACAGGTGCGTGTGTCGGACGGTCCTTTTGCGTCCTTCAATGGATTTGTTCAGGAGGTGGACCAGGAGCGTGCGCGTCTTAAGGTCGAGGTTTCGATCTTTGGTCGCGCGGTGCCAGTCGATCTTGAGTTTGGTCAGGTCGAAAAGGCCTGACTTTTCCGACCCTTGCGGTCGGGTTTGGCGAGCGAGTTTCGTTCGCTTTCATTGGTGGGAGAGGAATGCGGCTTAGCCGGCCGCATAAATCGGACCACCAAACTGCAACCGCCGGAATATCCGGCAAATTGTGAAGGCAGATAAGAGATGGCTAAGAAAGTTGCAGGCCAGCTCAAGCTGCAGGTTTCCGCAGGCTCAGCGACCCCGTCGCCGCCTATCGGACCGGCGCTTGGTCAGCGTGGCATAAACATCATGGAATTCTGCAAGGCGTTTAACGCGCAGACGCAGGAAATGGAGAAGGGTTCGCCCATCCCCGTCGTGATTACCTACTATCAGGACAAGTCGTTCACTTTCGTCATGAAGACGCCTCCAGTGAGCTATTTCCTGAAGAAAGCAGCGAAGTTGAAGTCGGGTTCCAAGGAGCCGGGCAAGGTTAAGGCTGGCCAGATCGGGCGTGATGAAGTGCGCAAGATTGCGGAAGCCAAGATGAAAGACCTGAACGCCAACGACGTGGACGCAGCGATGCGTATGGTTGAAGGCTCTGCCCGTTCGATGGGCCTGGAAGTGGTGGGCTGAGATCATGGCTAAAGTTTCCAAGCGTATGGTCAAGGCGCGTGAGGGTATCGACCCGAACAAGGCCTATTCACTTGAAGATGCTGTGAAGCTGCTCAAGGAGCGTGCGTCGGCAAAGTTCGATGAAACGATCGAAGTGGCGATGAATCTCGGCGTTGATCCTCGTCATGCAGACCAGATGGTTCGTGGTGTTGTGAATTTGCCGAATGGCACGGGTCGCACGGTTCGTGTTGCGGTGTTCGCAAAGGGCGCGAAGGCCGACGAGGCAAAGGCTGCCGGTGCGGATATCGTCGGCGCTGAGGATCTGGTTGAAATCGTCCAGAAGGGCGAGATCAATTTTGATCGCTGCATCGCAACTCCGGACCTTATGCCGTTGGTTGGTCGCCTGGGTAAGGTGCTCGGTCCGCGCGGCATGATGCCTAACCCGAAGGTTGGCACGGTGACGACGGATGTTGCTGCTGCAGTCAAGGCCTCGAAGGGCGGCGCTGTAGAGTTCCGCGTCGAGAAGGCTGGTATTATCCATGCTGGTGTTGGCAAAGCATCTTTCGACGCTAATGCAATCGTTGAAAACGTTCGCGCATTTGCGGATGCGGTGACGAAGGCAAAGCCGGCTGGTGCCAAGGGTAATTATGTCAAGAAGGTTTCGGTGACCTCAACCATGGGTCCGGGCCTGAAGCTCGATATCGCGTCGCTGAACCCGGCGCAGTAAGTTTCAACAATTGGTCGCAAGCGGCTGATTGTGCAAGAATTTCATCCCCGGTTCGCCGGGGGTGAAAGCCGGAAGCGAAAGCTTCCGGAATCCTGTCCGAGATTGCAGGTGGTCTGCGCGAGCAGAGCTTAATCCGTAAGGGCCGGCATGAGACGGGTGACGACCAGACAAAGGGGCGCATGCCCCGATGGAAGGTTCGAACCATGTTGACCTTTGTCTGCGCGCCTTCGGGTGTGGCGGGAAGCGGCAGGATCCTCGACCGTCTTTCGGGCGATCCATGCGGATGGCTCGCAGAGACATAAAGGCAACCCGGCCTCCCGCTCAATAGAGAGCAGGGGCCAACTGGAGATAGGCAGTGGATAGAGCGGAAAAGCGCGAACTCGTCACGGGCCTGAACGACGCCTTCAAAGGCGCCGGCTCAGTCGTCGTGGCCCACTATGCCGGTATTACCGTCGCTCAGATGAACGATCTTCGCACGAAGATGCGTCAGGCCGGCGGTACCGTCAAAGTCGCGAAGAACCGTCTCGCCAAAATCGCCCTTCAGGGTACCGAATCCGAGGATATCATCGATCTGTTCAAGGGACAGACGCTGGTTGCTTACTCGGAAGATCCGGTTACGGCGCCGAAGATTGCTTCAGAATTCGCGAAGGCGAATGAAAAGCTGATTATCCTCGGCGGCGCAATGGGTGCGACTGTTCTGAATGCAGATGGTGTGAAGGCTTTGGCCACCATGCCGTCGCTGGACGAACTCCGCGCTCGTATTGTCGGCATGATCTCAACGCCGGCAACTCGGATCGCACAGGTCGTCAACGCACCGGCAGCACAGCTTGCTCGCGTGTTCGGCGCATATGCCCGGAAGGACGAGGCGGCATGAGGCCGTTCCTCGCTGTCACAAACTCGTTCGAACCTAATAAGGAATTGAAAAATGGCTGATCTTGCAAAGATCGTTGAAGACCTTTCGAGCCTTACCGTCCTTGAGGCGGCTGAGCTGTCGAAGTTGCTTGAAGAGAAGTGGGGCGTTTCCGCTGCTGCTCCGGTAGCAGTTGCTGCCGTTGCTGGCGGTGCAGGCGCTGCCGCTGCTCCGGCTGAAGAAAAGACCGAATTCGATGTCATCCTTGCTGCCGCTGGCGACAAGAAGATCGAGGTCATCAAGGAAGTTCGCGCCATCACCGGTCTTGGCCTCAAGGAAGCCAAGGACCTCGTTGAAGGCGCTCCGAAGCCGGTCAAGGAAGGTGCTTCCAAGGCCGACGCTGAGAAGATCAAGGCACAGCTCGAAGCAGCTGGCGCCAAGGTCGAGCTGAAGTAATTCATTTCAGGGCCGACGGCATTTCGCCGTCGGCCCTGAATATCGAATGCGAAAACCTGTTTCCTGATGGCCGAAACGCGGCTTTCAGGAAAAAGGTTTTCTCCCATTTCTGGGGCGAGAGAGCGTTGTCGACGCAAAATCGTGGTCAGAAGGTGGATTTCCAGACGCCCGTATGGGTGGCAGGCAAGGCGCGATCCCAACGCGCCCCAAGAGGTAAGGCCCCAGAGGCTAAGGCAAGGAGCGACGATGGCCCAGACGCAGACTTTCAATGGCCGCAGACGCGTACGGAAATTTTTCGGCAAGATCCCAGAAGTCGCAGAGATGCCGAACCTCATTGAGGTTCAGAAGGCTTCCTACGATCAGTTCTTGATGGTCGATGAGCCGAAGGGTGGTCGTCCGGACGAGGGATTGCAGGCTGTTTTCAAGTCGGTGTTTCCGATCAAGGATTTTTCCGGCACTTCAATGCTCGAATTCGTCAAGTACGAGTTCGAAGCGCCGAAGTTCGACGTTGACGAATGCCGTCAGCGCGACCTGACCTATGCCGCGCCGCTCAAGGTGACGCTGCGCCTGATCGTATTCGATGTCGATGAAGATACGCAGGCGAAGTCGATCAAGGACATCAAGGAGCAGGACGTTTACATGGGCGATATGCCGCTCATGACGATGAACGGCACGTTTATTGTGAACGGCACGGAGCGCGTTATCGTTTCGCAGATGCACCGTTCGCCGGGCGTTTTCTTCGATCATGACAAGGGCAAGTCGCATTCGTCCGGCAAGCTGCTGTTTGCTGCGCGCGTCATTCCTTATCGTGGCTCCTGGCTGGATATCGAGTTCGACTCCAAGGACATCGTCCATGCGCGTATCGATCGTCGCCGCAAGATTCCGGTGACGTCGCTGCTTATGGCTTTGGGCATGGATGGCGAAGAGATTCTTTCGACCTTCTACAATACGATCACCTACAAGAAGGCGGGTGATCACTGGCGCATTCCATTCAACGTCGATCGTTTCAAGGGCCTCAAGGCTGTCAACGATCTGGTTGATGCGGATACGGGTGAAGTCGTTGTCGAGCAGGGCAAGAAGATCACTGCGCGCCAGGCTCGTCAGCTTGCCGAAAAGGGCTTGAAGGCGATCAAGGCGACGGATGACGATCTGTACGGCTCGTATCTCGCGGAAGACATCGTCAACTACGCAACCGGCGAGATCTATCTCGAAGCCGGTGACGAGATTGACGAAAAGACGCTGAAGGTTCTGCTTGAGGCCGGTCAGGAAGAGATCGAAGTTCTCGATATCGACCACATCAATGTGGGCGGCTACATCCGCAACACGTTGGCGGCTGACAAGAATGAGAGCCGTCAGGATGCGCTGTTCGACATCTACCGCGTGATGCGTCCGGGCGAGCCTCCGACACTCGAAACGGCTCAGGCGATGTTCAACTCGCTGTTCTTTGACGCTGAGCGCTATGATCTTTCCGCGGTTGGCCGCGTGAAAATGAACATGCGTCTCGAACTCGACGCCGAGGACACAGTGCGCGTGCTGCGCAAGGAAGACATCGTTGCCGTGGTCAAGACCCTGGTCGAGCTTCGCGACGGCAAGGGCGAGATCGATGACATCGACAATCTTGGCAACCGTCGTGTGCGTTCGGTCGGCGAGCTGATGGAAAATCAGTATCGCGTTGGGTTGCTGCGCATGGAGCGCGCGATCAAGGAGCGCATGTCGTCTATCGAGATCGACACTGTGATGCCGCAGGACCTGATCAACGCGAAGCCGGCTGCTGCCGCAGTTCGCGAATTCTTCGGTTCCTCGCAGCTTTCTCAGTTTATGGATCAGACGAACCCGCTGTCGGAAATCACGCACAAGCGTCGTCTTTCGGCTCTCGGACCTGGTGGACTTACGCGTGAGCGTGCTGGCTTCGAGGTTCGCGACGTGCATCCGACCCATTACGGTCGTATCTGCCCGATCGAGACACCGGAAGGTCCGAATATCGGTCTTATCAACTCGCTGGCGACGTTCGCGCGCGTCAACAAGTACGGCTTCATCGAAAGCCCGTATCGCAAGATTGTTGATGGTAGACTGACCAATGAGGTGCAGTACCTTTCCGCTATGGAAGAGGCCAAGCACTTCGTGGCGCAGGCGAACGCTGAGTTGGATAAGGATGGCCGCCTCAAGGACGAGTTCGTCATTTGCCGCAACGCCGGTGAAGTGATGATGGCGCCGCGTGAAAACGTCGACCTCATGGACGTTTCGCCGAAGCAGATGGTGTCGGTTGCTGCCGCGCTCATTCCGTTCCTTGAAAATGACGACGCCAACCGTGCACTGATGGGCTCGAACATGCAGCGTCAGGCCGTGCCGTTGGTGCGCGCTGAAGCTCCGTTCGTCGGCACTGGCATGGAGCCGATCGTTGCCCGTGACTCCGGCGCTGCTATCGCGGCTCGCCGTGGTGGTGTGGTCGATCAGGTGGACGCCACGCGTATCGTTATCCGCGCGACGGAAAATCTCGACCCTGGCAAGTCTGGCGTCGATATCTACCGCTTGATGAAGTTCCAGCGTTCGAACCAGAACACCTGCATCAATCAGCGCCCGCTGGTGAATGTTGGTGATCGGATCGAAAAGGGCGACATCATTGCGGACGGTCCGTCGACCGATCTAGGAGATCTGGCGCTTGGCCGGAACGTGCTCGTCGCGTTCATGCCCTGGAACGGCTACAACTACGAGGACTCGATCCTTCTGTCCGAACGCATCGTTGCTGATGATGTCTTTACCTCGATCCATATCGAGGAGTTCGAGGTCATGGCGCGCGACACCAAGCTCGGGCCTGAGGAAATCACGCGCGACATTCCGAACGTTTCGGAAGAAGCGTTGAAGAACCTCGACGAAGCTGGGATCGTCTATATCGGTGCGGAAGTGCAGCCGGGCGACATTCTGGTTGGCAAGATCACGCCGAAGGGCGAAAGCCCGATGACGCCGGAAGAGAAGCTTCTGCGCGCCATCTTCGGCGAAAAGGCATCGGATGTGCGCGACACCTCCATGCGTATGCCGCCCGGAACTTTCGGTACGGTCGTTGAAGTGCGCGTTTTCAATCGTCACGGCGTCGAGAAAGACGAGCGTGCGATGGCAATCGAGCGCGAGGAAATCGAGCGTCTCGCGAAGGATCGCGACGACGAGCAGGCTATTCTTGATCGCAACGTCTACAGCCGCTTGTCAGATATGCTGAATGGCAAGGATGCGATTGCTGGGCCGAAGGGCTTCAAGAAGGGCACCAAGGTGTCCGTCGAGGTGATCGGCGAATATCCGCGCTCGCAGTGGTGGCAGTTTGCTGTCGACGACGAGAAGCTTCAGGGAGAACTGGAAGCTCTGCGCGGCCAGTACGACGAGTCCAAGAAGGCGCTGGAACAGCGGTTTATGGACAAGGTCGAGAAGGTCCAGCGTGGCGATGAAATGCCGCCCGGAGTGATGAAGATCGTCAAGGTTTTCGTCGCGGTGAAGCGCAAGATGCAGCCAGGCGACAAGATGGCTGGTCGTCACGGCAACAAGGGCGTCGTATCGCGTATTGTTCCGGTTGAAGACATGCCGTTCCTGGAGGACGGGACACATGCCGATATCGTGCTCAATCCGTTGGGTGTGCCGTCGCGTATGAATGTCGGGCAGATTCTGGAAACCCATCTTGGCTGGGCATGCGCAGGCATGGGCCGCAAGATTGGGGATCTGATCGAAGCGTATAAGCGGGGCGGCGACATCAAGCCGTTGCGCGGAACGCTTGAGACGATCTTCCCGGATAATGATCGCAACGAGCCGGTGCGCACCTATGACGACGAGTCGGTGGTCCGTCTTGCCGATCAACTCAAGCGTGGTGTTTCGATTGCTACGCCGGTGTTTGACGGCGCGCATGAGATCGACATCGACCACATGCTGGAGCAGGCTGGCCTGCACACTAGCGGTCAGTCGCAGCTCTATGACGGACGCACGGGCGAACCGTTCGATCGCAAGGTGACGATGGGCTACATCTACATGCTCAAGCTTCATCACCTCGTGGACGACAAGATCCACGCGCGTTCGATCGGACCGTACTCGCTGGTTACGCAGCAGCCGCTGGGTGGCAAGGCGCAGTTCGGTGGCCAGCGCTTCGGCGAAATGGAGGTCTGGGCGCTCGAAGCATACGGCGCGGCTTATACGTTGCAGGAAATGCTGACGGTGAAGTCGGACGACGTGGCCGGCCGCACCAAGGTGTACGAAGCGATTGTGCGTGGCGACGACACGTTCGAGGCGGGCATTCCGGAGAGCTTCAACGTTCTCGTTAAGGAAATGCGTTCGCTCGGCCTCAATGTTGAGTTGGAAAACACCAAGATCGATCCGGCGCAGCAGCAGCAGTTGCCGGACGCAGCCGAATAAGACGGCACTTTGGTCGCGGGGTTTAATCCCGCGACCATCTGAATTCACCGGCTTTGGCCGGACCCGCCGGGTGTCCTCCCGGCAGACGATGCAAAGGGGTTCGCTGACCCCGAAAAGGAGAATGGCATGAACCAAGAGGTCATGAATCTCTTCAACCCGCAGGCTCCGGCCCAGGTATTCGATT
Organism: Mesorhizobium denitrificans; assembly: GCF_003403035.1. Taxonomy (GTDB): domain Bacteria; phylum Pseudomonadota; class Alphaproteobacteria; order Rhizobiales; family Rhizobiaceae; genus Mesorhizobium_G; species Mesorhizobium_G denitrificans. The sequence continues at coordinate 129,181 of NZ_QURN01000012.1, read as the reverse complement.
CCATCAGAATATCGCTGGCCAGCCCGGAAAAGATTCTGTCCTGGTCGTTCGGCGAGATCAAGAAGCCGGAGACCATCAACTACCGCACGTTCAAGCCCGAACGTGACGGCTTGTTCTGCGCGCGCATTTTCGGTCCTATCAAGGACTATGAATGCTTGTGTGGCAAGTACAAGCGTATGAAGTACAAGGGCGTTATCTGCGAAAAGTGCGGCGTGGAAGTTACGCTGTCGCGCGTTCGCCGTGAACGCATGGGCCATATTGAACTGGCTGCGCCGGTTGCGCACATCTGGTTCCTGAAGTCGCTGCCTTCGCGCATTGGCACGCTGCTGGACATGACGCTCAAGGATATTGAGCGCGTTCTCTATTTCGAGAACTACATCGTGACCGAACCGGGCCTGACGGCGCTCAAGGAAAACCAGCTGCTCTCAGAAGAAGAGTACATGCTCGCTGTTGACGAGTATGGCGAAGATTCCTTCACCGCGATGATCGGCGCGGAAGCGATCCACGAATTGCTTGCTGGCATGGAGCTGGAGAAGATCGCGGGCGATCTGCGTTCGGAACTGGCTTCCACGACTTCTGAGCTGAAGCAGAAGAAACTGCTCAAGCGCCTCAAGGTGGTTGAGAACTTCATGGAATCCGGCAATCGCCCGGAATGGATGATCATGAAGGTCGTGCCGGTCATTCCGCCGGATCTGCGTCCGCTGGTTCCGCTCGATGGCGGTCGTTTCGCGACGTCCGACCTCAACGATCTGTATCGCCGCGTGATTAACCGCAACAATCGTTTGAAGCGGCTGATCGAACTGCGCGCGCCCGGCATCATCATTCGCAACGAAAAGCGTATGTTGCAGGAAGCCGTTGATGCGCTGTTCGACAATGGTCGCCGCGGTCGCGTCATCACGGGTGCAAACAAGCGTCCGTTGAAGTCGCTGTCGGATATGCTCAAGGGCAAGCAGGGTCGGTTCCGTCAGAACCTGCTCGGCAAGCGCGTGGACTATTCCGGCCGTTCGGTCATCGTGACCGGCCCGGAACTGAAGCTGCATCAGTGCGGCCTGCCGAAGAAGATGGCGCTCGAACTCTTCAAGCCATTCATCTACGCGCGTCTTGATGCGAAGGGCTTCTCTTCGACGGTCAAGCAGGCGAAGAAGCTGGTGGAAAAGGAAAAGCCGGAAGTCTGGGATATTCTGGACGAGGTTATCCGTGAGCATCCGGTGCTGCTGAACCGCGCGCCGACGCTGCATCGTCTCGGCATTCAGGCGTTCGAGCCCATTCTGATCGAGGGCAAGGCCATCCAGCTTCACCCGCTGGTGTGTACAGCTTTCAACGCCGATTTCGACGGCGACCAGATGGCTGTTCACGTTCCGCTGTCGCTCGAAGCGCAGTTGGAAGCGCGCGTGCTGATGATGTCGACGAACAACATTCTGCACCCGGCTTCGGGCGCGCCGATCATTGTTCCGTCGCAGGATATGGTTCTCGGCCTCTACTACCTCTCGATTGTCAACGACAACGAGCCGGGGCAGGGTATGGCGTTTGCCGATATGGGCGAATTGCAGCACGCGCTCGATACCAAGGCCGTGACGCTGCATGCCAAGATCAAGGGCCGTTTCCGCTCGGTCGATGCGGAAGGCAATGTTGTGTCGAAGATTTACGACACGACGCCGGGCCGCTTGATTATTGGTGAGCTTCTGCCGAAGAACCACAATGTGCCGTTCGAAACCGCAAACCAGGAGATGACCAAGAAGAACATCTCCAAGATGATCGATACGGTGTATCGTCACTGCGGCCAGAAAGAGACGGTCATTTTCTGCGACCGCATCATGGCGCTCGGCTTCGCTCATGCGTGCCGCGCAGGCATTTCCTTCGGCAAGGATGACATGGTCATTCCGGCGGCCAAGGAAAAGCTCGTTGCTGACACTGAGGCTCTGACCAAGGAATACGAGCAGCAGTACAATGACGGTCTGATCACGCAGGGTGAGAAGTACAACAAGGTTGTCGATGCCTGGGCGAAGTGCTCGGAAAAGGTTGCCGAAGAAATGATGGGCCGCATCAAGGCGGTCGAGTTCGAAAAGAATGGCCGTCAAAAGCCGATGAACTCGATCTACATGATGAGCCACTCAGGTGCTCGTGGTTCGCCCACGCAGATGCGTCAGCTTGCTGGTATGCGCGGCCTTATGGCCAAGCCGTCCGGCGAGATCATCGAAACGCCGATCATCTCGAACTTCAAGGAAGGTCTGACCGTTCTCGAGTATTTCAACTCGACGCACGGTGCTCGTAAGGGTCTGGCGGACACCGCCTTGAAGACTGCAAACTCCGGCTACCTGACACGCCGTCTGGTGGACGTTGCGCAGGATTGCATTGTGAACGCAACGGATTGCGGCACCGACAAGGGTCTCACGATGACCCCGATCGTCGATGCTGGTCAGGTCGTGGCGTCGCTTGCTCAGCGTATCCTGGGCCGCACCGCGCTTGAAGACATCAACCATCCGGTTTCCGGTGAATTGGTGGTCAAGGGTGGCAAGCTGCTCGACGAGCGCGATGTCGATCTCATCGAGAAGGCGGGCATACAGTCAGTGCGCATCCGTTCGGCGCTCACCTGCGAAGTGCGGGTTGGTGTTTGCGCGGTCTGCTATGGACGCGACCTTGCACGCGGTACACCGGTCAATCAGGGTGAAGCTGTCGGTGTTATTGCCGCGCAGTCGATCGGTGAGCCGGGCACGCAGCTTACCATGCGTACGTTCCACATGGGCGGTACTGCTCAGGTGGTCGACCAGTCGTTCCTCGAAGCCTCGTATGAGGGCTCCGTCAAGCTGCGCAACCGCAATGTGGTTCGCAATTCCGACGGCCAGCTCGTCGCGATGGGCCGCAACATGGCCGTGCTCATCCTTGATGAGGCGGGCAAGGAGCGTGCTGCGCACCGTGTTACCTATGGTTCGCGTATCTATGTGGACGATGGAGACAAGGTGAAGCGCGGCCAGCGTATCGCGGAATGGGATCCCTACACCCGTCCGATCCTCACGGAAATCGAGGGTCATGTCGGGTTTGAGGATCTGGTCGATGGTATCTCCGTGCAGGAAACGGCGGACGAGTCGACTGGCATCACCAAGCGTGAAGTCATCGACTGGCGCTCGACCCCGCGCGGCGTGGACCTGAAGCCTGCGCTGACGGTTCTCGACTCCAAGGGCAAGGTCGGCAAGCTGTCGAAGGGCGGCGATGCGCGCTTCCTGCTTTCGGTCGAGGCTATTCTCTCGGTCGATCCGGGTTCGCACGTGAAGCCTGGCGACGTGCTTGCGCGTATCCCGATGGAAAGTGCGAAGACGAAGGACATCACGGGCGGTCTGCCGCGCGTTGCTGAACTCTTCGAAGCACGCCGTCCGAAGGACCACGCCATCATCGCTGAGATCGATGGTACGATCCGCTTCGGTCGCGACTACAAGAACAAGCGTCGCATCATCATCGAGCCGCACGACTCGACGCTGGAGCCGGTTGAGTATCTCATCCCGAAGGGCAAGCCGTTCCATCTTCAGGACGGCGACGCTATCGAGAAGGGCGACTACATCCTCGACGGCAATCCGGCGCCGCACGACATTCTGGCAATCAAGGGCGTGGAAGCTCTCGCTTCCTACCTCGTCAATGAAATCCAGGAAGTCTATCGTCTGCAGGGCGTTATCATCAACGACAAGCACATCGAGGTGATCGTTCGCCAGATGCTGCAGAAGGTTGAGATTACGGAGCAGGGCGACTCGACCTACATCGCGGGCGATCATGTCGATACGATCGAACTCGAAGAGGTGAATGAGCGTCTCATCGAGGAAGGCAAGAAGCCTGCGGCTGGCCAGCCGGTGCTGCTTGGCATCACCAAGGCCTCGCTGCAGACTCCGTCCTTCATCTCGGCGGCTTCGTTCCAGGAAACGACACGCGTTCTCACGGAAGCTGCAGTTGCCGGCAAGATCGACATGCTGCAGGGACTCAAGGAGAACGTCATCGTCGGTCGCCTGATCCCGGCGGGCACGGGCGGAACAATGAGCCAGATCCGTCGCATCGCGACGCATCGCGACGAGCTTATCCTCGACGAGCGCCGCAAGGCATCCGGCGTGGAAATTGCCGATCCGATGCTGGCCGACATGACCAACGCTGCCGAGTAATCGGAAAGCTATCTATTGGAGAAGGCCGCTGGAGCGATCCGGCGGCCTTTTTCATTTTGAGGGTACTTCAAAAGGTTATCCACTTTTTTTGTGCTAGACCGAGCGCCCAGTGGTCTGGCATTCGAGCGATTATGGAAAAAGTAGATTGCATTGTTATTGGCGCCGGTGCGGTCGGTTTGGCGACGGCGCGAGCGCTTGCGCGTGCTGGCCGCGAAGTCGTGGTGCTGGAAGCCGAGCAGGGTATCGGTCTGGGTATCAGTTCGCGTTCCAGCGAGGTTATCCATGCAGGTATTTATTACCCGACCGGTCTGACCAAGACCGGCCTGTGTGTTGCGGGCCGCGATCTGCTGTATCAATTCTGCGCTGAGTATGATGTCCCGCATCAGCGTTGCGGCAAGCTGTTGGTAGCGACCAGCGATGATGAAATTTCAAAGTTGAGGGCAATTCAGGCGCAGGCAGCAGCAAATGGCGTGCATGATTTGCAGCCGTTAACCCGCGCGCAGGCGAAAGAGATGGAGCCTGCGTTGCATTGTGTTGCCGCTGTGCTTTCGCCTTCAACCGGTATCGTGGACAGTGCCGGCTATATGAGCGCCTTGCTCGGCGATGCGGAGGCGCATGGGGCGATGGTGGCACTGGCAACGCCGGTTGTCGGCGGCAGTGTCGAGCCGGATGGCATCGTTATCGAAGCGGCGGGGGCGGAGCCAATGACGCTGAAGGCGGGGTTTGTGGTGAATGCTGCAGGGCTCGGCGCGCAGCGCATTGCTCACAATCTTCGCGGCATGCCCGCGGAACTCATTCCGCCGCTGCACCTCGCCAAGGGAAATTATTATGCGCTTGGGAGCCGCGCGCCGTTTTCGCACCTGATCTATCCGATGCCGGAAAAGGGCGGGCTAGGCGTGCATTTGACGCTCGATCTGGGCGGGCAGGCGCGCTTCGGTCCCGATGTCGAATGGATCGATGAAATCGACTACAGCGTCGATCCGCACCGGGCGGACAGTTTCTACGCTGCGATCAGGCGCTATTGGCCCGAGTTGCCCGAAGATTCGCTTCAGCCGGCCTATGCTGGTATTCGCCCCAAGATCGAGCGGCCCGGTGGGCCGGGGACCGATTTTCTGATCCAGACGGAGCAGGCGCACGGCATACCCCATCTGGTGAATGTGTTTGGCGTCGAGTCGCCCGGCCTCACATCAAGCCTCGCCATAGCCGAGTTGGTTGCGAACCGCACTGCGTTTCAATCGTAAAATGGCTCGACGGCGATACGCCGCCCCAGCATGAATGCATCAGCTACATGCTGCAGCGGTGCGAGGTCTACGTCGGAATGGTCGTCGCGGATTATCTGGGCGAACCGCTCGTAAAGCGCAGGATATTCGCGCTCCGGCTGTTCGTGCACGGCCTCGCCATTGATGGCAAGCTTCGCGCCACCTGACGACAGCACCATTTCGCCCGCGTCTGTATCTGCGTGAATGTCCCAGCTTTGCGGCCCGGTCTGGAGCCAGTCGAGTTCCATCTTAACAGGCGTGCCCTGCGCTGTTCTGAAATCGATCTCTGCTGCGACAGGTGCATCTTTGTTTGCTGGAAACTGAAGCGCAGCCTTCGTCACATACATTGGCGACAAGATATGCGTGGCGATGGAGAGTGCGTTGATGCCGGGATCAAAGACGCCCAACCCGCCAGCCTGCCATATCCAGTCTTGGTTGGGATGCCAGCGGCGCACGTCTTCTTTCCAGACGATGCGAGCCGAGCGAATGCGCGTTGCCGCGAGAAATTCCTTGGCGGCCTCCACCGCGGGCGCGTAACGAGAGTGCCAGCTTGCAAAAAGCGAAACGCCCTTTTGCTCCGCGAGGTCAATCAGGTCCTCAACTTCGCGCACGGTCGCGCCAGGCGGCTTTTCCATAAATACATGCTTGCCCGCCTCGAGCGCCTTGCGCGCAGCGTCGTAGCGATATTGCGGCGGCATGCACAGCGACACCGCGTCCAGATCGGCAACGCCTTCGAGCATGGATTCGATGGTCGCGAAGTTCGCAATGCCATCGATGGAAGCGTTGCGGCTCGCCGCGCACACGAGTTCGAAATCACCGTTGCCGGCCAGCGCCGGGAGATGCTGGTCGCGGACAATCTTGCCAACGCCAACAATGCCAATTTTGATGGGCTTCATGCTTTATCCTGTTTCAATGCGGGTTGCTGGCTTCCTCGAACTCAAATGAGAACGGGCCGCCGGCGAGGAATCTTTCAAAACGCTGCTCATACTCGCTGGTATTCAGGTCATTAGCCGCTCGCCAATCGTCATTGTGATAGGTGTTGGCGTAGCGTTCACCGGAATCGCAGATCAGCGAGACAATTGAACCCTTTTCGCCGCGCTCCCGCATCTGTGCGGCCTTGAGGCAGACGCCGGCGAAATTGGTGCCCGTCGAGCCTCCGACGCGCCGTCCAAGCAATCGGGAAAGGACGCGCATGGCGGCGAGCGACACCGCATCCGGCACGCGAGCCATGTGGTCGATGACGCCGGGTACGAATGATGGTTCCACGCGCGGGCGACCAATGCCTTCGATGCGCGTTGAGCGTTCGCAGGAGCAGGTGCTGTCGCCTTTCGCATATCCGTCGAAGAACGCGGAAAACTCGACGTCCACGACGGACAGCCGCGTCGCATGGCGCTTGTAGCGGATAAAGCGGCCAATCGTGGCGCTGGTGCCGCCTGTTCCAGCGCTCATCACAATCCATGCCGGAACCGGGTGCGCCTCGGCGCGCATCTGTTCGAATATGGATTCCGCGATGTTGTTGTTCCCGCGCCAATCCGTTGCGCGTTCGGCAAAGGTAAATTGGTCGATGTAGTGCCCGCCCAGCCGTTCGGCGAGTTCGGCGGCCTCTGCGTAAAGCCTCCGGCCGTCATCGATGAAGTGGCAATTGCCGCCTTGGTGTTCGATTGCTGCAATCTTTTCCTTTGAGGTCGTGCGCGGCATGACCGCGTAGAATGGAACGCCAATCATGCGCGCAAAATAGGCCTCGGAAACGGCGGTCGAGCCCGACGACGCTTCGACGACAGCGCTGCCTTCGCGTATCAGCCCATTGCAGAGCCCGTAGAGGAAAAGCGAGCGCGCCAGCCGGTGTTTGAGGCTTCCCGTGGGGTGGGTTGACTCGTCTTTCAGATAGATGTCGATGCCTGCGAGCGCAGGCAATGGCAGCTTCCAAAGATGCGTGTCGGCAGATCTTAGAGAATCGGCCGCGATGCGCGCGATGGCCTCATCGATCCATTCTCGACGCAAAGATTCTGCTTGGGCAGCTTGCCGTTTTCTCACGTCTCATCCCTCATACCGCACCAGCGATCAATTGCATCGTTTGACACTCGTCTTCAACGGTTTAGGTTGCTGGCCGAGGAATTTCTCACGTTTGAGAGCCAAAATCGGGGAAAATGCATAATGCGTGGGTTGGAACGCCCGGTTTCCGTTCTATTCGTTTTTGCGAGCCTGGCTCTCGCGGGCTGCGTGTCTGGCGGGGGTGCGGGCGTCGATGATCGCTCCTTCATCGGGAAAGGTTGGGACTCGCTGACGGGTCTTGTCGGGCGCGACCGCGAGCAGCGCGACAGTCAGCTCATCGATGCCGGGGTTGATGCGGTTGGGAAGGCTGAAACAGACCCATATATGGACCGGCAAGATCAGGAATTGCGTAAGCAATTGGATGGCAAGCCGGCGACGATTTCGCGCGCTGGCGACCAACTGGTCGTCACAATGCCAACGGCCGAATTGTTTGACACCAACAAAAGCACGCTCAAGCGTAGCTCGCTCAACGAACTGAACGGCATTGCGGCGGTTCTCAAGAAGAATGAACGCACTACAATAGATGTTTACGGACACACCGACAGCGGCGGTGATGAAAAGAAGAATCTCGATTTAACGCAGCAGCGAGCGCTTGCGGTTGCGCGCCATCTTGCATCGCAGGGTGTGGATGCGCGCAGACTTTCAGTGACAGGCTTTGGAAGTTCCAGACCGGCCGGGGCTGACGGAAATGTGGCGGACAGGCGGATAGAAATTCAGATCTCGCCAATCAAAAAGCGATAGGCGACGTCATTCGCCATCACCGGGATCGATTTCGGACTGTTCATTCGCCAACACTTCCAGCTCGGCATCAATTCCGCCTTCGACGGTAATGTTGCGCTGGTAAATGTGGTCGCGATTCTTGGCAATGACCGTGTAATTGCCGTTTGCCAGCACCATGGACGCGTAGGGGCCGACTTTTTCGGTAACGGGATCGCCCGACTCGGTCAGTATCGACCAACTCGTGTCGGCCAGCGCCTCGCCACCGGCTTCGCGAACGAGCTTAAGCGTTATTTCGCCTGCTGAATGTTCGACAGCAGCTTCGGTGAGCTTGCCGGCTTCCACACGAATATCAGACCGCACCACAGCGTTGATCGCGCCATAAGTGGAAACGACGTGATACATGCCCGCATTGAGCCGCACGACAGAGTTCGGCTTTATATCCTTAGCGACAAGAGGGCGATCGCCGTTAGCATCCTGTTTCGCTTCGTAGATCGAAAAGCGCAGCTTTTCCGCGTGAACCTGCTTGCCGCCGGGCCCGACTGCATTGAGCTTCAATCCGCCAGCATCCAGCACCACAACTTCCGTCGCGGCGTCTTTGCGCAGCGTTATGCGCTTGGTTGCGCCAGCTCGGCCAAAGGCGGCGTGCACCAGATAGCTGCCCGGCACCAGTTCGAAAGTGGCGCTGCCGCCTTGCGATGACGCGACCAGCGGCAGCTTGCCGTCGGGTCCCGGATCAGGGCGGAAAACCCGCCATGTCAGTCCGCGCGTGAGGTCTTCGCCATTGTCCGTCAGCTTCGCTTTCAGGCTCAGCGAAACATTTGCAACGCGCGAAAGTGGGCCTTTCGGCGCGGCAGGGGCATAGCCCGAGATGCCGGGAAGGGCGGCTCCGGAAATGTTCGGCAGCGCTGGGTCCGGCATGCCGGGCGCACTAAAATCCTGCGCTGCGGCGGGCAGAGCCAGCGCAGACAGAATCGAAATAAGTGCAAATTGACGTTTCATCCCCTCATACATAGCTTGCCATCAAGCGAGTCGCGATGGCAATTTCATGGCCGATTTCCAGCCAAGCTGAAAGCCAGCCGGACCTGAAGCTTTCCGGGAGTATACCCTTGAAAAAAGATGTAATTGATTTTCTGCTCACGCGTTCCTCGCCGCCTATTCAGGAAATGCACGAGCCGGGGCCGGATGATGCCGCAATCTCGACCCTGATCCGCATCGCATCGCGCGTGCCGGATCATGGCCGGCTGGCCCCCTGGCGCTTCATCGTCTATCGCGGAAGGGCGCGGCACGAGATCGGCGAGAAGCTGGCCGAGCTTGCGGAAAAACGCGAAGGACCGTTGTCCGAGGGGCGGCGCAATCAGGAATTGACGCGGTTTTCTCGTGCGCCGGTGGTGATCGGCGTTGTTTTTGCGCCGAAAGAAAATCCCAAAATTCCGCAATGGGAAATGTTCTTGTCCGGCGGCGCTGCGGCGATGAACCTGCTGAACGGCGCGAGCGCGATGGGGTTTGGCGCCAACTGGATCACGAATTGGTATTCCGATACCGAAGAAGGCCGCGCAATATTGGGACTGGCGCCGGACGAGCGCGTGATCGGTTTTGTGCATATCGGCACTTATGACGGCAAAGCCGTTGAACGACCACGCGCCGATTCCACTACGCTTTATTCTGATTATTCAGGCCCTTGGAAGGGATAATTCGGGAAACGCTCTATGTTTTACGAACCGTCTGCTGGTCATGGGCTGCCGCACGATCCCTTCAAGGCTATCGTTTCCCCGCGCCCGATTGGCTGGATATCCACGCTGAGCCGTGACGGCGCGCTCAATCTTGCGCCGTATTCTTATTTCAACGCACTTAGCGGCAATCCGCCGCTGGTGTGGTTTTCGTCTGATGGTTCAAAGGACAGCGCCACCGCAGCACAGGATACCGGCGAGTTTGTCGCCAATCTCGTTGGGCGCGAACTCGCGCGCAAGATGAATGCGAGTTCCGTCAACGCTCCGCGTGGGGTTAGTGAGTTCGACTACGCCGAACTGGAAACAGCGCCCTCGCGTCTCGTGCGTCCGCCGCGTGTGGCGGAAGCGCCTGCTGCGCTGGAATGCAAGGTCACGGAAGTGCTGCGTCCCCGTGATTTGAACGGCAACGCTACGGACGCGATTGTGGTGATCGGGCAGGTCGTGGGCGTCTATATTTCCGACGCCTATCTCAAGGACGGACTGTTCGACACGGTGAAAGCGGGCAATGTAAGTCGCCTGGGCTATATGGATTTCGCAACGGTGGACGACGTTTTTTCAATGCGGCGCCCACGCTGGGAAGATTGATCAGCCGGCCACGCTGGAAGCGCGTGCTATCAGTCTTTCGGCCAGCCTCAAATGCGGTCGATCGTACATTTTGCCTTCTACGGCCACAACGCCGGGATTGCCCGCATCAGCGAACGCCTGCACAATCGCGCGGGCGCGCTCCAGCGCTTCTGCTGAAGGTGTGAAAGCGGCGTTGATTATCGGCACCTGATCTGGATGGATCGCCATTTTCGCAGTGAAGCCGTCACGCTCGGCCTCAGTGCATTCTGCTTCGAAGCCTGCCATATCGCGGAAATTAGGGAAAACCGTATCGACGGCGGGAATGTCCGCCGCCGCTGCCGCAAGCAACGTAACGGCGCGAGCGAGCCGAAACGCATCCGTATAGCGCCCCGTCGCATCCCGTGCGGTGCGCGCGCCGAGTGCGGCAGACAGATCTTCAGCGCCCCAGGTCAGACCGGCAAGGCGCGGGCTGCAATTGGCGTAAGTTCCGCCGGTGAAAACACCTGCTGGAGTCTCTGTGATAAGCGGAAGAATGCGGGTGTCACCGTCCCCCAATCCGGCTTCCGCTTCATGAACGCGGAGCATTGCGGCCAAACGCTGGACATCTTTTCCGCTGTTCGACTTGGGCAACATGATGCCATCGGGCCGCACCGAAACCAGCGCCGCAAGATCCTTGTCGGTCAAGCCGGTCGAAAGGTCGTTGACTCGGACGAATATCTGGGCGCGCGTCGTGTGTCGTTCGGCGGTAATGAATGCAGCCGCGATGGCGCGCGCCGCTTCCTTATTGGCGAGCGAAACAGAATCTTCGAGGTCAACGATGATGACATCTGTCGCAGACGCGAAGCCCTTGGCGAGCTTCTTCTCCGAATCTCCCGGTACGAATAACAGCGAACGCATCAGGAAGGCTTCTTTCTCAGCATGGCCTGCCGCGTGGTTTTAGCTACGAGTTCGCCGTGCTGATTATAAGCGCGGTGTTCGAATTCCACGATGCCGCGATCATTCTTCGATTTCGATTCCCGCACTGATTTCACCTCGGTTTCAACGCGGATCGTATCGCCGTGAAAAACGGGGTGAGGGAACACCGTTTCCGTCATGCCGAGGTTACCAATTGTGGTGCCCAGCGTCGTGTCATGCACGGAAATGCCGATCATAAGGCCGAGTGTGAAAAGCGAGTTGACCAACGGCTTGCCCCATTCGGTCTTTGACGCGAAGTCAAAATCAATGTGAAGCGGCTGCGGGTTCAGCGTCATCACCGAGAAAAACATGTTGTCGCTCTCGGTCACGGTCTTGGTCAGTTGGTGTTTGAACACGCGTCCGGCAGTAAATTCTTCAAGATAGAGTCCGGCCATCTAGTCCTCCCTTTTCGATCCTCCATATGCGGCGCTCTCGCCCTCCGCAAGCACTGTCACGGACTTCACTGGAGGTTAAAGAATATGGTGAACGCTTCGTAAACCATTTCCGGCCTAGCGTTGGATGTGTGGCGGAGAATGCGATTCCAGATGATTGTCGAGCATTTCTTGAGATGGGTACAGACTGCGGCGGCAACGGAGCGAGCAGCGGCGGCTGCGGCGCTGGCGCGGACTTATATTAATGGCGATCTGCCGGTGGATGACCGATGCGCCGCCGATGCGGCGCTGACGTTTTTGCTGGATGATCCATCGGTGAAAGTGCGCATGGCGCTGGCGGAGGTGCTTTCCATGAGCCGCGTCGCGCCACCGCAGATCATCAGTGCGCTAGCATCCGACCAGCCGGAAGTGGCCGAACTTGTGCTTGGTCGCTCACCGCTGCTTTCCGATGGCGATTTGATCGAGCGTGCGCGGGTAGGGGAGCCAGCCGTTCAGGCAATTATTGCCGACCGTCCTGTTGTCTCAATGTCCTTATCTGCCGCTATCGCCGAAATGGGCGATGCGGAAGCTTGCATCGTGCTTCTCGGAAATGTCGGGGCAGATATTGCCGAACTCAGCTTCAAGCGCATCACAGAGCGCTTCGGTGGAGTGGCGCGCGTGCGTGAAGCGCTAATTGCCGACCGGAGATTGCCCGCCGAATCCCGCCACGAATTGCTTGTGCGGCTCGGCGAAGCACTCATGCAATCCCCGCTCGTGAGAGCGATATTCCACGGCGAGCGCGCAGGCCGCGTTCTCAAGGATGCGTGGCTGAAAGCGTCTGTGACGCTGATCGATCGCACGCCGACCTCGGAGTTTCCAGCACTGGTCGAGCATCTGCGGTTGCGTGGTGATCTGACGCCTCGCTTCCTCATTCGCGCCCTTGCGCACGGGAAAGTCGATTTCTTCGGTGCCTCGCTCGTTGCGCTCACCGGGCATCCGCACGAACAAGTCAGCGCGCTTATCGCCAACGGTTTTGACAACGCTCTTTATGCGCTGTGTCGCAAGGCAGGTTTGCCCGAACGGACCCACGAGGTGGTGCGCCGTGCGTTGCAGATTTGGCGAGACGTTGCTCGCGGCAAGCGCGCTGCTGGCGTTCAGGAAGCAAGCTGGCTGATGCTGAAAGAGCTTGGCGATGATGGCAGCGATCTTTCGGCCATGCTGAAAGCAGTGCATCTGGAAGCGCTGCGCACCAATGCACGCGGGCACGCGCTAGCAATCCGCGCGGCCTAACGCCACTTCGAAGCGCTCAAATATCGAGCGCTTCTTCTTGCGCGAACTCAGCTCTTTCCTGAATGAAGCGGAAGCGCGCGTCGGCCTTGGTTCCCATCAATGCATCCACAGCGCTGCGGGTTTGCACTTCATCGTCAATGACCTCGACGCGTAGCAGCGTGCGCTTCTTCGGGTCCATCGTCGTTTCCTTGAGCTGGCTTGCGAGCATTTCGCCCAAACCCTTGAAGCGCCCGATCTCCACCTTGCCGCGACCGGTAAACTCGGTGCGCAGCAATTCATCCTTATGCGCATCGTCGCGCGCATACATGGTTTTGCCGCCCTGGCTGATTTTGTAGAGCGGCGGCACGGCCATATAGAGATGGCCACCGCGTATCAGCGCGGGCATTTCTTGATAGAAGAAGGTGATGAGCAATGAGGCGATGTGGGCGCCGTCAACATCGGCGTCCGTCATGATCACAACGCGATCATAGCGCAGATCTTCGTCGCGATATTTCGACCGCGTGCCGCAACCCAGCGCTTGAATGAGATCGCCTATCTGCTGATTGCCCGCAAGCTTGTCGTTGCCGGCGCTGGCGACGTTCAGGATCTTGCCCCGCAGCGGCAGCACCGCCTGCATCTGCCGATCGCGCGCCTGCTTGGCCGAACCGCCTGCCGAGTCACCTTCCACGATGAAGATTTCGGCACCCGCGGCGGCGTTTTGCGTGCAATCCGCCAGCTTGCCTGGAAGGCGCAACTTGCGCACCGCAGACTTGCGGCTGACTTCCTTTTCCTGCCGGCGACGCACACGCTCGTCCGCACGGGCAATAACCCATTCCAAAAGTTTCGAAGCTTCCTGCGGATTGTCGGCAAGCCAATGGTCGAACGCATCGCGCACCGCACCCTCAACGATGCGAATTGCTTCAAGCGTTGCGAGGCGGTCCTTGGTCTGGCCGACAAATTCCGGCTCGCGGATGAAAACCGACAACATGCCCGCAGCGGAAATCATCACGTCTTCACTCGTCACGATGGACGCGCGCTTATTGCCTGTCAGATCGGCATAGCCTCGCAAGCCTCGCAGCAGCACGTTGCGGAAGCCGGTTTCGTGCGTTCCGCCCTCATGCGTGGGGATGGTGTTGCAATAGGAATTGATGAAGCCGTCGCCGCCATACCAGGTTACAGCCCATTCCACTGAACCATGGCCACCCTGGCGGTCGCTCTTTCCTGAAAAAATCTCGCGGGTGACCTGAAATTCGTCACCCAGCGAGGCGGCGAGATAGTCCTTCAGGCCACCGGGGAAATGGAACTCGGCCTTGGCAGGCGTCGTGTCTTTCTCTTTCAGAAGCGATGGATCACACGACCAGCGTATATTTACGCCGCCGAAGAGATATGCCTTCGAGCGCGCCATACGATAAAGGCGCGCAGGCTCGAACGCGGCGCTCTTGCCGAAAATCTCAGCATCAGGATGGAAGCGAACGCGTGTGCCACGGCGATTATGCACTTCACCGAGTTTTTCAAGCTTGCCGACCGGGATGCCGCGCGTAAACCGCTGGCGAAATAATTGCCGGCCGCGCGCGACCTCTACCTCCAGCACATCAGAAAGAGCGTTGACGACCGAAATGCCGACGCCGTGCAAGCCGCCCGACGTCTCGTAAACCTTCGAGTCAAATTTGCCACCGGCGTGCAGCGTGGTCATGATGACTTCAAGCGCCGACTTGTCCTTAAACTTGGGGTGCGGGTCCACCGGAATCCCGCGACCATTATCGGTAACGGTCAGGAACCCCTGCGCATCGAGTTCAACTTCGATGAAAGTCGCGTGACCTGCGACAGCCTCGTCCATCGAGTTGTCGATGACTTCGGCAAACAGGTGATGAAGCGCTTTTTCATCTGTGCCGCCAATATACATACCGGGGCGACGGCGTACGGGCTCCAGCCCCTCCAGCACTTCAATGTCGGCGGCGCTATAGCTTTCGCTGCCGTCTTTGACCTGCCCGGTCTTCTTCACAGCCTGAACAATTGTATCCGCCTTGCGCTGCGCCGCGCGGCCCGCATCGTCGAGCTTAGAGAAAAGATCGCTTGGTTGGTCCATGTCTGCCATGAGCGTGATCGAATCAGTTTGGCGATACTGCCATTTTGAAGGGGTGAACAACAAGCGTTCCGGTTATGTTCGGCATAACGCGCGACATCATTCTACACAAGGGTCTGAATCAAATAGTGAAAATTCTCACCATTTGAGGATGCTTCCATAAATATGATGATATTACTTTGACGACTGAGGGGCGGCAGGGATCCGTCGTGCATTGATATGCGCGGCGGCATGATGCGGAACGAGCATGGCCTTAGACTATGTTTCATTGCTATTGGCGGCGGCTTTGTCGGGTGCGTTCCTGGTTGTGGCGCTGCTCGTCGTTTGGGTGCCCGCCCGTCAACACAGACACCTTGTCACCAGCGCGGCGGGCGTCGGCGCACTCGTTGCGCACGTCATTTTCTACTGGATCTACGCCAATAACCCCAGCCGCCTGATTGCTTGCATCATGCTGGCGTTACTGCCCGCGGGCATGGCGATGGTTCTTGCCTCGGCGCGTCAGCTTTATGGCATGCCCAAGAGCGTTCACGATGCCTTGCTAATAGCTGGATGTTCCGCAATCGGCACCACAGCGCTCGTGTTGAGTGGTGTCGATGGCGCGGCTTTCATCTTGGCCTATTTAATGACCGCGTTGCTGCTCACGCTAATCGGCCTCATTCACTGGTCTTTTCGTGCTGAATCGCGGGCGCTGATGACGCTTGTCTCGTCGCTATTCGTGCTGTGCGCGGCTTCGTTCGCAGCCTGCGGCGCCGTGTTGTTTTTCAATGGCCAGTGGCAACTGGGCCATGTGCCGGACAATTGGGCGGAGCGTGCCAACATTATTGTCTCTGTTGCCTGCATGACGGGTCTGGGCGGCCTGCTGCTAACATTGCACAACATTCGCGCCAGCGTGCAGCATGAGACTGAAGCGATGCGCGATTCTCTCACTGGCTTGATGAATCGCAGGGCGCTGCAATCACTTTATGCGGACAAGCAGTTTGGACGCTTCACCGCCGTGGCGATGTTTGACCTCGATCATTTCAAGCGCACCAACGATCTGTTCGGCCATGCCGTTGGCGATGAAGCACTGCGCATGTTCAGCGCGATTATGTCGGAACATACCCGGCCAAACGATCATTCCTTCCGCCTTGGCGGTGAAGAATTTGCCATGATTGTGTCTCGCGTCAGCCGCCATCAGGTGGAAGCGATCGCCAGCAGCATTTCGCAGGCCTATGCCGACCGGGAGATTCAGACGGACCTCGGCCCGGTCAAGTGCACCGTTAGTGTCGGCATCAGTTTTGGTTCTGGAACAGGGTCCAGTCTCGTTGACGTTCTGACTGATGCTGACCGTGCGCTTTACGCGGCCAAGCGGGAAGGGCGAAACCGGGTCGTATTCTTCGACGAAAACAGAAAGGCGGGCTGAGTGCCCGCCTGAAACTGTTACTCGGCAGCGTCGCTATATTCGCTCAGCGGTGGGCAGGAGCAGACCAGATTGCGATCTCCCGCAACATTGTCGATGCGCGAAACCGGTGGCCAGTATTTCGCTGCCGTATCCGGGTCAGAAGCGGGATAAGCCGCTTCGAGTCTTGAATAAGGATGCGTCCATTCTGCAACCAGCGTTTCAGTTGCTGTATGCGGAGCGTTATGAAGCGGGTTGTCGGTCTTTGACCACTCGCCGCTTGCAACCTTTGCTGCTTCGTTAGCGATACCGATCATCGCATCACAGAAGCGGTCCAGCTCATGCTTCGGCTCGGATTCCGTCGGCTCAACCATCAGCGTTCCGGCCACCGGCCAAGACATTGTCGGTGCGTGGAAACCGTAGTCGATCAGCCGCTTCGCGATGTCGTCAACGGTGATGCCCGCGCTGTCCTTCAGTACACGCGTATCCAGAATGCACTCATGCGCAACGCGGTCGCCGCGGCCCTTGTAAAGCACTGGATAATGCTCTTTCAGCCGGTTCGCGACATAGTTTGCAGCGAGAATTGCATGCTCCGTTGCCTGCTTCAGGCCGTCGCCGCCCATCATGCGGATATACATCCACGTGATCGGCAAAATGGAAGCAGAACCGTAAGGCGCCGCCGAAACCGGATGCGTGCTGCCGTGGTCGATGTGGCCCGGCAGGTAGGGCGCGAGATGCTTGGCCACGCCGATTGGGCCAACGCCCGGACCGCCGCCGCCATGCGGAATGCAGAAGGTCTTGTGCAGGTTCATGTGGCAAACGTCGCCGCCAATGTCACCCGGACGTGCAAGTCCGACCAGCGCGTTCAGGTTCGCGCCGTCGAGATAGACCTGCCCGCCATTGTCGTGGACCAGCTGGCAGATGTCTTTGATGGTTTCCTCGAAAACACCATGCGTCGAAGGATAGGTGATCATCAGCGCTGCAAGGTTCGCCGAGTGCTGCTCCACCTTGGCGCGCATGTCGTCCATGTCGATGTCGCCGCTCGCGGCGCACTTCACCACGACGACTTCCATACCCGCCATCGCTGCGCTGGCTGGGTTGGTGCCATGCGCGGACGAGGGGATAAGGCAGATGTTGCGGTTCGTTTCGCCGCGCGCCTCATGGTAACGGCGTATCGCAAGCAGCCCTGCATATTCGCCCTGACTGCCCGCATTGGGCTGCAGCGACACGGCGTGGAACCCGGTAATCTCGGCCAGCCAGCGCTCCAGGTCGTCACACATCGCTTTGTATCCGGTCGAATGTGCCTTCGGCGCAAAGGGATGCAGATTGGCGACCGTCGGCCAGCTAACCGGGATCATCTCGGCGGCGGCATTCAGCTTCATTGTGCAAGAGCCGAGCGGGATCATCGTGCGGTCCAGCGCAAGATCCTTGTCAGCCAGCTTGCGCAGGAAGCGCATCATATCCGTTTCTGAGCGGTTTTCATGGAAGGCCGGCTGGGTCAGGAACGATTTCGCGTCGCGCGGCTTGCCGGGCAGGGTGCGCTCCGATTTGGAAGGCGCAGTCGCGCCAAACAGCGCCGCAATTGCCTGCAAATCGGCTTCGGTAGAGGTTTCGTCGAAGGTAATGCCGATCAGGTCGTCATTGACCATGCGAAGCAAACGGCCGTCCTTCTGCGCTTCCTTGGCCTTCGCCTTTGCCTGTCCCTTGAGTTCGATAGTCACCGTATCGAAGCGCTGGTCGCCGAGCACGTTGAGGCCCTTGGCCTTGAGCGCTGCAGCCAGGCGACTCGCAAGCCCGTGCGTTTGATTGGCAATCGCTTGCAGGCCCTCCGGTCCGTGCCAGATCGCGTATGCAGTGGCCATATTCGCAAGCAGCGCCTGCGCGGTGCAGATGTTGGACGTGGCCTTATCGCGGCGGATGTGCTGCTCGCGCGTCTGCAGGGCCAATCGATAGCCGGGGCGACCCTTTGTATCCACGGATTGACCTACGAGACGACCCGGCATCAGGCGGGTAAGCGCGTCTGTCACGGCGCAATAGGCAGCATGCGGGCCGCCAAAGCCCATCGGCACGCCAAAGCGCTGCATGGACCCAACTGCAATGTCCGCACCGAGGCTGGCTGGCGTATCCGTAACAGTCAGCGCCAGCGGGTCTGCAACGAAAATGACCAGCGCCCCAACCGCCTTCGCTTCTGCGATCTTGGCCTTCTGGTCGCCATAGACGCCGTAAGTATCCGGCCAGGCAACGACGAGCGCGGCTGTGTTTTCGTCGACCGTGTCGCCATCGATTTCAATGCCGAGCGGCTCGGCGCGCGTCTTTGCGACGTCGCGCGTTTGCGGGTGAGGGGCGTTGGCAAATGCGATGCGCGTGCGCTTTTCCCTGTGCTGACGGAAGGCGATGCCAATTGCTTCGGCAAGCGCGGTCGCTTCGTCCAGCAAGGAAGCGGATGCAACCGGCAGCCCGGTCAATTCCGTTACGAATGTCTGGAAGTTGAAAAGCATTTCCAGACGGCCCTGGCTGATCTCTGCCTGATACGGCGTATACGCGGTGTACCAGGCCGGGTTCTCGAACATATTGCGCAGGATGACCGGCGGGGTATGCGTGCCATGATAGCCCAAGCCCACGAAGCTCTTGAGCACGGTGTTTGCAGACATCTTTTCCGCAAGCTCCGCAAGCGCTTCTGCTTCCGTTGCCGCAGCCGGAAGGTTTAGTGGGCGCTCGAGCCGAATCTTGTTGGGCACTGCCTGACTGATAAGCGTTTCCAGCGATGGAACGCCGAGCGCGGCAAGCATTGCGCGCGTGTCGGCTGTTCCCGGTCCGATGTGCCTTGGAGCGAAGGAAGCGTAGCTATTCATGGCGTTGTCCATCCAGATTCGGCTTATACTTTTTGTGTTCCCTCGCCTGTTGGCCGGTGAGGGAAAGCGCGACCGTTGTTACCCAATATGGGTCTTGTAAGCGGCTTCATCCATGAGGCCGATGAGCTGGCCTTCATCGGCGAGCTTCATCTTCCAGAGCCAGCCATTGCCAGTTGCAGCGGAGTTCACCAACGCCGGATCCGACGAGAGCGCGTCATTCGCCTCGACGATTTCGCCATCGACCGGAGCATACACATCGGATGCTGCCTTGACGGATTCCACCACGACCGCGGTGTCGCCCTTCTTGATCTGCTTACCGACCTCGGCTGCCTCGACGAACACGATGTCGCCAAGCTGTTCCTGCGCGTATTCGGTGATGCCGACAGTCGCCACGCCACCGTCAACGGTGAGCCATTCATGGTCTTCGGTATAGTAGGTCTTCGACATGGTTATCCCTTGAAATAACGGTGTTGGGTGAAGGGGAGAGGCGCGACTTCAACCGGAATCCGGCTGCCGCGAACTTCTGCAAAGAGTTTGGCCGCGCCGGGCTTCGCGAGATCGGCGCGCACATAGCCCATCGCGACCGGATGAGTCGCCGATGGTCCGAAACCGCCCGAAGTAACACGCCCGACAGAATTGCCGTCGTCGTCCACGAGTGGCGCACCGCCGCGAACCGGCTGGCGCCCTTCCGGCTTCAGGCCGACGCGCTTTTCGGTTGCGCCAGCTGCTATTGCAGCGCGCAACGCATCTGCGCCGATAAACGTACCCGTTTCGCGCAGCTCTTTCGGGATAGCCCAGAGCAAAGCAGCGTTGACCGGATTGGTCGAGGCGTCGATATCGTTACCGTGCAGGCAGAGCCCGGCTTCCAACCGAAGGCTGTCGCGCGCGGCGAGGCCAATCCACTGCGCGCGCTCATCCGTTACAAGCTTTTCGACCAAAGCCCGCGCATCTGCTTCCGGCAAGCCAATTTCAAAACCGTCTTCGCCCGTATAGCCCGACCGGCTCATGAACCAATTGGCGCGGGGCTCGAAGCCGTTCATGAAAACCAGACCGCCGGTATCGATGCCCGCATCGGCCAGAACGGCAGCTGCTTCGGGTCCCTGAATCGCGATAAACACACGATCAAGCGGCTCGAGAACGACGTTAAAATTCGCGCTCACCGCGCGCAGGTGTGCTTCATCCGCAACGGCGTTTCCGGCATTCGCGACGACCATGAAACGCTCATCGCCCAGCCGGGTGATGATTAGGTCGTCCATGATGCCCGCATTGTCATTTAAGAAAAAGGACAGCTTGGATTGGCGGATCGGCATCGCAGCCGCATCTATTGGGCAGGCTTTTGCAAGCATTGCTGCCGCGCCCGAACCGGAAACGACAAACAGCTTCATGTGCGAAATGTCGAACAGGCCGACATGCTCGCGAGTGTGGAGGTGTTCCTTCATCACGCCGGCCGGATAAGTCAGCGGCATGTTCCAGCCCGCGAACGGACCAAACTTTGCGCCGGCAGCTAGGTGAATATCTTTAAGGGGTAAATCTCGTGCCGAAATGTCCGTCATTACTTCTCCAGAGTCGCGCCTGTTCAACCGCAAAAGCGGTCCAATGAGCGCCCCTCTGTCTGAAGCCTGAGAGACTCGCGCAACCGGAACTCTGTCGGTTGCACTTACACCTTCGGCGCGGAACTTTCGTTCCGACTTTCCAGAGTGTCATTACCGGCAACGGTTCTTTTGCCTGAGAGATTTCGGGCGATTTCCCCTTCGGCGGCAGCTTGCGCTGCTCTCTCCCGCGAACCGGCAGACTAAAATCCTTTGAGGGATCCGAGTCACTGACGAGTTGCTAAATAACCCAACTCCGACACTCTGTCACCTCCCTGCGACACGATTAATTGCCGAGCGAAACTGCCAGGTTAACGGCGGCGGCGACGATTACTGTGTTGAAGAAGAATGAAACAATGCCGTGGATCAAACTGAAGAAGCGCATATGCCTGCCGGTGATCTGCACGTCCGAGGTTTGCGCGGTCATTCCTATAACGCAGGAAAAATACAGAAAATCAAATCCTTGTGGGTCTTTTGTGCCAGGAAACTCCAAGCCGCGCCGCGCCGTTTTGTCTGCGGCGGCGTGGCCGGGCTGCCAATATAGATGCGCGTAATGAATTGCGGCCATCAGGTGGATGGTAAACCACCCGAGCGGCACGGATACCAGCGCGATGACGAGATGTAGCGGTTCAGCTGCAGCCCTGCCGTTTATCAACAGAAAGAGCGAGATCATCGCCGCTACGACGGCAAAGAGCGTCATGAGGAAGATTAGCCAGACAGGCGCATCGCTGCTTGCCGCGTGCTTACGCAGGTAGTCAGGCGTCAGGTTCTTGAACATCGCGAGTGTTGTGCAGATGTAGACCGCAAAGAACGCGTTGGCCGCGATCACAGGTGTAATATCTGTGCCGAACGACCAACCGAACAATAAGGCCGCAAGACCGGACGCCGCCCCCAAATAGAAAGAAAAGTGCCGGTAAATAGGGCTGCTAGGCATAATCTTCTCACGCAATGCCCGCGCAACCTTTCAGGATTCCACCTATCAGGCAAGCAAACCTTGGAAATCTGTGTCTGCGACGAAAGATGTGTACAAGCTGCGCTTGACCCTAAAGCACAAGCTCATAAAAGAAGCCGCACGGGAGTCCGCTTGATGTTCAAAAAGATACTGATTGCCAATCGTGGTGAAATCGCCTGCCGAGTAATCAAAACGGCGCGCAAGATGGGCATTGCCACGGTGGCGGTCTACTCGGATGCAGACCGCGATGCGATGCATGTCGAGATGGCGGACGAAGCCGTTCACATCGGGCCCGCACCCGCCGCGCAAAGCTATCTTTTGGCGGACAAGATAATTGAGGCGTGCAAGGCGACCGGTGCTGAGGCGGTTCACCCCGGCTATGGGTTCCTGTCCGAGCGCGCCTCTTTCTGTGAATCGCTGGAGAAGCAGGGCATTATTTTCATCGGTCCCAAGCCCAAGGCGATTGAGGCGATGGGCGACAAGATCGAGTCAAAGAAGTTCGCCAATGCGGCCAAGGTGAACACCGTTCCGGGTTATCTAGGCGTTATTGAAGACGCGGACCATGCCGAAAAGATTGCCGACGAAATCGGCTATCCGGTCATGATCAAGGCTTCCGCCGGTGGTGGCGGCAAGGGTATGCGCATCGCCTGGGACAAGTCGGAGGTGCGCGACGGCTTTGATCGCGCTCGTTCGGAAGCTAAGAACTCCTTCGGCGATGACCGCGTATTCATTGAGAAATTCGTCGTCGAGCCGCGCCACATCGAAATTCAGGTGCTTGCCGATGGTCACGGCAACGCCGTCTATCTGGGCGAGCGCGAATGCTCCATTCAGCGCCGTAACCAGAAGGTTGTCGAAGAAGCGCCATCGCCATTTCTTGATGAGGCGACACGCCGGGCAATGGGTGAGCAGGCCGTCGCGCTTGCCAAGGCTGTTGACTATCAGAGTGCGGGTACTGTCGAGTTTATCGTCGATAAGAATAAAAACTTCTATTTCCTTGAAATGAATACACGTTTGCAGGTTGAGCATCCGGTTACGGAGCTGATCACAGGCGTTGATCTGGTTGAGCAGATGATCCGCATTGCGGCTGGTGAAAAGCTCTCGTTTGGACAGAAAGACGTCAAGCTGAATGGCTGGGCCGTTGAAAGCCGCCTTTACGCCGAAGATCCATATCGCAATTTCCTGCCATCCATCGGTCGCCTGACGCGCTATCAGCCGCCAGCCGAAGGTCCGATAGGCGATGCTGTTATCCGCAACGATACCGGCGTGACGGAAGGCTCCGAAATTTCGATGTTCTACGACCCGATGGTCGCGAAGCTCTGCACCTGGGCGCCTACGCGCCTTGAGGCAATCGACGCCATGTCCGATGCGCTGGACAGCTTCGTCGTTGACGGCATCGAGCACAACATTCCGTTTCTCTCCGCGCTTATGCAGCATCCGCGCTGGCGCGAGGGCAGGTTGTCCACGGGCTTCATAGCCGAAGAATTTCCGGATGGCTTTGCGCCGATCAAGCCTGATGAGTCTCAGAAGGGCGTGCTCGCTGCCATCGCGACAGCAGTAGAATTGCTGCGCCGTGACCGTCTGGACAGGTTGGCCGGGCGACTCGCGCCGCACTCCGGCGCGATCAAGCCGGATTGGGTTGTCAAAATTGATGACGACTATGTCGAGGTTTCGCTTCGCGACGGCATGGTGTCCATCCCGTTCGAGGCTGATCTTTCGATCAATGGCGGCAAGGTCGTCACCGTCGCGTCGGATTGGCGTCCGGGCGAGCCGGTT
Organism: Mesorhizobium denitrificans; assembly: GCF_003403035.1. GTDB lineage: Bacteria > Pseudomonadota > Alphaproteobacteria > Rhizobiales > Rhizobiaceae > Mesorhizobium_G > Mesorhizobium_G denitrificans. The sequence goes on along the minus strand of NZ_QURN01000012.1, from coordinate 105,499 downwards.
TGGCACGGCACTGTTGGCAGGCAATCCGTAACTGCACAGTTGCGCCCAGATCCTAAAGGTTTGCGGATTGACTGGAAGGGCATGTCGGTAACAACCAAGACCATGCTCCCGCGCACCGCCGAGCTTGAAAAGCTCATGCCTATCAAACTGCCGCCGGACACGTCGAAGATGTTGTTGTGTCCGATGCCGGGTCTGGTTGTGTCCATCTCCGCGAAGGAAGGGCAAGAGGTCAAGGCTGGAGAAACGCTGGCCGTGGTCGAAGCAATGAAGATGGAAAACGTGCTGCGTGCTGAGCGCGACCTCACCATCGCCAAGATCAATTGCAAACCGGGCGACAGCCTCGCGGTCGATGCGGTTATCATGGAATTTGCCTGAGCGCAGACTATCTGTGGGCGGCGCTCGCTAGGGCGTCGCTGTTCGCGCGCGAATCCCCTATATCTCCAAGATGGCTGGCGACCGACCACCTCGTGATCCGATTTTGCGCGCCGCGCTGCAGGGCGAAGCGTCGCCGCGCGCCGTCGCGCGCACTTTCGTGCATCTGCGTGTGCATTCGGCCTATTCGCTGCTTGAAGGTGCGTTGCCGCACGGCAAAATCGTTGGCCATGCGGTCAAGGATCAATCACCCGCGATAGCTGTCACCGATACCAACAATCTTTTCGGCGCGCTTGAGTTTGCGCAGAAAGCCTCGAAAGATGGTGTGCAGCCGGTTATCGGCATGCAGCTCGACCTCAATTTTGAATCCGGCGGCCCGGACATTGCGCGAGCCGCGCGGCGACAAGGACCGGAACTCGCGCCCATTGTGTTGCTGGTCGCGACGAGTGAGGGCTACTCGAACCTCATGCGCATCGTCAGCGCAGCCTATCTGGAAACGCCGTCTGGTGAACTCGTGAACCGCAATGTCGAACAGTTGCGCGGGCTGACCGATGGGCTGATTTGCTTGACCGGTGGTCCGCGCGGGCCAATTGGCGCGGCGCTGAAGGAAGGCCATTCCGAAATTGCGGAGGCCCGGCTTTCGCAATTGCGGGAACTGTTCGGTGACAGGCTGTATGTCGAGCTTGAGCGCCTTGGCGGATATGATCGAGGCTTGGAGGCTGCGACGGTCGAGCTTGCCTATGCGATGGAGCTGCCGCTGGTCGCGACGAACGAGGCGTTTTTCCAGAGCCGGGAAGATTTCGAGGCGCATGACGCGCTGATTGCAATCGCCGAAGGTTCTGTGGTTGCGTCGGATGATCGTCGGCGATTGTCGCCGGACAACTACCTGAAGTCGTCCGCTGAAATCTCCATGTTGTTCGCCGATCTGCCGGAGGCGATTGAAAACACTATCGAGATTGCGCGCCGCTGCTCTTATTATCCGAAAAGCCGCGCGCCGATCCTTCCGCGTTTTACGGGCGGTGACGCTTCGAATGCCGACGAGGTTGTTGCTGCGGAGGCGGCCGAACTTGCGCGACAGGCCCGCGAAGGCTTGGACGCGCGTCTTGCAGCGCACGGCCCATATCCTGGCTACAGCGTTGAGGACTATCACAAGCGGCTCGAATACGAGTTGTCGATCATCGAACGGATGAAATATCCGGGCTACTTTCTGATCGTCGCAGACTTTATCAAATGGGCGAAGTCGCAGGGCATTCCGGTTGGACCGGGGCGCGGTTCGGGCGCGGGCTCGCTGGTGGCCTACGCCACGACTATCACAGACATCGATCCGCTTCGTTTCTCGCTGCTTTTCGAGCGCTTTCTCAACCCTGATCGCGTCTCGATGCCCGACTTCGACATCGACTTCTGTCAGGACCGTCGCGAGGAGGTTATTCGTTACGTCCAGCAGAAATATGGTCGCGACCAGGTCGGCCAGATTATCACCTTCGGTACGCTGCAGGCGCGCGCCGTGCTGCGCGATGTGGGGCGCGTGCTACAAATGCCGTATGGTCAGGTGGACCGGCTTTGCAAGATGGTGCCTGCCAACCCCGCCAACCCGGTAACGCTCGCTAAGGCTATCGAGGGCGAGCCGCGCTTTGCGGAGGAAGCGGAAAAGGAGCCAATCGTCGAGACGCTGCTGGCGATGGCGCAGAAGCTGGAGGGCTTGTACCGCCATGCATCGACCCACGCTGCGGGCATCGTCATCGGCGACCGTCCTTTGTGGGAACTGGTGCCGCTCTACCGCGATCCGCGCTCAGACATGCCGGTCACGCAGTTCAACATGAAGAAGGTCGAGGACGCGGGCCTTGTGAAGTTCGACTTCCTTGGGCTCAAGACCCTTACCGTATTGCAGACGGCGGTTGAACTCATCAAGCGGCGCGGGGTGGAAATCGACCTGTCCGCGCTGCCACTGGACGACACCAAGACATATGAAATGCTCGCGCGCGGCGAGGTTGTCGGCGTGTTTCAGGTTGAAAGTGCGGGCATGCGCAAGGCGCTGCTCGGCATGAAGCCGGACCGGATCGAGGACATTATCGCGCTGGTGGCGTTGTATCGCCCCGGCCCGATGGAGAACATCCCGACCTATAATAATCGCAAGAACGGGCAGGAGGAAATCGCCTCCATTCACCCCAAGATCGACCATCTGGTGACGGAAACGCAGGGCGTTATCGTCTATCAGGAGCAGGTCATGCAGATCGCGCAGGAGCTTGCGGGCTATTCGCTTGGCGAAGCAGATTTGCTGCGGCGCGCGATGGGCAAGAAGATCCGCGCGGAAATGGACAAGCAGCGCGAGCGCTTTGTTACTGGATCGGTCGAGCGCGGCGTGGCGAAGCCGCAGGCGGATTTCATTTTCGATCTGCTGGCGAAGTTCGCAGACTACGGCTTCAACAAATCGCACGCTGCCGCCTATGCGGTGGTTTCGTATCAGACGGCCTATCTGAAGGCACATTTCCCGGTCGAGTTTTTGGCGGCGTCCATGACGCTGGATATGTCGAACACCGAGAAGTTGAATGACTTCCGGCAGGACGCTACGCGGCTCGGCATCGAGGTCATTCCGCCGTCTGTCATGACGTCCTTCCGAAATTTTGAGGTTGGCGAAAACAAGATTTTCTATGCGTTGGCCGCCATCAAGGGCATCGGCGACGCGGCGGTCGAGCATATAGTGGAACGCCGCAACGAGCGGCCATTCGACAGCCTTGAAGATTTCGTCCAGCGCGTCGATCCGAAGATCGTTGGCAAGCGCGTGTTTGAAAGCCTTATCATGGCAGGTGCGCTGGATTGCTTTGGGCGTGATCGCGCTGCGATGATTGCTGGCGTCGAGCAGATGATGGCTGCGGCGGCGTTCGCGCAATCCAGTGCGTCCAGCGGCCAGATCGATATTTTTGGGGCAGGGACGGGATCGCGAAAGCCGGAACCGCTTCGCCTGCCGCTGACCGAGCCTTGGCTCGCGGCTGAGCGTCTTCATAAGGAGTTTCAAGTCGTCGGCTTTTATCTGTCTGCGCACCCGCTTGATGAATATAAGGCTGCGCTGGACAAAATGCGCGTGCAGACATGGGCCGAGTTTTCCGCTGCTGTGAAGCGCGGCGCGACCGCTGGACGGTTGGCCGGAACGGTCACATCGCGGCAAGAACGCAAGACCCGCATGGGCAACAAGATGGGCGTCGTCGTTTTCTCCGACACGACCGGCCAGTTTGAGGCGGTGTTGTTTGCGGAAACGCTCGCGCAGTATCGCGACATGCTTGATCCCGGTCGCTCGCTTGTCATCACCGTAGCCGCTGAAGATCGCCCGGAAGGCGTGAACCTGCGCATTCAGAGCGTGAAGTCGCTGGAGCAAGAGGCGACCCGGGTTCAGAAATCAATGCGGATTTATCTGCGTGATTCAAAGCCGCTTACCGCGCTGGCAACACAACTCAACGTCAAGGGCGAAGGGCAGGTGAGTTTCATCGTGCTGAAAGATGAGGGGAAGGGCGAGGTCGAGATCGAACTGCCTGAGCGCTACAAATTCGATACCCGCGTTGCCTCCGCGATGCGCGCTATCCCCGGCGTTGTCGAGGTCGAACTGGTTTAGGGACGCCACCGCTCGGCACCCGATCAAAACGCCGTTTTCACTCAGCCAAAAACCTTGCAGGTTTGCCTTTCAATGCCTCGGCCAGCATTTGCTCATATTTCCGGCGTGGCACGTCGATTGCGCCAAACTTCACAAGATGATCGGTGGTGAACTGCGTATCGAGCAGCACGAAGCCCTGCCGTTTCAAATGATCCACCAAGTGCACCAGACACACTTTCGAAGCGTCGCGCTCATATGAAAACATGCTTTCGCCGAAGAACGCGCGCCCGAGAGTGATGCCATACAATCCGCCGACAAGCGCGCCGTTGCGCCATGCCTCGACCGTATGGCAATGACCGCGTGCGTAGAGTTCGGCATAGGCTTCACGGATTGGGCCATTGATCCACGTCGACAGCCGACCCTCGCGTGACGCCGCGCAACCGGCGATGACACCGGCGAAGTCGTGATCCAGCCGGATTTCGAACGTCCCGCGCCGGATTACTTTCGCCAAGCTGCGCGGAACATGAAAATCGTCGAGCGGGATGACGCCCCGCAACTTCGGCTGCACCCAAAAGACTTCGGGATCGTCGGCGCTTTCGGCCATAGGAAACACGCCGGTCGCGTATGCGCGCAACAGGAGGTCGATAGGAATACGCTGGCCGGGTGCGAAGGGACGCGCCATTACATTTGGTCTGCTGCTTTCGACACAGCAGACCTTAGCTTATGACTCTGTCTTGGCGAGATATTTTTCCAGCCAGTGGATGTCATAGTCGCCGTTTGCAATATCCGGGTTGTTCACCAGTTCCTGGAAGAGCGGCAGCGTTGTCTTGATACCGTCCACCACGAACTCGTTCAGCGCGCGCCGCAACCGCATCATGCATTCAACGCGGTTGCGTCCATGCACAATCAGTTTGCCGATCAGACTGTCGTAATAAGGCGGAATTTTGTAGCCCGAATATACGCCCGAATCGACGCGAATGCCGAGCCCGCCGGGTGTATGGAAATGCGTGATCGTTCCCGGCGACGGCGTAAAGGTGCGCGGGTCTTCCGCGTTGATACGGCATTCAATCGCATGGCCGTTGAAGTGAATATCGTCCTGCGTGACCGAAAGACCGCCGCCGGACGCCACACGAATCTGCTCGTGCACGAGATCAATGCCGGTAATAGCCTCGGTCACAGGGTGCTCAACCTGCAAACGCGTGTTCATCTCGATGAAATAGAACTCGCCGTTTTCATACAGGAACTCGATAGTGCCCGCGCCGGAATAGCCCAGATCGGCTATCGCATTCGCGCAAATTTCGCCAATGCGCGTGCGCTCGGCTGAATTGAGAGCAGGGGAGTTGGCCTCTTCCCAGACCTTCTGGTGCCGCCGCTGCAGTGAGCAATCACGCTCACCGAGATGCACGCCCTTGCCCATACCGTCGCCGAACACCTGAATTTCGATGTGCCGCGGCTTTTCGAGATATTTCTCGATGTATACTGCATCGTCGCCGAACGCAGCGCCTGCTTCCGAGCGAGCCGTCGCCAGTGCCACCTCCAGATCGGATTCGTCCCGCGCGACTTTCATGCCGCGTCCACCACCGCCAGCAGAGGCTTTGATGATGACAGGATAGCCGATCTCGGCCGCAACCCGCTTGGCTTCGGCCGGGTCGGAAATCGCGCCATCGGAGCCCGGCACAACCGGAATGCCAAGGCGCTTCGCTGTGCGCTTGGCCTCGATCTTGTCGCCCATGATGCGGATATGATCGCCGGTCGGGCCAATGAATGTGATGTTATGCGCAGCGAGAATGTCCGCGAATTTCGCGTTTTCCGAGAGGAAGCCATAGCCGGGATGCACAGCATCCGCGCCGGTAATTTCGCAAGCCGCAACGATCTGGTGGATGTTGAGGTAGCTGTCGCGCGAGGGCGGTGGTCCGATGCAAACGCTTTCGTCTGCCAGGCGCACATGCATCGCGTCCGCGTCGGCGGTCGAATGCACCACAACTGTCTGAATGCCAAGTTCCTTGGCGGCACGCAGCACGCGAAGGGCGATTTCGCCGCGATTGGCTATGAGGATCTTCTGGAACATCGCGTTATTCGATCACCACCAGAGGCTCACCGAATTCCACCGGCTGGGAATCCTCAAACAGAATGGCCGTCACAGTGCCCGAACGCGGAGCCGGTATCTGGTTCATGGTCTTCATGGCTTCGATGATGAGCAGCGTTTGCCCTTCTTTCACCTGCTGTCCAACTTCGACGAACGCCTTCGCGCCTGGCGATGGCGCGCCATAGGCGGTGCCGACCATTGGCGAAAGCACTGCATTGCGCGACGGCTCGGCGGAAGCAGCGGGAGTTGCGGGCGCGGCAGGCGCAGCCGCTGCTGCGGGGACCGGCGCATAGGCGGCAGGCGCAGCGAAGGCCTGCACGGGCGAACCGCCCCGCGACACGCGCACTTTGAGGTCGCCCAATTCGACTTCGATTTCAGTCAAGTTGGTATCGTTGAGAATCCCCGCAAGATCGCGGATGAGCTGCTGGTCCACTGCGGACTTCTTGATCGACATTTCTATGCCTTCCGGTTGTGCCGGCATTCAGCCGGCGGCCAGCGCATGCAGCGCCAGAATGTAGCTTAGTGGCCCAAAGCCGCAGATCATGCCGGTCGCAACCGGCGCAATCATTGATTTGTGCCTGAAAGTTTCGCGCGCATGTATGTTTGAAAGGTGAACTTCCACCACTTTCAGCGGCGCATTTGCGCGAATAGCGTCGTGAATGGCGATGGATGTGTGGGTGTATGCGCCCGCATTGAGCGCCACGCCTGCGGCCTTGTCGCCCGCTTCATGAATCCAGTCTACAAGTTCGCCCTCGTGGTTCGTCTGCCGAAAATCGATCTCAAAGCCGAGCGAACTGGCGGCCGCGCGACATTCATCAGCGATAGCGGCCAGCGTCTTGCCGCCATAAATACCCGGTTCGCGCCTGCCCAGCGCGTTCAGGTTGGGGCCATTGAGCACATAGATTGGTTTCGACATACAAACCCTTCCGCGAACGACTTAACGCCGCGCGGACCCTCTATAGTTTGCTTATAACGAGGGGAAAAGACCACAAGTGCGTTGTTTTACTTTCCACAACTGTCTGCGAATACATGCTGTCTCAGCACGCAGCCGTCTGACACTGCGCACGGGCGCTTGCAATTTTATCAGCCAGAACCTGCTGCCCAAGCGCGCCGAACACCACTTCGTCACCCACCACATATGACGGTGTGCCAGTTATCTGAAGGCGGTCTGCAAGCTGAAAATTCTTCTGCAGGGCCTCGATGACTTCCGGCTTTTTCATCTCCGCTCGCAGCGCTGCTTCGTCGACACCAAGGCTGGTCGCAACCAGGATCGCGCTTTCTTCTGTCGCCCTGCCGCCACCGCCGCCAAGCAGACGACTGTGAAATTCCGCATATTTTTCAGGCATTAGGCGGTGAAATGCTTGCGAAACGATATGCGCGCGCTGCGAATCCGGTCCCAGAATGGGCAGTTCCTTCAATACAAAGCGCAGATTGGGATCAGCGGCCGTCAACGCCTGCATGTCTTCAATCGCGCGCCGGCAGAACCCGCAATTGTAATCGTAGAACTCCACAATCGTCGTCTTGCCTTGCGGGTTGCCCACCACTGCATCTGCTGGCGAGTTGAAGATTTCAGCGCTGGCATTCTTGATCGTGTCGAGCGAGGCGAGGCGCTGCTCTTCCTTCTGCTTTTCTTCCAGCGCGGTTTGCATCTCTGCAATCAGTTCCGGATTTGCCAGCAGGTAGTTTCGAATCGATTCACCCATTTCAGGGGCACTGGCGGCGGCCATTGCCGGAGAACTGATTCGCGTAGTCGTGCCGAGTTGATATCCGCCAACCAGAGCGGCAACCGCGATCGCAGCACCTGCGACACCGTAAGGAATGAGCTTCTGCATGGCGAAATGGTCCATATTAACCGCGAGGTTTGCGGTAGTTGATGATGTCCTGCGCGCGCTGCCATTCTGCCGAGCCCGGCTTAAGCTTGCGTTGCGCACGTGCCGCGAAAATTTTCGCGTCCTGGAAGTTACCGCTGTAATAGTGGCCATCGGCGGCGGCAAGCTCTGCCTCGCCCACCTGTCCCAATTGCCCATAGGCTTGGGACAAATAGCGATAAGCAGTCGTGTTTTCAGGGTCCGCTGCAACGCTGCGTTCCAGCGCTTGCACAGCCTTCTTTGCCGATTTTGGATTTCCCTGCGCGAGTAGCGCCTGTCCGTATGAAACCTGCAGCACGCTTGAGCGGGCCGGATCAAGCTTTATCGCCTTGGCATAGGCATCGGCCGCCTCTGCCGGTCGGTTGGCCTTCATCAGCGTGTCGCCGCGCAATTCGTAATGATATGGATTTTTTGGCTCGGCCTTTATCAGCGCATCCACCTTGGCGAGTGCGGCGCGCGGGTCGCCATGCAGATAGCCTTCAATGGCTTCGCCATATTGCTTGGCTTCCTGATCGTTGTTTTGCTTGAAAAGCTGAGCCGTCGAGCCGCGACCATTTGTAAATGCAGCGATCTTCGCGCGCATTCTGTCATGCCGCCGCTGCAATTCCGGCGGGTCGCGCATCTCGAAATACGGGCTCTTGCGCGCCAGCACCTCGAGATTGGCGATACGGTCGCGCGGGGTGGGGTGGCTGATCTGGTATGGATCGACACGCGTGCCCGAAAGTGCCAGCGCCGTCTGGAAACGCTTGAATGTTTTCAGCATGCCGCGCGCAGATTGGTGCGTCGCATCGAGATATGTAAGCGCAGAGCGATCCGCGGTTGTTTCTTCGGTGCGCTGATAGGAAAGCAGGCTGCGGCGCGCCGCTTCCGTGGAGCCGGTGGCCATGCCCATGCCTACACCGCCAAGCTCTCCGTTTTTTGTCGCGGCACCGGCGGCCAGCGTGCCCATGCCAAGCAGCATGCCAACCATCGCCATTGTTTTGGCGCGGTCCACCTGCATGCGCAGCCGCTCCTGATGCCCGCCTGCCAGGTGGCCGATTTCATGCGCCAGCACGCCGATTACCTCGTTGGGCGTTTCGGCCGTCATCAGCGTTCCGGTATTCATGAAAATGCGGCGACCGGAGACGAACGCATTGAAGCTTGGGTCATTGACGAGAACGATCTCGATGTTCTTGCGGCTGAGGCCCGCTGCTGCCAGCAATGGCTTTGCGTAATCCCGCACCAGCGCTTCGATTTCAGCGTCGCGCACCAATGGCAGGTTTTGTGCAACCGCCGATCCCAGACTGGAAAGGACCACAGCGCCGCTGACGAGCAGCGCACAGGCACTACGGCACAAAGCGGACGCGATTCGAGAAATCAACATGACTATAAAGACCTAAATTACCTGAGGCTGGTTGAAAAGTGCAGCCGTGGGCGATCATGAACTTGTGAAACCCATACCAATCGGGCATTTGTGCGGCGCAGCCAATCCCTGAGGAATTTGGAGACATCATGGCCATCGCGATTTCGCGCCGCGGCAACGTCGAGCCGTTTCACGCAATGGACATTCTCGCCGAGGCAAATCGGCTGCGTGGAGAAGGGCGGTCGATCATATCGATGGCGGTAGGCCAGCCATCCGACCCGGCGCCGCGCGCCGTGCGCGAGGCAGCCCGCAACGCTCTGGAAAACGGACGTATCGGCTACACGGACTCGCTCGGCACCCGCGCTTTGCGCGAGGCAATTGCCGCACATTACGCGGACCATTACGGCGTTAGTGTTTCGCCCTGCCGTGTGGCGGTCACGACCGGCTCGTCGGCGGGTTTCAATCTGGCATTCATGGCGATGTTCGATGCAGGCGACCGCGTGGGCATCGCTGCGCCGGGGTATCCGGCCTATCGCAACATCATGGCTGCGCTCGGTCTTGAGGTCGTCGAGATTCGCTTGGAAGACCGTCCATATCTGACTGCAGAGATGGTAGAGGCGGAACACAAGCGCGCACCGCTGAAAGGCATTCTGTTTGCCAGCCCCGCTAACCCAACCGGGGCGAGCGTTCCGCCCGAAGAGCTTGATATGCTGGTGAAAACTGCCGAGGCGCTTGGCATCGCCGTCATATCCGACGAGATTTATCATCGGCTCAATTTTACGGGTGCGGATCACACGGCGCTTAGCTGCAGCGACACTGTCACGGTCATCAATTCGTTTTCTAAATATTATTGCATGACCGGCTGGCGCATCGGTTGGATGGTGCTGCCGGAAAAGCTTGTGCGCCCGATCGAGCGCATTCAGCAGAGCCTTTATATTTCAGCGCCGGAGCTATCGCAGATTGCGGCGGTCGCAGCTTTTTCCGCAACGGATGAACTGGAGGCGGTCAAGCAGCGCTATGCGGCAAATCGCGAATTGCTTGGCGAGCGTCTGCCGCTGCTGCGGTTCCCGCTGGCCGCGCCAATGGATGGGGCGTTCTATGCCTATTGCGATGTTTCGCAATTGACCAATGACAGCATGCAGTTTGCAAAACGAATGCTGGCTGAGGCGGGTGTAGCCGCAACGCCGGGGCGTGATTTCGATACCGACTATGGCCATCGCTTCATGCGATTCTCTTACGCTGGAAGCCTTGAAGAAATGGCTGAGGCGACGGATCGCATTGCGAACTGGTTGCGCTAAGCGCTTGGTGGATAAATAAAATCGCCCGGATTTGGTCCGGGCGATCTGAATTCCACTGTTTTACGAGCTTAGCCAAAAAAGCCTTTGCGCTGCCACCAGCCTTTTTTGGGCTCTGCGGTCTCAGCGGCGTCTTCGGCCTTCACGCTCGATGAAACCGAAGGAGCAGCAGGTTCAGCATTTTCTCCGGTCGCGTTCGCGGGCTTGCGGCGAGTCGAGCGGCGCGGTTTGGCTGCTGGTGCGGCCTCCGGTTCGCTTGGCTCAGGAGTCGCAACCACGATTTCCGCCTCGGCAGCTTTGGCTTTGGTTGACCGCTTTGCGCGAGCCTTGGGCTTCTTGACCTCAACGGGTGCTTCTTCCGCTACAGGCGCTTCCTCAGCCTGAACCGTTGCGACAGGTTCTGGCGCTGCCACCTGTTCTGAAGCTTCCGATGCTGCCTGCTCTTCACTGGCCTCGGAATCAGCCTCGCCGCGGCTGCGCTTGCCGCCACGCTTACCACGGCGGCGCTTCTTGCCGTCTGCTTTCTCGGCGGCAACTTCCTGCTCGGCTGGTTCAGTGACGGCCTCTACAGCTTCGGCTGCTTCATCCTCATCCGCAGCGGCTACAGCTTCGGTGTCCTCGCTTGCAGAGGCGTCCTGCGCGCCTTCCTGCTGTTCGCGATCACGTCCGCCACGGCGACGACGACGACGCTTGCGCTTGCGACGATGCTCGTCGCTGGATGCCTGCTCCGCAGCCGACTCGGGCGTTGCTTCGTCGCTGGCTTCTTCCTCGTCCAGCACCTCAACGATGTCTTCTTCCTCTTCGATTTCCACGATTGGGGCAGGCTTTGCCCGCTCATGGAATTCGACAGGATGCTCGACAATCGCGCCGCGTGTGATCGTGTAATGCTGCGAGCCGACGCTATCGTCGGATTCGATGGTGATCGTGAGGCCGAAGCGACCTTCGAGTTCCACCAGAGTGCTGCGCTTGTGGTTGAGCACATAGAGCGCAGTGGCTGCGGGTGTCCGCACCGTTATGTGGTGCTTGGCGTCCTTCAGCAAAAACTCCTCTATTGCGCGCACAACCAACAGCGCAACCGAAGAATCCGAGCGCACATGACCCGTACCGCCGCAATGCGGGCAGGTTTTCATCGTGCTTTCGAGAACGCTCGCGCGAATGCGCTGGCGCGACATTTCCAGCAGGCCGAAATGCGAAATGCGGCCCACCTGAATGCGCGCGCGGTCGTTTTTCAGGCAATCCTTGAGCTTCTTTTCGACGGACCGGTTGTTACGCGACTCCTCCATGTCGATGAAGTCGATCACGATCAAGCCCGCAAGATCGCGCAGTCTTAGCTGCCGCGCGATTTCCTCCGCCGCTTCCAGATTTGTCTGAACCGCAGTGTCTTCAATGGAATGCTCGCGCGTGGAGCGGCCTGAATTTACGTCAATCGCAACAAGCGCTTCCGTCTGGTTGATAATGATATAGCCACCGGATTTCAGCGTGACCTGCGGCTGCACCATACGGTCCAGCTGCGCCTCGATGCCGTTGCGCGCAAACATCGGCGTGGTGTCGCGGTAAGGCTGAACCATCTTGGCATGGCTCGGCATGAGCATGCGCATGAAGTCCTTCGCCTCGCGGTAGCCGTCATCGCCCGCGACGAGAATTTCGTCGATGTCCTTATTATAAAGGTCGCGCACGGAGCGCTTGATGAGGCTGCCTTCTTCATAAACCAACGTCGGAGCAGTGGATTTGAGCGTCAAATTGCGCACATTTTCCCACAGCCGCATCAGATATTCGTAGTCGCGCTTGATTTCCGCCTTGGTGCGGTTTTCGCCGGCGGTGCGCAGAATGACGCCCATGCCCTGCGGAACTTCAAGCTCCTTCACCACGTCCTTGAGCCGCTTGCGGTCCTGCGCGCTGGTGATCTTGCGGGATATGCCGCCGCCGCGCGCCGTGTTCGGCATAAGCACGGAATAGCGACCCGCGAGCGACAGATAGGTCGTCAGCGCCGCGCCCTTGTTACCGCGCTCTTCCTTCACGACCTGAACCAGGAGGATCTGGCGGCGCTTGATAACTTCCTGGATCTTGTAGTGACGGCGCATTGGGCGCCTGCGGTCGCGAACCTCGTCCAGCGCATCGCCTGCGCCGACCGACTCAATGTCGCGCTCGTCCGTCGAGCCAGAGAAAACCTCCTCGACCTGACCATTATGTACTGAAACCTCTTCGGCTTCTTCCTTTACCTGTTCAACAGGCTCGGAAATTACGTCTGACGCTGCCTCTGCCGCCATTGTGCGCGGAGCATCTTCATTGTGATCGTCATGCTCATCCGTGTCGTCGGCATGATCAAGCGCATCTGCTTCGGATTCGGTCTTTTCTTCAGCTGCCTGAACGTTTTCGCCGTTCCGGTTGCGATTCTTGCCGCGCCTGCGGCGCCGACTGCCACTGCGTTCGCGTTCCTGCTTCGGCTCGCCGCTTTCGTCGTCGTCATCATGCGCGGCGGCCTCAGCCTCCGCTTTCAGAAGCGCCTGACGATCCGCCATCGGGATCTGATAATAATCGGGATGGATTTCGCTGAATGCAAGGAAGCCGTGGCGGTTGCCGCCATACTCCACAAAAGCTGCCTGCAGCGATGGCTCAACCCGCGTTACGCGAGCGAGATAGATATTTCCGCGAAGTTGTTTTTTGTCCTGCGATTCGAAATCGAATTCTTCAATACGATTGCCGCGCGTTACGACGACCCGCGTCTCCTCCGGGTGAGACGCGTCTATAAGCATTTTGTTGGGCATATTTCTTCTCCCCGGCGGGAGCTTGGCCTGGCGCACGGTAGGGGCCGTGAATGCGCGTTAGGGGCAACAGACTGCCGCCGGATATATAGGGGATCGCCTCGAAGCGCGTGCGGGCCGCAACAGACTCCACCGGCTGCGTTTCGCGCCGGGTCTCGGTTCTGTAATGTGCGGTGCCTATCGTCATCGCCTCGTTCAGCGAAAGGTTAAACTATGACCCGGCTCACCGGATCGACTTCTTCGCTCATTTGGAGCCGGCGCAGAACGCTGTTCCGGGCCGTTTATCACCGAGGCTTGCAACTGCGTTTCCTCGGAAAATCTCACGCGACTGCGGCGGGGCAAAATGCCACGCGGTTTTTATGGAAGATCCGCCTAATCCATCCCTAAACCGCAGCGGCGCGCTAACATGCCACAATCTATTCGCTTGTATGGTGTGGCGCGGTTTCTGGCAACCCCGAATTATATTGTCGGTACACAAGCTTGTGGCTCTGCGGGAGTCCACGAAAAGGGTTGTTAACCTTCTTTCCATACCAGTTGTTAAGCTCCCGGCTTTTCAAGGCAAAAAACCTCGGCGTCGGCGAGACAACTGGACGGTTAAATGCGTATGCCAGCTTCAAAAAACAACGGTTTAAGGCGAGTTTTTGCGCAGTTTGCGTCGCTTTTTCTGTTTGTTTTGTTGTTTTGCAGCCCGGTTCACGCGCTTTCCAAGGCCACAAATTTTGGCGCTTCGGGAGACTCAGAGCGCACAATCGTGGAAATCGCGCTCGATCAGGACCCCGATCTTCATTGGTTTTTGCTGTCTGGCCCATACCGGCTGGTCATTGAGCTGCCGGAGACGACCTTTGCGTTTGAGCCGCGCAGCCTGAAACCGGTCGGCCTTGTGAACGGCATTCGCTATGGCAAAGCCGCCGAGGGGCGGTCCCGTATCATCCTCACCAGCCGCAAGCCGTTCAATGTGGAAAAAGTCGATGTTGAGCAGGATAGCGACGGTGAGGGCTACAAGCTCACGATAGCCGTCGAGAAATCCACAGACAGCGCGTTTCAAGCCGCAATGACGGAGCAGGCGAGTTCAACGAGCGCGATTCAGGCGCAACCAGCGCCGGATTCCGAATCTGCAAAACCCTTCACTGTGGTGCTCGATCCCGGCCACGGTGGTTTTGATGGCGGCGCGGAAGGCGTCAGCGGAACCAACGAAAAAGACATCACTCTGGCTTTTGCGCAGGAATTAAAGGCGCGATTGGCATCTGAGCCCAATTTCAAGGTAGTGATGACACGCGATTCCGACGAGTTTCTGAGGCTCGATGATCGTGTGAAGGTCGCGCAAGACAACGCCGCCGACCTATTCATTTCAATTCATGCGGACACGATACGGTTCAAGGGCCTGCGCGGCGCAACGGTTTACACCGGGTCGGAGCGTGCGTCTGACGCCGAATCGCAGGCGCTGGCCGACCGCGAAAACCTGGCCGACCAAATCGGCGGGGCTGCTTCTGCCGAAGAGAGCCACGAAGTTGCAGACATTCTGTTCGATTTTGTCCGCCGCGAAACGGAGGATTACTCCGTCCATGTGGCAAAGGATCTGGTGGGCGAACTCGGCAAATCCGTGGGTGTAATCAACAATCCGCATCGTCACGCGCGTTTTCGCGTGTTGCGCGCGCCGGATGTTCCTTCGGTGCTGATCGAGCTTGGCTATCTCTCAAACGCCGAGGACGAATCAAGCCTGCGTGATCCGCTATGGCGCGCAAAGGCGGTGAACAGCATTGCTGCGGCTGTAGAAAAGTTTGCAGAGCGCAAGGGAATACCGGCTGCGCAAGCAGAAAGGTAATTGCGCGCGCTTCGCGTTGCCACTAGACAACACCGTGGGCTTTTCTGGCTCGCCCGCGTGGTTTACGATCATCTCGCCGTAATTTGCCCACATCCCCATCGCAGGACGGGGCAGGGTTTGTTTCGTGACAGCGTGCGGCGGAGTGCGGATTCGAACCACTAGTTTGTTGGTTCGATGTGGAGCGGGAATGATTCGGCTTCTCGGATATTTTTTTGGTGTGGCGATTATGATTGGCCTGCTCGCTGCGGCGGGCGTGGCTATGTTCGTCGGCCATTTGGCGAAAGACCTGCCTGATTACGAGGTGCTGGCAAGCTATGAGCCGCCCGTAACGACGCGCATTCATGCCTCGGATGGCGCACTTATGGGCGAGTTTGCGCGCGAGCGCCGTCTATATCTCCCGATTCAGGCCGTGCCCGATCGCCTGAAAGCGGCGTTCCTTTCCGCTGAAGACAAGAATTTTTACAAGCATCCCGGCATTGACGTGTCGGGCCTGTTTCGTGCCGCGATCAACAATCTGCGCACCGGCAGCAAGCAGGGCGCATCCACGATCACCCAACAGGTCGCGAAAAACTTCCTGCTGACCTCGGATCAGACTTACGAGCGCAAGATCAAGGAGATGCTGCTCTCCTTCCGCATCGAGCAGGCATATTCGAAGGATCGCATTCTCGAGCTCTATGTGAACGAGATTTATTTCGGCCTCGGCGCTTATGGCGTTGCTGGTGCGGCGCTCACCTATTTCGACAAGTCGGTCAACGAACTGACGCTTGCGGAGGCCGCATATCTTGCCGCGCTTCCGAAGGGTCCGAACAATTATCATCCGTTCCGCCACGCCGAACGCGCGCTTGAGCGGCGCAATTGGGTCATCGACCAGATGGTCGACAATGGATATGCGACACGGGAAGAGGGGGCCAAGGCCAAGTCGGAACCCCTCGGCGTGAATCTCCGTCGCCGCAACAATTACCTGTTTGCCGGTGAGTATTTCACTGAGGAAGTGCGCCGCGAGATCATCGCGCGTTATGGGCAAGATGCGCTTTATGAAGGCGGTCTTTCGGTTCGCACAACGCTGGATCCGCAGATGCAGGTTATCGCGCGCAAGGCGATGCAGCGCGGCCTGATCCGCTACGACACGCTGCGTGGCTATCGTGGCCCGAAAGACCAGATCGACGCGTCTGGCGATTGGGGCATTCCGCTAGGCAAGATCAAGCCTCTGGACGACGTGCCGGAATGGCAGCTTGCGGTTGTGTTGGATAGCGCGAAAGAAGGCGTCACCATCGGCCTGCAGCCGAGCCGCGAAAGTTCTGGCGAATTGTCAGACCAGCGCGACCGGGGGTTCATTTCTGCTGATGACATGAAGTGGGCATTGCGCCACGTGGTCAATGGCGAGCGCGTGAAGGCGAACGCTCCCGACGGTGTGCTCAAGGCTGGCGACGTCATCTATGTCGAGAAAAAGGAAGATGGCGACGGCTATCTGCTGCGTCAGCCTCCAGGCGTTTCGGGCGGTATGGTGGTCATGGACCCGCACACCGGGCGCGTTCTGGCCATGGTCGGCGGCTTCTCCTATTCGCAGTCGGAGTTTAATCGCGCGACGCAGGCGATGCGCCAGCCGGGTTCCGCGTTCAAGCCTATCGTTTACGCGGCGGCGCTGGACAATGGTTACACGCCCGCGTCCGTTATCATGGATGGACCGATAACCATCACGATAGGCAATCAGGTCTGGACCCCGAAGAACTATGACGGCAAGGCCGCCGGTCCATCTACGTTGCGTAGCGGCATCGAGCGCTCGCGCAACCTCATGACCGTGCGTCTCGCAAACGACATGGGCATGAAAACGGTATCTGAATATGCGGAACGTTTTGGCGTATACGACAAGCTGCCACCGCACATCGCCATGTCGCTTGGCTCCGGCGAAACCACTGTCATGCGCATGGTGTCGGCCTATTCGGTGATGGCGAATGGCGGCCGTCAGATCAAACCGTCGCTGATCGACCGTATTCAGGATCGTTACGGTAAGACCGTGTTCCGGCACGACGAGCGTGGCTGTGAAGGCTGTTCTGCGCAGGATTGGGAGAACCAGCCCGAGCCTGAACTGGTCGATAATGCCGAGCAGGTTCTGGACCCAATGACCGCCTATCAGATCACCTCGATGATGGAAGGTGTGGTTCAGCGCGGCACGGCGACGATCCTCAAGGATCTCAATCGTCCGATTGCAGGTAAGACCGGCACGACGAATGACGAGAAAGACGCGTGGTTCATCGGCTTCACGCCAAATCTCGTCGCCGGTCTTTACATCGGCTTCGACCAGCCGCAGCCGCTTGGCAAAGGCACCACCGGCGGCGGTCTGGCTGCGCCGATCTTCAAGGAATTTGTGGCGGACGCGCTCAAGGATACGCCCGTCGTTGACTTCCAGGTTCCAGCGGGCATGAAGCTCATTCCGATCGATCGCAAGACCGGTATGCAGGCGTCCAAGGGCGACCCGAATATGATTGTCGAGGCGTTCAAGCCCGGCACTGGTCCGGCCGATAGCTATTGGGTTATCGGCATGGATTCCGGCGCTCAGCCGAGCGGCGAGGCACTTTCGCCTGCGGCCAAGCAGGTAATCGACGGTGGCGGCGGCGGCCTTTACTGATCGCCGTTTCCGCGAACCGCCGCAATCGTCGCCGCCACTACAGCCGCATCGGTAATCGTCAGGCGATATTCGCGGTCGAGGTCAGTGCCGCCCATACCGACACTCGGGTTTCGAAACACCATCGGGCTAGGCACATCGCGCAGCGACGCAAAATGCATTTCACTCAAGCCGGTCGCGGAATGCACGTCTCCGATTGAACCGGGATCAAGCGCACCGCAGCCAAGAACGATGATGCGGTTGCCAGCACGCTGCACCAGTTCAGCAAGCAAAGCTGCACCTTCCACCGCCGTATCGCGCTGCCCGCTTGTAAGCACGCGCCCGACGCCGCAACGGATTAGCGCCTCCAGTGCTTCAAATGGATCGCGGGTCATGTCGAACGCTCTATGGCAGGTCACGTTGATGCCGCCGGCACAGCGCACGAGTTCGCTCATTCTGCCTTCATCGATTGTGCCGTTCGGAAGCAGGCAACCAACGACTGCACCGGCAACGCCAAGATCGCGCAAAGCTCTTACGTCATCACACATGGAGGCAAATTCTGCCTCGCTATAGAGAAAGTCGCCGCCTCTTGGACGAACGATCACGTGGAATGGAATTCGCGCCACATCCAGCGCGGCTTTGATCGTGCCGTAGCTTGGCGTAAGCCCGCCTTCCAACAGGCTGGCGCATAGTTCGACGCGGTCAGCACCCGCATCCTGCGCAGCGATCATTCCGTCGATGCCTTCGACGCAAACTTCAATCAGTGTGTTTTTCATCTTTAAGCTACCGACCATATAATGAATGCAAGCAGGACCGCCGCAATCAGCAAGTCTGTCCAGAGTGCGAGGTTTTCGTTCGCCGAGCGGTCTTTCTGGCCGATATGACCGAAACCTGCCGCGCCATAGAAAATGGTCGCATAAACTGCAATCGGCAGCAGAAAGCTTGGCGCAAAGATCGACGCGATGCCAACAATGCCCGCGGCAATGTTGGAAATGCCCAGCTCGCGGACAATCGGAAACGCTTCGCCCGTCTTCAATTTGAAAATCTGCCTGGCTGTAAATTCAGGCTGAAGTGTTTGCTTGAGCCCAGCCGCAAACAGCCGAACACCGGCACCCCAGAAAACGAACCAACGTCCGAGCAAAAGCATCGTGGGCAAGTCTGGATGCAGCCAGAGATCGATTCCCGTGGACACCAGCGGCAGCACCAACATCGTCGCGATGACGAATGGAAAGTACAAGGGCGCATTCTCCCAACCAATACCGCGCCGAACATGACCGGAATTTTTCGAAAATCAATGATGCGCCGTTGGCGGTCAGCAAGAATAATTTCGGCTGCTGCCCGTTCGAGCAACAGCCATTACCAAATTCCTGAATAGCGCAGGTGTCGTTATGACGCCATCTTCGCGGTTATTCCCAGCGCGGACGTAATCCGGTTCAGTGTTTCGGGCTCCATTTGCCCATTCGCTTCGAAGTCAGAAAGGTCTGACACGGTTAAACCGGAAGCGATTGCGATTTGGTCCAGCGAGTAGCCAGTTGCTTCGCGCAGGGCGGTGACGGGGTTCACGCCGGAAATCAGCGACGCGGTTAGAGTATCAACGATTGTAACCATTTGAAACCTCTCCGTGAGTTTCAGATATGCGCATACGCTGACCGTCAAGGCAAGTTAACTTTTTTGCACTGCACAAAATAACGCAGGCGTGACCTCGACCCATAAAAATAATTTGGAACATTGGTGGCGAAGACCCGTTTGGAATCAGAAACTTATTAAGGGAGAACGCTATGTTCCGCTCAGTATTGATGGCGTCAGCCATATGCCTCGCCACGTCTGGAATTGTATTCGCGCAGACCGACGGAAGTGGTTCCAACGCGACTGATAATGCAACCGGCTCGGCTAAAACACCGGGTATGCTCGACGATCCAGTAGCGATGAAGCCGTTTTATACGGACGAAAGCATGACGACCATGCGGTCCATGGAGGAAATGCGCGCTGCGGCAAAAGCCATGAATGAAAACGACAAGGCGAAGATCATGGAGGAATGCAAGAATGTAACTACGCAGCGTAGCTCGTTCTGCAAGGCCTTCAACGATGCCAACGAGATGTAGGTCGCGCCTTCTATCCAGTAAATTTTATGCAACCGATGGTTGGAAAAATAAACATAACATGTAATATCTAGATTGTAGACTACGACCAACTACAAGCCCCAAGCGAGACCCGTCTGTTTGCCGCAATAGACGGGTCTTTCCATATTTCTGGGTATATCTCGATTCCACTGGTTTCGGTTCGCGTTATGCGCCTTTAGGTTGCAATAGCGCGCAACGCAGAATCCTCCCTGCGCGCCGCCCGTCGCCTGTCTTGCGAGGGAGGCGGCGGGCACCTTCGGTCGCGAATTGATGCGAATTTGTGAAGGTGAAGAGATGAGATGCTGGTGGCCGCTGTGGGAATCGAACCCACACGGGCGAAGCCCGAGAGATTTTAAGTCTCTTCCGTCTACCAATTCCGGCAAGCGGCCGAAGCGATGCCGCCTCGCAGAGTTCCCTATACATAAAAATCGTGGCTGTCAGCCGGGTAGGGCAGACAGCCACAGCGAAATCATTCTTCCTCCACGAACACTTCGTCGCGCTTTTTGCGAACACTCGGCAGAAGCACCACCACCAACACGATCACCGCCAGCGCCAGCAATATTGCACTGATGGGACGCGTCACGAATGTCGACGGATCGCCTCGCGAGAGGATCATTGCGCGCCGCAGGTTTTCCTCAAGCAGCGGCCCGAGCACGAAGCCCAGCAGCAGCGGCGCTGGTTCGCAGCGCATCTTTTGCAGCGCGTAGCCCAGCAGCCCGAAGAATGCGACCGCGAACAGGTCGTAGATGTTCGAATTGACGCTGTAAACGCCGATGGAGCAGAACGCCATGATGATCGGAAACAGCACGTAATAGGGGACCGTCAGCAGCTTCACCCACAGGCCGATTAGCGGCAGGTTGAGGATGATAAGCAGCAGATTGCCGATCCACATCGACGCGATGATGCCCCAGAACAGAGCAGGCTGTTCCGTCGCGACGTTCGGGCCGGGAACGATGCCCTGAATGATCATCGCGCCGATCATAAGCGCCATGACAGGGTTGGCGGGAATGCCCAGCGTGAGCATCGGAATGAACGATGTCTGCGCGCCTGCATTGTTTGCCGATTCTGGACCCGCAACGCCCGCAATTGCGCCGCGTCCAAACTCCTGCGGATTTTTCGAAACGCGCTTCTCAACAGTATAGGAAGCAAACGATGCGAGGATTGCACCGCCGCCGGGGAGGATCCCGAGCGCCGAGCCTATCGCCGTGCCGCGCAGAATTGGAGCAAACATCTCCTTGAAGTCCTCGCGCGTGGGCATCAGGCCGGTCACTTTGCTGACAAGCACCTCGCGCGTGCGCTCGTTTTCGAGGTTGCGCAGTATTTCGGCAATGCCGAACACACCGACTGCCAGCGCAACGAAATTCAGCCCGTCTGCGTATTCACGTATGCCAAGTGTGAAGCGGGGCGTGCCGGAGATCACGTCGGTACCCACCAGACCGAGCAGCAGGCCGAGCGCGACCATCGCGAGTGCTTTTACCACCGACCCGCTTGCGAGCGCGATGGAGGAAACGAGGCCGACGATCATCAGCGAGAAATATTCCGCCGCGCCAAACTGCAACGCGATGGAGGTCAGCGGCGGTGCAAAGATCGCGACAAGAAAAGTCGAGACAGTGCCCGCGAAAAACGAACCGATAGCGGCCACCGCCAATGCCACGCCCGCGCGGCCTTTTCGCGCCATCTGATAGCCGTCGATTGCGGTCACTGCCGAAGAAGATTCGCCCGGCATGTTGATCAGGATTGCGGTTGTGGAGCCGCCATACTGAGCACCATAATAGATGCCTGCCAGCATGATGAGCGAGGAAACAGGGTCGCCGATCTGGAAGGTGATGGGCAGCAGCATCGCTATGGTTGCCGTTGCGCCAATGCCCGGAAGCACGCCGATCAGAGTGCCGAGCAGCACGCCGATCAGGCAGAATCCCATATTGTAAAACGTCGTCGCAGTAGCGAAGCCGAGCGCGAGATTATCAAAAAGTTCCATCGTCGCGCCTCACAGTCCGAGCCACGGGGCGAACGCCTGATAGGGCAGACCAAGGCCCCACAAGAACACGGTGTAGGAAAATGCAGCCACGCAAGCGGACAGCACGACCGCTGCAACCATGGACATCTTGTGGCTGGCGAAAGATGCAATTAGCGCCGTTATGAAAATGGCTGGCACAAAGCCCAGACTGCGCACTGTCAGGCCGAAGATTATCGGCGCAGGCAGTATGAAGGCCATGCCGCGCCATGCGATTGCGCCCAGAGGTTCGCCCTCAACCCGCGTCGCCTGTATGAGAACGACCACGCCAAGCACAATCAAAACAGCGGAAAGCGCGAGCGGAAAAAATCCCGGCCCCATGCGGAAAGTCGATCCAATTTCCATGGAGAGAGACTGAACGGCGAAAAATGCGCCGGTTGCGACGAGCAATGCGCCGCATGCGAGATTTGTCTTGTCGAACGTAAAGGAATTCATGGCTTCCCCCATTTGGGCGCGACCTTGACGGCCGTTCGCACTTGATCTGGAAAAGGGGTGGGACGCCGGTGATGACGTCCCAAGCTCAATTAATCCGCGTACTGGCCTGCAGCCTCGATAATCGGCTTCCAGCGCGTTATTTCGCTTTCAAGCTTTGCCTTGAGCGCGGCCGGCGTGGCGTCCGCTTCCGAAGACGGCTTGGTGCCGAGTTCAGCAAACCGCGCAACCACGTTCGGATCCTTTAGTGCAACCTGAAGCGATTTCGACAGGCGCTCATTGATCTCCGCCGGGGTGCCCTTTGGTGTGTAGATGCCGTGCCAGATCGCAACCTGCATACCCGGCAATCCTGCCTCATCGGTCGTCGGCACGTCCGGCAAGACATCGAGCCGGGCAGGGCTCGTTACAGCGTAGGCCTTGATGGTTCCGCCAAGAATCTGCTTGGTGGTGTTGGTGGTCTGGTCGCACATGATGTCGACCTGTCCGCCCAGAAGGTCGGTCATCGCCGGACCCGTTCCCTTGTAAGGCACGGTCACGAGCGGCGTGCCGATAGCGGACATGAACAGCATTCCGCAAAGATGCGAGGCTGCGCCCACACCAGCGTTGGCCACCGTCACGGTGTCTTTATTGGTCTTGGCGTATTCGACTAGGCTCTTGAGGTCTGAAGGTTCCAGATCCTTGCGCGCAACGATGGTCATCGGCACTTCGGTAACGAGGCCGACATATTCGAACGCGTTCAACGTGTCGTAAGCCAGCTTGCGATAAAGCGTTGCGCTGGTTGCCATGCCGATGTGGTGCAGCAGCATCGTATAGCCATCAGGGTCAGAGCTAGCCACGCGGCCAGCACCGAGCGTGCCGCCCGCGCCGCCGACATTTTCAACGACGATCTGCTGACCGAGGTCTTTGGACATGGATTCTGCAACTAGCCGCGCAACGGTGTCCGTCGGGCCACCGGCTGCGAACGGAACCACCATGGTGATCGTGCGGTTTGGATAGTCCTGCGCCTGCACGCTGAAAGCCGTCAGAGCAATTGTTGCTGCGAGGCTGAGTGAGGCCAATATCTTGTTCATTGAATTCCTCCCGAATACTCAAAAATTCCACGCATGGGTTCGAAGACCAAACGTGGCTGCAAAAATTATTTCGCCAAATTCGCACGAAACAATCGTTCGGGGTCGGATAAAGCCGGCGAATGCAAAACCAATTCGCAAAAATGGGTAAATTGGGTGACAGTTGGCTAATTGATGTGTGAGATTCTACCCATTTGAGCCGCCGCCATCGCCATCATGCGCGTCCAGCTCATATTTCACCATCTTGTCGTAGAGCGTCTTGCGCGAGATTCCCAAGGCCTCATAAACGCTCTTCAGCTTGCCGCTGTTTCTCGCCAATTCCTGCGCGATGATGTGCCGTTCGAATGCGGCAACGCGATCCGCCAGCTTGCCCGAAGAAGCGCTTTCAGATGCTTGCGTCTCGCTTTCCATGTGGTCTAGGCCAAGCAGATGTCTGTCGGCGGCATTGCGAAGTTCGCGAACATTTCCAGGCCATTCGCGCCGGGCAAGCGAAGCAAGTAGCGCATGTTGCAATGTCGGCTCGTCGCGGCGATAGCGTCCCGCTGCCTCCCGCAGCAATTGCAGGAACAGCAGCGGAATATCTTCGCGCCGTGCGGCCAGTGATGGCACTTTCAGCGTTATGACATTCAGCCGGTAGAGCAGGTCGGCGCGGAATCTGCCCGCCTCGACTTCCTTTTCCAAATCCACTTTGCTCAGCGCCACGAACCGCGCATCGAGCGGGATCGGTTCGTTTGAGCCGAGCCGGGTTATAACGCGCTCCTGTATTACGCGCAGCAACTTGGCTTGCAGGTTCAGCGGCATGGAGCCGATTTCGTCCAGCAGAATCGTGCCGCCGCGCGCATGTTCAAACTTGCCGTAGCGCGGGCGCAGCGCGCCGGGAAATGCACCCGCCTCATGGCCGAAAAGTTCGCTCTCGATCAGATCAACGGGCAGGGCGGCGCAATTGATTGCCACGAAAGGACGTGAGGCGCGAGCGCTCAAATCATGCACGGCGCGAGCCACGACTTCCTTGCCTACACCCGTATCACCCACAATCAGCATATCCGCATCCGTTCCGGCAGCTGCGCGGATCAAATAGCGCAGGTCAATCATCGCCTGCGTGCGCCCCGGCAATCGCGTTTCCAGATCGTCGCGCTGGCCAGCGGCGGCGCGCAGCGCCCGGTTTTCCAGCACCAGTTGACGGCGATCCATCGCGCGCGCAGACATTTCCGCAAGGTGCCGCGTGTTGAAGGGTTTTTCGATAAAATCATATGCGCCTTCGCGCATGGCCCGCACGGCAAGCTGAACGTCACCGTGACCAGTCACCAGAATGACCGGAATATCGGGATCGATTTCTCGAATACGCTCCATCAGCGTCATGCCGTCCATGCTCGGCATGCGGATGTCAGAGATCACAACACCGTTGAATCCGGGCGTTACCAGTTCCAGCGCTTCCTCCGCGCTGGCACATTCTTCAACCTTCAAGCCCTCCAGATCCAGTGCCTGGCCGGTCGAGCGGCGCAACTCGTCCTCATCGTCGACCAGCAGCACCAGCGAAGGCATCATTCTGCTGCCTCTTTGTGCTGAATCCGCGCGGCGTCCAGTTCGAGCGTGAACAATGCACCACCATCTGGGTGATTTTTTACAGTAAGTTGTCCTCTGAAATCTTTGATAATGTTATATGAAATTGACAATCCAAGGCCAAGTCCCTTGCCAACGCCCTTGGTCGAGTAGAACGGATCGAATATCCTGTCGCGTATTGCTTCGGCTACGCCGGGGCCATTGTCGCGCACGGATACGAACACTTTTGAACCCTTACGCTGCGCGCTTATGGTCACGTTGCGCTCAGCCCTGCCTTCCAGCGCATCAGCCGCATTGGTAATCAGATTCACCAGCACCTGCTGTAACCGTACCGCACCGGCACGCACGGCAAGCGTTGGCGGATCGATTTTGGTCTCAAGCACTACGCCTGCCGATTTCAGCCGTGGCGTTACGATTTCCACCGTGTCGTTGATCACCTCTTGCAGCAGCACGGGGCCCAGCTTCTGGTTCGGCTCGCGCGCGAAATTGCGAAGGTGACGGCTGATGGTCGCCATGCGGTCGGCAAGGCTGGAAATCCGCACGAGATTGTCTCGCGCATCCGCACTTCGGTCCCGGTCGATCAGCGTCGCGCCATTCTCTGCATAGGTCTTCACTGCCGCGAGCGGCTGATTGAACTCATGCGAAAGCGCTGCCGACATCTGCCCCAGTGCAGCAAGCTTTCCCGCCTGCACAAGGTCGGATTGCGTCTGGCGCAATTGCATCTCGGTCGCTCTGCGCTCCGTCACCTCATTTTCAAGCCTTTGATTGACCGCCGCGAGGTCGGCTGTGCGTTCCTCGACGCGCCCTTCAAGCTCTTCTTGTGCGGCGCGCTGTATGCGCAAACGTTCCGCAAGCTGCGCGCGTCTTTGCAGCACGAACGCCGTTGCGAGCCCCGCCAGCAGCACGAGCAACACAGCAGTTATCACGCCCGTCAGCGCTTGGGCTCGCGCGGCGCGCGTGTCCATCAAAACGCTGACCGTCCAGCCGGCCTCCGGCATTTCCTTGGATTCGACTAGAAATTCGCGATCCGTCCCGTTGCCGCGAATGCGGATTACATCGCGGCCATTTTCACTGACCTGATTTGTAATCGGCAGTTCGCGCAGTGGCGTATCGGCATAGCGCCGCCAGCCGCGCATTTGCGATAGGCGCTCCTCGGTCAGTGGCAGCATTCCCGCGTACAGCCATTCGCTACGACTGGTCATGAACACGATCCCTTGCGGATCGGTGACTATGATTTCGTAGTCGCCGCTGGCCCATGAGTCTTCGATGTCGTCCAGATCGACCTTGAACACGACGACGCCACGAATTGCGCCGCCGTCTCGCACAGGAGACGAAAAGTAATAGCCGCGTTTGAGCGAGGTTGTGCCGAGCGCGAAAAACCGCCCGGGCTCGCCCTTCATCGCTTGCTGATAATAGGGCCGGTAGCTGAAATTCTCGCCGACGAAACTCAAATCCGTGTCGTAGTTGCTGGCGACGATGGTCGTGCCGTCCGGTGCCATCACATAGATGTCGGAAGACTTCAGCAACGCGTTGATTTTCTTGAGATATCTATTCGCCTCGTCGCGAAGCTGCGGATTGTCCGGGTCGCGCACCAGTTCGCGGATCATCTCGTGGTCAGCAATCAGTGCAGGCAACGGCTCAAACCTGTTGAGGTGCCCTTGCAGCGCGGCTACCGCCAAGCCGAGCGTTGTCTGTCCGCGTTGGGCGGTTTGCGCCAGATAGGTTCGCGTTGCAAATGTGCTGCCAAACAGAGCGATAGCCAGCGCAAGGCCCGCAAAAAACATCGCGACCCAGATCCAGCGCTGATTCCTGATCGTCTCGCCTAGCGAAATGCGCCTGTCCTCCCGTGCTTACGGGTGCCTAAAATGCGCTGATATATAAGCCTCCATCAACCGGAATGTTTTGTCCGGTCAGATATCCGGCGTGCGCTGAGCACAAAAACGCGCAAATCTTGCCGAATTCCTCCGCCGTGCCGAGCCTTTTCGCCGGTATGTCTGCAGCCAGCCGCACCTTCTGTTCGGCCTCATCAACGTCCGCTTTGAAAGCACCGCGCAGGCGATCCGTATCGAGCTTGCCTGGCAGCAGATTGTTGATCGTGACATTGCGCGACGCCACTGTGCGTGCAACGCCAGCCATAAACGATGTCAGCCCGGCCCGCGCGCCCGAGGAAAGATCGAGCCCCGGTATCGGCACATAAACGGAGAGCGACGTGATGTTGACGATGCGGCCAAACCCGCGCGCAGCCATGCCGTCCAGCACGGCTTTGGTAAGTTCTATCGGCGTCACCATGTTTTGCGTCACGCCCGCAAGAATTGCGTCACGGTCGAGTTCGCGAAAATCGCGACGCGGCGGTCCGCCATTATTGTTCACCAGAATGTCCGGTTCCGCGAATACGCCCAGCAGTTCGCGCTGACAGCCATGATCGGAAACGTCGCCTACAATCTCCGTGACGGAAACGCCGAAATCACGCAATTGCTTCGCTGTTTCGGCTAGAACCAGCGCATTGCGTCCGTTCACTGCAAGGTCGCAGCCAGCTTCGGCCAGCGCTATCGCGCAGCCTTTGCCCAATCCCTTGCTGGATGCGCAAACGATGGCCTTGCGGCCACGAATTCCCAGGTCCATGTGAAATCCTTCCTTCAGCCCCACAGCGTGGGTTCTGGTGGCGAAACGGTTGAGCCATCGTATCGCAGCGCGGGTGTGCGGTCACGCGCAAGCAGCAGCGGGCCGTCCAGATCGACATAATCCGCGCCCTGCGCGAGTAAAACCGCAGGCGCCATCGCCAGCGATGAGCCAACCATGCAGCCAACCATGATGCCAAAGCCGTCCGCGCGCGCCGCGTCACGCAATCTAAGCGCTTCGGTCAGCCCGCCCGCTTTGTCGAGCTTGATATTCACCGCGTCATAAAGGCCGCGCAGGCTTTCGAGATCTGCAGCCACATGCACGCTTTCATCCGCGCAGATCGGCACAACATGCGCCACCTTCGCCAGCTTGGAATCCTTGCCAGCGGGCAAGGGTTGCTCAATCAGCACCACGCCACATTCGGCGGCAATCGTCAGATGCTTTTCCAGATTGTCGTCGGTCCAACCTTCGTTGGCATCTACGATCAGTTTGGAGTTTGGCGCCGCAGTGGCGACGGCGCGAAGCCGCGATGCGTCATCGTCGGTGCCAAGCTTGATCTTCAGCAAAGGTCGCCCCGCATTCTTGCGCGCCTGTTCGGCCATGCTCTCCGGGCTTCCGAGCGAAAGCGTATAGGCAGTTATCAAAGGCTGCGGTGCAGCCCCGCCGAGCATGGCCACCACGCTCTTGCCTGAAATCTTGGCCTCCAGATCCCACAGCGCACAGTCAACCGCGTTGCGTGCGCCGCCGGCAGGCATCGCGTCCAGCAATTCCGTTCGCGTCAGCCCCCGTGCGATAGCTGCGCCAATCGCCTCGATCTGATTGCTTACTGATTCGAGCGTTTCGCCATATCGCTTGTATGGAACGCATTCGCCCCGACCTTCTTTTCCCGTTTCTGCGATGGTGCAGACCAAAACCTCCGCTTCGGTCTTGGAGCCGCGCGAAATCGTGAAAGCGCCCGCAATCGGGAAGGTTTCACCAGTGACGGAAAGGACACGCCCCATGAATTTGCACTCTGCGAATCGCCTGTTGACCAGGCAGCAAAGTGACATGCCGCTGTCGTGCCGGTAAGAGGTGGGCGATGTTGACCAAACGCCGCACAAACGCTCCCGGTCGCCCAGAGGACGGGCCGGTCGTTGCCTCCCAGCAGGAGGGCGGCGTGCTTTCGGTTCAACTGACGGGAATCTGGTCCACTCGCCGCGTCGGCAAGGTGGACGACCAGATGCGCGCACTTCAATCCACCAAGGGTGTGGAGCGGGTGGAGGTCGACATATCCAGCATTGGCCGCATCGATACGGCAGGCGCGTGGATCGTGGATCGTTTCACGCAAGCGTTTCGCGAACGCAAGATAGAGGTTTCCATTTCGGGCGCTAACAAGGATGACACCATCCTGCTGGATGCTGTCGAGCCTGCCGCGGAATCGAAAGACGACACCAAGCCGGAACCAAAGCCTTTCGTCTTGATCCGCTTGCTGGAGAGCATAGGGCGCTCTGTTTACAGCGTGCGCGACGATGTCACCGCCTCGCTTTATATTCTCGGCGCGACCATTCGTGGCGGGCAGATGAAGGCCGGTCGCGGCCAGTCGATCAACTTCACCGCCATTGTTCACCAGATTGACCGCATGGGGGTCGGCGCCATCCCCGTTGTCGTGCTCATGTCGGCCATCGTTGGCGCGATCATCGCGCAGCAGGGCGCGTTCCAGTTGCGCTATTTCGGTGCTGACATTTTCGTGGTCGATCTGGTCGGCATTCTGGTTCTGCGCGAACTCGGCGTGCTCATGACTGCGATCATGGTTGCCGGTCGATCCGGCAGCGCTATCACTGCCGAAATCGGTTCCATGAAAATGCGCGAGGAGGTCGATGCACTCACCGTCATCGGCCTTAATCCGGTTGGCGTGCTTGTTTTTCCGCGCCTTGTCGCGCTGGTTATTTCGCTGCCTTTGCTCACCATCATCGCGAATTTCGCGGCACTTGCAGGCGCGATATTCGTCGGCTGGGCCTATGTAGACATTCCGCCCACAGCGTTTATCGACAGGCTGCGTTCTGCAATCGATGTGTCAACCATCGCGGTCGGTCTGGTCAAAGCGCCGTTCATGGCGATCATCATCGGCATTCTTGCTTCGGTCGAGGGCTTGAAGGTGGGCGGCAGCGCGGAGTCGCTTGGCCGTCAGGTTACGAGTTCGGTCGTGAAATCCATTTTTGTCGTTGTCATCATGGACGGCTTGTTCGCCATGTTCTTCGCCACTATCAACTTCTAGGGCGAACCATGGCAGACACAGCAGAAGCGCAAGAAATTTCAGAAGAACGGCACGATCATGAGATTATTCTGACCGCGCATGACATCACCGTTGCGTTCGGCTCGAAGGTAGTCCTGAAAAACTTGAATCTCGAAATCTATCGCGGCGAAATTCTGGGTTTCGTCGGCGGTTCGGGCACGGGCAAATCTGTGCTGATGCGTACTATTCTCGGCTTGAACCGCAAGCAGGCGGGCACCGTTAAAGTGTTCGGCATCGACGTCGATAAGGCCACGCCGGAAGAAAAAATGGCAATCGACATGCGCATGGGGGTGCTTTTTCAGCACGGCGCGCTTTTTTCGGCACTTACCGTGCTCGAAAACGTTCAGGTTCCGATGCGGGAATATCTGGACCTCCCAAAGAAGCTGATGGACGAGCTTGCAATGCTCAAAATTGAGCTTGTTGGCTTGCCGCGCGATGCTGGGCCGAAATTCCCGTCTGAGCTTTCCGGCGGCATGATCAAGCGCGCCGCCCTTGCGCGTGCGCTCGCGCTCGATCCCGACCTTGTCTTTCTTGATGAGCCGACATCTGGCCTGGACCCAATCGGTGCAGCAGAGTTCGACGAGCTTGTCATAAAGCTGCGCGACACGCTCGGCTTGACCGTTTATATGGTCACGCATGACCTCGATAGTCTTTTCACGGCCTGCGACCGTATCGCAGTCCTCGGCGATAAGCGTGTCCTCATTCAGGGAACCATAGAAGACATGCTGAAAAGCGAGGAGCCGTGGGTGAAATCCTATTTCAGAGGCAAGCGAGCGCGGCATCTCGACTTGCGTCACAGAGCTTAGATTTTCCATGGAAACCAGAGCAAATTACGTAATCGTCGGCTTGTTCACGGTCCTTGCCGTGCTCGGCGCGTTTCTGTTCGTCTATTGGACCGCCGCAGTCAGCGACAAGGGCGAACTGACTTTGCTGCGCTTCCGCATTCCTGGCTCGGCGTCGGGTCTGGGGCGCGGCAGTGTCGTGCTGTTCAACGGTGTGCGCGTGGGTGAGGTGCAGACCGTCTATATCGATCGCGCAAATCCTTCGGCTGCTATCGCCGATGCGATGGTTGACCGGCGGACCCCGGTTACACGCTCCACGCAAGCCGTCATCGGTCTGGCTGGCCTGACCGGTACTGCAAACATTGAAATGAAGGGTGGCAGCCTGCAGGAGCCGAATCTGTTTACCGAGGCTGATGAGCAGAACAAGGTGCCTGAAGTCACCGCGAGCCCGTCGGCTGTTACAAGTCTGCTGCAAACCGCCCAGGAGATTTTGACCCGGACAGACAAGGTTCTGGTCGAGCTTGAGGGCTTCACCAAAGACGTTCGCCCTGAACTCCAGAAAACCGCAGAGAACGCGCGCAAGTTCTCGGATGCGCTGGCGAACAATTCGGATGGCGTAGATAAATTCCTCGGCAGCGTTTCCAACCTTGCCGACGAACTCTCCGGCGTTTCGCAAAAGCTGGATGGCACGCTCAAGGCGGCGGAAGAAATCGTCAAGGCAATCGACAAGAACAAGGTTTCGGATGTCGTGACCAATGTTGACATCTTCACCAAGAACCTGACCGAGACTGGCAAGAAGTTCGACACGGTAGTGACCAAGGTCGACAATCTGCTCGGATCTGGTGACGCGCAGGGCGTTATGGTTCAAATCAACGACACGCTGAAGGCATATCGGCAGGTTGCGGACACGCTCAACTCGAAGTTGGGGACGATCACCGATGGATTGGCTCGATTCTCGGGGCAGGGGTTGCGTGATGCCGAAGCACTCATCAATGATGCTCGCCGGTCGGTTAATCGTATCGAGGGAGCTATTACCGATCTTGAGCGCAATCCGCAGCGCATTCTTGGCGGTGGCGATGGCGAAGTCAGACGTTATGATGGTAGAGCGCGTCGATGATGCGCGTGCGGCGTAGAGGGCGCCGTGTTCAAGTGGGGCAGCGTTAGGTGGGATTTGGTAAGGGATGAGAGTTTCGATCCGAGCGATTGCGACCGCTGTCGCGCTTTCCCTCTCTGTTTCGGGTTGCGCTTTGCTTGGCGGCAAGGCCAAGCCGCTGGACACCTATGAGCTGACGGCTCCGGGCGCAGACAAGGGCAAGGCGCGCCGTGGTGTGCAAATTCTCATCACCGAGCCATCGGCGCTGAAAGCGCTCGATAGCCAGAACATTGTCATCAAGCCACAGGCGGGATCGATTGAATATCTCTCAGGTGCGCAATGGGCGGATCGCCTGCCCAAGGTCATTCAGGCGCGCCTCGCTGAGACGTTTCAGAAGTCCGGCCAGTTCGCTGGCGTTGGCAAGCCGGGCGAGGGCCTTGCAATCGACTATCAGGTCGTCACGGAAATCCGCGCCTTCAACATTCGGCTCGATGGGCAGCAGCGCGCGCATGTGACGTTGTTCGTCCGTATCCTTAATGATCGCAACGGCGTTGTCCGCGCCGCCCGCGTGTTCGAGGCCGATGCCTTTGTCAGCGGTTCGGGCAACAATGCTTATGTAGATGCGCTCGACGCTGCATTTGGCAAAGCAGCTACCGACATTGTGAGCTGGACCGCTTCGATTATTTGAGCAGGTCGTAAGCGGATTTTTGCGCTCGATACAGTGCAGGTATTCGGCTCTGCGTCTCAGCTGGTTGTTTGCCTGTGGCGCTTATTTTGCCCTCACCCTTACCCACCCCCGTAAGCGGGGAGCGGGTAACTTCGACGGTGCGCCAAATTTGACGCATGCGCTGAACACGCGGAGACGTTCGAGATTTCGCGAGGCTTGGCCACCGCTTGCCTCTCCCCGTTTGCGGGAGAGGATGCCGGCAGGCAGGTGAGGGGCAGCGCTGACTTTCCCGAATTGAGCTCGACGCTCACAGAAGGAAGAGACGCGGCGCGGCAGTCGATCCGCGAAATAATCCCTACGCCAGGCGACCCGATGCGTGAGCGAGCATGATGTATGCCTTGCCGGTATCGGACATCTCGTAATTGCGCACTTTCAGCTTTCCGCCTTCGGTGCGGCTGACACGATCCAGCAACCGCTCGAAGTCGTCGCAGTAACGATCCACCGCCGTACGGAAGCCGTCGTCGCGGCGATACTTATCAGCCACCTCATCAAAAATCTGCTGGCCGCGCAACGTGTAGAGCCTGCGTGAAACATCCAGCGCGCGACCGGCCTCGCGACGTTCCCAGATCTCGCTCAGTGTCTCAGTATCGATCGACTTGGCGATATCCTTGGCCAGCGACCCCAGCGTGTTGTCCAATCGCGCGGCTGGCGCAGGTGTAATCACTTCCACGCGCGGTGCGGTTTTCACCTCGCCTGCCGGCGCTGCAGGGGCAGGAGTCGGTGCAGGGGCTGGCGCTGGTACCGGCGCTACGCGTGGCTTTGGCTGAGGCGCATCCACGATGGAGCCACGCAGCGGCAGTTTCACTTCCTCAGGTGCGCTCGGTGTTGCAAAGCGTTCCGCCAACCGCGTCTCGGAATTGGAAACCGGGCGACGGATCACGGAGCGGTCAGGATCGCTGACATCAATGGTCCGACCCGACTGCACGACAATCGCGGACAGTTCCTTCAATGCGTTAATCTGTTCCGTCACGGCACGGCGAATTGCACTTGTGGATTCCCGCGCCTCGACGGGCATGTCCACGATGCCCTTCTTCAACGCATTGCGCGTGTCGTCCAACTCGTGCCGGATCGTTTCAGAAACTTTGCGCAGTTCGTCGGTCGCATCCGCGAACCGCTGTGTAGCTCCGTCGATCACCGATGAAAGCGACTTCTGGATACTTGCGGTCGTTTCCTGCGCACGACCTTCGGCTTGCGCAAACGAGTTCATCACCAGTCCCTCGAAAGACCTCATGATCTTTTCGATGTCTTCCGACTTCTTGACCAGCCCAACCGCGAGATCTTCAAGCGCGCTCTGACGGTCGCCGAGCGTCGTAACGAGATTGCCCTGCGCCGAGCCGAGGAGATCGCTCGCGGACGACAGCAGCTTGCTGTGCTCGTCAAAGCGGCTGGCGATTCCCGCCACGGCCTTCAGCGTTTCCGAAGTCATGGTGGTGAGGCGCGTTGTGTTGGAATCCAGCAGGCGCGCCGAGCTGGCAAAGGTCTGCGCGGCGCGTTCGGTCGAAGCCGCAAACGCTTGCGTTGTTTCATTCAGGCGGCGGTCAACCGTGTCGAGGCTCTGTTCGGCCAGTCCTGCAAGTTCGGAAAGCTGGCGGTTCGAATCCACAACCTTGGCAACGGTTTGATCGACTGCCTGGGTGATCTTCGCGCGTGTGTCCGATGCAGCGGCCAGCGCCTGATTGGCTTGGCCTGCCAAGGTCTCGACAAACTCAGCGTTTTCCGCACGCAACCGCTGCGTTGCTTTTTCGGCCGCTGCTTCGATGCTGCGTTCCAGTTCGCTTCCGCCTGCGGTGAAACGTTCGGCGAGTGGACGTGCCGTATCGTCAAGGATGCGGATCATTTCGGACGAACGCGATTCCAGAATCTCGTTCAGTTCGCGCGTGTTGTCGCCCAGCGTTCGAGCCGCTTCGTTGGTGGTTTCGGTGATGTGCTTGCCGACAGCGGAGAACGTGTCCGCGATAACGTTGGCGCGCTGCGAGAGTTTTGCTTCGCTGGTTGCAAAATCCTGCTCAATCGAGCTGCGTACGTCCGCTGCCGCTTGCGAGAGGCGTGCCTCGGCCTGTGCGACATCTTCCGAAATGCGGATGACCGCCTGATCGGAGCTTTGCGCCAGGCGTTGCTCGGCAGATGCCAGCGCGTCTCCAATGTTGCGCGCACGCCGTTCGAGTTCCTGTGCCGTCTCGCCTGTGCGGCGAACAAGGCGGCTGTCGGTCTGCTCGAACAATTCCCCAAACTGCGCCGTACGCTGGTCGAGCGCGGCGGTCAGTGCGTCCGCGCGGTCCGCGATCTTGCGATCCGCATCGTCAAACAGGCGCGCAACTTCGCCAGCCCGCGTTCCGAGTTCCGCGGCCGTTTCGCCCGTGCGCGACACGATCCGGTTTTCGGCCTGTTCGAGGATCTTGGCGATATCTTCGGTTTTCTGGCTGAGTTCCGCAGACGTTTGATGTGTGCGTGCGACGATGCGCTGCTCCGTCTCGAAGAAGATGTTCGCGACATCCGAAGCGCGCGCAGAAAGTTGGTCGGCACCAGCCGAAATGTTCGAAGACAGCAGGTTGTCGGCGCGCTCGAACATGGCCCTCAGTTCGTCTGCGCGAGCCGAAAGTGCGTCTGCAGAAGAGCTGACGCGCTCCGAAATCCTGCCATCTGCGCTTTCAAACAACTGGACAATTTCGATTGCTCGCTGGGCGAGGGCACTCGCATTTTCGATTGCGCGCGCTGCCAGCTTGCGGTCGCCATCATCGAACAATCGTTCGATCTCAGCCGCACGGGCCTGTGCGCCACGTCCGGTTTCGTCCGCACGTGCGGCAATGACCTCGTCTGCCCGCTCGAACACTTCGCCGATGCGCTGCGCGCGATCGGCAATGTGGTCGGCAGCTTCTTCGGCGCGCGCCGTAATGCCCTGCAGGCTGTCCAGCGCGCGATCGGAAATGCGGCGGTCCGCATCCTCGAATGCGCGTGCAATTTCCTCTGTGCGGCTGGCGAGCGAATGCGCCGTTTCCTCCGCGCGCACCGCAATCTGGCGATCGGCATCGGTGAACACTTTGCCAGCCTCGCTGGTCAAGGCGGCAGTCAGTTCCAGAACCTTGTCGCGCAACTCTCCGGCAGTGCGCACGGCGCTGTGCTCCAGCACGATGCGGACGTTTTCCACGCCTGTAGCAAGCGCATTCTCCACCGCGCTCGCGCGGTCGGAAATTGCATCGATGTGGCGCTGGAAGGACGCGTCGATCTGCTGGACATCGCCAGCCAGCGCTGCGGAGATTTCCTGACGCCGATCCGCGAATACCTTGATGTGTTCTGCAGCCTGCGCATCCAGCAAAGTGCGGGCTTCGTCGAGCCGCTGCAAATCAGATTCCAGCGCAGCCGAAAGATTGTTGCGGCCCTGGTTCAGCCCGTCGATATGGCCATTGAGCGCAGCCTGCAGGTTTTCACGCGCCGCATCCACCGCCGAGAGATCGGCTTCCAATGCGCGGCGCAGGATATTGCGGCCTTCGGCCAACTTCTCAACCTGACCGGAAACGAGGCTATCGATGCTGACGCGGCTTTCGGCGAGCTTTTCAAGATCGCCTTCGAGCGCACGGCTAAGCTGCGCGCGGCGCTCCTCGAACACGGCATGGTGTCCTTCGAGCATCTTCACCAGCGCTGCATCCAGCTCGACACGGCTTTCGCCCAGCGTTACAAGATCGGCCTCAAGCGCGCGCTTGAGAATATTGCGGCCTTCGGACAGTTTCTCGACCTGACCGGCCACCAGACCGTCAATATCGGAGCGCGATTCAGCAAGCTTGCGAAGATCGTCCTCCAGCGCCTGCGAAAGCCGTTCGCGGCCCTTCGCCAGCCCTTCTTCCTGCTCAACGGCGACGCGCTGCATCAGGGATTCCAGTTCGTCGCGGCTATTGCCGATGCGCGACAGGTCCGCTTCCAGAGCACGCACGAGAATGTTGCGTCCTTCTGATAGCTTCTCCACCTGCGCGGCCACGAGCCCGTCTATGCTCGCGCGGCTTTCGGCCAGCTTGGTGAGGTCGTCTTCCAGCGCGCGAGACAGGGCGGCTCGGCCTTCGGTGAAGTTGTCGCTATAACTATTGATGAGGTTCACCACGCCGCCGTCAAACTCAGACTTGGCGTCGGTGAGGCGCTTCAGATCGGTTTCGAGCGCGCGCACCAGCAGGTTGCGGCCCTCGGCCAGCTTGCCGATCTGGCCGGACACCATTTCGTCAATCTGCATCCGTGTATCGGCCAGCTTTTGCAGGTCTTCTTCCACCGCCGCGGCGAGAGCGTCGCGGCCTGCACCGAAGCTGCCGTTAAGCTGCACGGTGATCTGGCTCAGCGTATCGTCCAGTTCCTTGCGGCTCTGTGCGAGCTTGCCAAGATCGCCCTCCAGCGCGCGAACGAGAATGTTACGGCCGTGCGCCAGCTTTTCAACCTGCGCCGAAACGAGGCCATCTATGCTGCTGCGGCTCTCGGCCAGCTTTGCCAGATCGTCTTCCAGCGCGGCGGCAAGCGCGTCACGACCTTCATCGAAGGAGGTCTTCTGGCGCTCGACGACAGACTTGAGTGAATCGTCCAGATCGATGCGGCGCTTGTCGAACTCCGCCAAATCCGCTTCCAGCGAACGGGTGAGCAGCGCGCGACCTTCCGAAAGCTTATGCACCTGACCGGAGATCAATTCGTCTACATGGACGCGGCTTTCCGCCAGCTTGGCGAGGTCGCTTTCGATAGTGTCGCTCAGCAATCTGCTGCCATCCTCGAACCCGCGATTGAGTTCTGAAAGCATGCGGGCAAGGGAGGAATCAAGCCCGACGCGATGTTGATCCAGCTTTTCGATGTCGGCTTCCAGTGCGCGGCTTAACAGGTCGCGGCCCTCTGCCAGCTTCTCGACCTGACCGGCAACCATGGAATCGATTGCCGCTCGGCTTTCTGCGAGCTTTTCAAGATCATCCGCCACAGTTTGCGCAATGGCGCTGCGACCGTCCTCGAAGGTACGGCTCAACTCGGCCATCATGCCGCTCAACTGGCTGTCCAGTTCAGACCGGCTTTCGTTCATGCGGGCGAGATCAGAGGAAACCGTCTGCGTGATAACCTTGTGGCCCGCTTCGAATGTACGGCCGAGGTCGGCAACGATCGACGCAACCTGATTGCCCAGATCGGCGTGGCTCTCATTGATCTTGTCGAGATCGGCTTCCAAAGCGCGGCGCAAAATATTGCGGCCTTCCGCCAGCCTTTCGACCTGCCGGCCAACCATGCCGTCCAGCGCAGCGCGGTCGTCGCCAAGGCGCGCAAGGTCTTCCTGCAACGCGTCGGAAAGTACCCGGCGCCCATGTTCCAGACCTTCCGCCTGGCTGGCGATTGCCGTGCGCAGCGCTTCGCCAAGTTCCTTGCCGCTGGAAGCAAGCCGCTGCAAATCCTGTTCGAGCGCCTTCGCCATTTCGTCGCGATGGCTGGACAGGTTGCCCAGATGCGTCTGGATTGCGCCATGCAGTTCGTCACGTTCCGTCGAAAGCTGCTCAAGGTCCGCTTGCAATGCGCGCTTGAGAATATCGCGACCTTCGGAGAGCTTGCTCACCTGTCCCGCAACCAGCCCATCAATGTCCGAGCGCGCCGAGGCGAGCTTGTCGAGATCATCCTGCAGCGCGAGCGCAAGTGCGCGGCGGCCTTCTTCCAGCTTTTCGCCCTGCGAGACGACGAGCTCGTTGATCATGGCGTCAACTTCGGTACGGCTTTCGGCGACCTTTGAGAGGTCGGATTCCAGTGCGCGGCGCAGAATGTCGCGGCCTTCCGCCAATTTCTCGACCTGCCGTGCAACCAGACCATCAATGTTGGCACGGCTTTCGGCCAGCTTGTTCAGGTCTTCCTGCAGCGCATCGGTCAGCGCCTTGCGGCCCTCCTCAAAGCGCTCCGACTGCGAAGCAACCAGGCGCGCAAACGTCTCGTCGAGTTCCTTGCGGCTTTCCGTAACGCGAATCAGATCGGAGTCCAGCGCGCGCTTCAACAGGTCGCGTCCTTCGCCCAGCTTGCTGACGTGACCGCGAACTGATTCATCAATCGCGTTGCGCGCTTCGTTGAGTTGGGAGAGATCGTCGCTCAGCATGTTCGAAAGCGCTTCGCGTCCTTCGCTCAGGCTTCGCGAATGCTCGCCCATCGAAAGATCGATAAGACGACGCGATTCCTCCACCTTGCCGAGGTCCTGCGCGAGAGCAGCGCTGGTTGCCGTGCGGCTTTCTTCCATGCGCGCAACGTGGCCGGCTACTTCTTCGACAAACTCGGCGCGGCTGCGGTCAAACTGTCCAAGCTCGCTGTGCAGGTCTTCGATCATCTGTGCGCGGCTCTGCGAAAGCTGGCGCATTTCGTCGGCTGCTGCGGCATCTATTTCCGCGCGGGCCTGCGCCAACTGCTCCAGATCTTGATCGAGCGCGCGGGAGAGACGGCTGCGGCCAGCGTCCAGACGGTCAATGAATTGCTCTGCATGTTGTTCGAGCGCAGCAGACGCCGTCTGAACCAGCGCAGACATTTCAGAGTCGATACGCTTCTGATTTTCCTCGATGAGGCGGGCGAGGTCTTCCTTGCCGCTGGCGAAGCTGCCTGCGATCTCGCGCGTGCGCTCAACCAGAGTGTCGTTGATCTGGCGGGCGCGAGCCTCAAGCGCCACGTTCAGGCGCTCCGTTCCGACGTCCAGAGCGTCCGCGCGGCTCTGGAACTCGCCGATCAGCGATTGGCCGCGCTCAGTCAGTGTGTTTTCAATGTCATGCAGGCGCTTATTAAACTCATCGTTCAGCGAGTTTGTTGCCGAACCCAGCAGCGAAATCATGCTGGTGGCGCGCTCTTCGAGAACGCGGGACAGCGATTGTGCTGCGTCGACCGTGCCTTGGGTGAGGTTGGCGATACGCGAATCCAGCATCGAGCCAATCGTCTGGCCGGACTCCGTGATGCGGTCCGACAGCGAGCCGAACTTCTCGTCGATCTGCGTGAAGACCTCCGCTCCATTTTCGTTGAAGCGCTGGATCATGTCCGTGCCGGAATCCTTGATGGTCGAGGAAAGGTTTTCCGACGCGCTCAAAATGTTCTGACGGATCAGGTCGCTTGCGGCACTCAACTCCTCGCGCAACGTTTCATGCGCACCGGCGATGGATGCGCGCACACGCTCGGCATGGCTCACAACGGCTTCGCGCTCGCTTCCCAGACCGTCCACCAGGCGGCGGATACGCGCCTCATTGTCCGTGTAGGAGCGTTCGAGCTGGTTCACTTCCGTTTGCACGAGTGTTTCAAGCTCGACCGCGCGCGCGAGCGTGCGCTCAATTCCTTCGTTCAATGCGGCCACTTCGCGCCGAACGGCATGGCCCACGGTCTGCACGCGCCCGTGCGCGGAAGCTTCCGGGTCAACCAGCCTGAATGCCAGTTCAGTCATGGATTGCGCGGCAAGACGCATATCCTGCGCACGGCGCACCATCACCGCAAACGCCCAGAAGAGCATTATCGGGATCAGCGTCAGCGCGCCCATGAATACTGCAGAGCGATCCTGAATGATCTCCTCGACGCGCGTAGCGTCCCAGATTGCGGAGGGCAGGGTGCGCACGGCCACTGCGTAGCAGATGAAGAGCCAGATAACGCTGAGCAAGCCGGCAATAACATAGGGCGCACGCGAGCCGCCGCGTCCGAAATGTTCGCGGAAGCTGCGGCGGTCGGTCAGCCTGTCATCATTAGCCGGTGCAAATTCGGCCGGCCGCTGCGTCTGCTGCGAGTCAGAATTGACGTTTGCTGCTGACGCCTCGGTTGCAGGATCGCCGCGCCCCGCGCGCGCAAGCTCGTCCGCGGCCTTGGAAATCTGCACCTCAAGTTCCTTGAGTGTAACAAGATTGCCGGACGCAGCAGCCGCTTCGGGCTGTTCAATCAGACCGTCATTGGCAAGATCTTTGTCCAGTGCCTGCTCAAGCTGTTTCGCGACGTCACGGTCGAGCGCTTTGCTCGAAGTCGTCTTTTTCGCCATGTCGCTAGGGCCCTATCCTGTACTCGAAAAACGCGGGTTTCATTGCGTTGCGCACTAAGCACAATTATAGCAAGTCCAACCTATCGTAGTTTTGCGGGGGATGAAAGGAAACATCCAAAGGCGCAAATGCGTAAAAGTTTAAACATACGGTTAACGCACTCGGTTTTTCCGTTTCAACGCCACCTTTTACGTCAATTAGCTTAGACCTTGAACATTAATGTCTTTTCCAGTTTCGTGCTTCAAACGCGAACCAATTTATTCACAGCCTGTTAGGAACTCTTAATATGGTGCAAAACTCTATTTTCCAACCGGTTTTTGCACCTTCTGGAGAGGCTTCTGGCGGCAAGAATATGGCAAGCGCACCCATCGATATCACCCATCTCGCTCAGCAGACAATGAACGATGCGGAGTTGCAGCGCGAGGTACTGCTCATTTTCATCGATCAACTTGCCGCGGCAAGGCGGGAAATTCCTGCCGCTGAGGGTGAGGATCGCACGCGGCTGGCGCATAAACTGAAAGGTGCTGCGCGCGCGGTTGGCGCGTTCGCGCTTTCCGACTGCGCCGAGCGCCTGATGCTACAGCCAGACGATGCGCAAGCTTTGAAGCAGCTGGATGGGCTTGCCGATGAAGCTAGCCGCTTTGCGCAGCTTCTCGCAGGGTAAGTGTCGCGAAAGCAGCCGGGCAGGTCGGTCTTGGACCGCTTCTGAGTCTGTCCTGCTGGTTGACTTGTTTGTGCAAGGCATTATCTCCCGGCTAGGCAACATTTTTGGGCAGGTCCGCGTAGTTCAATGACACAAATATCGTTCATCGCCTTCGACGGCACAAAGTTTGACGTCGAAGCCGAAAACGGCTCGACCGTGATGGAAAATGCCATTCGAAACGACGTTCCCGGCATTGAAGCCGAGTGCGGCGGCGCCTGCGCATGTGCCACTTGCCATGTTTATGTGGATGAAGCGTGGATGCCTGCCGTCGGCGAACCCGAGGCGATGGAAGAAGACATGCTCGACTTCGCCTATGACGTGCGGCCGAATTCGCGTCTTTCGTGCCAGATCAGGGTCCGCGATGAGTTGAACGGTCTCGTCGTTCGCGTCCCTGAACGGCAGGGTTGAGCGAAACAGCCGAACTGCTTCCCGGCAGGCTTACTTTTCGATTCGCCGCTTTAGCTTGCCCACGAGCCGCTTTTCGAGGTTTTTGCCTTCGATAGCGTCGAAACGCTGTTGCTCACGATCATGCTCGGCCATGATCTTTTCTTTCAGCACTTCGGCCTGTTCTGCGAGCTTGTCGCAGTCCTTTTGCGCGGGCAGTTTCTTTAGCTGTCTTTCGAGGCTGCGCGCGTGGTTGCGCCCGATCACCAGATGGCTTTCCTCGTGGCGCACGATGTCTGCGGAAAGCACGTCCCAGAAAAGGCGCGCCGCGGCATCTGCGTTGCGTGGTCGTTTCCAGCGCGGCAGGATAACCTTCGCCTTGATGCTGACCTGCGCCGAAACGATCCGGCACTTGTTCTGATCCTGGCGGTAGCCGATGCGGCTGGAAAATTCCATGCGCGTCGCGCCCGGGTGCCTGTATTCGCTTCCCTTGATTTCGGGACCAAACCGGCCCATCTCGGCCTCTATATCCATCGGTGTTGCGCCGCCTATTGTGAAATAGGAATAACTAAGCGAAAGCGCTTCGGCAGAAGCCGCCGTGGGGATAATCATCCCGGCGACAATCAGTGCAGCGAGAATGGGAGTGGAGGGATAGAGCGCCATGAAATCGATTAGATGGCATTTGGCGCATAATCGCCACCTCGATCTTGGGTTGCAGGCTCACATTATGGGCATATTGAACGTTACCCCCGATAGTTTTTCGGATGGTGGACGTTACGGCTCTATCGATGATGTTCTGCGGCAGGCAGAGCGCATGGTGGAGGAGGGCGCTTCGATCGTCGATATCGGCGGCGAATCAACGCGCCCCGGCGCGAGCGCCGTCACCGCCGAAGAAGAGCAGGCGCGCGTGCTACCAGTAATTGAAGCAATCTCGCGCCGGATGGACGTCATTATCTCCGTCGACACATACCGATCCGATACCGCGCGGCGCGGACTGGAAGCCGGAGCGCACATCGTGAACGACATCTGGGGTCTGCAACACGACCCTGCCATTGCAAATCTAGCGGCAGATACCGGCGCGGGGCTGGTTGTTATGCACAACAGCCGCGAGCGGGAAATACGCCGAGCGCCAATTCTGGATCAGTTCGACTTTCTCCAGAAATCGCTCCTGATCGCAGATGAAGCAGGCGTATCGCGTGACCACATCGTGCTTGACCCCGGCTTCGGGTTTGGCAAAGATGCCAAAGAAAACATTGAGATAATGGCACATTTTGAAGAGCTTGGTGCATTCAACCTGCCGTTTCTGGTTGGCACGTCGCGCAAGCGTCTGCTCGGCTCGCTTATTGGTCGTGAACCGCAAGACCGCGACATCGGCACTGCGGCGACTAGCGTTTTGCTCCGCATGAAGGGTGCAGCCATCTTCCGCGTTCACAATGTCGCTGCGAACAGGGATGCGCTGGCCGTTGCTGATGCTGTTCTTTTCACCAACAAATCAGATCAATAATTATCTGCAAGATCATGATTCAGATTGCATATATTGGTCTTGGCGGGAATCTCGGCGATCCGAAAGCCGCGATGGGGCAGGCTCTCCGCACCATGGATTCCGACGCGCGTTCCGCTATCGGCAAGGTTTCGTCCATCTACCGCACGCCGCCTTGGGGCAAGACCGATCAGCCGGATTTTCTGAATGCGGCCGCCGAGATCCGCACCACGCGCTCGCCGCGTGAATTGCTGGAGCTTTGTCTTGCAACGGAAAAGACATTGAAGCGCGTCAGGGCTGAGCGTTGGGGTCCGCGCACGATTGATATCGATATACTTAAATATGGCTCGGACACGATCAATGAGGAGGGGTTGGAAATTCCGCATCCCCGCATGTTGGATCGTCCGTTCGTATTGCTGCCCCTTGCGGAAATCGCGCCAAACATCGACCTCTCCGGCGAGAACGCGTCAACGCGTGCCGCGCGCGCAGATCAAACTGGCATCGAAAAGCAGCCTGACGATGCCGCATGGTGGCGCAAAGCGTAGCGGCGGGCGCACTTCGCCAACTCACAACAAACTGTGGCAGATTTGCCATTTTGTTGCAGAATCGCCACAATGCGTTGCATAGGTCGAATCTCGATCTCAACGAAGTGCGCATGGCTACACAGACAACGGCCACCGTAAAACCTTTATTCGCGGCCGCCGGAGCAGGCGACGGCGCCCGCCGTCTATTGGCGTTGCCCGGCATCATTGTCATCGTCGGCGCACTCATTGCGGCCGGTGTTTCCTTCGCGATTCTGGTCGGCAGCACGTCCATTGTGCCGGATGCGCGCACCACGATTATCTTGGCGATAATCAACGGCGTGTTCATCGTCCTGCTCATCGCCTTGATCGTGCGGGAAGCGCACCGAATCATTCAGGCGCGAAAGCGCGGGCGCGCGGCTTCGCGGCTGCATGTGCGCATTGTCACAATGTTCGCGCTGGTGGCGGCCATCCCGGCCATCATCGTCGCCATCATCGCGGCGCTTTCGCTGAACATCGGCCTTGACCGCTGGTTCGAGATTCGCACCAAGACGATCATTTCCTCGTCGCTGTCCATTGCTGATGCTTACGTGCAGGAGAA
This sequence comes from Mesorhizobium denitrificans, assembly GCF_003403035.1. Lineage (GTDB taxonomy): Bacteria > Pseudomonadota > Alphaproteobacteria > Rhizobiales > Rhizobiaceae > Mesorhizobium_G > Mesorhizobium_G denitrificans. The sequence goes on along the minus strand of NZ_QURN01000012.1, from coordinate 61,422 downwards.
CGCGCGCAATCTGCTCGGCACCACGATGTCGATGGCCTACGACCTTGACAACCAGCGTCAGCTTTACGGTCTGGACCGTACCGGCTTTATTGACCTCATGAGCCGCCAGGCGGTGGGGCGTGCGCTCGCTCACGCTGCGTTGATCCGTGCCGATGGCGAATTCGTCATGAGCGCCAACACCAATGCTGATTTCCCTATGCCGGAGCCGCCGGAAGGTGCCGCTGAGGCTGCGCAGGATGGTCAGCCGCTGCTGATTGAGCCGCGCACGCGCAACATCATTGGCGCGATCATCAAACTCAAGGAAATCGAGGGGCTCTATCTCTATACAATTAGATTGGTTGACCCGCAGGTCATCCGAGCGCGCGAAATCGTGCGCGCCAACACGGATGAATATCGCGGGCTGGAGGACAATCGCGGGCGTTTTCAGGCGGCGTTCGCGCTGCCCTATGTCACGCTGGCTTTGATTGTGGTGCTGTCGGCCATCTGGACGGGTATTGCCGTTGCGGACCGGCTCGTGCGGCCCATTCGCCAGTTGATCGGCGCAGCGGATGAAGTCGCCACCGGCAATCTCAATGTCGAGGTGCCCGTGCGCCATTCGGACGGCGACGTCGCCTCACTTGGCGACACGTTCAACAAGATGATCCAGGAGTTGAATTCGCAGCGCAATGAACTCATCACGGCGCGCGACACGATAGACGAGCGCCGCCGCTTTTCAGAGGCCGTGCTCGCGGGCGTCACGGCGGGCGTTATCGGCGTCGATCCCGATGGCATCATCACCATCGTCAATCCGTCCGCCGAAGCGATGCTGGCGCTTTCCGCCGAAACTGCCGTGGGCCGGAAGCTGTCGGAGCTGCTGCCCCATGTCGGACAGGTTTTCGAGATTGGCCGCAAGTCCGACAAGCCTGCCTACCGCGAGCAGGTCACGTTCTTCCGTGCGGGTTCAGAGCGCACATTCAACGTGCAGATCACGGTTGAAGCTCCCGATAGTTCCCAGTCCGGCGATCTGGACCAGTCCTATGTCGTGACAATCGACGACATCACCGATCTGGTGCAGGCGCAGCGCTCCACCGCATGGGCAGACGTCGCGCGCCGCATCGCCCACGAAATCAAGAATCCGCTGACTCCAATCCAGCTTTCCGCCGAGCGCATCCGCCGCCGGTACGGAAAAGTCATTCAGGAAGACCGCGAGGTTTTCGACCAGTGCACGGATACGATCATCCGGCAGGTCGAGGACATCGGGCGTATGGTGGATGAGTTCTCGGCTTTTGCGCGTATGCCAAAGCCAGAAATGAAGCTGCTGGATTTGCGGGAAGCCCTGCGCGAAGCATCCTTCCTTGTCGAAGTCAGTCGGTCAGACATCAGGTTCGAGCGCGAGTTTGGCGACGAGCCGCTGCGCGGCACGTTTGATAGCCGTCTGCTATCGCAGGCGTTTGGCAACGTCATAAAGAATGCATCGGAAGCCATCGATGGAAGGCAGGGCGGCGAGCCCGGCGTCATCCGTATTCGCGCGCATCGCGAAGGGACGGATATTCGCATCGATGTGATGGACAATGGCAAGGGCCTGCCGCGCGAAAACCGCCAGCGGCTGCTTGAGCCTTATATGACGACGCGCGAGAAGGGCACCGGTCTTGGCCTCGCGATTGTCAAGAAAATCGTTGAGGACCACGGGGGACGCCTGGAACTCAATGACGCTCCGGAAGGTTTCCATGGAGGACGGGGCGCCATGGTGAGCATTATTCTTCCGGCTGCTGGAGCCAATTCTGCGCCTGCTGCTCCATCGGGCGAACAGATTGAAAAGAAGGTCGCAAATGGCGTCTGATATTCTTGTCATTGATGATGAAGCCGATATCCGCGAACTCGTAGCGGGCATTTTGAGTGATGAAGGGCACGAGACGCGAACCGCGCATGACGCGGACAGCGCGCTCGCATCCATCGCGGACCGTGTGCCGCGCCTGATTTTCCTCGATATCTGGATGCAGGGGTCACGCCTTGATGGTCTTGCTCTGCTTGACCAGATCAAGGTCATGCACCCCAGCGTGCCGGTGGTCATGATTTCAGGTCACGGCAACATTGAAACCGCCGTTTCCGCGATCCGGCGCGGCGCATATGATTTCATCGAAAAGCCGTTTAAGGCCGACCGCCTCATTCTGGTTGCGGAGCGCGCGCTGGAAACATCCAAGCTCAAGCGTGAAGTTTCCGAGCTCAAGATGCGTAGCGGCGACTCTGCTGACCTCATCGGCATGTCCTCCGGCATGATGCAGTTGCGCCAGACCATCGACCGCGTTTCTCCGACCAACAGCCGTGTCATGATCATCGGCCCGTCTGGTTCGGGCAAGGAACTCGTGGCGCGTGCCATCCATGCGCATTCGGGTCGCAAAGCCGGGCCGTTCGTCACGCTCAACGCGGCGGCAATCACGCCGGAACGCATGGAGATTGAGCTGTTCGGCACCGAATCCAACGGTGGTGAGCGCAAGGTCGGCGCACTAGAGGAGGCTCACCGCGGCATTCTCTACCTCGACGAAGTTGCCGACATGCCGCGCGAAACGCAGAACAAGATCCTGCGCGTGCTGGTCGATCAGCAATTCGAACGCGTAGGTGGCACCAAGCGGGTGAAGGTGGATGTGCGCATCATTTCATCAACCGCTCAAAACCTTGAAGGCATGATTGCCGAGGGCCGCTTCCGGGAAGACCTGTATCACCGTCTTGCGGTGGTTCCGGTGCTTGTGCCGGCGCTGGCTGAGCGCCGCGAGGATATTCCGTATCTGGTCGATCATTTCATGACGCAGATCGCGCGCCAGTCCGGCATTCGCCCGCGCCGCATTGCGGATGATGCGATGGCGGTGCTTCAGGCGCACAATTGGCCGGGCAATGTCCGCCAGCTTCGCAACAATATCGAACGGCTGATGATCCTTATTCGCGACGATGAGGTGTCCGCGCCAATCACCGCGGATTTGCTGCCGTCAGAAATTGGCGATGTGATGCCGCGCACGCCCACGCAGTCGGATCAGCACATCATGGCGCTGCCGCTTCGCGAGGCGCGCGAGATGTTTGAGAAGGAATATCTGATTGCGCAGATCAACCGCTTTGGCGGCAATATCTCCCGCACGGCGGAGTTTATCGGCATGGAGCGCTCCGCTCTTCACCGAAAGCTCAAATCCCTTGGCGTTTGATTTCAGAATGAGCGGCTGGCGGGGAACATGCGCGTTATAATCTGCGGGGCAGGGCAGGTTGGCTATGGCATTGCCGAGCGCCTTGCCGCCGAAAAAAACGATGTTTCCATCATCGATACCGCGCCTGCGCTGATCCACGCCGTGCGCGATACGCTCGATGTGCGCGGCTTTGTCGGGCATGGCTCGCATCCAGAAGTTCTGGAAGCGGCGGGCGCGAAGGAAGCAGACATGATCATCGCCGTCACGCTGCACGACGAGGTGAACATCGTCGCCTGCGAGGTGGCCCACGCGCTGTTTGGCGTGCCGGTCAAGATCGCGCGCATCCGCTCGCAATCCTATCTGCAGCCGCATTTCGCAGACCTGTTTTCGCGCGATCACGTTCCCATCGACGTCATTATTTCGCCAGAGATCGAAGCGGGCGAAATGGTGCTGCGCCGCATCGCTTTGCCCGGCGCGGACGATGTCGTGCGCTTCGCCGATGGCAAGATCATCATGGTCGCCATCGAATGTCTGGAAGACTGCCCCGTGGTGAACACGCCGCTGTCGCAGCTCTCATCGCTGTTCCCCGACCTGCCCTCCACTGTGGTTGGCGTAAACCGCCAAGGTGAACTGTTCATTCCGCGCTCTACCGATCAGTTGCTTGAGGGCGACCGCGCCTATGTCGTCACTACCAAGGAGCAGGTGAAGCGCACGCTCAGCCTGTTTGGTCACGAGGAAAAGGAAGCGTCCCGCATGGTCATTGCGGGCGGCGGCAATATCGGCCTGTACGTTGCGAAAACCATTGAGCAGCGCCGGGGCAGGGTGCGGGTGAAACTCATCGAAGCCAACCAGGAGCGCGCCGAGAAAATCGCTGATGAATTGCATGACACGGTTGTGCTTAGCGGCAGCGCGCTGGACGAGCGGCTGTTGCTACAGGCCGAAGTTCAGGACGCAGACCTCATGGTTGCGCTCACCAATTCGGATCAGGTCAACATTCTGTCCAGCGTTATGGCCAAGCGCCTTGGCTGCAAATCGAACCTCGCGCTCATCAACAACCCGGCCTATATCGACCTGTCGCGTTCGGTCGGTATTGATGCTCATGTCAACCCCGGCAGTGTCACCATCTCGCGTGTGCTGCAGCATGTCCGGCGTGGCCGCATCCGCGCGGTGCACACGGTCGACAAAGGTGCTGCTGAAATCATTGAAGCCGAAGCGCTCGAAACCTCGCCGCTGGTTGGCTCTCCTCTGGCCGATCTCAATCTGCCCGAAGGCATGCGCATCGGCGCTATTTATCGCGACGGCGTCGTACTCAAGCCCGGCGGAACGTTGCGCATCAAGACAAAGGATCGCGTCGTTATTTTCAGTCTGGCCAGCGCGGTAAAAGATGTCGAACAGCTTTTCCGCGTCAGCCTCGAATTTTTCTAGGAACACACAATGCCCCGAATTGCCTATGTCAACGGACGCTATGTGCGCCACGCCGATGCGTGCGTTCACATCGAAGATCGCGGCTATCAATTCGCGGATGGTGTCTACGAGGTTTGCGAGGTCGCGCGCGGCTACATCATGGACATGCCGGGCCATCTCAATAGGCTGGACCGCTCATTGCGCGAACTTTCAATCGCCTGGCCGGTAAGCCGTCGCGTGCTGCAAAACCTCATGTCAGAGGTCGTGCGCCGCAACCGCGTCACCAATGGGTTGGTCTATCTGCAAGTCACGCGCGGTGTGGCGCTGCGCGACCATGCTTTCCCCGCACCCGGCACGCGACCTGCGCTGGTCATCACAGCAAAGCGCACCAGCCCCGAGGCATCGGCAAAGCGCGCCGAGTCGGGAATCAGCGTCATCACCGTGCCGGAAAATCGCTGGGACCGCGTCGACATCAAGACTGTCGGTCTGCTTCCCAATGTTCTCGCTCGTCAGCAGGCGAAAGAAGCGGGCGCGCAGGAGGCGTGGTTTGTGGATAAGGACGGCAACGTCACCGAAGGCGCTGCCACCAATGCCTGGATTGTAACGGCGGATGGCACACTCGTCACGCGCCCCGCAGACCACGGCATTCTTCGCGGCATCACGCGCACGACCGTCCTGAAAGTCGCGGAAAAACTCAATCTCAAGGTCGAAGAACGCGGCTTTTCCGTCGATGAGGCGAAGAAAGCGCGCGAGGCTTTCATTACCGCAGGCACCACGGTTGTCATGCCGGTTGTCATCATTGATGGCCTGCCGGTGGCCAATGGCCATCCCGGCAGCGTCGCCACTTCATTGCGCCAGGCGTTTTTTGACGTTGCAGAGAAAACGTTGGCCTGATAACGGCCTATGTAAGCACCGGGCATAAAATCGATTTGCGCCAAGCCCTTGACAGATGATGTCTATTTTGGCGCATTGCGGAAAAACAGACGGGAACCGGCGAAAGAAAAAATAATGGCGGACCGCACGCAGAATCTTCAGGATCTCTTTCTTAATTCAGTTCGTAAGAGCAAGAATCCTCTAACAATTTTTCTCATTAACGGCGTCAAGCTGACGGGTGTTGTAACATCCTTTGACAATTTCTGCGTTTTGCTGCGCCGGGATGGTCATTCGCAGCTCGTTTATAAGCACGCAATCTCGACAATCATGCCGAGTCAGCCCGTGCAGATGTTCGAGGGCGAAGAGGTTGGTCGGGACGGTTGATCCCGGCCCGTATTTGCCTCACCCTGCTTGAATGACGGAAACACTCGAACGCACCGCCGGTACGCGCGCCATCGTTGTGGTGCCTGTGTTGAAGCGCTTGCCCGGTGATGAACGCGGGCAGGGTGCATCGCCGCGCCTCACGCGCTCACCCGACGCACGGCTCGAAGAAGCAGTTGGTTTGACTGAGGCCATCGCGCTTGATCCGGTCCAGACGGAAATCGTTATGGTCAACGATCCGCGCCCGGCAACACTGCTGGGCACCGGCAAGGTTGAGGAAATCGCTGACGCAGTGAAGGAAAAAGAGGCCGAGTTGGTGATCGTGGATCACCCGCTTACCCCTGTTCAGCAGCGCAACCTGGAAAAGGCGTTCAACGCCAAGGTGTTAGACCGCACCGGCCTTATTCTGGAAATTTTTGGCGAGCGCGCCCGCACCAAGGAAGGCGTGCTCCAGGTGGAGCTTGCTCATCTGAACTATCAGAAGGGGCGGCTGGTCCGAAGCTGGACCCACCTTGAGCGGCAGCGCGGTGGCGCGGGTTTCCTTGGTGGTCCCGGCGAAACGCAGATCGAGGCCGACCGGCGTATGCTTCAGGAGAAGATCATTCGCTTGAAGCGCGAACTGGAAACCGTTCGCCGCACGCGCGACCTGCATCGCGCCAAGCGCCGCAAGGTCCCGTTCCCGGTCGTCGCCATTGTGGGTTACACCAATGCAGGCAAATCCACGCTGTTCAACCGGCTCACAGGCTCAGGCGTGTTGGCTGAAGATATGTTGTTCGCTACGCTTGACCCTACCTTGCGGCGGCTGCGTCTCCCGCATGGAACGACGGTCATCCTTTCCGATACGGTCGGCTTTATCTCCGACCTGCCGACGCATCTGATCGCCGCGTTTCGTGCAACGCTGGAGGAGGTTGTCGAGGCTGATCTCATCATCCACCTGCGCGATATTTCGGACCCGGACACCGCCGTTCAGGCCGAGGACGTCGAGCAGATTCTCCGCGACCTTGGCGTCGATCCACACGACAGCAACCGCGTCATTGAGGTCTGGAACAAGATCGACCTGATCGACCCGACCGACCGCGAGCGCCTTTTGCGCCAGAGCCGCGCGGATCGTCCCGCGCCTGCTATCGGCATTTCCGCGGTAACGGGCGAGGGGGTTCCCGCGCTTGCCGAGCGTATCGAGGAATTGCTTTCCGGCGCGCTCGCGCAGTTTGATGTCGTGCTGCGCCCCGATCAGATGGGAATGATTGACTGGGTTTATCGCAATGGCGATGTGATCGAGCGCTCCGACGAGGAAGACGGCAGCGTCCGCCTGACCATCAGCACCACCCGCGATTCTCGCAAAGCCATCGAAACGCGGCTTGGGTCAGCGGCAGACTAGGCGCAATCCGCCCCTCATCCTCACCCGGTAAACAGGGAGAGGGGAACCTCAGCGTCGCGCCGGCACGGCCCACGCAAACGCTACGTTGAAGATTGGCGCGACATGGCCGCATCTTTTCTCCCTGTTTAAGGGGGGTCCGAAGGACGGTAGAGACCCGTGGCTCTCCCGGGCAAAGATGCCGGCAGGCAGGTGAGGGGCAGCGCAAACGTTCCTAATTCACTCCCCGCATTTCAACTCTGCCTTTGCTTTTTGCCAAAGCGCTTCCATTTCCTCCAGCGAGGCCTGCTCCAAACTCCCGCCAGACTCAGTCAAATTCTGCTCGACAAAATGAAAGCGCGCACGGAATTTCTCATTCGTCCCGGCGAGTGCGCTTTCGGCGTCTACATGCAAATGGCGCCCCAGATTCACCAGTGCAAACAGCACATCGCCGAATTCATCCTTCGCGGCGCTCAGATCCCCGGATTTAATCGCCTGCTTCAGTTCGCCGATCTCTTCCTCGATTTTTTCGAGCACCGGCCCCGGCGCACCCCAATCAAATCCCACCTTCGACGCGCGTTCCTGCAATTTCAGCGACCGTGTGAGCGCTGGCAGCGCCACTGGCACGCTGTCCAGAAAACCCGCGCCATGATCTTCGGGGTCTAGTCCGCGCGCCAGTCTCGCCGCGCGCTTTTCGGCTTTTTCCTCGGCTTTGATCTTGTCCCACACGCCTTTCGCCATGCCTGCGCCGCGCGCGGTTTCGTCGCCGAATACATGTGGGTGACGCCGGATCATCTTGGTCGTTATCGCCTGCACGACGTCACCGAAGCGAAAATCGCCAACTTCCTCAGCCATGCGCGCGTGATACACCACCTGCAGCAGCAGGTCGCCCAACTCGTCGCGCAAATCATCCATGTCGCCGCGCGCAATTGCGTCGGCCACCTCATAGGCTTCCTCGATCGTGTAGGGCGTTATGCTGGCGAAATTCTGCTCAATGTCCCACGGGCAACCCGTATTCGGGTCGCGCAGCGCGGCCATGATTTCGATAAGGCGCTCAATATTTTGTGACGGTTGCATCGCGTGACACTAGCGCAGGTAAATATTGCTTCACACTGCCGGTATGCGACTTTCCACAACGCGGCGCATCTTGTTTTCGCTGGAAATATAAACTATATGCACCTCATCGAACTTGTTTGCTGAACTTTGTTTTTGCGCATTTGCGCACACGACGATCTTCCCTTTTCAACTTCGATCTACCCGCATCTGGTTCGCTGGATGTAACTTGAAATATGACGTCTTGAAGAAGGAAATCGTCATGAACACTGGTACCGTAAAGTTCTTCAACGCCACCAAGGGTTATGGCTTCATTGCTCCCGACAATGGCGGTGCGGACATTTTCGTACACATCTCTGCCGTTGAGCGCGCTGGCATGCGCACGCTGAACGAAGGCCAGAAGGTCTCGTTCGACGTGGTTGCAGACCGTCGTTCCGGCAAGTCTGCTGCTGATAATCTTCAGGCAGCATAATTGCTTGGATTTGTTCGCGAGCACGGATGTACTGTTGCGAACAATGAAGGGGCCTGCTGGAAACGGCGCATGTAATAGCAAATAGCTGTCAGAGCGCAGTCAGAAGGTAGATTACCGAAAGCAAGGATGAAGGTCGGGTTTGCGCCCGGCCTTTTGCTTTTCTAGCACTATATTTTCCGGGCGCGCGGCCAACTGATGCATCTTGAACACAGAGCAAATGGGTTACGACTTTTATTCACCCAACGCATAGCCGCTTACATCTTCTTTTGGGATAGCTGCACTCGTCACTTTCGCTACAATGCCATAACGGTTTATTAAGGATAAATGCGATGGCGAAGGTTCTCATTCCAGCCGCAGCGGCTGTAGTTCTGAGTGTCGCCGCTGTTTCGAGTGCGGCAGCGGGACCTTGGGGTGCCTACTACCCCCAGAAGTCTCACAACGAACAGGGCAGCCAAAACTCGAACATACGGACGGGTGGCAATAGCGGCGGTGTAACCCAACATAAGAGCAGCGGCGCAGACGTCAGGCGTAGCAGCTCCTCCTATGGCGGCAACGGTGGTGGCTACGGTGGCAGTGGCACAAGCGGCGGAAGTGGTGGAGACGGTATTTCTCGCTCCGCGCCCGGTCCGGTTCTTGGCCTTGGCCTCCCGGCGCTGGCAGTAGCCGGTGCTTATGTCGCGGCTCGCCGTCGCGCCAAGAAGAAGTAATAGCGAACTCGCTAAATTAGAATTGTCTCTGCCGGGAATCGTGCTAGGTATGGGTTAGCGTTTGAAACCGCTACCCCATAACGGTACGCTCCCGGTTGACCGATTTTGTGCTTGCGATTCTCGCGGGCGCGATTTCTTATGTCGGGAGTGCAGCGAATAGAATACCCGCAAGGGGAATAAGCAGCACACGTTTATGGGCGTGGTTTCAACCTCCTGACACCAGAGGAATCCATGCAATTTAATTCAGACATGCTGCGCGAATTGCGGCGCACGATTGGCCAAAACATTCACACCGCCCGGCTCAAGCATAAAATGCCGCTCAAGAAGCTGGCGCGTGTATCCGGCGATCCGGAAGAAAAGCTTGATCAATACGAGTTGGGCAAAAGCGAAATCAGCCTGCATGAATTGGTGCGCATAGCCTGCGCGATTGATGCGAACCCGCTGTCGCTCATGGAATCTTTCAGCAAGCAACCGTTGTAAAACGGGCGGCGCCGCTTACATTGCGGCTCCCGCCAACCAGATTCCAAGAAAAGATATCATGTCCGCTCTGTTTCAGCCGATCACCATTGGTGGCCTTGAGTTCGCAAACCGCATTGCCATTGCGCCCATGTGCCAATATTCGGCCGACGACGGGTCCGCGACTGACTGGCATCTCTATCATTGGATGAATCTTGCGATGTCGGGCGCATCCATGATCACGGTAGAAATGACGGACGTCGAACGTCGCGGCCGCATTTCGCATGGCTGTCACGGGCTGTATTCAGACCACAATGAAGCTGCTGCCAAGCGCGCACTGAATGCCGCGCGCATGGTGGCAACGCCCGGTGCAAAATTCGGTGTGCAGTTGGCTCATGCGGGGCGCAAAGCCTCGTGTCAGTTTCCGTGGCAAGGTGGCCACCCGCTGAAGCCGGGTCAGGATCCTTGGGAAACCGTTTCCGCTTCTGCCGTTCCTTACGACAAGGGCCATCCAACGCCGCACGCGCTCACCGAAGACGAGATTCTTGAAACCGTGGAGAAATTCGGCCTGTCGGCTGCGCGGGCCGTGCGCGCTGGTTTTGATTTCATCGAAGTTCACGGCGCCCACGGTTATCTGATCAATCAATTCCTTTCGCCGTTGTCGAACAAGCGGACGGATCGCTGGGGCGGGTCGCTCGAAAATCGCATGCGCTTCATCATCGAAGTCGCCCGCGCCATTCGCAAAGCTGCGCCTTCGCTTATGCTCGGCGCGCGCCTGTCGGTTAAGGATTGGGTTGACGGCGGCTTTGACGAAAACGAGTGCGTGGAAGTTGTGAAGGCCATTCAGGCTGAAGGTATCAGCTATATTTGCTGCTCAAGTGGCGGCATTTCTCCGCATCAGAAAATCCCGGTTGGGCCGGGCTATCAGGTGCATCTGGCAGAGTATATCCGCAAGAATACGGGCATTGTCGTCCGTGCTGTCGGCATGATCGACAATTCCGCGCAGGCCGAAGAGATCGTTGCGTCTGGTCGTGCTGATGTCGTTGCGGTTGCCCGCGCCTTTATGGCTGATCCGCATTGGCCGCTCCGCGCCGCGGCTGCGCTCGACGCTCCGGTCCATATGGTCAATCAGTACGCTCGCGCAGAACACCTGCTGAAAGCGTGGGCGAAAGGGTAGGGCGACTTAAGAGTCCAGCACAAGCTTTGCTGTATCGCAGGGGCACACTCAAACAGGGCACTCCTGCAAATCGGTCATAGCCCCATGCAGTAAAAGCGATGCACAAATTTTGCGGAATGTTTAGAATTCTCTGCGAAATGATGCGGCGTTCGGAGTAGGTGTAATGATAACGGCACTATGCAAAGTCCTTCGCCCAATCTGCATGTTCAGCACGCTGGCAATGATGGCTCTGTTGATCGCGCAATTCATGGGTCTTGCACTCATCCCCGGCGAGATGCTTTGGCGGTTGTTTGGCTCATACGTCGTGCTTTTGTGCGGCTCGTTTGTGTTGTTCTGGATTGACAACCCATCAAACGTATTCACGGGGCGCAACGGCTGACTTTGAGGGCGCAATGAACTATCTGGCAGGCTGTGCATTGCCATAGTTATCGCAGTCCCGACAATCATCGACATTTCCGTCAGGCGACCCTTAACTTCTTCATAGAGTCGCGCCATGCGCTGCCTGTCTTCGTCAGGGAGCTTCGTAAATTTCTTTGCCTTCACTTTTGCATAAAAAGCTACGAGGACAGTTATTTACCGCCCGTAAATTGCAATGTCGGAGGATGTTGCGATTATTAGAATCATACCATTGGGCGAAAAACCAAAAGCTCGAACTTCAGTAATAAAATCGCCCAGCTTTGTAATTTCTATCTTCTTACCAGGCTTAGTCCAGAGCATTGTTTGCCATTGTGACGATAGAAATAATTCTTCGTCTGGCCAAGATAATGGGTGACGCTCGATACGCCAACCATCACTTGTAGAAGTAGAAAGACCTCCACCATACAGTCCGTTAGTGCGGATTTTTTGGCCTTGTAGCGGTCCTATACCTTCTACTTCCAGATTACCAATATCAAATTCAAAGTTTTCATCCGTATCGCGTGCAATAAAAGTGCCTTTTCTGCAATCCAATAATCCTCTACCCGAAGCAGAAACGATTATAAGTAGTTCAGATGAATGTGCAAATCCAACATCAGTTAATCCGCCAACAGATAATATACCTATCTTTTTCCAGGGTAATGGCGGTTCGCTATACTTAATATTATCTAACGCAACAAAACGGTCTTTTAAATGTTCTGGTATATTGATTTTCATATAATTGATGTATATCAATAGCTTATCTAATCAAAAATGGCGGAAAAAAAATGGCGGAAGAGGTGGGATTCGAACCCACGGTGAGCTTGCACCCACGCCGGTTTTCAAGACCGGTGCCTTAAACCGCTCGGCCACTCTTCCATCTAGCTGATCTGTTTGAGCTATTTGCCTTTTTCGCGATGCGCTGAAACGACCGTGAAGCTCGTTTTGCAACTATTTGGTTCTTGCTTCGCCGCTTATAGCCGCTTGCAACGCTGCGTCAACACGATCTGCAGCTTCGCGCGCATTCAGCGCAGAGCTTGTGAATAAGCAGGTGCTCCGTCGCGTATCAGATAGTTCGCGCGCATTTTGGCGAAATGCTCGGCCGGCTTCATGTGCTTCCAGGCAACGCTCTGGAATTGCGGCTCCCCGAACATGACCGATCTCATCAGGAACTGTTGGAAAATATCAACGCGAGAGCCGTCATATGGTGTGAAATAATAGATATCTCGCGATTCATGTTCGGGGGTTTCGGCGAAATATTCGGGAATGAAAGTTAGACTATTCGAATCCAAAAACCCGTTTTTTCCGTCTGTCGAGATCATCAGGGCCTGATGATTTCCGTTATTCAAAACTTCAACATCAATCCCGAGATGGGTCAGGAATGATGCGAGCATCAGCGCAAAATCGGTGCAGCATCCGATCTCGCTTTGGCTGTGGTCCAAAAACGTAGGCTCTTCCAGCGACTTGAAGTCCGTGTTTTCGTTGATCGAAACACAGCCAGGCTTCGCGTCGTTCGGTGCTTTGTTTCCATAGTCATAAAAGGCGGCGACCACCAACATAGCGCCAACGGGCAAATCGCGACTGTTGCCAAAATATGAGTACTGCTGCGCGACTGGCGTTAGCTGCTTCCACATTGCATCGATTGATGCCGATGCCTTCTTGATATTCCGAATTTCATCCTTCTGTGCATGAAACGGGTTTGGCAATGCGTGCAAATCATAGCCAGTTTCTTGCCGCTGGCTCTCGCTGACAAATCTATATTTGTATAGCTGCTTTATTAGCTTGGTCTGATTATGAAGCTTTACTGTCGCCAATGCGGCGGCGGTGACAATGCATCCCGCTAGCAGCAAAGCGGCTGAGATATATATTGCTTTTAGGTTTCGCCTAACAACAGGCGGCATTAGAAGCACCAACATATGAGTGAATATTAGATAATCAGATATAATCTATTGTCCGGCGAGACAACCGGCGGATTTAGTCTTGAACAATATTCAATAGTGCTAATTTGGGATCAGACGCGAGCGCCTGATCCCGTTAAGCTCGACAGGATAATCGTCTTACATCTGGGATTTGAGCTGGGTGTTGCACTGGCTCCAGAATTGCGGCCACTTGGCTCCGTTCGGAAGTGTGCCGTTGGCCTTTTGCTGCTGCCACTCTGATGCGCATTCATGGATGCGTTGCTGGAAGGCGACTTCACCCGGAGATGCATTTCCATTCGCAACGGGCATCACTTTTTTCGCTGCCGTTTTCGATATTGTTGGCTCTGGTGGCGTCGGCTGGCTTGTATCGGAATATTGCTTGATCTTGTCGCTGCACGCCGAAAGATATGCTGGCCAGGTTTGACCGCCTAGCGTTCCTGCAGCCTTGGCAGCCTGATAGCTCGAGCTGCATATCTGTTGCGTCGTTTGGTGGTTGCCTGACGTCGAAGCAGGCGTGCTCTTGGCTGGTGCGGTTGCTGTCGTGGTTGAGCTTTTCGAAGTGCTGCTTGCAGGAGCAGGATTTGCGGCTGCGCCAGCATTGCCGTTTGCGTTGATGCTTGCCGCACAATCCGAATAGAACGCGGGCCATTTCTGGCCGTTCAAGGTTCCGCCAGCTTTGGCCGCCTGATATTTTGCGCTGCAAATCTGCTCTGTCGTTTGTCCTGCGGCGCTGGCGGGGCTGACAATGTATCCGGTCGCGGCGACGGCCAGTACAGCAAAAAGTGGGATTCCAAGGTTCGACTTCATGTTTCGTCCTCCTTAAAGACGTTCGCAATCAGCCCGCGCCACGGAGTGAGCGGGTAAGCAAAGCGCAAATGGAGGCAGCGGAATGCGTCAGTGGAACGCCGTTTGGGGCGAGGACGCTGTGCATGGCGATGCCAATGCGAGAATAGCTCTGCCTCAATTGTGGCAGCACTCTGAGCCGTCCAAAACATGAACGAAATTTAAGGTTTGGCCGTTAATGGCGCGGCCGGAACCGCGTTTGGCGCGGGACAACCAGCACTCCGCACAGTTCCGGCCACATTCTTGCCTACTTCCGGACATAATCGATTAATTCACCGCTAATTAATCCTGATTAAACAGGAGAGGCGGCATCAAGGGGCTGCGTTCTCAGGGACGTTCGTCCCATCCGAATGAATTGACGCAGGGGATGCGCCAACGATGCCTAAAAAGACGCGGCTAAGCCACGCTTCAGTCATCGCTGTGATGTCGATTTCGGCCGCCATGCTCGCGGCCTGTACAAGTTCTGATACAACCGTTCGCTCTGCCGTCGCCAAAAAGCGGCCTACGGAATATTTTTCCGAGGCAGAATATGGCGTGAAAGCCAGCCCACGCGTTTCCACAGAGCGTTCGCGGCTGAAACGCGGGGGTGGGCGCGAGCAGATCGGCAAGCCTTACCAGATCCGCGGCAAGTGGTATTACCCCAAGGAAATCAGCAGCTATTCCAAGCTTGGCGCGGCTTCGTGGTATGGCGATGCTTTCCACGGCCGCCTAACCGCCAATGGCGAAATTTACGACATGACGCATCTCACCGCGGCGCATCCAACAATGCCGCTGCCGAGCTATGCGCGCGTTACCAATACGAAGAACGGTTCCTCCGTCATCGTGCGCATCAATGATCGCGGGCCATATTCCAATGGCCGCATCATTGATCTTTCGCGCCGCGCCGCCGAGATGCTGGATTACGTCCACTCCGGCACCGCCAATGTGAAAGTCGAGTATGTTGGCCGTGCGCCGCTTGATGGTCAGGATGATGCATTCTTGATGGCGTCTTATCGCCCCGGCAAGAATGCGCCCGATCCTTCTGACGGACTGCCGACCGGTGTGATGGTCGCAATGAACGGCGCAACGCCGTCGGATTCGCAATCATCGCCGTTCCCCGGCGTTCTCTCCGATGCAGAGCAACCCGTTCCGTCGCAACCTCTTGTGACGACAGCATCGATGGATGGTTTCGACGCTGGCGCACCTGGTATTTCGCAACTGGTGCTGCCTGAAATGGGACCGATCGTGACCTATCGCCCGGACGAAGCTCCGGTCACGGTTGCCGCACTTTCCCTGTCATATGCTCCGGCTGAAACCAAGCGTGAGAACCCTGCCTTCGCCAGCCTGCTCACGAGGCAGAACGCCACCCCAGCGAGCGATTATGTGATGGTCGGTTCGTTCGAGAACGAAGCTGAGGCACGGCGTCTCGAAAAGGCGCTCTCAGCCTATGGTCGTGCGGAAATGTCCTCGACGGTTGATGATCGTGGCGTGCGCTGGTTCGAACTCGATCTATATGCCGATGGCCGCGCGACGCCGGATGCCATGCTTGAGGCTGCATGGTCGCTCGGTGCCGAAGACGCAATGACTGTTCGTAACTGACACGCGGCTCACCCAAGTGCATTTACTTCCGCGAATTGCAGCAACATTCCAAGTCGTCATCGGCCTTTTGTTGCTCACGGTTGGCGCTGCCAACGCTCAGCTTTTCGAAACCAAGGCGCAGCAGGCGTTCATGATCGACGCCGATTCCGGCACCATCCTCATTGCCAAGAACGCCGACACTTCCGTTCCGCCGGCATCGCTTGCCAAGCTCATGACGATGGAGGTCGTGTTCGACGCCATCGCCAGCGGCAAAGCCAGCATGAACGACACTTTCAAGGTCAGCGAATATGCCTGGCGCACGGGTGGTGCGCCGTCGCGCACATCCACGATGTTTGCCGCGCTGAACTCAGAAGTCCGGCTGGAAGATTTGATTCAGGGTGTGATTGTGCAATCCGCCAACGATGGCTGCATCATCATCGCGGAAGGCATGGCCGGATCGGAAACCGCCTTTTCCGAGCGCATGAACAGCCGCGCGCAGGCGTTAGGCATGACAAGGTCTCGCTTCGTGAATTCCACCGGCCTGCCAGCATCGGGGCAGGTGGTCACGATGCGCGAACTGGTCACGCTCGCCAACCATCTCTGGCGCGACTATCCGCAGTTCTACAAATATTACAGCCAGCCCGAATTTACGTGGAACAAGATCACCCAGCGCAACCGCAATCCGCTGCTCGCCATGGGCATTGGAGCGGATGGTCTGGGCACCGGCTTCACGGAAGAATCCGGCTATGCGTTTGTGGGTTCGGCAGCGCGTAATGATCGTCGCTTGTTCGTCGCGTTGGGCGGCTTGACGAGCGACAAGGAACGTGCCGAAGAAGCCCGTCGCATTGTCGAGTGGGGCATGACGGCGTTCGAGCGCGCGCCGTTGTTTGCCGCCGATACTGTCGTCGGGCGCGCGAAGGTTTTTGGCGGCGACAAGCCTTCTGTTGAGCTCAAAGCCAAGGGCGCCGTTTCGATTTTCCTGCCGCAGGAAAATCGCGGCAAGGTCGTCGCCCATGTCGTCTATAATGGCCCGCTGACCGCTCCCATCGTGAAAGGAACGCCGGTCGGCTCGCTCAAGGTCTGGGTAGACCAGCAATTGACGCAGGAAACACCACTTTTCGCTGCGGAAGACATTGGCAAGGGTACGCTAAGCCAGCGCGCCCGCAGCGCCGCCGAAGAACTCGCCTTCGGCTGGCTCCGCGATTTCCTTTAGCTTACGCCTCATCCGCCTAAAAGTCCGCTCTACACTTCAACACTGCGATGAATCGCACTAAGTAGGTTTCACCAAAACCTTGGATAAGAGCATTGGCGCGGGGATTTTTCATAACCTTTGAGGGCGGGGAGGGTGCGGGCAAATCGACCCAGATCGAACGCTTGGCCGAAAAGCTGCGTCAGAAGAGCTACACCGTTCTCGTTACGCGCGAGCCGGGTGGTTCACCCGGTGCAGAGGCCGTGCGCCACGTTCTGCTTTCCGGCGCGGCCGAAGAGTTCGGCCCGGAAATGGAAGCGCTGTTGTTTGCCGCTGCGCGCTCCGACCATGTCGAACAGATTATCCGTCCGGCAATCGACTCCGGGATGATCGTGCTGTGCGACCGCTTTATTGACTCGTCGCGCGTCTATCAGGGCGTTACCGGCAACATCGAACGAGGCTTGATGGCGTCCATCGAGCGCGTTGCGATAAACGGCATGATGCCTAACCTTTCGCTGTTCTTGGACCTCGACGCCGAAACCGGTTTGCACCGCGCAGCGGCGCGACGATCGGAGGGAGAAGGCGCGGACCGCTTCGAAAAGGAAACCATCGCCATACACGAGCAACGCAGGCAGGCTTATCTCGACATTGCCGCCAACGAGCCACAGCGCTGCAAAGTCATCAACGCGGATCAGGATCCTGACACCGTAGAACTCGCCATTGCGGAAGTCGTGTTTGCCGCGCTCGAAAAGCATTATGCGCCTGGGCAAGAGGTGCAGGCATGAGCGAGGAACGGTTGGCGCCACAGCAACACGACTCGCTGGAAGGCATTGCCGAGCCGTCCGAAACGCCGGAACTCGTCGGCCACCTTGAAGCGCAGTACATGTTGCTGGCGGCGCAAAAGGCAGGGCGCCTGCCTCACGCCATCGTGCTGGCCGGGCCGCAGGGCATTGGCAAGGCGACATTTGCCTTCGCCTTCGCGCGCCATCTGCTCAGCGGCGCGGAGCCTGGTGCGAACTTCGAACCGGTCGCCATTGACTCTCCGATCTACCGCCAGATCGCGAGCGGCGCGCATCCTTCCGTGCTGCACCTCACGCGCCCCGCGAACGACAAAACGAAGGGCTTCAAGACAGTGCTGTCGGTGGATGAAATCCGACGCATTGGGCGCTTTCTGTCGTTCACCTCTGGCAATGGTTCCTATCGCGTCGTCATTATCGACCCGGCGGACGATATGCGCGCCGCCGCCGCCAACGCGCTGCTCAAAAATCTTGAGGAGCCGCCGTCGCGCACCATTTTCATTCTCATTGCTCATTCGCCCGGCGCGCTGCTGCCGACCATCCGCTCGCGCTGTCAGGTTATTCGGCTCGCGCCGCTAAATGATAAAGATCTAGCGGAAGTATTGGTACGCGCGGGCCAGTGGCCCGACGACGAACGCGTCAGCGACGCTCTGCTCGCGCGGTCGGAGGGCAGCGCACGCAACGCGATCATTCTGCAGCAATATGGCGGCGTGGAAATCGCCACCGCGCTTGACGCTCTCGCCACCGGTTCCGCAGACATTGCGGCGTCCCAACGCCTCGCTGAAGCTGTGAGTGGGCGCGACAGCGCAATCCAGCTTGATGTATTTAACGGGCGGGCGCTTGAGCTTCTGGCCAATGCCGCCGCAGACGCTGCGCAATCGGGCGATACAAATCGCGCAAAAAAGTTGTCAGACGCTTGGCATATGGCACGGATAGCTATAACCGAGACGGCAACATATAACCTTGATCAGAAACAGCACGCATTGACGATGATCAGCCGCCTGAACACCGCACTCAAGCCGCAAAGCGGGCGAATGTGAAGTTGGCCCAGCGCCTGTTCCGTGCTGGCGCGCTGAAAATAGTCGATCCGAACAGCCATTCCTGAGAGTTGCCGCGCATGTCCCGCGAGACGTTTTATATAACTACGCCCATCTTCTATCCGAACGGCAAGCCGCATATCGGTCATGCCTACACCGACATCGCGACCGATGTTCTGGCCCGTTTCCAGCGGCTGGACGGAAAGGATGTATTCTTCCTCACCGGCACGGATGAACACGGCCTGAAGATGAAGCAGAACGCCGACACGATCGGCATCACGCCCAAGGAACTTGCAGACCGCAATTCGGCGGTTTTCAGGGAAATGCTGGTCAAACTCGGATGCTCGAACGATCAGTTCATTCGCACCACCGAGCCGCGCCATTATCGCGCCAGTCAGGCAATCTGGGAAAAGATGGCGGCCAATGGCGACATCTATCTCGGCGGTTATTCCGGCTGGTATTCCGTGCGGCAGGAAGCCTATTTCGACGAGAAGGAAACGACCGTCGGCGACGATGGCGTGCGCCGAGAGCCGCTCGGCTCGCCCGTCGAGTGGAATGAGGAGCAGACCTATTTCTTCCGACTTTCCGCCTATCAGGAAAAACTGCTGGCCTATTACGAAGCCAACCCTGATTTCATCGGTCCGTCCGAGCGCCGCAATGAGATCATCAGCTTTGTAAAATCCGGTCTGAAAGATCTGTCGATCTCGCGCTCGACCTTTGATTGGGGCGTGCCGGTTCCTGGCGATCCCAAGCATGTCATGTATGTGTGGGTGGACGCGCTGACGAACTACATCACCGGCGCGGGCTATCCCGATACCAGCGATCCACAATGGCGTTATTGGCCCGCTGTCCACATTGTCGGAAAGGACATTGTGCGCTTCCACGCGGTCTATTGGCCTGCGTTCCTCATGTCGGCAGGCATTGAACTGCCGAAGCGTGTGTTTGCGCATGGCTTCCTGTTCAATCGTGGGGAGAAAATGTCGAAATCGGTCGGCAATGTCGTCGATCCGTTCGAACTCGTGGATAAATACGGGCTGGATCAGGTCCGCTATTTCTTCATGCGCGAAGTGCCGTTCGGGCAGGATGGCAGCTATAGTCACGACGCTATCGTGAACCGCACTAATGCAGACCTTGCCAATGATCTTGGCAACCTCGCGCAGCGCTCGCTTTCGATGATTGCGAAAAACTGCAACGCCGCCGTTCCGAACAAGGGTGCGCTGGCCGATGCCGACACCGCCATTTTGGATCAGGCGAGTGCGGCGCTCGAAGGCGCGCGCATCGCGATGAAAGATCAGGCGATCAACACCGCGCTTGCGGGCATCTTCGCCGTCGTCGCGGAGGCCAATCGCTATTTCGCTGCGCAGGAGCCTTGGGCGCTCAAGAAAACCGACCCCGCACGCATGGAAACGGTGCTCTATACGACAGCCGAAGTCATTCGGCGTGTTGCCGTCATGTGTCAGGCATTCATTCCGGGCTCCGCCGCAAAGCTGCTGGATCTTCTGGCCGTGCCCGAAGATGAGCGCAGCTTCGCGCATCTGTCGGAAGACCACGCGCTGAAATTCGGCTCGCCATTGCCCGCGCCGCAGCCGGTTTTCCCACGCTATGTGGACAAGGAAGAAGCGTAAGAATGCTGGTCGACAGTCACTGTCATCTGGATTTTCCGGATTTCGCTGAGGAGCGCGCGGCCATTGTTGCGCGTGCCAAGGCGGCTGGCGTGCGCACTATGGTCACGATCTCGACCCGCGTGCGCCGCTTTGACGAAATTAAAGCAATTGCAGAGGCTTACGACGATGTCTTCTGCTCTGTCGGCACGCATCCGCACAATGCCGGCGAAGAGCGCGGCATCACCGTGGACGAACTAGTAAAGCTTGCTGAGCATCCCAAGGTCGTCGCCATAGGCGAGGCCGGACTGGACTATCACTACGACAAGGCTCCGCGCGACGATCAGGCCGTCGGTTTCCGCACACACATAGCCGCCAGCCGCATCACCGGTTTGCCGCTGGTCATTCATGCGCGCGAGGCCGATGAGGACATCGCCGCCATACTCGAAGAGGAAACAGGGAAGGGCGTTTTCCCCTTCGTTCTGCATTGCTTTTCTTCAGGCAAAGCACTCGCGCTTAAAGGCGTAGAGCTCGGTGGATATGTCTCCTTCTCGGGCATTCTGACGTTCAAGAATTCCGCCGAGATTCGCGATACTGCTCGTGAAATTCCGCGTGACCGTCTGCTGGTCGAAACGGATGCGCCATATCTCGCGCCGCCGCCTTATCGTGGCAAGCGCAACGAACCAGCCTATGTGGTCAACACAGCGGCGGTGCTGGCCGAGACAATCGGTGTCAGCAATGAGGAAATCGCAAAGCTGACCACGGATAATTTCTTCCGGCTCTTTTCCCGCGCCACGCGACCGATCGGGGTCGCCTGAGCATGGCGGACCTGCTGCGCCTGACGATTTTGGGCTGCGGCTCGTCGCCCGGCGTTCCGCGCGTCAATGGTGATTGGGGCGCTTGCGATCCCGCCAATCCGAAAAACCGTCGCCGTCGTGCCGCAGCGCTGGTCGAGCGCATCGGTAAAAACGGCACTACGACCGTGGTGATCGATACAGGTCCAGACTTCCGTGATCAGATGCTCATGGCGAGCGTCCAGCACATCGACGCCGTTGTCTATACCCATCCGCACGCCGATCACATCCACGGCATTGATGACTTGCGAAGCTACGTTATCGAGCAGCAGCATCTTATTGATATCTATGCAGATCGCTCCACTCTCTTTCGCTTGAAAGAGGCGTTCGGCTATTGCTTTGAAACGCCCAAAGGCAGCTCATATCCGCCCATCGTAAAGGCCCATCTGATCGACCATTCGCATTCGGTGGAAATCGGTGGGAGAGGCGGCATTATACGTCTCGAGCCGTTGCCTCAAATTCACGGCGACATCATTTCCCTCGGTTTTCGCATTGGCAATTTGGCCTATTGCTCAGACGTTTCGGCATTTCCAGATGCCACCGCCGCGCGCCTGCATGGGCTGGATTGCCTTATAATAGACGCCTTGCAATACCGCACGCACCCAAGCCATTTCAGCCTTGACGAAGCGCTCGGCTGGATCGAGCGGCTAAGCCCAAAACGCGCGGCGCTCACGCATATGCATGTGCCGCTGGACTACGATACCGTGCAGAACGAAACGCCTGATAACGTCGAGCCGGCGCATGATGGCATGGTGATAGAACTGCCGTTGGACGAAGAGTGAGGCCCAATGCCCAGCGCTGATATCCTGATTGCATTCATCATTACCACGACGCTTTTCGCGTATATTCCGGGCCCTGCAATGCTGTACGCTGCGGCTCAAACCTTGGCGCGCGGCCGCAACGCAGGACTAATGGCGAGCCTTGGCATTCACATTGGCTGCTATGCGCATATCATAGCTGCCGCCGCGGGCTTGTCCGTGCTTTTTCATGCAGTTCCAGCGCTGTACGCAGCTGTGAAGCTGGCCGGTGCGCTGTATCTGGCTTGGCTCGGCTTTAATCTGATTTTCGCAAAAGCTTCGGATGGCCAGCCATCGCCAATTGCAGCCAAGTCTGGCCGCGCGGCGTTCGGTCAAAGCATTATGGTCGAAGTTCTGAACCCAAAGACCGCAATATTCTTTATGGCGTTCTTGCCGCAATTCGTAGATTCGGCAGCGGGCTTGCCAGTTTGGGCGCAGTTTTTGGTGCTAGGCGCAATCGTCAATCTGATATTCTCATCCGCAGACATCGTGTGCGTCGTGCTGGCGGGGGCGATTGTCGGCAGGCTGCGCAACTCGAAATCAGCACAGCGGATCATACAGAAGGTCGGCGGCGGTATCCTTGTCGGGCTTGGTGTTCACCTGGCGCTCCATAAGAGCTAGTTGCGCCGCCAAAGCATGGCCAAAAGGCGCTAGAGTTCGACGCGAATGCTGGCGCCAGATCGGCGATCCGCGCATGAGCTTAGGCGCCATTTCTGCGTGTCGGCGATTTCCTTGACGACTGTCAGCCCAAGCCCGCTTCCATCTGCGGCGTCAATATCTCGTTCGAGGCGTTTGTTGCGTTGCAAGGCCTGCTCAAACGCATCGCCGCTGAGGCCAGGTCCCGTGTCATGCACCTCGACGCGGTAGCTATCCTTATGTCGCCGGAGGCCAACGACGACGCGTCCCTGACGGGTATACTTGATTGCGTTGGAGACGAGATTGGAGAGCAGTCGCATCAGTGCGTACGCATCAACTTTTGCGTCTGGTGCTGAAAGTATGAGCCGCAGTTGCAAGCCTTTTTCCCTTGCCTCCGATGAAAACATGTCGGTGACGCCCCGCAGCACCGCATAGAGCCCGGGTTCGTCCACGGTTTTTCCAGCATCGGCAGCAGATGGAACGTCGACCGTATTTTCCCATTTCGGCTGCTCGGCAAGTCGTTTGTCGACAAGTTGCTCCATGTAGCCAAGCGCCGACTCGATCTGGCCGAAATCGGTCGACTTGTCGGATTGCCCGCTGAACATCTGGCGTAAAGAAAGCCGTAGCGCATGCATCGGTTGGCGCAGGTCATGCACCGTGTCCTTGACGCCTTCCTCGCGCTCGCGGGCGGTTGCTTCCACCTGTTGGTAGCTTTGCTCCAGCACGGCGAGACGCTGCGCCAGCGCCAGGTTGCGCTCGCTCTGCGATAGCGTTTCCTGCATCGCAGCCTGCCGGTGCTGGTTGTAGCGGTCAAATATGGCGAGGCCCATTAGCAGCGCGTCGCAGACCAGCGCGATGCGCACCGCGTCGTAGACGGGGAAAGTCTGGGATTCGAGCCCGAACGCGTAGCGCGCCGTGAACAGACCCGCAGGAATCAACAATGCAAACCATGTAGCGACGTAGAAGCGAGTTTCACGGAACCGGGTTCTGCTCGCGTTGAGTGCCGCGGCCAGAAACACCAGCACCGAGCCTGTTATCATGTAGACGAGAATGCGTTTGAGCAGTTGCGGATCAGCGATCCAAAGAAGAACGTCAAGCCCGATTATGATAGCGATTACCGCCTGAAGGACGCGATGCATCACCGGGTGATAGCGCGCTGTTTGCAGGAAGGTGATGGCAAAAAGTGCGCCAAATACCATGACGCCCGATCCGGCCACGACCGACGCCATCGAGTTGAACCGCGGGAAATTGGGCCAGAGATACTGGAATGCTACGCCGTCGGCGTGGGCGACATAAATCAGCACCGAACAGAGATAGCCGACATAGGCGGCAAAGACCGACTGCCGCAATGTCACCAGCGCGGCCAAAGCCAGCGTAATCATGACGAGCATCATGCCGTAAAACGCGTAGCTTTTGGCCTGCGCAACGCTCATCAGCGCGGCATAGCTCTCGGGCGTTTCGATTGACATGGTCAACCGGGATGCGCCTTGCGAATAGTAGGCCATGACGATAGTCGCCGCTTCACCCGGCTCTAACGCAAAGGGCGCGACCAGTTGCGGATGCTGGATCGGCCTGGCGCTAAACGGAGTGTCTTCGTCGAGGTTGAGCAGCGTGATGATTTGGTTATCGGCGCTGATCTTCCATATTGATATCTTCTGGGTAAAATTCGCATGCACGTAAAAACGCCAGGAGGATACGTCCTTTGTCTGGTTAACCACGGGCACCCTGAGCCAGATGCGCGCGGCGGTGTAACCGAAATCCGGCACTGGTCCCGGTAGCGGCTTCATATCGATGGAAGAAGATCCGGCAAAATCGCCAATGGTGATTTCCCATGCGTCATCTGTGGTGTATTCGAAATGGGCGCAAAGCGCTTGCGTGTCCACCGGACCTGTCAACACGAGCGGATTGCGCTCGGCGGCGATGGCCGGCGGAACGGGGGAAGTCAAAAACGTGCAAAATATCATCAGAACGAATTGCAGCATCGGCGTGCAAGCGCGGGAGAACTGCTGGTGAAAAAGCGTGTCCTCCTTGCAGACGATCATGCATTCGTCTCTTGGGGCATTGCAAAGGCGCTGGGCGTCCTGGATGACGTTGAAATTATCGGGATCGTGCCTGATGGAATCCGTGCCATTATCGAAATCAGAAAGTCCAAACCGGATTGCGCGATATTGGATCACAATATGCCGGGCGCGACCGGACTGGAAGTGTTTCTTGAATCAAAGCGCTGGTGCCCCGACACGCGTTTTGTGTTGCTGACGGGCACTGCAACCGCTGCGACGTTGCGCAAACTTGTTGAGGCCGGAATTCACGGCATTTGCCTGAAAGAGGGTGGTGAATCCGAGTTCATAGATGTGGTCCGGCGAGTTCTTGCGGGTGCAACCGCAGTTAGCGCTGGTGCCGCGCTCTTGATGAAATCGTCTCGGGCGCACGTTCAACTCACCGACCGCGAAATTGCTGTTTTGATTGCGATCGCCCGCGGGCAAACCAATGCGGGCGCCGCCGAAGCGCTTGGTGTCAGCCCCAAGACAATTGACACGCACCGAACCAATTTGTTGCGCAAGTTTGAGGTCAATTCGACCGCAAGCCTGTTGCTGGCGGCGGTCAGGATCGGCCTGCTGGACCCCGACAATATCCGATAGGGCGTATCGCAGCCGGGGCGAAACATATCTGCGCCTCCACACAGAACTCGAATATCAGATTCACCGATAAACGGGCCCGAGGTGATCGCAAATCAGGTGATTACCTGATGTGATGCGCGGTCACTTTGGATTCAACTGCCTCCGTCGAACACATGTTCGACCGGGGCAGGACTGGAGAGAAAACAGCTTTCTTCGTCCCCCCATTCATCGGGAGGGACAAAATGAACTATTGGATGTTTGGCCCATATTTCGTGGCTCTGCTCGTCTACGCTGCATCGCCAGGTCCGGTAATGGCGGTTCTGGTTGCCCGGTCTGTCATCGGCAATCGAAAAGGCGCTCTGGCCTTCGCTGCTGGCCTCTGCTTGGGAGAAATTATCGCCGTCATCGCTGTTATTCTCGGCATAGGCATCTGGGCGCAGACCAAGCCGGAATTGCTCGCTACTGCCAAATATGCAGGCGTCGTCTATCTTCTTTGGCTCGCGCTCAAGATGTGGAACGACCACTCCAATATCTCAGGTTCGGAATCGGGAAAGGCGGGATTGCTGTCGTCGGCTGGCGCAGGCGTAGCGATCTGCATCGGCAATCCGACGACGCTTATTATGCAAATGCTGCTTTTGCCTATCGTGGCGCCGGTTGGCCTAGCTGGTTTTGCGCATGCCGCATTGGTGGTGGCGACGACCTTCGCCGCGTTCGGCACGGTTTTCTTCGGTACCGTAATACTCGCCGCGCAGTTGAACAGGATGTTGGTTTCGCCAAGTTCGACAAGCATGTTCAGCCGCATTGCGGCTGGCATTACGGCACTGACTTCGGTCTGGATCCTGGCTATCTGAACGGGCTAGTAAAGAATCCGGGTTTGGTCTTGCACAGCGGAAAGGCTGCTAGGCAGCCTCCCGCTGGTGAGCGCTGGCAAGTAGCTGCGCCATTTCGGTGCGGTCGAAGGCAGCGCCAAATATGGTCGTGCCAACACCGAAGTTGCGGCTGGCCATCAGCGGCCCGGCATCGATCGGGTCGTAGCCCAGCCGATCGATGAAGCCGGAAACGGCAGCGCGTGCGTCTGCATCGTTGCCTGCCACTGCCAGTGCGCGACGCGCAGGGTCGCCCTCTGGCCGCGCTTCCTGTTCAATTTCGTGATAGCCCATATGGTTGAATGCGCGCACCAGACGCGCGCCTGCCAGATGGTCCTGCACGATTTCGCTGCTCGACGCTGCGCGCTCGAAATCTTCGATCGTGCCGTCGGTCGGCGGCCAATAGTTCATGGCGTCGATGACGATCTTGCCGGCAAACAGCTCCGGGCGCAGCTCGCGATATTTCGAAAGCGGCAAGGCGAGTATCACGATGTCGCTGGTCGCGATCAGCGCCTCCACTGACAGCGGTTCGGCACCGGGTGCCATCACCTCCAAAAGCAGCGCGATCTCGTGCGGCGGGCGCGCCGTCGCGACGCGCACCTCATAGCCGGCGGCGAGCGCCAGCCGTGCCAGGGCGGTGCCGACCCTGCCGGCACCGAGAATTCCAATCGAGCGGATTTCAGGCGTCACGATTTGCCTCCTTGGCTTTCGCCTTGTCGCCAAGCGCTGCATCGACCAGCGGCTTGACCTTTGTGCCGAACAATTCAATCGAACGCAGGTATTCCCGATGCGGCATCTGACCGACGTCGATCTGGAAGAACTGGCGCATATGGCCGAGGCTGCCGTGCAGCTTCACGATGCGCTCGGCAATTTCCTCGGGGCTGCCCGCAAACAGCGCTCCGTCACCGCTCGCTTCCTTGTCATAATGGAAGCGGGGCGGCGGCGCGAAGCCGCGGATCTTGCCCAGTTGCTCCATCACCGCGTGCCAGTGGGTCCAGAAGAAATCCTTGGCCTTGGCTGCATCTTCACCAACGAAGCCGGGGCTGGCGACCGAAACCTTGATTTTCTCGGGCGCGACGCCTGCCTGAGCGGCCGCTCGGCGATAAAGTTCAGCCAGCGGCGCGAAGCGGTTGGCCTGGCCGCCGATGATTGCATATGAAATCGGCAGGCCGTTGAGGCCGGCTCTGACCGAGGATTGCGGATTACCGCCGGTCGCCAGCCAGATCGGCAGCGAGCCGCCATCGGGACGCGGCACCACTTGCGCCTTATTGAGCGCCGGGCGGAATTTTCCGTTCCAGGTTACCGATTCGCTTTCGTTGATCAGCATCAGAAGGTCGAGCTTTTCAGCATAGAGCGCGTCGTAGTCGTTGAGGCTGTGGCCAAACAACGGAAAGGATTCGGTCGAGGAACCTCGCCCCGCCGTGATCTCGGCGCGGCCGTTGGACAGCGCGTCGAGTGTTGCGAATTGCTGGTAGACACGCACCGGATCGTCGGTGCTGAGCACAGTAACAGCGCTGCCGAGCTTGATGTTCTTCGTCGATGCAGCCGCCGCGCCGAGGATCACCGTGGCGGCAGATGCCGGCATTTCACGTGTGTGATGCTCGCCGATACCGAAATAGTCGAGCCCGACCTGATCGGCCAACTGAATGGCTTCAAGCAGGTTGCGTGTGGCTTCGGCCGTGGAACCAAGCTCGCCGGTCGTCGCGTCTTTCTGTACATCGCCGAAGCTGTAGATGCCGATTTCCATGTCGTTCTCCTTGCGGCGGCGCTCCTTGAAGGGCAGCCTGCACTGCAGTATATATTTGTAACTTGGCCTAATATCGGAACTGGAAAACCTTATGCAAGAAGGCACATGGATGTTACCTGACCCGGTCAATCTTCTGGAGACGTGTCGGCCCGTGCGTCACATTCTGGCTCGCGTCGGCGACAAGTGGAGCGTGCTGATCGTCATGGCGCTGCGCGACGGGCCGCGTCGTTTCAACGAGATCAAGCGCGTCATCGGCACAATCTCGCAACGTATGCTGACCTTGACTCTCAAGGGCATGGAGCGTGATGGATTGGTGAAGCGCACCGTGTTCGCCACCAAGCCGCCGCGTGTCGACTACGAATTAACTGCGCTTGGCCATTCGCTGTGCGAGCCGATCGAGCAACTTGGCCGGTGGGCGATTGCAAACGAAGCCGAGATTGCAACTGCGCAGATGATCTTCGACCAGAAGACCGACGAGGCGGCCTGATACGCTCAGATCAATCCCCGACAGGTCGCAAGTACACGCGCAGGGCAGGGGTGCAACCAATCGTTTTCATCGCGCTCAACGTGCAGTAAACAATGGACCAGAACTCCGTCACGCCGCTCTGGAAAGGCTCGTCGATGATCAAGGGAATCGCCCTCCTGCTATTGTTCCAGTTGATCGGGGAGAGCATCGTGTTCAGCTCCGGCATCCCGCTGCCGGGACCGGTGGTCGGGCTCGTCCTGCTGTTCGTTGCGATGCAATTCTGCAAGACGATGGGCTTCAGCCTGTTTTCCGAGGCGGAAACGGCGGCTGACGGCTTCCTTGCCAATCTCGGCCTGCTGTTCGTGCCGGCTGGTGTCGGTATCGTCGCGCTTTGGAGCGAGTTGCAGAGCCAAGCCGGCATCCTTCTGGCTATCCTCGTGGCCTCGGCAATCATCACGCTTGCCGCGACGGTGTGGACGTTCATCGCCGTGCAGCGGCTGATCGGACGGGAATAGTTCCATGAAGCGACCGACCGAACTTTGGGTCTACCTGTCCGCCTCACCGCTGCTGTGGCTGACCCTCACCCTTTTCGCGTGGCTCTTTGCCGTTGCCGTCTCCACGCGCCTGAAACGCCATCCATTGGCCAATCCGGTTTTGATTTCAATCGCGCTACTCGCCGGCACGCTGAAGCTGTCGGGCGAGCCATACGAAAAGTTCTTCGCGGGCGCCCAATATATCCACTTCCTGCTCGGTCCGGCCACGGTGGCTATCGCTGTGCCGCTGTATCGGCAATGGCGGCAGGTCAAGCGGGCGCTTGTGCCGATGGTTGCAGCTCTCGTAGTCGGTTCGTTCACCGCTGCGCTGTCGATTATGCTCATGGGGGCATGGGGCGGGCTTTCGCGCGATGTGCTGATCGCGTTCCTGCCCAAGTCGGCGACCGCGGGCGTGGCGATGGCGATTTCGGAATCGCTGGGCGGCAACCCGTCGCTCACTGCCGTGCTGGTCGTGCTCACTGGAATTGTCGGTGCGCTCGTGGTCACACCCTTCATGAACGCCATGCGTATCAAGGATTATGCCGCGCGCGGCTTTGCGGTCGGGCTGACCTCTCACGGCATCGGAACCGCGAGAGCGTTCGATGTCGATCAGACCGCCGGGCTATTCGCCGGCATCGCCATGGCGCTCAACGCAATCGCGACTTCTCTGGTCGTGCCGCTCATCGTCCGGCTGTTCCTGTAGGGTCTAGCGGGGGTCGGTCAGGCGCCAACCGGCTCTTCGCGCTGTAACCAATGCCTCGCCAGCGCCTCGTCGTCCGGCACCAGATCGTGACCGGCATCGACTGTGCGCATATCCAGTTTCGCGCCACTTGCCCTGAGCCAGTCCGCCAGCGCCGGCGCGTCTTTGCCGAAAGGGTCGCGCGCACCTGCCACCATCAGCACGCTCGCGCCATCAAGATCTGCGGGCGGCAACGTCTCGAGCACCGGCATGGCGCGCAGCAGTATCGCCCGGCGGATTACCTGCGGGTAGAGCGCCATGACGGCTGCGGCGAAATTCGCACCGTTGGAGTGGCCGAGAAAGGTTAGGTGCGCTTCATCGAGCCGATAGGCGGCGATTGCCCCCTCGACGAAAGCCGCGAAAGCCTCCGCTTCGGCACGAATATCGGCCTGGTCGAAGTTGACCGCCGTCAGCCGGCGAAACCAGCGGGCGTTGCCTTCCTCATGGCTGCGCCCGCGCACGCCAAGCAGCGTTGCGCGTGGGGCAATCCGGCGGGCAAGCGGCATCAGGTCGGCTTCGTTGCCGCCACTGCCGTGAAGCAGCACGATCGTGCTGTCGTCGGGATCGTCGGGCACGTGGAAGCGATGCACGAACGGCAAATCGCGCGGCGCCATGCGGGGTGTTCCCGGCATGGAAAATTGCGGCAACATGACCGCGATATCCCGCGCTCTTTCCTTGTCGTGCGGCGGCACCAGCAGCGTCTCGCCAAGACGCTCCGTATCTTCGTCTACCGTAAAGCCCGGCCCGTCAGTGGCGAGTTCGATCAGCGTTCCGCCCGGCTCGCGGACATAGAGCGAGGTGAAATACTTGCGGTCGTGCATGTTGGTTGCTGACGAGTTG
This sequence comes from Mesorhizobium denitrificans, assembly GCF_003403035.1. Classification (GTDB taxonomy): domain Bacteria; phylum Pseudomonadota; class Alphaproteobacteria; order Rhizobiales; family Rhizobiaceae; genus Mesorhizobium_G; species Mesorhizobium_G denitrificans. The sequence goes on along the minus strand of NZ_QURN01000012.1, from coordinate 30,964 downwards.
AGGCGCGCCAGTGCGCGCTCTTCGGCGCGGACGGCCTCAACGTTCGGCGCACGGAAGGCGACATGGTCGGCGGTGCCGGTGCCGGGAATACCCGGCACGTAGCCGGAGACATCGCGGATATCGACCGCGTCGGTATCGGAGATCATGCGCGTTGTATTGCCTATGCGCGGCCCCGGCCGGTAGCCGAAACGGCCGACGAAGCTTGTAGTCTCCTCTGGCGTCTCGGTCAGGATCGTCACCGCGCGCAGTCGGCGTGGCGCCACCGCCTCATCGCCCCAGGACTGCGCGGCCGCAAGATCAGCACCCACCAGCTTGACGATGATCCCGTCAGGATCCTTCAGCCGCAATACCGGCTCACCGAATTCGCGCGACGGTCCCTCGAACGGCACCCCTGCGCGCAAGGCGCGCGTCATCCATTCGCCAAGGCTGTCAGGTGGCACCGCAAGGGCGATCTCGGCTACTTGGCCGGTACCCACCCGTCCCGGCGCGCCATCTTCCCATACGAGGAACGTAATCAGCGAACCCGGTGAACCGAGACGGTCACCGTAGAACAGGTGAAGCTGCAAGGCATCTTCGTAGCCTCCGGTGCGCTTCACCAGTCGTAGGCCGAGGAAGCCGACATAGAAATCGACGTTGGCCTGCACGTGGCGCGTTATGAGCGTGACATGGTGGATGCCGCTGGCAGCTACGTTACTCAAACGACGGCTCCGAAAATGCGATTGGTCCAAGTCTTGCTGCCAGAATGGTTCGATGATTACAATGAAATTAACCCGCATTCCGACCTGCGCCTGCTTTCGCCGAACGATTTCAGGGCAGGGGGCGCTGGTGCTTGATGCAACCCATCGCCGATCCGTCAAACGGGATGCAGTCCAGAGCCGGCAATGTGCGAGGATCTAGCAAAATGACAAAGCGGTTCAAAATCGGTGACCATGTGACCTGGAACTCCGAAGCTGGCTATGTATCGGGAACCATCATTGCGATCCATACCAGTGACTTCGACTACAAGGGACACACGCACCGCGCTACGGAAAGCGATCCTCAATACGAGATCAAGAGCGACAAGACAGACCATATCGCGGCACACAGGGGCTCAGTGCTGAGCTACGCGCCAGATGCCGGCAGATGAAGCTGCCATTCTTCACCATCGGTCATTCAAACAGGAGCATCGAAGTCTTTGTGGCGCTTCTGCGTGAAGCGCAAGTGGAACTTCTGGTCGATGTCAGGAAGATCCCGATGTCGAGAACCAATCCGCAATTCAACAAAGACCGGCTGCCCGACTCCTTGGCAGCCTTCCAGATTTCCTACGAGCATATTGCTGCTCTGGGCGGTCTTCGAGGCAAGGCCCGAACATTGCCTGCGGACGTCAACGGCTTTTGGACAAACGAAAGTTTCCATAACTATGCCGATTATGCGCTTTCGGAGCAGTTTCGCGCTGGTCTTGAGCAGTTGTTGCGCGATGGAAGCAAGCGACGCTCGGCCATAATGTGCTCGGAGGCGGTCTGGTGGCGATGTCATCGTCGCATCATTTCAGATTACCTTCTCGCGGCTGGCGAAACCGTCTTCCACATCATGAGCGCGGGCCGCCTTGAGGAGGCGCGCCTGACCTCAGGCGCGCTGGTCCAGCCCGATGGAGCCATTGTCTACCCGAGCCAGCAACAAACACTTGATCTTGATGCTTAGGCGCTCCGATCATCGGCGCACATGGTGTTTGCGTTAAAGATCGATGCTCATCATCACCAGATCGTCGCTCAGGTGCTTCCCGCTGCCAGACATGCGTGTGCGCAAACCTTCCACCAGACGGTGCGTGACCCGGAAACCGAGCTTCTCGTAAAAGCGGCCTGCCGTTTGTGTGCCGAGGTGCATCGTGCTCACGCCCTGCTGGCGCAAAGCCTCGATCATCGCCTCGGTCAATCGTGTACCGGTTGTGGGTGGCAGGCCCGGTACAAGCGTCAGCATTGACAGATAGGCAAAGCGTTTACCGTCGCGTTCGTGGACAGAGCCGCACGCACCACCACAGAGCCGACCATTGCTGTCGATCAGCTTGAGCACGAATGTGGGGCGGATTTTGTCATCTGCTTCGTTGACCGCTTCAAGGTAAAGCGAGCAGGCATTCGTCGGCTGAATATCACGCACCAGCGTAAACGCGTATGTATGATCCGGGCCGGCCGGCATGTCGATTTGTACAGGCTTGTAACCGGCCGCAGAGAGCGGCCCCAGCAGTTGCTGGCCGTAGGTTGTCAGCACGACAATTTGCGAGATCGGGCGGCTCTTCTGAAGTTCCGCGACACGCGCGGCGATGTAGCCAACGGGGTCAATGAGAAAGCCACCCGTTTGCGATTCACCGATTGGCGGATACTCGACAACGACATCTGGACTGAATCCGAATTCGCGCTCACGTTCGGCGAAAATCTCGTAGATGGCCATTGCCTCTGAATCGAGTTGTTCGCGCGGCGTATCGGCTTGCGTCATAACGCTTAAGCTAAATACTTCGGTGCCCACTTTCATAGTCGCCACGATATCCTCCGTCATCTTTGAAGAACGCACCACAATGTCTGCTCAATGTGAATAGGGAGTCTTGGGCAGGGAAGGGGACACTCGCTGTGGATTGCATTTGTCGCCGACAATCAACGTATTCATTTGTCTTCGACCCATAGCCAACGCGTATAACGTTCATCGTGAAAATGTATTACCCGTTCCGAAAATCTGTCCGTTAGTCTCGCTTGAAGCTCATCAAGGGCTTGTGGCGCGGCGGTCCATCGCTGCGCCTGATGGGAGGAACAATTGGCACATAAATTCGCAACCTTGTTGCGAAGCGCTGTAGCTATTGCAGCGCTCGCAAGCATCTCGCCCGCACTTGCTGCCGGCGTCGATGAACTACCCAAACAGATTCAGGACGAGCTGTACAATAAAGACATGCTCGATCCGATGCAGCCTATCGGTGAGAGCGCTTATCGTGAATGGAAGCCCAAGAAGGGTCCGCCGTGGACCATCGGCTACGCAAGCTCTTACGCTGGAAATACCTGGCGCGCTGCCGTCATGAGCCGCCTTCAGGACGAGATCATTCCGAAGTGGAAGAAGCTTGGTCTGATCAAGGACGTAATCATCACCCAGTCGAACCTGAATGACTCGACGCAGATCCAGCAGATGCGTCAGCTCGTCGATCAGGGTGTCGATGCCATTATCGTATGCTGCTCGAACCCGACCTCCCTGAACCAGACGGTCGAGTACGCGCATCAGAAGGACGTCCCGGTGTTTTCGGCCGTCGGCTACCTGACGTCGCCATATGCCGTGAACTCGTCGGCCAACTTCGTTGTCGGCGGAAACATGCTTGGCGAATGGATGGCGCAGCAGATCGGCGGCAAGGGCAATGTCCTGATTGTCGAGGGCATCCCCGGCGCGTCCGCCTCGGATTCACAAAACGTGGGGGTTCTCAAAGCCCTCGAAAAGCATCCGGACATCAAGGTCGTCGGTCAGGTTGCCGGCATGTGGACCGATCAGGTCGCGCAGTCCGAAATCCAGAAGTGGCTTGCCACAAACCCCGGTGAGCTAAACGGTATCATCATCCAGTCTGCCTCGGAACTTGGCGCATTGCGCGCGCTCCAGCAGAGCGGGCGCGATATGGTTCCGTTCTCGATCGGCGGCGAGGTGGGCGCGCTCTGCTATTGGCGCAAGAACAAGGATTTCGTCACCGAGGCCATTCATGCGTGGCCTCCGGGAGACGACTTCGAGCTGGGTTGGAATGTCATGATGCGCACGCTTCAGGGACAGGGTCCAAAGGTCCAGTCAATCCTGACCAAGCCGCAGGTGATGAACTACGAACAGCTTGAAAAGGCGATCCCCGCGGACTGCAGCGAAGATTCCGACCAGTGGTACAATGTCGGGGCGAACAACTGGGCGAGCAAGGAATACCTTGACCAGTTCTTCCTGCATCCTGCCGATCCAGAGGCGTTCAAGCCGTAAAAGGCCTCCCAAGCAGCCGTCCCGCCATCGTGGCGGGACGGCCTTTCGTGCTTAACATTTTTAACCCGAAACACGGGAAAGATCCCGTGCATGTAGGCAATGGCTTATCCAACGGTCGAACTCTCTTCTGTAAGGAAGACCTTCGGGCCCACCGTGGCACTCGGGGGCGCCAACCTCACGGCCTATGCGGGCGAGGTCCACGCTATTATTGGCGGCAACGGCTCGGGCAAGAGCACTTTGGCAAAAGTGATTTCAGGCGTCCTCATTCCCGATAGCGGACAGGTCTCAATTCTCGGCAAGAGCGCGACGTCTCCATACGAGGCAAGAAAACTCGGCATCTCCAACGTCTTTCAGGAAGTTCTCGTCGCGGACGAATGTTCCGTCTTGGACAACCTTTATCTCGGTGCCGACAGCCTCACCGGCGCGTCGATGAACCGGGAGGACAAGGAAGCCAAGGCCGGGGCCCTCATGCGCGAACTGCTCGGCTTTGATGTTGACCTATCTACGCTCGTTGGCGAGCTGCCTCTGAGCATAAAACAATGGATCACCATCGCCCGCGCGCTGCTGACCGATCCGAAAGTCCTCATTCTCGACGAGTCCTCCGCAGCGCTTGATTTCGAGTCGACTGAGCGGCTGTTCCGCAAGATGCGGCAGCTCAAGGCGCGCGGGGCAAGCATCCTGATCGTCACGCACCGCATCGCCGAGCTGGTGCGGATCGCAGATCGTGCGACAGTCCTGCGCGACGGTGTCGATGTCGGTCGCCTCAGCAAATCGGAAATCACAGAGGCACGTATCCTTGAACTCATCGCCGGGCCGGAGCGCGAGAAGACCCTGCAGGATCAACCGCTTCCCGCGCGCCAGAGCGACGCCGCCCTTCTGCGGGTCTTCGACGCAAAAGTCTGGTCCGACTCCCTCCGGTTCAATTTCACTCTTTACCCAGGCGAGGTGGTAGGCGTCACGGGTCTGGATGGGCAGGGGCAGGCGGATTTCGTAAGGGCGGTCGCCGGCATCCAGCCTCTGGAAGCCGGTGAGATGACTGTTGTTCGCGACGGCAAGGCCACCGTTATTTCGGACCTCACATCCGCGCGCGATAACGATGTGAGCTACGTGAGCGGAGATCGTAAGAAGGAAGGCATTTTCGCCAACCTCTCCATCTTCGAGAACATGATGATGCCGGTCTACAAGGAGTACCGCGCTGGCGGCATCCTCAACCTCATCAACAGGACGAAACTGAGCCCGGTCTTCGAATGGGAGGCGGGCAAGCTTGCGGTCAAGATGGGAGATCGGCAAAACCTGATCACCTCGCTTTCCGGCGGCAACCAACAGAAGGTCCTGATCGCCCGATCCTTTGCCGAAAAGCCTGTCGTTCTCGTTCTCAACGATCCGGCGCGCGGTATCGACATTGGGGCGAAGCTGGATCTTTACCGCAACCTCAAAGTGTTTGCTGCGCGCGGAAACGCCGTGCTCTTCCTGTCAAGCGAGATCGAGGAATTCCTCAATCTGTGCACGCGTGTTCACGTTTTCAGAAACGGATCGATCTCGGCAGACTTCGAGCCGCCTTATGACGGCCACGTTATACTAAACGCGATGTTCGGTCGAAAGGCGACCGCGCGTATGCCGGGTGAGCCGGCCAACCAGAACGCCGACAAAACAGACAGCGCCGCGGCTGCGTCGCATGTGCCTCGTTTCGAAGATGGCCGTCCAGTGCCTCGCGTCGTCAATTTCCAGAAGGAAAGGGAGGTGACTGAAATGGCAGCCACGCCGTCATTCAAGCTGCATGCGCCGGATATCGCGCCGGGCGGGATCATCCCTGCCAGATTCACGGAGGACTCCAAGACGTCGCCACGTCTGATTTGGTCCGGCGCGCCTGAAGGTACGAGAAGTTTCGCGCTCTCGATTACCGACCCGGATCTGCCGGAGGCGTTCAACTTCCCCCGTTCATTCGCGCACTGGCTCGTCACCAACATTCCAGCCAATATTCGCGAGCTGCCCGAAGGTGCAAGCGGGGGCCAAGGGCTTCCCCAAGGGGCGGTCGAGTTCAACAGCGACTTCGTCACATTCAAGATTCCGGGCTTCGGGCGGGGATATGGTGGCCCGTGGCCGCCGGATCGCGAGCATCGATATTTTTTCACCCTCTACGCTTTGAAGGCAGACAGGCTCGACCTGCCAGCCGATGCCGACCTTACCGCTTTTGCCGCCGCGGTCATGCCGGTTTCCATCGACGCGGCATCGTTCGTCGCGGTCTACGGGCCGGCAAAGCAATCTCTGCCCGGCTAGCCCGGGCTCTCGTCATGTGAATACAGGAGGACTGCATGAGCAAGTATTCCAACAGAAAAGGGTTGGATCTCGAATGGCTCGAACGGTGGGCTCGCATCGTCAACAACGATCGCATCCTGCCGGTCACGGGTCGCTTTTTCACCGGGCGTTTCGTGCTTGGAATCGATGAAATCGAGTATCTGATCGTCGTCGCCGGGGGCAAGATCCAGCGTATCGCCGAAGGCCTTTCGCCGAGCGACATGGGCTACGATTTCGCCTTGAAGGCGCCTGCCAGCGCCTGGTCGAAATTCAGCCAACCGGTCCCACCGCCGATGTTCAACGACATCTGGGCAATGGCTCACCCGCTTCACAAGCAGCTGTCGATCGAGGGCAACACGCTTCCGTTCTGGCAGCACCTCAAAACGCTCTCGCGCATGCTCGCCCTGATGCGCCAAGTCTGAAAACGCCGACAGGAGAACCAAGATGAACACACACGATCCTATTGTCGGACGTTATGTTTACGTCCAGTGCGAGGGCAAAACCTACCGCACCTATTACGAGGAGAACGGCGAAGGCATTCCGCTGGTCTGCCTCCACACCGCGGGTGCCGATGCGCGCGAATATCGGCACCAACTCTGCGATCCCGACATGACCCAGAACTTCCGCGTCATTGCATTCGACTTGCCATGGCACGGCAAATCGCTGCCGCCCTCCGACTTTCATCTCATGGAGGACGAGTACAAGCTGACGACCCGCTTCTATTGCGATTTCATCGTTGCGTTCTGCCGGGCGCTCGACCTGAAGAAGCCGGTTATCATGGGCCAGTCGATGGGCGGCAATGTCTGCCTTTGGCTCGCACTCAAGCACGAGAATGAGTTCTCGGCGCTGATCTCGCTGGAAGGCTGTGATTATTCACCCGGCTGGTGGATCGATCCGCTGCATCATCCCGAAATTCACGGCGGCGACGCGATCTCGACCTGCATGCTCGGGCTTATGTCCCCTGAATCGCCGGACGATTACCGCTACGAGACGGCCTGGTACTATGCGCAGGGTGGTCCCGGCGTTTTCAAGGGCGATCTGTTTTTCTACAGCGTCGACTCCGATATCCGGGATCAGGTCCACAAAATCTCCGGCAAGGTGCCGATCTATTTCCTGACCGGTGACTATGATTTCGCCTGCACGCCGGAAATGACCCAACGCACAGCCGAGAAGGTCAAGAACTCGGAAGTTGTGATCTTCAGCGGTGGCCACTTCCCAACTTCGGAAGACCCGGTGAAGTTCAAGGGCGTCGTGACGCCGGTGCTGAACAAGATCATCAGCAACGATCCGGAGCGGCGTGGACAACGCGGTGCGATCCAGAGCCGAACCGGCTCATCCGATCCGCGCCCCGCCGGTCGCGACAAGGCTGCCGACGGCCGCCGCGTCGTCGATTTCAGCTGATCAGGTTGTCAGGCTAACGTTCGATGTCGCAGTCCAGGGGTTCACAAAACACCTACCTGCTCGTGCCGATCCTGCTGATCGCCTTGCTCTTGGGCACGGCGGTTATCAGGGGGCCGAATCTCGTCTCAATGGCGGGCTTCGGCAGCGCGATCATCGTGGCGGCCCCGTTGATTTTCGCGACGTTCTCATTGATGTCTCTCGCAGTGGCGGGACGAGGCACTGTCGATCTGGCAGTCGGCCCGCTACTGGCCTTTATCAACGTATCACTGGTCAGGTTGAATGGCCTGGAGGTGGTCACCGGTCCCTTCGGCGTGTTCTTCGTCGCGATCGGTATAGGTGTCCTCTATCAACTGCTTTTCGCCCTCATCATCATCTTCGTGCGCGTCCAGCCGATTATCGTTGCGCTCAGCGGATTCCTTGCGTTGACCGGCATCAATCTCGTCATCCTTCCGCGCCCCGGCGGTTCAGCACCGGAGTGGATGTTATCGTGGGGCGTGGGTACGACGATATTCTCGCCGGTCCTCCTCCTTCTCCTACTGGCGATTGGCGGCTGGCTGCTTTTCACAGTCACCTCCTTCTATTCGAACCTTCGCCTGATGGGTTATGACGAGCGTGCGGCCTATACGAGTGGCGTTCGCATCAACCTTGTCCGGGTTGGCGCGCATATCATCGCCGGTATATTCGTTGGTCTGGGGGCGATCTGCTACACAGCGCTCATCGCATCCGGCGACCCGACCCAGGGCACGACGATGACGCTTACTGCGGTCACGGCTCTGGTGCTTGGCGGCGTGAGCCTGTCGGGCGGACGCGGCGGCGTGACGGGTGCGCTTTTGGGGGCGGTGAATCTCTTCCTCATCGGCTATGTACTCGCGACCTTCAACTTCGGCGCAACGCAAGCCTTCGTCACGCAGCTTTTCTATGGTCTGATCCTCGTGCTGTCGCTGTTGCTGACGCTGCTGGTGCCGGTGATCGGGCGCTATCTCTACTTTATTTCACCCTTCGCCGCCTTCATCGTTCTCGGTGCGATTGTCGTCGGCATCATGCTGCAAGTCAGCACCTACGACGCATATGTGCTGGCGGATGCTGCCGCAGGTGCGGCTAAGCCAGCGGCCACTGGTGCGGCGGGGTATTTCCTGCTCCCGATTGCAGATGGTGGGGTTTTAGGGTTCGTCGATCTAAGCCCGATCCAGCGCATGGCGATGATCGGGGTCGCCGCACTCGCGGTTCTGGTCTTCACGGCGCGTATGATCGTTGCTGAAGCCGCCGCAGTTCGTTTCGGCGCTTTCATGTACGTCTTTATCGGCGGGCTGATCCTGCTGCTCTTTTTCGTCGTGGGTGAGCAGACCCATGCCGACAGCGTTTCGCCGCCCCAGCAATCGTCGGGAGTCTCGCCATGAGCCAGACCTATTTGCCCGCGCGCAGCAGCTCTGCTTTCATTCCGCGCTCTCGCGCCCTTGTCTGGCTCAATCTGGCGCTCACCTTCATTGTCGGCGCCATCGGCTTCGGGCTGGGATTCTGGCAGGGCATCAGCGCGCAACAGGTTATCCTTTATACGGTCGTGCTCGTCGCAATCCTGTTTGGGCTGCTGAACTATATCGCGGTCATCTTCGAGGGACGGCTGGACGCAACCGCGACTCCCGAAGCAACCAACGAAACGGCAGAGGGGCCGCGCTCCCTCTGGGCCAACAACAGAATTGTGATCGTCGTCATGGTGACGATGCTGATCGTCTACCTGTTGATCACGGCAACCGTGCCGACCTTCCGCACACTCGGCAACCTCATCGCGTTCCTGCTGCTGGAAGCGATCCTGGTGTTCGCGTTCAAGGTCAGCAACCGCTTCTCGCATGGCCGCAGTGCATTCATCGGCCTGATCGTGCTTCTGGCGCTCATCGTCATCAGTTCCTTCACGATCAGCGGTTTCCTTTCGGCTGCGAATATCCGTGCAATCCTGCTGTTCGCAGCCTTTCTCGGCATCGCATGCATTGGCCAGACCCTCGTCGCGCTGCTCGGCGGTCTTGATCTTTCCATTCCTTTCGTGATCGGAGCATCCAACATCGGGCTGCTGTTTCTCGTCAGTCTCGGGGTGCCGCCATGGCTGGCGTTCTGCTTCGTGTTGATCATCGGTGGTGGAATCGGCTTCCTGAACGGCGTGCTTTCCTACCGCCTGCAGGGGCAGGCATTGATCCTGACACTCGGAATGGGCTTCGCCGTTGCCGGTCTTGTCCAGATTCTTACAAGCATCGGCTCGTCCTTCAGCGGCAACGTCTTTGCGCCGGTTCCGAAGTGGTTGCAGAATCTGGCCGCCATGAACGGCAAGACGTTCGGCCTCTCGGTTCCACCAACCATTATTCTCTGGATCGTGCTCGCGATCATCGTGATTGTCGGATTGCGATATACTGCCTACGGACGACACATCTATGCACTTGGCGGCAATCGCCGCTCGGCCAAGCTGATTGGCATCTCCGAGTTCAAATACTGGACGCTGGCCTACACCATCAGCGGAATCTCGGCGGCGCTCACGGGTTCACTGCTTCTCGGCTGGAGCGGGGGCGGGTTCATCGGCGTCGGCGACCAGTATCTCTTCACGACTCTGGCAGCCGTGGTCATCGGCGGCACCTCGCTCATGGGGGGTCTTGGTGGCTATGGATACACTGTCATCGGTGTTTTGGTTTTACAGGTTCTCAGCTCGTTCCTGATTGGCATCGGCCTAAAATACGAGTGGCAACAATTCATCTTTGGCCTCCTGATCCTGCCGATGGTCGCGCTGTATGGCCGCGCCCCGCACATCAGGGCGCAAGTCTAGGGGAGACACATGTTCCAAACCCTTTTCTCATCGAGCGACGTCACCAGCACCGCGCTTAGCGTTGCAACCGTTGCGACGCTTGCGACAGCCGTGCTGACGATGCTCGGGCTCAGTTGGACATCGGAGCGGTGGCGCGTCCCCGTCGCGCTATCGGCAGTCGCGCTGCTTGCCTCCGGTCTGGTCTACCAGTCGGCACTGAACCTGTGGCTTACCGGTCATCAGCTAACCCCGGCAACGAGGTATGTCGCCTGGTTCGTGGTCCAACCGCTGCAGATCTGCTCGGTCTTCTTCTTCGCGCGTATCAGCGGGGCAGTACCGTCTGGTGTGTTCTGGCGTACTGGAGCAGCGGCGATCCTGATGGTTCTGTCCCGCTACCTCGGCGACGCGCAGATATTCAATCCGACACTTGGCGTGCTGCTGTCGATTGCCTTCTGGCTCTATATTCTGGGTGAGATGTATTTCGGCGCCATGGCTGAGGTCGTTCGAAAGTCGAGCCGCCCAATCCGTCTCGGTTACTTCTGGGTTCGCCTGATCATGACGATCGGCTGGGCCATATATCCGATCCTGCATTTTGTGGATGTCGTTATCGGCGCCGGCCACGTGCCAAGCGTCATCGTGCTCTACACAGTAGCAGACCTCGTCAATCTTATCGCAGTTTCGCTGATCGTTCTCGCCGTCGCCGGCGAGGAGCGCTTCTAGGCAACACCAGTTCGGCGCTGCCTTGGCGCGCCACGGAAATAGTGGAGGACTACCCATGAACGGCGCCGACGTCATCGCCATCGTTATCCTCATAACGATAGTCATCGCGATCCTTGTCTACCTACTTCACTGGCTCTACCGGCACTCCTCAAAGGACCAGTCTTTCGTCCGCACCGGTTTAGGTGGGGAAAGGGTAGTGATGGGCGGCGGTGCCCTCATCATCCCGATCGTGCACGACATCACACGGGTGAACATGAACGCCATCCCGGTGGAAATTAAGCGGGTAGGCGAACAATCGCTCATCACCAAGAACAAGATGCGCATCGACATTGTCGCAGAGTTCTTTGTTCGGGTGATCCCGTCGAAAGAGGGCGTTTCGATAGCGGCGCGTACTCTTGGTGAACGGACGCAGGATCCGGCGGCGCTCAAGGAAGTCGTCCAGGGCCGGTTCATCGATGCGATGTCGGCAATCGCCTCGACGATGACCATGGAGGAGATCCACGCGAACCGTGGCAAGTATATGCACGAGGTTTCCGAGCTTGCTTCGAAAAGTCTTGGCTCGAACGGACTGGAACTCGACAACGCCTCTCTGACCAGCCTTAACCAGTCCAGCATATCGGTGTTCGATCCCTCTAACGCGTTCGATGCCGAAGGTCTGACGCAGCTCACCGAACAGATCGAGGAGCGGCGCCAGCTGCGCAACAAGATCGAGAACGAGTCGCGCCTGAGCATCAAGCTCAAGGATTATGAGACTGAGCAGCGCGCGCTGGAGATTGATCGCGACCTGGAATACGCGCGCCTTGAGCAGTCTCAGGCAATCGAGGTGCGCCGCGCCAATCAACTCGCCGAGATCGAATCTGAACGCTCGACGTCCACCATCAATATTACCACCGCAAAGATCCGCAGCGAGCAGGAGTCCGAGCGGCTTCGTATTGCCAAAGATCGGGCGGTCGAGTCTGAGCGTATCTCCATGACCAACGAGGTTCGCGCCCTCGAAATCCAGCGTCAGCAGGAGACTGAGCTGACGGCGATCAATTCGAAGCGCGACCTCGACTTGCAACGCATCACGAGCAAGCGCCAGGTCGAAGCGCAGCGCATTGAAAACGAGCAGCAGGTAAAGGAATCCGAGATCCGGTCCCGTCAGGAAATTGCGATCAGCGAGACGAGTTCGACTGCGGCAATCGATCAGGCAAGGCTCGAAAGCCAGCGTGAAGTGGAAAGCCAGCGCATCGAGACCGATAAGGTGATTGAGCTTATGGCGGTCGAAAAGGAAAAGGAGATCAATATCTCGAACGAGCTTGCCGATGCTGAAGAGGAAAAAGCTCGCATCGCCAAGCGCTACAATGTCGATATGGAGCGCCTGAAGAGGGACGAGGAGATCGTTCATCAGGAGATAGCGAAGAATCAGAAGATCAAGCTCGCGGAAACAAAGGCTTTTCAGAACATCGAAGACGCGGCCATCGTGGCAAACCGCGAAGTGGACGAGTTGCGGATCGCTGCGCGCAAATTCGTCGACAAGTTTGAGATAGAACAGCAGAAAGAAGTTGAGATCGTCGACAAGGATCGCCTGATCGCGGTCATCAACAAGTCGATAGAGGAAGCTGTTGCGAAGACCGAAGCCGCGAAGGCGCTCAAGCGTCAGGCCGAGCTTGAGGAGCAGATCAACAGCGCACGGGAGGAAGAAGTCGCGGGCCGCGTCAAGCGGATCGAGATGATTCAATCGGCATCGCGTACCGAGCGCGACGCCCAGCGCGTTACTGCGGCCGCGCGTGCGGACAAGGAAGCTGCCGAGTTCCGCGCACTGGCCGAAATCGCTGAGGCGAATGCCGCTGAAGTCCGTTACGCCAAGGATGCCGAGGGCCAGAAGCTCCTCAACGAGTCCGAGAACATGCGCAACGACGCCAGCCGGCGCAGCGCGATCTACGAGAACCTCGTGCGCAACCTGCCGAGCATTATCCGCGAGACGGTCAAGCCGATGGAAAACATCGACTCGATCAAGATTCTTCAGGTCGACGGTCTGCCGGGCATCAACAGCCCGTCGGAAATGGTTGGCGGCGAGGGCGGCGCTGGCGGAGGCGGCAGTGGCAACATGACAGACCGCGTCGTCAATTCCGCCATGAAGTACCGCACGCAGGTCGCGTTCGTAGACGGGCTGATGAAGGATCTCGGTCTGCCGATCGAGAACCTCGGCAGCGCCGGTGGCATGTCATTCCGTAACTTCCAGGGCAATGAGACGCCGGGCAAGGACAAGGACGACTGAGAGCAGCAACTGACAGGGACACACCGCCATGAATCCTGAACAGACCCATGATCGACTTGATCGCCATGCACTCGTAATGGCGATCTGGGTTGCCTTTGGCTTTGCCGCGGTGGTCCTGATCAATCATGGTTTGGGGCTGGGTGGGGCGGTGTTTCTCTTCGCCGGTGCGGGCGCGATCATCCTTGGCTTTCTTGGGCATGTCATCGTCAACGCCGTCTATGCCACGACATTCACGCCGCGTGAATTGGCCCTCGCACTCGTCATCTATGTGGTCTGCCTGATCTCATTCGGAGTGGCGACACTGCTGGACCGCGATTTCGCGTCACGGAACTTCCTGGCGCTCAGTGCGGACTTCATCGTCATTGGTGTCGTCGTCATAACCTACATGATCATTCATTTCGGCGTTCGCCGTACATTCCAGGCATTCGACGTCATCCGGGATTTCGGCGACGAAAGCCGCAGCAGCACGTCAGGAGCCGAGAAGTGACCTTCGTACTCCTCACAGCGCTGGCGTTGCTCGCCGCACTTGGCCTTTATTTCGGCACGATGAGTGCCCGGGCCGCGTCATCGGCAAGCGAATATCTCGATGCAGGGCGCACCCTGCCGACCTGGGTGCTGGTGTTCGCCGGTGCCGGTGTCTCACTCGCGGCGATTGGCCTGAACGATCAACTGAGGCTGCTTGCCATCTACGGTCTGCAGGCGAACCAGATCGCAGTCGGTCTGATCCTTGCCGCCCTGTTCGCGGCGCTCTTCCAGAAGAGGGTATGGGTAGCCTCCCGGCTGACCGGACTGTCGACCATCGGCGATCTGCTCGGCGCCTACTTCGGCAGCATCACGATCCGCCTCTATCTTCTTTTCGTGCTCTTCCTCTTCAGCATCCCGGTAGCAGCATATTGTCTCGCGGAGTTCGGCGAGATTGTTGAAGCAACGACAGGCGGCGCTGTTCCCGCGAGTTATGCAATCTGGGGCACCGCGATCTATCTCTTTATCGCAGGCGCGCTCGGCGGGTGGCGAGGTACACTTTACTGGGTGTCGATGCTGTCGCTGGTCTGCCTCGTGCTGCTCGTCCTCAGCGGCGGCTTTATCGTTGCCGGCTTCGATGCCGTCGCCTTTCCCGTGCAGGGCATTGCCACCGCTCAGGGGATACTGGCCGATCGCATCCCCGGAGTAATTCAATTCACGGCAGGCATCGGAAGAGAAGAGGCTATTGGAGGGCCGTTCACAGCAATCGCCGGCTTCACCTTCGCGATAGGCATGATCGGCATATCGCTCAGCCCTGCCTTCTCCTTCTTGGGAATCACCAGCTCATCGAAGAAGGGCTTCGCCTTAAGCCAGGTCTGGATGGTGGCCGGTGTGACGGCGGGCCTTCTCGGTCTGTTCGGTCCGGTGATTGCTGCTGAAATCGCAGCGCTGGGCAACGGACAGCATGTTGGGGGTTTGGTCGCCAAATTCGCCGCGTTGAATGAACTCTCGGCAGTTGCGCTGCTCATCATGCTGCTGGGTAGCCTGCAAATTGCCATTGCGTTCTTCGCCAATTCGGGCGCGAGCATCGTGACGCTTGAACTGGTCAGCCGCTACATCCTTCCCGATCTAGACCAGAATGGGCAGCGACTTGCATCGCGGATCGCACTTGCCGGAATCTATCTCTGCGCTGCTGCGGTCGCGAACTTCGCTCCGCTAAGCGCAGCCGTGTTTGGCGCTCTTGCCTTGAGCCTTTCGGTTCAGCTCCTGCCGGCCTATCTCGGCCTTTGTTGGGTCCCCTGGATCAGCCGCAGCGGTGTCATCGTCGGGCTGATACTCGGAATTCTGCTGGTCGTGTTCACCGAACCGTTCGGTCTTATCCTGTTTGACCGGTTTTTCGTTGAGATACCGTGGGGCAGGTGGCCGCTGACAATCCATTCAGCCGCGTGGGGCCTCGCTTTCAATTTCCTTGCCGTCCTGCTTGTCTCCCTTTTCAGCCGGGGCGGCGAGGAGCGCACCCACCGTGAGCAGTTGCACGCTGCCTTTGAAAGCAGCGATCCCAGAGTCGTGCGCGGAGCGGCGATTACCGCCCGCTGGTCGCTCATTCTGGTCTGGTCGTTTCTGGCACTTGGGCCGGGGGCCATCCTCGGCAACAGCTTCTTCAGTGACCCTATATTCACGCAGGGCTCGATTACACCCGGCCTGCCATCGCTGTTGATCTGGCAGATATTGTTCTGGATCGTGGGCGTCGTTCTGGTCTGGTGGCTCGCTTATCAGGGCGGGCTATCGGTGATCGTGACAACTCCGAAGCGCGTTGTCGATCTGGCGCCACCGCGCAATCCGCTCTTCGAGCCCACGACGCCGCCGTGGATATCGCGTCTGCTTGGTCGAGTAGTGAACAGGTAGCGCGGCGATGGACAAGTCTGTCGTCGACCTGAGAAGATTGAGATACTTCGTCGCCGTCTGCGAACATGGCGGCTTCTCGCGGGCATCTCATTCCATTGGTATCGCCCAGCCTTCGCTGACGAGGCAGATCAAGCTGCTGGAACAGGAAGTCGGGATTCCGCTCATCGTGCGCACCGGGCGAGGGGCGGTGCCGACCCTGGAGGGCCGCTATCTGCTCGATCGCTCCCGCGCGCATCTGGGAGGCATCGACGCGGCTGTCAGGGAATTGAAGGCTCGTTCCTCTGGCCTGCAGGGGGAGGCCGTCCTTGGAGTCTGCCCGACAATCGCTCCGTTCTTTGTCGATAACATCAAGAGCTACCTCAGAGATTACCATCCCAAGGTAAACCTGAGCATCGTCGAGGCGTATAGCGGAGATCTGATGAACCTCCTGCGGCGCGGTCAGCTGGACCTGTCACTGACATACAAGCCAAGTTCTCCAAACGGCGTGCTGATCCGGGAATTGTTCTCCGAACGGCTGGTCTATGTCACCAGCTTCGATGAAAACGCAGAACGCCGGGAATGGACTCTTTCGGAGATCCAGCGGAGCAAGCTCATCTTGCCGTCACGTATTCACGAATTGAGGCGCATCATCGATGCCGTCTGTGAGGAGCGGGGAATGAACCTCAATCCAGACCTGGAACTTGACAGCCTCTCAGCGGTCAAGGCCATCGTCGCAGAGCGCGACACGCAATATGCGACGATCCTGCCATACAACAGCGTCAAGCAGGATATATTCGCAAAGCGGCTCGGTGCGTTTTCGATTGACGATGACGCCATGAAGCGGACCATTGCAGTCGTGACACCTTCCAAAGGTTCATCGGGTGACGTGGTTGCGAAGGCGCTTGCCGAAATCATAGCCGATATGAGTTTGGCGATCAGCCAGTCTACCATCGTCGCTTAGCTAGACAAATCATACACATTTCCCCTAGTGTAAATAACGAGAATGTATAGCTCCTGTGTTCTCGCGATAAGGGGTGCGTATGGATCTTCGCCAAATCCGATATTTCCATCAGGTCGTCGAAAGCGGCTCCTTCTCAAAGGCTTCGAACCAGCTGCACATCGCGCAGCCGGCGCTCAGCCAGCATGTACGGCACATGGAGGAAGAGCTTGGCGTCCCGCTGCTCTTTCGCAATGCGCAAGGTGTGACGCCGACGGAAGCCGGTGTGCGGCTCATGGTGCATGCCAAGCGCATTTTGGGCGAATTCGCAGAAATCGCCGACAGTGTCCGCGGGCAGGCTCACGCCCCGTCAGGTGACGTTCGATTTGGCATGCCCGGAACGGTTGGTGAATTGCTGGCAGCGCCACTGATCGAGGCCGCGAAGCTTAAATACCCCGACATCCGCATCCGCGTCGTCGAAGCGATGAGCGGCTACGTCCTGGAATGGCTCAGGCGCGGGGAGGTCGATGTGGCGATGATCTATTCGACGTCTGACCCGCGTGGGCTCGAAGTGCATCATGGGCTCTCCGAGGAGATTTGCATATTTGCGACACCGGAATTGGCTGCTGATTGTAAGCTCGACAAGGCAGCTTTCGACCTCTCGTCCGCGCTGAAGCTGCCGCTGGTGGTGCCCGGTCCGGGACACGGGCTGCGGAACCTGATCGACGATGCTGCGGTCATCGTACGAAAGCCGGTGAACCCGGCAATCGAAATCGATTCATACAGCCAGATCAAAAAACTCGTCGGCCGCGGGCTCGGATTTGGCATTCTTCCTCAGATGGCAATCGAAAGGGAGACGCGTTCCGGCGTATTTAAATCCTGGCGCTTCGCCAATCCGTCGATCACCCGCAAAGTCTATCTCGCTTATTCCACGGAACGGCCGTTACTGAACGCGCCCCGTGCCGTGGCACAGCTCTCCTGGGAGATACTGCGGCAGCTTGTCGCCGACGGAGAGTGGACAGCAGAGCTTCCGGAGCAACCGAACCATCCCGCGCTGTTCAGCTGAGCAAAACGGCCAGCCCCCTCAGTTTCGCTATACCCTCCATCTAGAAATGCTATTTGACCTCAACCGCTCCGGGCTCTCTTCTGTGACAACGCAAAAGAACATAGGGAGCGAGCCATGCTTGGCGCGCTGGAGGGAACGACTGTTGTGGCGCTGGAGCAGGCTGTTGCCGCCCCGCTTGCAACCTCGCGGCTCGCGGACGCCGGTGCCCGTGTCATCAAGCTCGAACGACCCGAGGGCGATTTCGCGCGCGGCTATGATGACTACGTCAACGGCATATCGAGCTATTTCGTCTGGAATAACCGCGGCAAGGAATCCTGCATTGTTGATCTGAAGCGGGCAGACGATCTGCAACTGGTTGAGCAGATGCTCGCCAAGGCCGATATCTTCGTTCAGAACCTCGCTCCGGGCGCAACCGACCGCCTTGGGATCGGCAGTGCGGAACTGCGCAAGCGCTTTCCCCGCCTGATCGTCTGTGACATCGGAGGCTACGCGCCGGGCACTCCTGATCATGATCGCAAGGCCTACGATCTTCTCATTCAGGCCGAAGCCGGACTGTCGGCCGTGACCGGCTCCGCAACGTCTGGACCGAGCCGGGTCGGCATATCTATTTGCGACATTTCAACCGGTCAGGCAGCCTACGCTGCAATCCTTGAAGCTCTGCTTATTCGCGCGCGCACCGGGCAGGGGACGCATATTCAGGTATCGCTCTTTGATACCCTCGCAGAATACATGAACGTGCCATATCTGGCGCGTCGATACGGTGGAAAGGAGCCGCGTCGCCTCGGGCTCGCGCACCCGTCGATTGCCCCTTATGGGTTGTTCCAGACCTCCGACGGCGAGGTGCTCATTGCCATCCAGAACGAGCGTGAATGGGAGACGTTTTGTGACCGCGTTCTTCGCGATCCATCGCTGAAGAACGATAGCAGATTCTCCAGCAACGTATCACGGATCAACAACAGGCAGGCGCTGGATGAAATCGTGCAGGCCGTTGTCGCAAAGCATGACCTCGCGGGAATATGCAAGCTTCTGGACGACGTGCGTATCGCCTATGGCCGTCTGTCGTCGATGGAGGGCCTTAACGCGCATCCCAGCGTCACCAAGAGCACGGTCAAGACATCGGCTGGCGAGGTCGAGATCATCGCCTCACCGGTCACGATGGACGGCAAACGCGCGATACTCGGGCCAGTGCCTGATCTGGGCGCCAACACTGCCGCTTTGCGGGCGGAATTCGGTTCCGGCGGCAGCGTCGGACGCAAGCAGGCATTCGCGGGAGAAGCACCACAATGAGCCTGACAAGAAATCTCACGAAACTCATCCGCTCGAAGCCCGTCTCGGACAAGGATCTGGAATGGGCAGCACTTTTCGTTCTGGATACGCTGGGTTGCGCGCTTGGCGCGCTTAAGACCGAGCCTGCAAGGATGTTGCAGGCTGTTGCACCCCCCGAAACATCGGATGTGCCACGGCGCGCCTTCTATTTGGGCGGGCTCGCTCACATTCTGGAAATGGATGACCTCCATCGCGACTCGGTGACCCACCCCGGCAGCGTTGTCATTCCTGCGGCATGGACGATCTCGGAGCACCGCAATCTGAACGGCCGGGAATTCCTGAAGTCAGTTCTCGCGGGATACGAGGCGATGTGCCGGGTCGGAAATTCGGTCGGCAAAGCGCACTACAGAGTCTGGCACAACACTTCGACCTGTGGGCCGTTCGGTTCCGCGTTCGCTGCGGCGGACCTTCTGAAGCTCGACGAGGATCAAACCGTCTGGGCTTTGGGAAATGCCGGAACGCAATCATCGGGTCTCTGGCAGTTTCTTGCCACCGGTGCCATGTCCAAGCATCTGCACACCGCGCGCGGCGCGGAGTCGGGCATCCTTGCGGCACAGCTGGCAGCCGAGGGATTCACCGGCCCCGAAGAAATACTGGAGGGCGAGAAGGGCTTTTACGCAGGTCTCTGCACGGATCCCGTGCCGGAGAATGTGTTGGCGAATCCTGATGCGGATTGGCAGTTGATCCGCACATCGATCAAGCCGTGGCCGTGCTGCCGACACACCCACCCAGCCATCGACGCAGCAATCGACTTGCATAGGCAGCTCGGAAATCGCGAGATCGCGTCGGTTTCGGTCGGCGCATATCAGGCGGCACTCGATGTCTGCGATAGGCCGGTTCCTAACGATCGCTACAGCGCCAAGTTCTCGCTCCAGCACACGGTGGCAATCGCGCTTGCCGAAGGCAAGGTGATCCAGGCCAGTTTCGATGCGGATGCGCGTGAACGCGTGGCGGAAATTCGCGACAAGGTCGCAGTTTCGCTCTCGGAGCCTATCAACAACGCCTATCCAAAGTCCTGGGGCTCCGAAGTGTCGCTCACGACCACGAGCGGATCGACACTGAGCGAAGTGCGCAGTGAAGCGAAGGGCGATCCGGGGAACCCGGTGTCAGCCGGCGAGGTCGAGGCCAAGGCGCGTCTGCAACTCGCCGAGGCCGGATTGTCTGACCGGCGTATCGACGCACTTGTCGATGCCATCTTGGACCTGCCGAATAACTATCCGGTGCTAGATCTCGATCTCTTGTCGGACATATCGATCAACGAAAAGACGCGCGTGGCGCGGAGCGCATAAACATGGAAGATTTTGATGATCATAAGGACATCCGCGAGGCTGTCCGGAAGCTCTGCGAGCAGTTTCCCGGTGAATACTGGCGCAAGGCAGATGCAGAGCGCGCATATCCCGCCGAGTTCGTGAAAGCCCTCACCGATGCCGGCTATCTGGCAACGCTCATTCCAGAAGAGTACGGCGGATCGGGCCTGACGCTCTCTGCCGCTGCTGCGGTGCTGGAGGAGGTTCAGCGTGCCGGCTGCAACGGGGCTGCCTGCCACGCCCAGATGTATGTGATGGGCACGGTTCTGAGGCATGGCAACGAGTCGCAAAAGGAGAAGTATCTTCCGAAAGTCGCCTCCGGCGAGCTTCGCCTTCAGGCGTTCGGCGTAACCGAGCCGACAAGCGGAACCGATACCAGTTCGATCAGAACCTTCGCCAAGAGGGAAGGGGATCACTACGTCGTAAACGGCCAAAAGATCTGGACGAGCCGGGCGGAATACTCGGATCTCATGATCCTGCTTGCAAGAACGACGCCAAAGGATCAGGTCGCGAAGCGCACCGATGGCCTCTCGGTCTTTATCGTGGACATGCAGGAGGCAAAAAAAGCGGGGCTGACCATCCGTCCGATCCGCACGATGATGAATCACTCCACAACGGAAGTGTTCTTCGACAACGTGAAGGTTCCCGCCGAAAACCTTGTTGGAGAAGAAGGAAAAGGCTTTCGCTATATCCTTTCCGGGATGAATGCCGAGCGTATTCTGATTGCGGCGGAATGTGTGGGCGACGCAAAGTGGCTCATCGAAAAGGCCTCAAATTACGCCAAGGATCGCAATGTTTTCGGACGTCCGATTGGTGCCAACCAGGGCATTCAGTTCCCGATCGCCCGAGCTTACGCAAACATGCGCGCCGCCGAATTGATGGTGCGAGAGGCAACACGCCTCTACGAATCTGGAAAGGACTGTGGTGCGGAAGCAAACATGGCCAAGATGCTTGCGGCCGATGCGTCAAACGAGGCTGCAAATGCCTGCATCCAAACGCATGGCGGCTTCGGCTTTGCTGAGGAATATGACGTCGAGCGCAAGTTCCGCGAAACCCGGCTTTATCAGGTCGCTCCGATCTCGACGAACCTGATCTTGTCCTATCTGTCAGAGCATGTTCTGGGCATGCCGAGGTCGTATTGAAGGTCATGGCCTCCACCATGAAAACTGACAAGCCGTTTGCCGAGTGGATCGGACGCACATCAGTGTCCGAGGATGCTGTAACCGAGCGCCTGAACGAGAGCTACAAGGCGATCTTCGATACTTATCTGGCGCCTGTGCCCGATGGCGTGGCGCCACTTGGCATTCATTGGTGCCTTTCCCCAGCCATAGCTACCATGTCGCAACTCGGGGAGGACGGTCACCCGGCGAAAAACATGTCCTTGCCGCCGGTCCCGCTTCCGCGGCGCATGTGGGCGGGCGGTGAACTCGAAATCCTTGATCCGCTCCAGATCGGTGACAAGGTCAGGCGCACGTCCACGATTCAGGACGTTGTTCGCAAGGATGGCCGGACTGGCGATCTCTGGTTCGTCACGCTCGGTCATGTATACGAGACAGAGCGCGGGCCTGCTGTCCGTGAACGGCAGGACCTGGTCTACCGCGAGGCTGCGAAGCCGGGTGCGAAGGTAGCGATACCTTCGGCTGCACCGGAGTCAGAGCCTGCTGCGGCAAGCAGAACGATCGAAACGTCTCCGACGTTGCTGTTCCGCTATTCGGCGCTCACGTTCAACGGCCACCGTATCCACTACGATCTGCCATACGCGACCGGAGTCGAAGGATATGACGGCCTCGTCGTGCATGGACCAATTCAGGCCACGCTGCTGCTCAATCTGGCGGCGACGTCGGAATCCGCCAGCCTTGGACGCTTCAGCTATCGCGGTCTGTCGCCGGCGATTGCTGGCAATCGTCTCGCTATATGCCGCGGTTCTGGCGAGAAATCGAACCAATACTGGACCGAGAGCGGCGAGGGTGTCCGCCATATGCAAGCCTCGACGAGCTAACCGCAGGCTGGAAACACAATGTCCATAAGTTCACTCGTCGCTCCGCTCTTCGTGCCAGCCAATCGTCCGGAAAGGTTCGCGAAGGCGGCAGCATCTGGTGCCGATGCCGTCATCATTGACCTGGAGGATGCAGTATCTCCCAACCAAAAAGACGCGGCGCGGGCAAATCTGGCCAGTATCGGCGCCCTGCCAGTCCCCGCCTTTGTTCGAATCAATGCGATCTCGACACCTTGGTTTACGAGCGATCTCGACGCCCTGCGGACCTCCGGCTGTCGCACGGTCTGCCTTCCGAAGGTTGAGAGCCCCGAACTGGTCGAACAGGTTCTCGCTGTTCTCGGGCGAGACATCACTATTCTCGCGCAAATCGAGACGGCCAAGGGGTTGCAGAACGCCGCAGCGATCGCGGCACATCCCAATATTCTCCAACTCGCTTTCGGCCCGGCAGACTTCTTTCTGGATATGGACGTCGCCGTATCGAAAGAGCTGACGGCTTTTTCGCTGGCATCGCTTGCCGTCGCCAGTCGGGCGGCTGGCAAGCAGCTTCCGCTGGACGGTCCGGCCTTTGCCATCAACGATGCCGATGCTCTCGCTCAGGAGTGCGCGCTGGCTGTTTCATTGGGCGCCGCCGGCAAATTGTGCATCCATCCAAATCAGGTCGCGCCCGTACTGAAATCATTTCGCCCGTCGGAAAAGGATGTCGATTGGGCACGGCGCATCATCGCCGCAGATAATGCTGGCGCTGCGCAAATTGTCGAAGGCCAGATGATCGATGCTCCGATCGTGGCGCGGGCAAGATCGATACTCAGTCGCGCTGCGGCGTGACGTTGCGCAAGGAGAATTACATGGCTGACGATCCAACGAAGGGCGCTCGAGTCATTGCCGGTGCCAAAGGCGTGTTCATCAACAACGAGTTTCGCACGAGCAATTCCGGAAAAACGCTCGACGTTTATGCACCGGGGGAGGGCGCAGTGTTCGCCGAAATCGCGGCGGGAGACGGTGTAGACATCGATAGGGCAGTCGCAGCCGCCCGCCACGCGTTTTCTCAAGGAGCCTGGGGCAAGCTCGCTCCGTTCGAAAGAGGGCGACTCCTCGCTAAGCTTGGTCTGGCAATTCTCGACAATGCCGAGGAACTTGCGCAGCTTGAAGCCCGCGACACCGGAAAGCCGATGAAACAAGCGCGGGCCGATATACAGGCTTGCGCTCGCTATTTTGAATTTTACGGCGGTGGTGCTGATAAATTCCATGGAGAGACGATCCCGTTCCTCAACGGCTTTTTCGTCGCGACCGAGCGCGAACCACATGGCGTGACGGGGCACATCATTCCTTGGAACTACCCGGCGCAAATGTTCGGCCGTTCTCTGGGACCAGCGCTTGCAACCGGAAACGCAACCGTCCTGAAGCCTGCCGAAGACGCATGCCTGACCTCGCTCCGGCTGGCTGAGTTGGCTGCCGAGGTCGGTTTCCCGGCCGGTGCCATCAACATTGTTCCGGGATTGGGCGCGGAAGCCGGTGCAGCGCTTATCAGCCACCCTGGCGTCGATTTCCTTTCCTTCACAGGTTCTCCCGAAGTCGGTGTCATGGTGCAGACTGAAGCAGCAAAGAACTTCATTTCTTGCGTGCTCGAACTGGGCGGCAAGTCGCCCCAGGTGGTTTTTTCCGATGTTGATCTGGAAGCAGCACTTCCGAGTCTCGTTAACGCGATCGTTCAGAACGCTGGACAGACCTGTTCTGCCGGCTCGCGGCTTCTGGTGCAGAAATCGGCGTATGACCGCGTGGTAGAGGCCGTTGCTGATCGGTTCAGCAAGCTGCGGGCCGGTAGCCCGGAAATGGACCTTGATCTCGGCCCACTCATCAGCCAGCTTCAGAAGAAGCGGGTGGAGACGTTCATCGCGAAAGCTGCCGACGACGGAATTCCGATCCTCTCCAAGGGCAAAGTCGCCGAAGGAGCGCCATCGGACGGCTTCTACGTAGCGCCTCACATGTTCGGGCCGGTGCCGCGCTCGAACACTCTGGCTCGTGACGAAGTATTCGGACCTGTGCTCTCGGTGCTTCCATTCGAAGACGAAGCGGATGCAATTGAACTCGCCAATGGAACAGACTTCGGTTTGATTGCGGGCGTTTGGACGCAGGATGGCAAGCGCGGAACCCGTGTCGCTCGTCAGATCAGAAGCGGTCAGGTTTACATAAACGCGTACGGAGCTGGCGGCGGTATCGAACTGCCGTTCGGCGGAACGCGGAAGTCGGGACACGGGCGTGAAAAAGGAATGGCTGCGTTACATGACTTCACAACGCTCAAAACCATTATCACCAAGCATGATTGAGGCTTGCGCTAAGCTGGCGTGGGAATTGGCGATAAAGTCTTGAGGAAAAAACACAACAATTCAAATCGCTTCTTAGCGTAGACGACTACAATGGTGTAACCGGCGGTTCAGCCGCAAAAAGCAATACCTTACGGCTACCTGCGTTTGTTCCAAAGAGTGCGGTTTCGCTATCCGTTGTTTTGGGTATGATCTTCTGATTCCTTGCTATTCTCGCAATTGAAACGACGATGTGTGTTGCATAGTGAAATCGGTGCTGTTTGTAGCGCAGCGTTCAAAGCGGAATAGCAACGGACAAGGCCGCGTAGCGGCGTTTATTTTCTCTCCTGTTGCGTCATAGGGCGAGACCGGCAGTGGCCGTGCACAGGGACGGGCCGGCGCGCTTTCAAATGGCGCCGTAGCCGGACCGTCCCTGTGTGCGGGCACGGATTACAAGGAGGTGTCGCATATCTTGGATCGGCGAGCTGACGCAAAAAGCGCCAACCTCTTCGTCTCCGCTCCTAAACGTTTCTTATGAAACTCTCGCCTGTGCGCCATATGCTGGCGTCGGCGCTCTTGTTCCTCACGTTCGTACCGTCGGACTTATCTTGCTACTGCGCTGGACGTGATTTCCGTCCAATTTAAAGTGCAGCGCCGGCTGATTTTAATTCTGCTAGAAAACAAACTCTCAACGGTGAAGCCACCGGAGCCCACACGAGCCGCACCCCGACCGGTCGCGACCTGGCCAGCAGCTAACGCACGGTCGGGTGCTTGCTAGGGAGATTGGCAGACATGAATGTCCGTTGGCCAAATGCTGATCGTCGCCTCCGATCTCTGCAGGGCGCTTTAGCAAGATGTTGCTTGCTTCTTCACCACTTCAAAGCCGCCGCGTTTTCCCTTAGCTGTCATCCAGTGACAAGATTGAGGGTGCGTGCCGATGGTGCGACGGTGAGACGGCGGCCCCAGTCGAAGGCGATCCTGTCCTGTTCCATGCCGTCCGCGAAGATCGTGCCGCCTTCGTTCATGCGTGAGGTGATCGTCAGCCCACCGTCGGCGAGTTTTCCGGCGCGCAGTGTTGTTCCCGTGGCCACGCTCGGAAACGGTTCGCGCACGAAATAGGCGACGGCTTTTTCCTGCGGTTCCAGTGACAAATGGATCCCGGTCGCCTCCATGATCGAGCGCGCCCAGCCGGTGGCGCCCGTACCGGAGGCGACGATCAGGCCGCTTGAGCTATGGTTTTCCTCCGCTGAGCCCACCGCGATGCGGTAGCGCGCAGACTGGTGGCTGCGATGCCCGACGAAAACTTCGTTAAGCGCGAGGATGTGTTCGCCGTTTTCCAACAGCGCCTCGACCATAGTGCGGCGCTCCAGTGCCACATCGTCGTGGACGCTGGCCGGGAGCAGCCTCGCAAGACGCTCGGGCGCGATGCGCACCAGAACGCCGTCATAGAGATCGGGAGCGGGATTGACGCCCAGCACCAGCTGACCGTCGAGATACTTGGCGACGTTGGCGACGAGCCCATCTTGCCCGACCGCGACTACGACATCTTCCGGCCCGAACAGGAAACGGTCGAAATCGGCCCGTCGCACCAGCGTCTGCCGCCATTCGCTGGGAACGGTCGTGCGCGCCTGGCGCAGCACGTCGACAAACCGTTCGTGCCGCGCCTCGACCTGGGCGAGCTGTTGGCTGCGCGTTTCGAGGAAGAAACGAGCCTGCTCGCGCGTGGCGTGGCGTGCGAGCAGAAGCTCGTAGTCGGTCTCGCGCGTCACGAAGACGGCGCGGGGCGCGTTGGTGGCCATGGTCGACGCTCCCTAGCTCGCGTCGACCACCGGCGGCACCTTGCGGAAGCCCTCGGCGAGGCTTGCCAGCAGATCCGGCGTCACGTTGACATGGTCGATCCTGTCGAGCTTGGACGCCAGCTCGCGAGCGGCAAGCCCCATCATCACCGCCGGCGGCAGGTCGCGGTAGATTGCCATGCGGGCAAGCTCAGCCTCCGACTTCGCGGTCTCCAGCGTGCGGATGCGTCCGGCTTCCGCCTCGGCTTCCACCTGCATCGCCTCGGCCTGTCCCGTAGCGCGATTACGCGCGTTTTCCGCCTCTTCCACGATCAACAGCTTCTCGCGCTTGGCGAGTTCGACCTTGTTGGCCAGTTCGTTCTCCGAGATAGCCCGCTCCTTCTCTACTGCCAGGGCCCGCCGCTCGAAGGTCGCCTCGTCTGCCTTCTGCTGCAACGCCTCGAAGGTCGGCGTCTGGAGCGCACGCTCCAATTCGCTGGTCGGCGTGAGGCTAGCGAGCCTGACAGCGACCACCGCGACCGCGATCTCACTCAGGCTCGGTACCTCAGCAAGCGCGACCTCGATGCGGGCGCGTAGCGGCTCGATACCAGCGTCGAGCAACGCACGCACCGGTGCGGCGGCGAGATATTCAAGCGCAGCCTGGCTGACGAGGCCGGCCAGCCTTGCCTCGATGCGTTCGATCGGCTCGCTACGGGGCTGCCCGTTATTCAGCGCGACGCTGAAGTCGACGCGGCTCGCCAACACTTCGGGATCGGCGACGCGCCATGTCAGCACGCCCTGCACGGTAACGGTCTGGAAGTCCTGACTGCGTCCCTTGATAAACAAGGTCGCCTCGCGATCGTCCATAGGCACTTCCGCGATGCTCGACGTACCCGGCCCGAACCAGAAGACAAGGCCACGCCCGCTCTGGCGGATGCCCTTGTTGCCGTAGCGTATGACATGGCTGCTGGCATCGCTGCGCAGCCGCGCCAAAGGGCCAAAATTACGTATCTGGGCCATGATCCTATGTCCTTTCCGATGCCTGGATAAGTGGTTTGAGCCGATAGAGTTCGGCGGGCCGGAAGGATGCGCCGGTCTCTCTCTCACCGGTTGCCTCGATCCATCCCTTGTCGAGCATGCGACGCCTGAAGGCCGGCTTGTTGAGCTGCACCCCAAGGATGGCCTCGTGCACGTCCTGAAGTTGGCGCAGCGTGAAACGTTGGGGCAGAAGCGCAAAGCCGACGGGCGAATAGTCGAACTTGCCACGCAGCCGCAGCATGGCGAGGCCGAGCATCTCGGCATGGTCGAAGGCGAGGGGCAGGAGGCCGTCCCCACCGATTGCAGCGGCAGGCCCACCAGTCTCGCCCGGCCAGGCGACGGCAACGCGAGCAAGCGTCAAGTCTACCGAGGAGTTCTTCAACGCGGCGGCATAGCGATCCGCCGGCAGCAGGGCGAAATAGGCCACGCTGATGATGCGCATGCGCGGATCGCGATCAACCTCACCGAAGGTGTAGAGCTGTTCAACATAGGCGTCGTCCATCCGCGCTTTCTCGCGCAGCACGCGATGCGCGGCGGCGTCGAGCGACTCGTCGATGTCCACGAAGCCGCCGGGCAGCGCCCATTTGTCTTTCGCTGGTTGCTCGGTGCGCCGGATCAACAGGACAGCCGGCGCGCCATCCACGACCGACATGAGGACTAGATCGACGGCGACAGAGGGGCGCTCGTACTCGGCGGGGTCATAAGTTTGCAGGAACTGAGTTTCTGTGTCGGTCATGGCAGCAACTTATATCCAATATGCGCATTAGATAGATGCAAAATGCATATAAGTCAACGGACGCGGATAAGCCCATGCGTCTGAACCGACGTAGGGGGCCTATGCGCGGTGCTGCAGTTCCATATCAGGCACGAGGCGGAGCCTATCCTCGTCCCGTTTGGTCCAGCGCATCAGGTGGTAAAACCGCCGAGCAAATCAGCTCTGAATCGAAATAGGGAACAACGCAATGTTCATGGATCCGGCAATGATAATCGTGGGTTGGCAGCTGCCAATGCCATCTGGCTGTCCGCTGAGAAGAGATCCCGTGCTACAATGGGAAAAGCATTTCCCTGGCTGATGGAGGCTGCCTTCACGAACGACCAAAACGACCAAACAATATCAGTGGTGATCGAGCTTCGCTTTTCGCCTGAAGAACTGGCCGACATCGACCGGGCTGCTCAGTATGAAGGCCTCGACCGAGTTACCTTTTTACAACGCGCAGCCATTCCAGGCGTGAGAGACGCGTTGCGTATGTCTGACATTCTGCAATCTCTCGAGGGCGTCGGAGGTGAAGACCCTATCTTCCATTGGCCGACTCCACCGGAGAAAGAGAAGTGATGGCGACCGCAATCGGCCGTTTTCCATAGCCAGCGCGGATCGAGTACATAGCCGATGGCTCACGACATTGATTGGCCAAGTCGTCAGCTTTTCGGACGCTGCAGGGGTCGTTGTCATCGTCTCAGAGCAGACGTCGATGCCCAGCCGTGTTACAAAGGTGATCAGGATTCATCCTAACGAGCGAGCACTCTCGCGTTCGCAGCGGAGTGCCGGGTCACTGGGGGAAGGTTCATAAATCTCCCGACGCCATCGCGTAGTTGCTTAAGCGGGCAAGGTTGGCATTGAACCGGTCAATGCGCTCACACAGGTCAGCTGCCGCGTTTCGCTGCCACTCGATCGACTGTCTGCCGGCGTGCAGCAACTGATAGATATCGTTGCGGATCGAGGATTTGCCGAAGGACCCAAAGACCGTCTCGCGCAGGATGTCGACGAACTCACGGTTCCGTTTGTCATCGCTCATGCTACCGAGCGCTGCATCCAAGCCTTCGAGCAACTCCTCGACATCGCTTGTCGTCTTCGCGAATTTCTGACGAAGCTCCGCTTCGGTGCGGGCGGACAGACCGTCGCGCGCGATGGCCTCGAGCGTGCTGACCATGCCGCCTCGGATGAAAAAAAGCTGCTGTGCGTCATTGGCGCGCTGGTGATTGGCACGCATCCGGAGGTGTGCACCAACAAGGCGCTTTAAGAGCTCGTCCTGCTCATTCGAACGGCGGCTCATGTCCACTTCCCATCGCTGCCTTTCTAATTCCTCGATCGGCGGATGGGTAACAGCATAGATGTTGGTGAGGAGGCTTGCGCCAGGAATGATCTCAACGGCGCCTTCGACAACGCCACGCGCTAGGGCGCGTTTTGGATGTTGCTTCGGTGGTTCGATCGGACCTTCCTTCATACCCCTCTCCAATGTGTGATGAGGGACACTATCATACGTAACGCAGCCGTGCTTGCCGTGCTTGCTTTAGGGCACGATCGGTGATTTTGCGCCCCCATAACCGACGCTTTGATCAGCCAGCATATTTCCCGAAAGCGGACATTAACAACACTGGCTGGTTTCTGTTTTTTAGCGCTGGCGAACGTTGCGGGAGAGCGCGATCAAAAGCTCAATTCCTGAGCCAACCAAGAGGACCATTGAAGCATACGAGATTCCCCTCCATTAGTGCCTCAACCGCCGTCGTATCCCGGCTTCGGTGTCCTGTTGTTCGGCTTCCCGCTCATACGTTTTGACCATCGACATCAGTAGCGAAGACGACACGAAGGGATGCGTGAACTGCAAGGCGTCGGCCCAGTTGCGATACTTGTCCGCGAGTTCCCGTTCTTGACCGCCCCCTTCACCGCGCCAATGGACGCCGCGCGCGTTATAGAGGCCCGTACGGGCGCCGCTGGAGACGTCCTCGGACTGCAAATCCTCCATCACATCACGAACAACCTCGTTCGGCCACACGCCATCCTTGCCAGCGGGCGCGTTGGAGAGAAGCTTGCCCAAGCACACGTCCGCGATTGCCGTGCGGTCGAGTTCGGCGCAAGACTTCCTTACCGCCGCAACCCACTCCGCGAGCTTTTTGCGCTGTTCCTCTTCGGTCGCCTTATCCTGACCGGGGATGCGCTTAATGGCTTCAAGGAGGCGGTATCCACGCTTTGCCAGATGCTCGCGGCCTTCGGTAATGCGAAACTCGGGAGGATCTTCGCCGCGGTCTTCGCGCTTATACGCCCACACGACCGCCTGCACGAACATCTCAGGGTGTTCCTCGATGTAGCGCTCGAGGTTTGGAATCTGGTGGCCATCTTCACCTCGAAAAGAGCGCGCCAGAACGTCAAGGTATGCGAACTCCAGCCCGGCCTTTTCCTCTGAAGGGACGTCCGGGTTGCGATTCAGCATCTGGAAGGCACGCTGCACGTCGTAGTCGTGCAGCTGGTACTCGCCAGGCTTGTCGTTTCCGTCCTTGGCCATGGCAGATAGCATCTGCACAAGGAGGGGCGGGCGTATTTCTTCGAGCTTGAAATGTACCGAGGCAAAGGCTGCCCGAGGGCGTTCTGTTGATTTCCACTCAGAAGTGAGCCGGGTTTTCCATCGAGAAGTGAGCCACCTCTGATTATGGATTTCGAGTCATGCTGGGGTCAATACGGT
>NZ_QURN01000011.1 GCF_003403035.1 Mesorhizobium denitrificans | reverse complement strand
GTGATAATCACATCCTGGAATGCATTGGCCGGGCTGTCGTTCGGATCGCTGAAGCCGAAATCGGCAACGGCGAACGTATAGGCCGTGTCCTCATTCGTGGTGATCGTCTTGTCCGCACCCGCCGGTGCGTCATTGATCG
Source organism: Mesorhizobium denitrificans (assembly GCF_003403035.1). Lineage (GTDB taxonomy): Bacteria > Pseudomonadota > Alphaproteobacteria > Rhizobiales > Rhizobiaceae > Mesorhizobium_G > Mesorhizobium_G denitrificans. The sequence goes on along the minus strand of NZ_QURN01000011.1, from coordinate 169,340 downwards.
ACGTCACATTGAAGCTGATGGTGTTCGGCGTCTGGTCGGTGTTCTGGCCGCCATTGGCCGTGCCGCCATTGTCGCGAACCTGGAAGGTGAAGCTCGACACAGCCGTGCCATTGCCATTGGCCGGCGGCGTCCATGTCAGTGTCGGGATCTGCGCAACCGTGATCACCTGACCAGCCGTCACCGCAACACCGTTCAAAAGCAGCGTGCCGCTGGCCGGAAGCGTGGTGATAATCACATCCTGGAATGCATTGGCCGGGCTGTCGTTCGGATCGCTGAAGCCGAAATCGGCAACAGCGAATGTATAGGCCGTGTCCTCATTGGTGGTGATCGTCTTGTCCGCACCCGCCGGTGCGTCATTAACCGCTGTCATCGTGAGCGTCAGCGTGGATGTATCGGTGCCGCCATTTCCGTCTGACACCGTGTAAGTCGCCACGGGGATTGCTCCGGTGTAGTTTGCGACCGGAACAAAGCTGTAGCTGCCATTGGCGTTGATGGTGAGCTGCCCCACGCCCGAAACGGTTGCGGTTGCACCGGCTGCATAGGTCACGCTGTTCCAAACGAACTGCGAAACGGTCATGGTATCCCCGTCGGGATCTGTGGCGTTTGCCAGCACTCCGGGGGCAGCTACGGAAAGCGTCGTATCTTCGATTACCGAATTGGTTTCATTTGCATCCACCGGCGCGTCGTTTACCGGGACCACCGTTATAAACGCGTGCGCGGCGCTAGAGTTTGTGGTGCCGTCATTTACCGTAACAGTTATGTCGCGGGTGACAGATCCCGGATTGTCAGTCGTGTTTTCAAACGTGATGGCCCGGATTGCGGCGGCATAGTTCGCCTTCGTGGCAGAACCAGTAAGCGTAACGACCGAGCCCGTATTTGTATAGCTGATGCCGTTGATAGTACCCGAAGCAGCTGCCGAGCCTCCGACCAACAGGCGGTCACCGCTCTGCGCGTTTGTGATCGTCACAACGCCGGAGGCCATATTGGCGCTATCGCCGTCGCGAACATCATTGTCGGTATCAGAAATCGCGACCGGTGAGCCGTTTTCAGTGTAAGTCGCGTTCCAGTTTGAACCTGCCGTCTGGTCCACCATGGAGGTGATGTTTGTGCGCAGCCGTACATTGTCGATATAGACGTCATCCCCGGCATTGCTGCCGCTGAAAACAAGACTGCCCGATGCAGCGACCGCAGCAGGCAGATTTATGATGATCGAAGTTAGCGTTCCGGTGCCGCTACCCATCGCTGTGATCGCCGTTGTGGCGGTGGTCCCGGCAGCGTTAGTTGCGCCATTGAGATAGGCAATGGCGCCGCTCGTTACCGCGGCGCCAGTGGTGAGGCGCGCATACACAACACCGGCAACCTGAATTTCGAACGTGCGCGAACTCGTGGCACTGTTCACCCAGCCGATATCGAGCGTAATTTGGCCAGCACCGTTCAGACCCGGCCCGACATTAAGCCCTGTCAGCCCGTCTTGTGTAAGGGTCGCAGCATTATTCGATGTGAAGGCATAGCGACCGGTCACTCCACTGTCGGTTGCTGTGCCTGAGCCGCCTTCAGTCCAGCCATAAGGCTTGTCCGCATAATCTGCGAAGTCACCGTTCGCAACGATATTGTTGGTTTGAACGATACCTGTCAGACCCGAGTTCAGGTCCACGACGGGACTAAAGTTTCCGTTCAACGTAGCTGTGGCGGTCGTTGTGACTGAGTTAAGCTGGTTATGCACCGCAACGGTAAAGCTGCGCGTCGAAGTGACACCGCTCGTGCTCGAGAACTTGATAGTCTGAAGCGCTGCTTCATATGCGGCGGCGTCAGCGACACCGGCAATCGTAACCGAATAAGCCGAGTGCACAGTCACCGTTATGCCCGCAGGCAAAGAGCTGTCGTCTACGGTCAGCACATCGCCGCTTTGCGGATTCGTCAGCGTGACTGTTGCGTCAGCAATGCCACCAATAACATTGGTGATATCGATATCCGTATCGACCACGGCAACCTGACTACCGGTCGTTGCCTGGAAGGTCCCGACATAGCTTGTCCCGGTAGCCGTGCTGTTGTTGGCGTCGAGGTCGAGTGTCGTGTCGCCGTCAAATGCGATCCGATAGCTGAAGGTTTGCGCGGTTGTGATCGCACCAAGCGTGAACTGAACCGCGATACCGTTGTCGGTACTCGGATTCGTGTTCCACGTATTGGCCAAGTCGCCGCCATTATCCATGCTGGCGTACATGCCGTTGTAGACCGCTGAATAGTAGTGATCGAACTGAAGGGGGCTACCTTCAACTTCCGCAAAGCCGACAACAGCTTCGGTGCTTGTGCCGATGCCTCGACGCACACCAACGTAAGAAGGGTCTCCGTCGGTGATATTGTTGATTGCAAGGCTGGGATCCAGCGAAAATGCAGGCCCCGCGTCTACGCCCGCCAAATAAGTATCAAGTGTATGATAATACTTGATAATTTGTCCGTTTGCCGTTGGCGGAGTTACCGTTACGTTCTGAGTAAAAAAGGCATTCGGAGATGCGTAGATTGTCTCGATTTGGACGAGCAGGTCCGTGCCTGCGTCATAGCCGGAAGTGCCACCGATATTATAATAGAGACGGGTAGTAACGACGTAGGGGTTAGCTTCTGTACCCGCACCCGTCAGAGTTTGTGCACCAGCCGACTGCCACACGGTGTCGACGATGTTTGTCACGGATGTACTGGGCCCGAGAATCCGATTGCCATATGCGAGAAAGATGCCGTTGAAAAGGCTCGTGCTCGTGTCTGTCACGTTCGGGCTGTAGAATTGCGTCAGGCCTTTATAGGTAACCTGAAGCTGTCCTGTATTGCCCACATAGATGCGCAAACCGTCGGCACCAGTTCCGAGCGTACCGCCTGTAGGATTGATTGTGGTCTGGACCAGCGCATGGTGCCAGTCGGTCGGGTCGATTGCAGCGGCTTCAATAGCGCCAACATGCGTTTCCAGATCCCAATCGCCGCCAAGATCAACATGGCCGGTCGTGTCGGTGGAGGCCGCAATATCAGCACCGGTGATTCCGCCAAGCACGATGGCAGCGCGCAACCCGGCGTCACCAGCCGTGAAATCGCAGCCATAAATCAGAATATCGCCGTCCGCAGACAAGGCATGGCCAATTACCGTCAGTTCGTCGAGATACTCGCCCTGCATGCTGTCGGCGGTAAGTGACGCCGTTCCAAGCGAAAGCTGCCCTTCTCCGCCGTGCGACAGAATGTGAATGGCTTCAATGCCTGTGCGGCCTTTCAATGCCGCTGCTATCTGCTCCACGCCATCCTTGGTAGGATCAAGCGTCACAACCTCGACATCCTTGCCGAAGCTGGCGATCAACGAGTCCTTGTCTTCAATATCGCCGGCGACGAATACGATCTCTCTTGCGGAGCTGCTTGTACTGTGATTGCCGTCGAGAAAACCGATTTGCTCGTCAGCAATCACGTTATGTCGCTCATTTCCGCGATGAGCAGTGTCCGAAGCAGGCCGATTTCCGTCCTGGAAGCTCCGAAGCCCTGAATCGTGCGAACGAATAGTGCTTTCCTGCACGTTGGGAATATCGAGACTTGCGCGCAAGTGATGGTCAGAATTGCGCGACCCAAGCTCGCCGCGGTGTTCCTCGTGCGTGATTCCGGAGGCACCGCGCCGCCCCAATTCGCGATCTCTATCGACATTGCCATTTGAAGAATCGTCACGACGATGTGTCGACGCATTAGATGGTATGTTCTCAGATCTATTCTCCTGAGCGTTGCCACGAGCCTCAAGCGCTTTGGCCAAGGCCGAAAAATCGTGCTCAGGTTGTTTTTCGACATTGGGCGAATGCCGCTCAGCAGCCGCTTCCGCATGCTCGCCAGCCGCTGCATCGAATGCTATGCGCTGCTCCAGCTCCATGAGCATATCGCCGAAGCGAGAGCCATTGGACCCAGCCTTTTTGCGCGCTCGCGCGCGATCCCTTGAATGAGAAAATCGTTCGTTCATTGGATGGCCGCCACCAGATCCAGATATGAAACCGAAGGTCGGACACAACCCGACCACCAGCATTGATACCAGTCGGCTTACACATCGTAGGTAAACAAATTTACTGCAAATAAAATATTATATCATGAGAAAAGTTACCCATGATTAACTGCGTTGAGCCTGATTTATGTGGATTCGATGCAACGCAAATGCGGATTCTGCGATTCTTTGCTGCCGCCACGCTGGAAGTCGCTGCAACTTTAAAATAGTAGCCATTTAGTTGAATGCTCTTTGACGCGCTTTCGCGTGGCAAAGTGCTGCGTATGGTTTGAGGGCGGGTGGTGAGCAATATGACGAAATCCAGCAGAAAACTGGCAATCGCCATTGCGCTCATTCTCACCGTCAGCGGCTGCGCAGTGAAGCCAAAAGAGCTTTCAGACGCTGACAATCTCGCATTTGGTTCGGATAAACTGTCGCGCGCTGATGCCAATCAGCAGCCGATCAGCGGCTCTGTTGACCTCTATGAAGCAATGGCGAGAGCGCTCAAATACAACTTGGACGTTCAAGTCGAGGTCATGGAGGCTGCGCTTAGGCTGCGCGATATCAATCTCGCAAATTACGCAACTCTACCCGATCTCGTCGCCAGTTCAGGTTATGCCGGCAGAAACGATGCCGACGACACGACGCCTTCGACGCGCGATCCGGACATTCTCACGTCTGACCTGACCTTTTCTTGGAATATTCTCGACTTCGGCCTTTCCTATGTCCGCGCTCAACAAGCGGCCGATCGGGCACTCATTCAGGTCGAAGCCAAGCGTAAGATCGTCAATCGCGTAATTGAAGATGTCCGAACAGCCTATTGGCGCGCAGTCAGCTATGATCGTCTCGTAAACCGCATGCGTGGTCTTGAGGGCCGCGTCCAGCAGGCGCTGCGCGAAACGCGCTCGCTTTCAGCTTCTGGCGACACCTCGCCGTTGATTGCCCTCACCTACGAGCGCGAACTTATTGAAGTTAAGCGTGAGATCGAGTCGCTTGAGAACGAACTCAGCCTTGCAAAGAGCCAACTTGCGGCGCTCATGAATGTCCGCCCGGGCACGCCTTTCAACCTGGTTGCGCCAAAGAGAGGCAATATCAAGCTGAACCTGCCGAACGATCCGGGTCAGCTTTATCTCGTCGCTGCGGCGAACAGGCCGGAAATGCGCGAAGTCAACTATGAGATTCGCGTAAACGACAAGGAAGTGCAGGCCGCATTGCTGCAGCTTCTGCCGAGCTTCAATCTCTACGCCGGGCTCAACTACGATTCAAACGAGTTCATCGCGCAGAACGAATGGGTTTCTTACGGCGCGAAGGTCAGCTGGAATCTGTTGAAACTTATGAGCATGCCAGCGGTAAAGGCGCGCTCGCAAGCTTCCGAGGAAGTTCTGGACAAGCGCGCCCTGTCCGTGGCCATGGCTGTCATGACGCAGGTCAATATCAGCCGCGTGCGCCACGCGCATCTGCGCAAGTCATACGGCACGGCTGCAGCGCTTTCAAATGTGCAGCATCGGATTCTCAAGCAGGTGCGTGCGGAGACACAGGCCGACAAAACCAGCCAGCAATTGCTCATCCGTGAGGAAATGAATACCTTGCTGGCTGATGCCAAGGCAGACATGGTTTATGCAGATCTGCAAAATGCGTATGCAAATGTTTACGCTTCGCTTGGTATAAACCCGTTCCCAGTGGGCATCGACCTTACGCAGCCGGTCGATGTGGTAGCGCGTCAATTGCGTGATATGTGGACAGAACGGGGCAACGCACCAAAGCTGCAGGTGGCGTCCGCCGAATAGGCGAGGAGGCCGAATGAAGGTCTGGCCGAAGCAATTGCGAGCATCCTGTTGCCTCATCGCTGCCATGGCGATGCTCGCTGCACATCCATTATCAGCCTCTGCGCAGGATGATGCGCCGTCGCTGCGCGGCATCGTCAAAGCGGTTAACGAAGCCACCATATCCAGCGATCTCGGATTCCGCATCGTCGAGCTTCCCTTCCGTGAAGGGCAGAGCTTTAAGAAGGACGACACGCTCGCGGTATTCGATTGCGATGGCTTGCGCGCCGAGTTGCGCTCGTCTGAAGCCCGGCAGGCAGCCGAGCAACTAACGTACGACAACAATTTGCGGCTGGCCAAGCTGAATGCGGTCGGTCGCTTTGAAGTCCAGCTTTCAAAAGCCAAGACAGATCAGGCCGCGGCGGAAGTCGATACGTTCCGCATCAAGATCAAGCAATGCGAGATCAAGGCTCCTTTCGATGGGCGCGTTGCAGCAAAGACCGCCAACGTCGCCGAACTCACCGATCGCACCAAGCCTTTGATGCAAATTGTCAGTGACGACGCTCTGGAAATCGAAATGCTGCTGCCTGCCAATTGGATGCGCTGGCTGAAGCCCGGAGATAAATTCACGATGAGCCTCGAAGAAAAGGCTGAAACGTTGAATGCCGAGGTGGCGGCGATTGCGCCCGTTGTCGATCCGGTCAGCCAGACAATCAAGGTTATTGGCCGGTTCACCGACCCGGCTAGCGGCATCCTGCCCGGCATGAGCGGACCAGTTCGCTTCACGCAACCCAACGGTTGAATCTCAAATGGCAGAACCAAAAACCGCCGAGAGAGTAATTTCCGTTTCCCCTCCGGCGCAGGGATTTACTCCACCGCAGCAGGCCGCGGGCGGCGGCATCGAACTGCTTCTCAAGGCAGAATCCGAAGCACGGCGCGCCGCAACGGTCGGCGAGCTTCAATTCGCGATTGCCAACGAAACCATGAAATTGGCGCGTGCGAGGCAGATTTTTCTGCTCACGCTCAGCAGCGGAAAGCCGCGCATCGCCCAAGTCTCCTCGATCAGTAAAATCGATCGCGATTCACCCAGATTGCGCTGGATCGAAAGCGTGGTGCGTGCGCTCGATGCTGATGTCGGCCTGGCGAAGGTCCGGGAATTCGTGCTGCCGGCCTACTGCCCACCGGAAGATCCGGAGCACAAGGAATATCCCTTCCGCTTTATGTCATGGGTTCCGCTCTTGACACGCGAAGGCGTCCCATTCGCCGGAATGATCATGTCTCGCGAAGTGCCTTGGATCGAGCAGGACTCCATCGTCGCCGCTCGCCTTGCCGAGACATACGCGCATTCGTGGCTGGCGCTCGTAGGCAAACGCAAGGTTCTGCCGAGGTTGAAAATTGGATGGCTTGTTGCCGCGCTTGCCGTTGCGGCGGTCGTCGCGGGTACAATCCCGGTTCCGCTTACCATTCTTGCACCCACTGAAGTAACGTCGGTTAGCCCGCGTGTCGTCGCGCCGTCCATGGATGGCGTAATCGAGGACATTCTCGTCGCGCCAAATCAATCGGTCCATGAAGGCGAACCGCTGCTGCGGCTTGCCTCGACAACATTGCGCAATGAACTTGCCGTCGCAGAGCGAAACATCGCCGTCGCCGAGGCAAGGCTCAAGCAGGTAACGCAAAGCGCCGTAACGGATCCACGTATGCGCGCCGAACTTGCCGTTTCGCGCAGCGAGTTAGCGCTGGCCGAGGCGAAGCGCGACTACGCGCGAGACATGCTGGCTCGCACCGAGATTAAATCTCCGGCGACAGGCGTAGCCGTGTTTGGCGATCCGCGCGATTGGGTCGGTCGGCCTGTGGCAACCGGCGAGCGCATCATGGAAATCGCAGACCCAGCAAAGCTGGAACTGCGAGTCGACGTGCCCGTGGCGGATGCCATCGCGCTCAAGCAAGGCGCAAAAGTACGCGCGTTTCTGGATTCCAACCCCTTGAAGCCCGTAGACGCAAAAGTCCGCACGATTTCATTCGAAGCGCAGACCATCGAAAACAACACACTGGCCTATCGCATCTACGCGCAGTTCGATGGCGATGCAGCAACCAGGCTCGGCACACGCGGAACGGCCCAACTCTACGGAGACAAGGTGCCGCTCGCGTTCTACCTGTTCCGACGTCCCGTCGCGGCAGTGCGGCAATGGCTGGGGATCTAGCTGCACCCGCCGATATCCCGCTGCCACCGCTGCGGGAAGACCTGCAAATCGTGCGCGGCGGCGTAAGCTATTCCGGTGCGCCTGTGTGGATCGTGCTGGACCCGATCCGTAACCGTTTCTTCCGCATCACCTACGAGATGTTCCAACTGCTTTCGCTCTGGAACCGCGCGGGCAGCGTCGCCAAGCTCATGATAATGGTCGCGAGAAATTTCGGGCGAGAAGCCACACCCGAGGAAATCACGACCGCCACCCGCCTGCTCGATTCGGGGTTCTTTTTCACAACACCATCGTCTGGCTCGTGGCGTCCGCTGCATGCTGCGTCGAAGCCGCGCCATTCGCTCTTTATGCGACTGGTACACAACTACCTGTTTTTCAAAGTGCCGTTGGTCCGCCCGACGCCGTTCCTGCGCGCGACATGGCCGATCGTCGCGCCACTGTTCTCCCGCACTTTCCTGATGTTCACCGTCATCGTCGGGCTGATGGGCCTCTATCTGGTCTCAAGACAATGGGAGGCGTTCAAGAGCACTTTCCCTTATGTCTTCACGCTTGAAGGCGCGATCATCTCCCTGCTTTCAGTAGGCTTTATCAAGTCGCTGCACGAACTTGGCCACGCCTATGTCGCGCACCGTTATGGCTGTCGCGTTCCCACAATGGGCTTCGCCATGATGGTGTTGATGCCCCTGCTTTACACAGACGTATCGGATGCATGGCGGCTCAAGCAACGGCGTCAAAGGCTAGCCATCGATTCGGCTGGAATGCTCGTCGAGTTCGCAGTTGCGGCCTATGCGCTTCTCGCATGGTCGTTTCTGCCAGACGGCCCGCTGCGCAGCGCTGTTTTCGTGCTTGCGGCTATTGGCTGGATACTCAGCCTCGTCGTCAACACCAATCCATTCATGCGCTTTGACGGCTATTATATTCTCGCCGATGCGGTCGGCATCGAGAACCTTCAGCCCCGCGCGTTCCGCCACCTGAAATGGCGCATTCGTGAGTTTCTGTTCGATTTGGGCGCAGAACCGCCCGAATATTTCCCACGCAGGATCGATCTTTTTCTAACCGCCTACGCCATAGCCACCACGATCTATCGGCTTCTGCTTTATATCGGCATTGCGCTGCTGGTTTATCACTTCTTCATCAAAATCGTCGGCATCATGCTTTTCGCGGTTGAGGTCGGATTCTTCCTGATCCGTCCCGTCTGGAGCGAAATCAAGGAATGGTTCGCCATGCGACATGAAATCCTGTCCCGTCGCCGCACATATTTTTCATTGGCGATTTTTGCAGCCGCAATCGCCTTCGTCTTTCTGCCGGTATCGAGCCGCGTCACAGCCCCCGCCATTCTGCAGCCGGAATTGTTTGCTCGCCTTTATCCTGAAGAGCCGGGCAAAATCACCGCTGTCCGCGTCATACGTGGACAAGAGGTACACAAAGGCGACGTGCTTTTCGAGATTGAATCGCCAGCTACCGCGCATGAGCGCAAGCTAACCGAGATCGAAATTTCGCTTGCCGAACTGCGCCTTTCCCGTATCGGCGCAGAAGCCGAAGACCGCGCGCAAAGCGGAACCATTCAAAGTCAGCTTGCATCGCTACAGGCGCAGCGTGCAGGGCTGGAGGAGCGCGAAAGCAAGCTCATTGTACGCGCGCCGTTTGACGGGCGCATCGCCGACATAAATTCAGGAATTGTGGAGGGTCGATGGGTAGGGCGCAACCAGCAGCTCGGCTATCTCGAAAGTACAGGTTCGCTCGCTATCCGTGGCTATGTCGAAGGCGATGACCGCGCGCGTCTTGAAGATGGCGCGAAAACGGTATTCGTGCCCGCCGACCTCAGCCGCGGAAAGCTCGACGCCACCCTGGTTGGCGTAAGCACGTATGGCGTCACCCGTATCGACCTGCCCGATCTGGCTTCCGTCAATGGCGGTCCCATTGCGGTCTATCAACAAGCAAACAAGACATTGGCGCCGGTCACGGCCCATTACGCTGTGCGCGCAGAAACGCCAGCGACATCAACCCCAATCGGCCAGACCATACGCGGCACCTTGCTTATCGACGCAAAGCCGGAAAGTGCAGCATCGCGGCTTTGGCGCTGGATTGGTCGCGTATTCGTCCGCGAACTTGGCTTCTAGCGTGCCATGCTGTGATATTCGTCGTTCGGGCGCATATCGACAGCTGCGGCAACGCGATTCGACATGTTGAAGAACGCGGTCGTGGAGGCGATGTCCCATATGTCGCGGTCCGAAAATTCGGCCTCGCGCAACTTCGCTCTGTCGGCTTCTTCCATTTCGGCGGGCTTCTCAGTCAGCTTCACGGCAAAATCGAGCATTGCCTTATGCCGTGGAGACAGGTCCGCAGCGCGATAGTTCATCACCATCATTTCACCGAGCGCCGGGTCGCCCGAAAGCTGCCGCACAGCGGCGCCATGAGCCGTCAGGCAATAATAGCAGTGGTTCACCGAAGACACGGCGACCGCGATCATTTCGCGCTCAAGTTTGGATAGACCTGATTCGCCCAGCATCAGGTCGTTGTACGTATCGGTGAAGGCGCGCAGCTTCTTTTCATCGAATGCGTACGCCCACAGAACATTCGGCACCATGCCGAGCTTTTCAACGCATTTATCGAAATATGCCCTTGTTCCGTCGCTCAGTTCGCCAGTTTCGAGTGACAGCGCCGTGATATGAGAAGGCATATTAAGTATCCTCTTATATAGCTATTGCACTTTTTTCAGGCATATCCGAATGAGCGGTCGCCAAATACGGCCTGATTGGTCTAGCATATCGAAAAAATGTCGTCTGGGCGTGCCAAAATGCCGGCAGCATCAGATCAGCGACAAGGACGGGAGGGAAAGATGGACGCCAAGCAAAAATCGGCATCCTCTAAGTCGAGAAGCAGCCGCAAGCAATCACCGAAAACGCCCAGCAAGCCGGAAGCCCATAAGCTGACGGGCTTCATGCATTATCTGCTGGACCGCGCTTCCGCTGAAGACGTCGCGGTTTATGAGAAAGGTGCGCTTGCCCGCGCGTCAGAACTGGCCGAGCAAGCCCTTGCGCGTCATCGTCGTGGGGATAGCGTTATCGCCATCGATTCCGATCCTGCCGTTACTTTGAACGGCAAGCCGACAACGGTCGTGACCGTGGTCAACGACAACATGCCGTTTCTGTTCGATTCAATTCTCGGCGAAGTGACCGACACAGCCGGCCAGCCGCACTTTGTCACCCATCCGGTCTTGGCCGTTGAGCATGGCAAAAGCGGCGTCGAGAAAATCTTGGCTGAGTCGGCGCTTAAGGGCGACCATGATGCCGATAAGGTCAGCGTCATCCATATTCACGTCAACCGCTTGAGCGCCGAACAGGCCGAGGCGCTGCATCAGAATCTGGAAAAGCTGGTCAAGCAGATTCGCTCAGTCGTTCACGACTGGAAGCCGATGCTCGCGCGTCTCGATCAGGCAATCTCGCAGTTTCGATACACGCCCGTCCCGCTAGAAAAGCATGCGGTAGATGAGGCTATCGCCTTCCTCGAATGGCTTCGCGACGACAATTTCACATTCCTCGGAATGAGGGAGTTCAAATATTCCGGCACCGAAGAGAGCGGCACGCTGACGCGCTCAAAGGAACCAGGTCTGGGCATTCTGTGTGACCCGGAAGTCACAGTATTGCGCCGCGACGCGCACAGCAGCGCGACAACGAGCGAAGAGGTGCGAACGTTTCTATACGGCCCCGACCCTCTGCTGGTTAGTAAGGCCAATGCGAAATCGATGGTCCATCGTCGCGCCTATCTCGACTACATCGGGATAAAGATTTTCAACAATAAGGGTGCGCTTGCTGGCGAGCTAAGGATCGTGGGGCTTTTCACGTCCACGGCGTATACGCGCTCGGTCGTGAAAATCCCCTACCTTCGGTCCAAAGCCGAAGCCGTACTAGCCAAATCGGGTTTCGATCGCAGCGACCACTCCGGCAAAGCATTGCTAAACGTGCTGGAATCCTACCCGCGCGACGAGCTTTTCCAGATTTCGGTGCCTATTCTGCGCAAACACGCCGACGCAATGCTCGGCCTGCTGGACCGCCCACGCGTGCGCGCTCTGGTGCGTGTCGACCAGTTCGACCGATTCGTGTCGGTCCTCGTCTTCGTTCCGCGCGATCATTATGATTCGCATGTGCGCGAAAAGATCGGCACTTATCTCAAGACCATCTTTGATGGCCGCCTGTCGGCATACTATCCGGCGTTTCCAGAGGGCGGACTCGCACGCGTCCATTTCATTATCGGGCGCTCCGGCGGCAAGACACCGAAGATCGACCCCGCAATCATCGAGGCGGGTATCCTCAACATTGTGCGGACGTGGGAAGACGCGGTTCGTGAGGCATCTACGGGCACTGAAGAAGACATGCAACTCGTGGGCATGGCAAACCGCTTCCCCGAGAGTTATCGCAACACCTTCACCCCCGCCGAAGCGCTTGTCGACGCGCGCCGCATTGCTGCGTTGGACACACAAAACGCAATCGAAACAGACTTCTACCGCGCACCGGGGCAGAAGCCGACCGAAGCTTCCTTGAAGATCTACCATTTCGGCCAACCGGTCGCGCTCTCGCAGCGCGTTCCTTTGCTCGAAAACATGGGCTTCCGCGTCATCAGTGAGCGCACGTTCGAAGTCGCGGATGAAAACGCCGAGCCGGTTTTTGTGCATGACATGCAGTTGGAAAGCGGCTTCGGAAAGCCGCTGGACCTCACCGACGAAGGCATTCTGTTCGAGCAGACATTCCTCTCTGTCTGGCACGGCGAAGCAGACAATGATGGCTACAATTCATTGGCGCAAACCGCTTGCCTGAGCCCCTCTGAACTCGGGATTTTGCGGGCTTATGGCCGCTATCTTCAACAAGCGGGCATTCCGCAAAGCCAGGATTTCATTGCCGCAGCGCTAAACCGCTATCCCGAAATCGCACGCGGGCTGCATGCGCTCTTCGTTGCGCAGTTCAACCCGTCCGAAAAGGATGGCGAAATAACCGCGAAGCATCTGAAAGCGAAGATCAAGGATGCGCTGGACGATGTTCCGAACATCGATGACGACACCATCATCCGGCGCTATGTGAACCTGATAGAATCTTCGCTGCGCACGAACCATTTCGCGCCTGTCGAACCCGGTCAGCCGCGTTCGCTGGCAATCAAGCTCGACCCTCGCTCAATCGACGGCCTGCCGGAACCGCGTCCCTGGCGCGAGATTTTTGTCTACGGACCCGAGGTAGAAGGTGTGCATCTGCGTTTCGGCCCGGTTGCACGCGGCGGTTTGCGCTGGTCGGACCGCGCGCAGGACTATCGCACTGAGGTTCTCGGGTTGGTAAAAGCACAGCAGGTCAAAAATGCTGTGATCGTCCCTGTCGGTGCGAAAGGCGGCTTTTTTCCGAAGCGTCTGCCGACCGGCGGCTCGCGTGATGCAGTTTTCGCCGCTGGCACCGCCGCGTACATCAATTTCATTTCCAGCCTGCTTTCGGTCACAGACAATCTCGACGGCAACACGATCATCCCGCCAGTTGACGTTGTGCGCCGCGACACCGACGACCCATATTTCGTCGTTGCCGCAGATAAAGGCACCGCGACATTCTCGGATACCGCGAACGGCATCAGCGCCGCCCATCACTTCTGGCTCGATGATGCCTTCGCATCAGGCGGTTCAGCCGGATACGACCATAAGAAAATGGGCATCACCGCACGCGGTGCGTGGGAAGCGGTGAAACGTCACTTCCGCGAGATGAACCGCGACATCCAGACCACGCCATTCACCACTGTCGGTGTCGGCGATATGTCGGGTGACGTGTTCGGCAACGGCATGCTTCTGTCCGAACAGACCCAGTTGATTGCAGCTTTCGATCATCGCGACATCTTCATCGACCCGACCCCGAATGCAGCGATTTCGTTTGCCGAGCGCAAGCGCATGTTCGCTCTGCCGCGCTCAAGCTGGCAGGACTACGATAAGTCCACGCTGTCAGAGGGCGGCATGATCATCTCGAGAAGCCAGAAATCGGTTGCGCTGACACCACAGGCCGCGGCCGCTATCGGGCTGACCAAGACCAACGCTTCGCCTACCGAGATCATGAACGCAATCCTGCGGGCGAATGTCGATCTGCTCTGGTTTGGCGGCATCGGCACCTATGTCCGCGCGACAGCGGAAACCAATCAGGAAGTCGGGGACCGCGCCAACGACGCGATCCGCGTAACCTCTGCCGAGGTTCGAGCAAAAGTTATCGGCGAGGGCGCCAATCTGGGTGTGACGCAGCGCGCGCGCATCGAGTTCGGCTTGCTTGGCGGTGCGTGCAATTCCGATGCCATCGACAACTCCGGCGGCGTCAACTCTTCGGACGTCGAGGTCAACATCAAGATTGCACTTGCTGGCGCAATGCGCCGTGGCGCGCTCACCCGTCCGGCGCGCAACAAGTTGCTGGCCGAAATGACCGATCAGGTCGCTGAACTGGTGCTATCGAACAATTATGAGCAGACACTGGCGCTTTCTATTGCGCGCAAGCGCGGCATGCTCGATCTCGGACATCAGGCGCGTTTCATGAGCGTATTGGAGTCGCGTGGACTATTGGACCGTGCGGTTGAAAACCTGCCGTCGCCAACCGCTCTTGCTGAACGCGAATTGAGGGGTGAGCCACTCACCCGCGCGGAGCTTGGCGTCTTGCTGGCCTATGCCAAGATCGTGCTTTTCTCCGAAATCGTGGCAAGCGATGTGCCGGACGACAGCCATTTCGACCGCGATTTGATGGCTTATTTCCCCGACCGCATGGAAAAGAAGTACAAGCAGGATATCGAGGGTCACCGTCTGCGTCGCGAGATCATCGCGCGCGTCTTCGCTAACGACGTCATCAACCGCGGCGGCCCTTCTTTCGTAACAAAGCTGCAGGACGCCACAGAGCGCGGCCCGCGCGAGGTGGTGCGAGCCTTCGCAGTTGTCCGCGACGGCTTCGACCTGCCTGCCTTGTTCAAAGAAATCGATGCACTCGACAACCGGATCGACGGGCAATTGCAGATCGATCTCTATTCGACTGTCGGTCGCCTGATCCATTCGGCCAGCGCATGGGATCTCAAGAATGGCGACGAGTTCGCGCCTCTTGGCGCGCAAATCGCAGCACTGCGGGAAGCACGCAAGGCGCTCGAACCGAAGCTGATGGAACTGCTTCCGGACTTCTCTCGCGACCGTCTCCTGGCGCGCCAGGAAACCTATCTGGCAGCGGGTGTGCCGCAAAAGCTGGCCGAGCGGCTGACGATCACGGAAGTGAGCGAACTGATCCCGGACATCGCGCTCGTTGCGCGCCAAGCCAATGCCGACATCACCAGCGCGGCCAAGGCCTTCTTCGTGCTCACTGAAGCGTTCCGCATCGGGCGCATCGAAGATGCCGCCCGTGCGCTCAACCCGGCAGATTATTATGACGGGCTGGCGCTGACACGGGCGCTGGACATGACAAGTGCCGCGCGTCGCGGAATGGCCGTAAGTGCGTTGACACAGTTTGGCGACAGCGCTCAGCCAGCCGCCGCTTGGCTTGATGCCGGCGGCGAGCGGATCATACGGTTGCGCGAACGCTTGCAAGCACTCACAGAAGGCAGCGAACTTACGGTATCCCGCCTTTCGGTCGCGGCGGGCTTGATGGGCGACCTGACCGGCCTTTGAGCCGGCTAGAAAGGCGACGTATGGCCGCTTCGGTCGATGGCCGGTCCTCACGGGCCGGCATATGGGGATGGATGCTGTTCGACTGGGCGGCGCAGCCTTTTTTCACAGTCGTTACCACCTTTATTTTCGGGCCGTATTTCGTCTCTCGAATGGCCAGTGATCCTGTCACGGGCCAGGCAGCTTGGGGATATGGCGTCGCGCTTGCGGGCTTCGCCATTGCAATACTCTCCCCCATTCTTGGTTCCGTCGCTGACCAGACGGGGCGGCGCAAGCCGTGGATTGCCTTTTTTGCCGCGATCAAGATCACGAGCCTTATGGCACTGTGGTTCGCAGCCCCCGGCTCTCCGCTCATTCCGGTGCTGCTGGCATTTTCCCTCGCATCCATTGCTGCGGAATTTTCAACCGTCTTCAATGACTCGATGATGCCGCGGCTTGTCCCCGCCGCCGAGATCGGCCGCATCTCGAATTTTGCGTGGGGTTTGGGTTATCTGGGCGGAATGGTAGTGCTGATCTTCGTCGTCCTATGCCTTGCCGCATCACCGCAAACGGGCCTCACACTCATCGGCATCAAGCCGCTTTTTGGCTTGGACCCGGTTCAGGGTGAAGACGCCCGCATTACCGGGCCAATATCCGCTATCTGGTATTTCATATTCATCCTGCCGATGTTCATTTTCACCCCCGATGGCGCACGCGGCAAGGCGCTTCGCCCTGCCGTACGTGAGGGTTTGGCCGAGCTGAAATCGACGCTTAAGGAAGTGCGTGGGCGCAGCGGCATTCTTCGCTTTTTGATCGCCCGAATGGTCTATCAGGACGGCGTCAACGCCTTGCTCGCGCTTGGCGGCGTTTTTGCCGCCGCGATGTTTGGATGGACCATCACAGAAATCGGCCTGTTCGGGATCATCCTGAACATCATCGCGATATTTGGCTGCCTTGTCGCCAGCAAGCTGGATACGGTCGTCGGCTCCAAACTTGTTGTCATCATTGCCATTGTGCTTCTGTCGATCGCGACGCTGGGCATCGTCTCGACAGGAACGGATTATACGCTGTTCGGCGCAATCCATTTCTCAGCAACTGGGGGCGAAGGGCTATTCGCCTCCCACGCAGAAAAAGCATATATTCTCTATGGCTTGCTGATCGGCATTGCCTTTGGCCCGGTTCAGGCCTCGTCTCGTTCCTATCTCGCAAGAAGCGTTTCGCCGGAAGAAGCAGGTCGATATTTCGGCATCTACGCACTGGCAGGCCGCGCAACAAGTTTTCTGGCGCCTTTCATGGTCGCCACTGTGACGGCAGTCACAGGTTCAACCCATCTCGGTATGGGAGCTATTCTGCTGTTTTTGATTGGCGGCCTCATCATCTTGTTGCCGACGCCATACCCGGCAGCAAATCCGCACAATGCGACCCACTGAAAAAGAAGAGACCGCCTCTCCCCGTCGGAAGAAGCGGCCCCTTTGCTAGGTCCGTAGTCAGCGCGCCCCATTTGCCCCGAAAACGCGCGACTTCACCTGGCCCTAGTTCGCTACTCTTAGCGGCCCACCCGCCCCTGCGGCCCCAAGCGCCGCAATTATCTATTTAAATGCACGTTCCGGGCCAGTTGGTTGTGGCATCGTGCCAATTTTAGCCCAAACGATACAAGTATATGATTTTATTGGGTGGATTCTTTTTGCAGGAAAACAAATACTTCCAGCGCTCGACCCGAAAACGACCCAAATACAGGGTTTGTGCCAAATTCAGACAGGTGTGGTCGTACCAAACGGATACAATTACGCGAGAATCTGGGCCGATTGCGTTCGGTCAACGCGCTGTTGCATTTGTACGGACGGAACGCTCTTTTCCTCATAAGTCCACACCTTGAACAGCTTCAATTCGTGTCGACCGAATGTGTGAAGAAGCGGAACATCCGTCGCGTCGCGGCCACGGGCGATGACAACGCGGCCAGTGCGCGGAATGTTATGGCGTGCATCGAACGTGTACCATTTGCCATCGAGATAGGCTTCGAACCAGGCGCTGAAATCCATTGGTGCCGGGTCGGCGGGCACGCCAATGTCCCCCAGATAGCCATTCACATAGCGTGCCGGAATATTCATGCACCGGCATAGCGTAATCGCCAGATGCGCGAAGTCCCGGCAAACGCCCACCCGTTCTTCATGCGCTTGCGCAGCGGTGCGGGTAGAGCGCGCGTAGCCATATCCGAAAGACAACCGATTATGCACGTAGTCGCAGATCGCCTGAACGCGCGCCCATCCAGCCGGCACATTCGCAAATTGCGACCAAGCCAAGTCCGAGAGGTGATCCGTTTCGCAATATCGGCTTCCAAGCAGGAAACCGAGCGCATCTGACGGCAGGTCTTCGACGGCCAATTGGTGCGCGAACGGATTTATCTCTTCCGGATCGCCACTGTCGCCCACAACGGCATCGTAGCGAATACGGAAATCTCCGGCCGGCACGAGGAAGCGCCTGCAGATATTGCCGTAGAGATCAGCGTAACTGTCACACTTTACGTCCGGCGTTGTCTCAACAGGCGACTGAGACAGGATGTCGTTCTGTCGTTCGGGATGAATCTCCAGCAGCGAAACGAGTGGCATTGGGCTGTCGCAAGCCACTTCGATTTCGTAACCAAGACGAATGTGCATCGGCGGACCAATCTTTCAAGGAGGTTCGTCAATGCAAACGTACGGAGGCGGGCTAAGTTCCTCTGCCGCAAGCGATCAAAAATCGCTTGTAAGACCTTTCACTTCCCAATCGCCATAGCGTGCGGGTTCAAGCCCTCCCCTGCCGCCCTTTTCAGTCGGCACTTTCGCCTCGGCTTCTTTGTACTGGCGGCGGCGCTCCGCGGCTTCCGCCAGCGCACGGCGCGCAGCCTCGCTAAGGGGTCGCGGCTCCTTCTTCTCGCCTATTCCGCTCGGGTCATCCATTTTCGTCATTCAACTTGCTTTTCATTGAAACGCGCGAGTTCATCCACCATCATATAGCGCAAGGGCGCACGGTGCGGCCAGCTTTTCGGGAGCGGAATGTATGAACCTCGTACGCACGGCAATGCTGATCGCTGTGTTGACTGCGCTTTTCATGGGCGTTGGTTACATGCTTGGCGGGCAGGGCGGCATGATGACCGCCTTTTTCATTGCGGCTGCAATGAACCTGTTCAGCTATTGGAATGCTGACAAGATGGTTCTGCGCATGAACCACGCAGTCGAGGTCAACGCGCAGAACGCTCCAGAATTTCACGCAATCGTCGCTGATTTGTCGAAGCGCGCCGGCCTTCCGATGCCGAAAACATATTTGATCGACCAACCTCAGCCGAACGCATTCGCCACCGGACGCAATCCGAACAACGCAGCCGTTGCGGCAACGACCGGCCTGCTCCAGCGCCTCACACCCGCAGAGGTCGGCGCGGTGATGGCGCACGAGCTTGCACATATCCAGCATCGCGACACCCTCACCATGACCATCACGGCCACACTGGCAGGCGCTATTTCCATGATCGGAAACTACGCGCTCTTCTTTGGCGGCAATCGCAACAACAACAATCCGCTAGGTGCGCTCGGCACCATTGTCGCGGTCTTGGTCGCTCCTTTCGCTGCAATGCTCGTTCAGATGGCTGTCAGTCGCACGCGCGAATATTCGGCAGACCAGCGAGGCGCGGAAATCTCAGGTAATCCGCGTGCGCTCGCGTCCGCTCTTGCAAAGATCGCACAAGCCGCGAAGCGCATCGAGAACCCGCTTGCCGAACGCAATCCGGCAATGGCGCATATGTACATTTACAATCCGCTCCACGGCGAGAGGATGGACAATCTGTTTTCGACACACCCCAACGTCGAAAACCGTATCGCCGCACTGGAAGCGATGGCCAATTCGGGCACGTTTGCACCAACCGCTCAAGCGCCAGCCGGTCCAACCTATGGCGAACCGACGGAAACCGCCGGTCCTTGGGGCACGTCCCAATCCGAGGCCGACCCCAACACTGGCCCGTGGGGACGCGCGCCAGGCAAACCGAACGACCGCTGGTCCTGATTGCCAGCGCGCACGAGCCGCGATATGGGGCGACTATGAACGCCCCTCGCAAGAACAAGCCGCACGTCAACACGGAAACGCCTGGCCTGCCCGCGCGAATGGCTGCAGCCCGCTTGCTGGCAGCCGTTGTAGATGCACACACATCTCTTGATGGATTGACCGATCACGACCACGGCCATCGGCAGTTCCTCGCGCTGGATCTGCGCGACCGCGCACTGGTGCGTGCAATTCTCAACGCCGCTTTGCGCTTTCGCGTTACGATCGGCGAATTGATCGCCGCACGTCTGGACCGGCCTCTGCCTGCCAACGCAAACACGCTCCAACACATTCTGCATGTTGGTGCGGCACAGATCCTCTTTCTCGACGTACCGGACAGCGCCGCCGTCGATCTCGCCGTGGATCACGCAAAGTCCGATCCGCGCACGGTGCGCTTCGCCGGTCTGGTCAACGCCGTTCTGCGCGAAATGTCTCGACGTAAGGAGCGCGCGTTGCCCGCCGTTCTCGCCCGCACCGATGATGCGCCCGATTGGCTGCGCAATCGGCTTGTGTCCGCGTATGGCGAGACGAAGACATCCAAAATACTCGCCATGCATCGGCTCGAAGCCCCGTTTGACTTCACCGTCAAGTCTGACGCTGAAGCATGGGCGCAAAAGCTCGGCGGCTTCATCCTGCCCACCGGGTCTGTCCGCGTTGAAAAGCTGACCGGCCCTGTGACCGAGCTGCCGGGATTCGATGAAGGCGCGTGGTGGGTGCAAGACACTGCCGCCAGCCTGCCTGCCCATCTGCTTGGAAATATCGCCGATCTGCATGTCGCGGATTTGTGCGCCGCGCCCGGCGGCAAAACTGCACAACTCGCCCTTGCCGGAGCACATGTCACGGCAACGGACACCTCGCGCAATCGCCTGCGCAGGCTGGAATCCAATCTCAACCGCCTGAAGCTAACCGCCACCATCGCCGAAGCTGATGTTTCCTCTTGGAAACCCGCCGAACCATTCGACGCGATTCTTCTTGATGCCCCGTGTTCTTCCACCGGAACGGTACGCAGGCACCCGGATATATCTTGGACAAAGAGCGAAGCAGACGTCGAAAAACTCGCTGGAGTTCAGCGCCGTTTGCTGGAAGCCGCCATCGAACTGGTAAAGCCAGGCGGCCGGATTGTCTTTTCGAACTGCTCGCTGGACCCTGCCGAGGGTGAGCAACTCGCGGCCGCGCTGTTGAGCGAGAGAACAGACATCGAATCCGACCCAGTCCTAGCGGATGAATTTCCGTGGGCAGTACCTTTCGTCACGCCGGAAGGCTGGCTGCGCACCACTCCTGCAGACCTCGATCTGGGCAATCCGGCAATATCCGGCATGGATGGCTTTTTCGCAGCCCGCTTCAAACGCCGCACCTAACGGATTTTGTTGGAGTGCGCGCGCGGTTGATCTAGATTCGCGTCGCGGAGGAACGGGGATTCGATCTTGGCCAAAAGTCTGGGCCGAAATCAAAATGTCGGAAGGCTTGTAACGGGGGAACTCTGGCGCAGGGTCCGGCGGCGCGTCCGCATGGGGCCGCTTTACCGCTGGCGCTTCACTGGCCGCACGCCCGAGCGGCTACTGGTCGTCCCGCCAGATTTGCGCCTCTCCGATCCCACACTCGCGCAGGAAATCTATTACGGTCGCTTCCAGTTTTCGGGGCATGTGGTCGACACCGGTGGCGTGTCGCCATTTCAGCTCAATGTCTCGAATCGCGGCTGGGTCAAAGCTCTGCACGGCTTTCGCTGGCTCCGGCATTTGCGCGCTGCCGGCACGGAACTCGCCGCCGTAAACGCCCGTGCGCTCGTGAATGACTGGATCAGGCAGCACGGATCGCGCATGACCGACATTGCATGGGAGCCCGGCACGGTCGCCAAGCGCATCATTGCCTGGCTACAATACTCGGCATTTCTGCTCACCCATGCCGATGCAAATTTCCACCGCCTCTTTTTGAAAAATCTGGCCGTGCAGGTGCGATACCTCCGCGCGACGGTCGGCGAAATGCCGCCGGGCAAAGAACGCGTACGTGCGCGCATCGCGCTTGCCTTCGTTGCGCTGGCGTTGCCTTCTTCCGCTGCCGGGTTGCGCAATGCCGCGCGCCATCTCGACGCTGAACTCGATCTTCAGATTCTACCCGACGGCGGGCATATTTCGCGCAATCCGCTTGTCCTGCTCGAATTGCTGGCCGACCTTCTGCCGTTGCGACAGGTCTATGCCAACCAATCCGCCACGCCACCTGCAAGCCTCATCGCAAGCATTGATCGAATGATGCCCGCCCTGCGCGCATTCCGGCATAAGGATGGTGCCGTGGCGCGTTTCAATGGCATGGGCGTCACCATTCATGAGCGCGTTTCAGCTATATTGCGCCTCGACGATGCGGCAGCGGCTCCTCTGCTGCACGCCCCGCATTCCGGCTATGATCGACTCGAACTCGGCCAGACGGTCGTGATCGCCGACACCGGATCACCACCACCAACCGCCGTCTCGACATCCGCACACGCAGGCTGTCTGTCGTTCGAACTCTCGTCAGGCCGACAATGTTTCATCGTCAATTGCGGAGTAGATAGCTATGGCTCGCCGGATTTGCGCCCTCTGGCGCGTGCCACGGCGGCGCATTCCACCGCCACGCTAAACGAAACCTCGCAGGCACGCTTTGTGCATTCAAACACGGTGCAGGGCATTGTCGGCGCGCCGTTAACCGGCACCCTGACGCACACCGAATGCAGGCGCATCGACCAGCCCGGCATGCAGGGATTCATCGCGAACCACAACGCCTACGAAGTCAAGTTCGGCATCATCCACGAGCGCGAGATACAGCTCTCCGCAAACGGCAATCTCATCTACGGCGAAGACCGCTTTTCCGGCAAGGAAGGCTTGACCATTCTCGCCGACGGCAAGGACCATGCAACCATCCGGTTTCACATTCACCCGACTATTCGAGCAGAACAGGCTCGCAGCGGCGAAATCTACCTGCTCGGTCAATCCGGCGAATGCTGGCTTTTTACGTCGCTAGATTCTCATGCTCTGCTCGAAGAATCCGTATTCTTCGCGAGCACGAGCGGCGCGCGGCGCACCTCCCAGATTGTTATCTCCGCATTGCTTTCCAAAACGCCTGTGCTGCGGTGGCGCCTCCTGCGCGAAACGCAGGAAACAGCGCCTTCCGGCTCTTGATTTCCCGCGGTCCTGTGTTAGGCCCCCGGCCATCAATCCAATACACGAGAAAGCACTGACATGGCTGTCGCGTCCAAGAAGATTCCAGCGCCTGACCTGGTGCCTATCCGCCGTGCGCTTATTTCTGTCTCAGACAAGACCGGTCTTGAGCCGTTCGCCAAAGCGCTTTTCCACGCAGGCGTCGAACTCATTTCCACCGGCGGCACAGCCAAAGCGTTGGCCGCGGCAGGCATCGGCGTCAAAGACGTCTCCGAGTTGACCGGCTTCCCCGAAATCATGGACGGTCGCGTCAAGACGCTGCACCCCTCCGTCCATGGCGCATTGCTGGGCATTCGCGACGACGCAGAACATTCGGAAGCGATGGAGCGCCACGGCATTGCTCCTATCGATCTTGTCGTCGTCAATCTTTACCCGTTCGAGGAAGTTCGCCGCTCTGGCGCTGACTATGCATCAGTAGTCGAAAACATCGACATTGGTGGCCCGGCAATGGTGCGCGCCTCCGCGAAAAACCACGCCTATGTCGCGATCATCACCGACCCCGAAGACTACACCGCCGTCCTGAACGCACTCGAACTGAATGCCGGCAGCCTCACCTACGAATTCCGCAAAAAGCTCGCTGCCAAGGCCTTCTCGCGCACTGCTGCTTACGACGCGGCAATCTCCGGCTGGTTCGCCGATACGTTGGAGATAGAACATCCGACATGGCGAGCATTCGGTGGGCATCTGGATTCCGTCATGCGCTATGGCGAAAATCCCCATCAAAGCGCTGGACTTTACCTCACCGGCGACGTTCGCCCCGGCGTGGCAACCGCAAAGCAGTTGCAGGGCAAGCAATTGTCTTACAACAACATCAACGATACAGACGCGGCGTTTGAACTTGTCTCCGAGTTCGACCCCGCAAACACCGCAGCCGTCGCCATCATCAAGCATGCCAATCCGTGCGGCGTTGCCACTGGCAAAACGCTGCTGGAAGCCTACGAGAAGGCCTTAGCCTGCGATCCAGTATCGGCATTTGGCGGTATCGTCGCATTGAATCGCGAATTGGATGCTGCGGCCGCCGAAGCCATCGTAAAAGTATTTACCGAAGTCATCATTGCGCCGTCCGCTACGGCGGAAGCAGAGGCAATCGTCGCAGCCAAGAAGAACTTGCGCCTGCTCATAACCAGCGGCCTGCCAAATCCGCGCTCTGCGGGTCAGACGGTCAAATCCGTTGCGGGCGCGCTGCTGGTTCAAGGCCGCGACAATGCCGTTGTCGATGATATGGAGCTTAAAGTCGTCACCAGGCGCGCGCCGACAGAGCGCGAAATGGCTGATCTAAAGTTTGCTTTCCGCGTCGCGAAGCATGTGAAATCGAACGCCATCGTCTACGTTAAAGATGGCGCGACTGTCGGCGTCGGCGCGGGTCAGATGAGCCGTGTGGATTCCTCGCGCATCGCCGCACGCAAGGCGCAGGACGCTGCCGAAGCCGCAGGCTCGACGGACGTACTCACCAAAGGTTCGGTCGTTGCGTCAGACGCATTCTTCCCATTCGCGGATGGATTGATGGCGGCAGTCGAAGCCGGCGCGACTGCGGTCATTCAGCCGGGCGGCTCCATGCGCGACGATGAAGTCATCGCCGCCGCGGACGCGCATGGCATTGCGATGGTCTTCACCGGCTTCCGTCACTTCCGGCACTAGTTTCGCCCCACCCGCACCACTGCCCCTCACCCTCTCCCTGTTTACAGGGAAAGGGCAAGGATGAGGGGCAGCGCCAACAGTGACGAGGCATACGCCTACTTCTTATTCTGCCGATTTTCGATCAGATCATCGACAACCGCCGGATCGGCGAGCGTCGATGTATCGCCCAGCGCGCCGAAATCATCTTCTGCTATCTTGCGCAGAATGCGGCGCATGATCTTGCCTGAACGGGTCTTCGGCAGCCCCGGTGCAAACTGTATTTTGTCCGGTGAGGCTATCGCGCCAATTTCCTTGCGCACATGGGCGACGAGTTCCTTGCGCAAATCCTCGGAACCTTGCTCATCCGCCATCAGGGTCACGTAGCAATAAATGCCCTGCCCCTTGATGTCGTGCGGATAGCCAACCACTGCCGCCTCCGAAACCTTGTCGTGGCTCACCAGCGCCGATTCCACTTCCGCCGTGCCCATGCGATGGCCAGACACGTTGATCACGTCATCGACGCGGCCCGTGATCCAGTAGTAATCATCTGCATCTCGGCGGCAGCCATCACCGGTAAAGTACTTGCCCTTGTAGGTCGAAAAATACGTCTGCACGAAGCGTTCATGGTCTCCGTAAACCGTGCGCATCTGGCCTGGCCATGAGTCCAGAATGCACAGATTGCCATCTGCAGCGCCTTCGAGAGCCTTGCCTTCGTTGTCCACCAACTGCGGCTGAATACCGAAGAATGGACGCGTAGCCGAACCCGGCTTCAGGTTCGTCGCACCGGGCAGCGGTGATATGAGAATACCGCCGGTTTCCGTTTGCCACCATGTATCGACAATCGGAATACGGCTGTCTCCGACAACCTTGTAATACCATTCCCAGGCTTCCGGGTTGATCGGCTCACCCACAGACCCAAGCACGCGCAACGTCTTGCGCGAGGTCTTCTTCACCGGCTCGTCGCCCGCACCCATCAAGGCGCGAATCGCTGTTGGTGCGGTGTAGAAAATATTGACCTTGTGCTTGTCGATCACTTCCCAGAAGCGCGATTGCGACGGATAATTCGGCACGCCCTCAAACATAAGCGTCGTCGCGCCATTCGCCAGCGGGCCATAAACGATATAGCTATGTCCGGTAACCCAGCCGACATCGGCAGTGCACCAGTAGATTTCGCCATCATGGTAGTCGAACACATATTGGTGCGTCATGGACACATAGACCAGGTATCCGCCCGTCGTATGCAAGACGCCCTTCGGCTTGCCGGTCGAGCCTGACGTATAAAGGACGAACAGCGGGTCTTCAGCCTTCATTCTTTCGGGCGCGCATTTGGCATCCACTGATCGAATCTCATCGTGGTACCAAACATCGCGACCCTTCGCCCAGCCGATCTTGCCGCCCGTACGGCGCACGACCAGCACGTTCTTGACCATCACATGTTGCTTGGCCGCGAGATCAATCGCCTTGTCGGTGTTTTCCTTCAGCGGAATGGTGCGCCCACCGCGCAAGCCCTCGTCCGCCGTAATAACAAACGTAGATTCGCAATCGACGATACGGCCCGCCAGAGCATCCGGCGAAAAGCCGCCAAATACGATTGAATGGATCGCGCCGATTCGCGTGCAGGCAAGCATCGCGTAGGCCGCTTCGGGAATCATCGGCATGTAGATGGTAACGCGGTCACCCTTCTTGACGCCGTACTTCTTCATCACATTGGCGAGCCGGCAAACCTGCTCGTGCAACTCGTTATAGGTGATCTTCTTGTCGTCGTAGGGATTGTCACCTTCCCAGATAATCGCGACCTGGTTGCCGCGCTTCTTCAAATGCCGATCGATGCAATTATACGAGACGTTCGTGAGACCGTCTTCATACCACTTGATCGAAACCTTGCCCTTGAAGCTGGTGTTTTTCACCTTGCTATAAGGCTTGAGCCAATCGATACGCTTGCCGTGCTTGCCCCAAAACTTGTCGGGATTTTTGATGCTTTCCGCATACCACTTCAGATAAGTCTCATCGTCGATCAGCGCGTTTTTCTTCCACGCCGCCTTGACCTTGTAAACATGAGCTTCCGACACTGGCTTCCCTCCCGAACGTTGCGAATTCCGCGCGCAAACGCGGCCTGGCTGGTCACTCTATTATCAGGAGGGCCGTCACGACAACATTAGACGTTCGATTCGTGTGGCGGCCTGACGCAGTAGTTTAAGCGTCCTCATTAGCAGTCATCGCACGATGCCGCTAGCAGATTGATTTATAGCAATATTTTTGACCGCAGCTTAAAATTTAAATGGACGATTCACGAATTGGGGCTCACATTTTAATCGCGGAGGATAGAGCAAACGTCGAGTTAAGGTGGGGCAAATGACGACACATACCGAAATGGATTTGATGCTGCAGGGCTATGGACTGACGACTGCCAAGGTTCTCTACCATTACCCGGATCATCCGCATCTGCTGCAAACTTACATCTGGCAGGATTACGACATCGCGCCGCGCTTCCCGGTCCTGAATCGCTTTATCGAGTTCTGGCGTACGAAGCTGGAAGGACCGCTTCATTCGGTCATCTACACGCACCGCCGCTTGATCGCGCCGAATGAATGGCGAAACGTGAACGGCGAATATCTGGTAAACTGACTGCACCACTCCCAAGGGCGGCGCGATCTATCGATCAACGGCTTCCGAAGATTGCGCTGCCCACGCGAACGCTGGTCGCGCCGAAGGCAATTGCCGTTTCGTAGTCGCCAGACATGCCCATCGACAGCTTTTGCACACCGGCCGCGCGTGCAATTTTCGCCAGCAACGCAAAATGCGGACCGGGGTTTTCCTGCGCCGGCGGAATGCACATCAGCCCCTCGATCTGAAGACCGTGCACGTCGCGACACCGCGCGACAAATGCAACAGCTTCTCGCGGACCGATGCCCGCCTTCTGCTCTTCAAGACCGGTATTTACCTGCACATACAGACGCGGCGCGCGTTCCTGTTTGGCAATTTCCTTTGCCAGCTCAGCGGCGATCTTCTCGCGGTCTACCGTTTCGATCACGTCGAAAAGTGCCACGGCTTCCTTTGCCTTGTTGGATTGCAGTGGGCCGATCAGATGCAGTTCCACATCCGGAAACTCCGCCTTAAGCTCCGGCCACTTGCCCTGCGCTTCCTGTACGCGGTTTTCGCCGAACACACGCTGACCAGCCGCTAGCACTGGCCGAATAGCATCTGCATCGAAGGTTTTGGACACCGTAACCAGTTGCACACTGCCTGCTGCGCGGCGCGCAAGACCCTCAGCGTTGGCAATTTTCGCCCTCACGGCTTCGAGTTGCTGAACGGCGTCAGTCATACCAAATATTCCCGGCAACGGCGGTTAAGGTTGACGCTCGGACCAAAGCGTGGTGAAGACCCGGACCGAACTTGGCCGCAACAAGCGGCCTGATGTCTGTCCTTTTATGTAAATTTCCGGCCATGGCAACCGAACGATACAATCCGCGCGCATCCGAACCGAAATGGCAGAAGGCCTGGGCCGAAGCCAAACTGTTCGAAACTGACAACAAGAATCCGCGCCCGAAATACTACGTGCTTGAGATGTTCCCGTATCCGTCGGGCCGCATCCATATGGGCCATGTGCGCAATTATGCGATGGGCGACGTCGTTGCGCGCTATCGTCGCGCCAATGGCTTCAACGTACTGCATCCGATGGGTTGGGACGCGTTCGGTCTGCCTGCCGAGAACGCTGCACGCGATAACAAGGTCAATCCGCGCGATTGGACCTATGCGAATATCGCCACCATGCGCAGCCAGTTGAAGACGATGGGCCTTTCGTTGGATTGGGCGCGCGAAATCGCGACCTGCGATCCCAGCTATTACAAGCATCAGCAGAAGATGTTCCTGGACTTCTGGAAAAGCGGGCTGGTGGAGCGCAAATCCGCAAAGGTCAATTGGGACCCGGTCGATATGACAGTGCTCGCGAATGAGCAGGTTATCGACGGCAAGGGTTGGCGTTCCGGTGCGCCAGTCGAACAGCGCGACCTGACGCAATGGTTCTTCAAGATCACCTCCATGAGCCAGGACTTGCTGGACAGTCTGGACACGCTGGACCGCTGGCCGGAAAAGGTGAAGCTGATGCAGGCCAACTGGATTGGCCGCTCCGAAGGCTTGCTCATCCGCTGGCCGCTGGCAAAAGACACTGCACCGCAGGGCGAAAGCGAACTGGAAGTATACACGACTCGTCCGGACACGATTTTCGGCGCCTCCTTCATGGCGATTGCGGCGGACCATGCGCTCGCTCGAAAGGCAGCTGCGAACAATCCTGCGCTGGCGGCCTTCATTGATGAGATCAAGCATGGCGGCACGTCAGTCGCCGAGATCGAAACTGCCGAGAAGAAAGGTTTCGACACGGGCATCCGTGTCGTGCACCCATTCGACCCGTCCTGGACGCTGCCGGTCTATGTCGCCAATTTCGTTTTGATGGACTACGGCACGGGCGCGATTTTCGGCTGCCCATCAGGCGACCAGCGCGACCTCGACTTCGCCAACAAATATGGTCTGCCGGTTGTCCCGGTGGTTATGCCGGAAGGTGCGGATGCCGCGTCCTTCCAGATCACCGAAACGGCCTACACAGATGACGGCGTGATGATCAATTCGCGCTTCCTGGATGGCATGAAGCCGACCGAGGCGTTCAACGTGGTCGCTGACCGACTGGCCGCAATCTCCATTGGCAATCGCCCGATGGCAGAGCGCAAGGTGCAGTTCCGCTTGCGCGACTGGCTGATTTCGCGCCAGCGCTATTGGGGTTGCCCCATTCCGGTCATTCATTGCGATCATTGCGGCTCTATCCCGGTTCCGACGAACCAGTTGCCGGTTGAATTGCCGCAGGATGTCAGCTTCGACAAGCCCGGCAATCCGCTGGATCATCATCCGACATGGAAGCACGTAAATTGCCCGCAATGCGGCAAGCCTGCACGCCGTGATACGGACACTATGGATACCTTCGTGGATTCGTCCTGGTATTTCGCGCGCTTCACTGATCCGTGGAATGAAGCGGAGCCGACAACGCTCTCCGTGGTCGATGGCAAGAACGGCTGGCTGCCGGTCAATCAATATATTGGTGGCATTGAGCACGCGATTCTGCACCTGCTCTATTCGCGCTTTTTCACGCGCGCCATGAAAGTTACCGGGCATCTGAACGAGGTCGCGGAGCCGTTCGAGGGCCTTTTCACGCAGGGTATGGTCGTTCACGAAACCTATCGTGGCCCGAATGGCTGGGTAACACCTGCCGAGATCAAGATCGAGGAAACCGAAGGCACGCGCCGTGCGACCATGCTTTCGGATGGTGCTCCGGTTGAAATCGGCGCAATCGAAAAGATGTCGAAGTCCAAGAAGAACGTGGTCGATCCCGACGATATTCTCGCAAGCTATGGCGCAGATACTGCCCGCTTCTTTATGCTGTCCGACTCGCCGCCGGAACGTGATGTGATCTGGACAGAAGCTGGCGTCGAGGGCGCCCATCGCTTCGTACAGCGCATCTGGCGTCTGGTTTCCGAAGCTGGCGAACATTTGCAAGGCGTAGCGCCTGCTTCCGGCACCGAAGGTGACGCGCTGACGATTTCGAAAGCCGCGCACAAGACCGTCAAGCTGGTGGGCGAGGACATTGAAAAGTTGGCCTTCAACAAGGCCGTCGCGCGGCTTTATGAGTTTGCGAATGTTCTGCAGCCCGCGCTGGCCGATATTGCCGCCGGAAAGGCTGACAGCACCCTGCGCGCTGCCTGCCGTCAGGCGCTCGAAATGCTGTGCGTGTTGATTGCACCGATGATGCCGCATCTGGCCGAAGAGTGCTGGGCGGCACTGGGCGGCGAAGAGTTTGTCGCGAGCCAGTCATGGCCTGCATTCGATCCTGCGCTTACGGTAGACAACGAAATCGTCTATCCGATTCAGATCAATGGCAAGAAGCGCGGCGAATTGACAATTGCCCGCGACGCAGACCAAGCTGCCGTCGAAAAGGCTGCTTTGGCGCTCGACGCAGTCATAAAGGCACTTGACGGCAAGCCGCCGCGCAAGGTCATTGTGGTTCCGCAGCGGATCGTCAACGTCGTCGCCTGATTATTTTCGGCGCGTCGGCACAGCGAATGAGGAAAGTCTTGTTCAGATCGAAACGTGCCGTTCCGCTCGCAGCAATCGCCATGTCGGTGGCGATGTTGTCAGCCTGCACTGTCCGCCCGCTCTATTCCGATAGCGCGCCCGCCGCCGCTGGCGTTTCCTCCAGCATGCGCGCCGAGTTGTCATCCATTGCGATCAAGCCTGTGCCCACGCGCTACGGGCAGGAAGTTCGCAACCGCCTTATCTTCCTGTTCGCTGGTGGACAGGGCGAACCGGCGAGCCCGCGCTATTCTCTTGATCTTCGCGTAACCTCAATTCGCGAAACGGCGGCGACGCGCCAGATAACGCGCGGCGAAAACGAACCGACCGCCGCAACCATCACAATGCGCGCCAGCTATGTGCTGACGCGAAACGACGATGGCGCTGTGGTCAGCCAGGGCAACCGCCAGATCATGTCGTCATTCGACGTGCCGCGCCAGTCATTTGGCGAGATGCGAGCGGAGATCGACGCACAGAACCGCGCGGCGCGCGAGCTTGCACAATTGCTGCAGCTTGCCATCGCGCAGGACCTCACGCGCGGATAACATAATTGCGATTCGGTACGTTTCGTGAATTGACGGAACGCTGCGTGGATGTTTTGCGTTTTGAAAGTTCGAGTTTGTGGCGGGTCGAACAATGCTTGAGCGCGTACTCTCATTTCTGAAAGAACTTCCGTCCAGCGGCGCGGCAGGCAGCGCGCGCGAAGACGATCCGCGTATAGCGGCGGCGGCCCTGCTCTATCATGTTATGGATGCCGACGGCCTCCGGCAGGACGTCGAGTGGGATCGGATGAAGGCGCTTCTGGGCGACGAATATGACATCGACGGCGACGAATTGGACCGGCTGGTCAAGGCCGGGCAGAATGCAGATGCCGAAGCGGTGGACCTATATGCTTTCACAAGCGTCCTGAAACGGCATCTGGACGAGCAGCAGCGCATCCATTTCATTCGCATGATGTGGGATGTTGTTTATGCGGATGGTGAAGTCCATGAACTTGAGGATAATACGTTGTGGCGTGTGGCCGAATTGATTGGCGTCACCAGCCGTGACAGAATCGCACAACGCAAGGAGGCTGCGCGCGATGTGCCCGCGGCCAAGGGAACGCCGACCGAAGAATAATGGCACAGCCACGTCCTCGCATTCTCGTTGTCCTTCATCAGGAAACTTCCAGTCCCGGGCGCGTAGGGCATCTGCTCCTGCAAGAGGGCTTCGAGCTTGATATTCGCCGCCCGCCGCTCGGCGAAGCATTGCCGCAAACGCTTGAACAACATGCGGGCGTCGTGATGTTCGGCGGCCCGATGTCGGCCAATGATTCCGACGAATTTGTAAAGCGCGAGACGGATTGGCTCTCCGTACCGCTGAAGGAAGACAAGCCGTTTCTGGGCATCTGCCTCGGCGCGCAAATGCTGGTCAATCATCTTGGCGGTAAGGTCGAAGGTCATTGCGACGGCCTTGTCGAGATCGGCTGGTATCCCTTGCAGGCCACGAATGAAGGCAAAGACCTCATGGCTTGGCCGGAAATGGTCTATCAGTTCCATCGGGAAGGCTTTTCGCTTCCGTCAGGCGCCACCCTGCTCGCCACCGCCGACGCCTATCCAAATCAGGCGTTCCGCTATGGCAAAAACGCGTGGGGCATCCAGTTTCATGCGGAGCTAACGCGCGTGATGATGCATCGCTGGGTGGTGCGGGGCGCGCATCGCTTCGAACTGCCGGGCGCACAGCCGGGTCAAGACCATCTCGGCGGGCGCATGGTGTGGGATATGCACCTAAAGCGCTGGCTCGTAGAGTTTCTGGAGCTGGTTTTCGGAACGCCCGCCCGCAAGCCGAAAGCGATCAGCTACGCCGGTCGAGGTGCCGCACTTTAGCGAGCGCCGGGAACAGCAGAAACCACAGTCCTGCCACACCCATCGCACCAATTCCGCCAACGACCACCGCGGCAACGGGACCGATAAACGCCGCCATCGTTCCGGCACGAAATTCGCCAAGCTCATTTGATGCGCCCACAAACACCATGTTCACGGCATTGACGCGGCCACGCACCTCGTCTGGGGTCCAAAGCTGAATCAGCGTTTCGCGAACATAGACGCTGAACATGTCTGAAGCGCCCAGCATCGCCAGCGCCAAGATTGAGAGCCAGGGAATTGTCGAAACGCCGAAAAGAACGGTAAATGCGCCAAACAGCCCGACAAAAAAGAGCATGACCGCGCCTGCATGGTTCTTGATTGGGTGAGATGTAAGCCAAAGCGCCACCGCAATGGCTCCAATGCCGGGAGCCCCACGCAACAGGCCCAGCCCCCACGGTCCCAATTGCAGAACGTCGCGCGCATAGACTGGCAGCAGCGCGACAGCGCCCGAAAGCAGAACCGCAAAAAGATCCAGCGAAATAGCGCCGAGCACGACCTTTTCGCTCCATATGTAGCGGAACCCGGCAAACAGCGTATGGAGCGTGGGCTTGTCGGTTTCGCTGCGCTGGTTCGGCTTTGGAATGGAAAGCACCAGCAATCCGGCTACCGCCATGAAAAATGCCGCCGTACCATAAGCTGCAAGCGCAGAGACGCCATAGAGCAACCCACCGGCGACAGGCCCGACGATTGTCGCGGTCTGCCATGCCGATGATGTCCACGCGATCGCATTGGCGAAATCCTTCTGCGGCACGAGATTGGCAACGAGAGAAGCTGCCGATGGCCCAAAGAAGGCCCTCGCGACGCCAAACACGGCCAACACAACGAACACCGGCAGCGGGCTGGTCAATCCATGCCATGTCAGCAGCAGAATCGCGAGAGCACAGGCCGCCTCCAGCAACGCCGAAAGACCCATGATAAGCCTGCGCCCGAAACGGTCGGCAATAACGCCCGTCACCAGCACCAGCAGCAGCGAAGGCAGAAACTGGACAATCCCGACAATGCCAAGATCGAACGGATTGCGCGTCAGATCATAAATCTGCCAGCCAACGGCAACTGAGAGAATTTGCGTGCAAAAAGTTGCAAGAAAGCGTGCAAGCCAAAAACGCAGGAAAGGCCCGTGCCGGAATGCGGCATAGCGATCTTCAGAGGCGTGGGGAGGAGACATGTCCGTCAATTGGCATGGCGTCCAACTTCACGCCAGCCCTTTCTTGAACTGGACTAAGCCGTCGAATCCTGTGCGTCCGGGAAAACCTTCCACCGCGTCGGACGGAAAGCGATGCGCGAGCGCTCGGCTGCCACATGCTCAATCGGCAACTCTATTTCCACGCGATGTTGCGAACCGCCAACCTCCAGCTCGACACGACGCGTTCCCGCCACGCGCCTGCTGGTCGCGACCGTTCCGGCAATGCACCCGCCGCAACCGTCCAGCAAAGTGATGTCATGCGGCCTGAAATAGAGCGATGCGTTTCCATCAGGAACGTCATTCACCTGCAGGCCAACCGTACGATCCGCAAGCCAGATTTCACCGTTCTCGACACGCACGGGCAGGGTGGAAGAGTCTCCGATGAAGCCATAGACGAACGGCGAGTTTGGCCGGTCATAGGCATCGTCAGCGGTCCCGACCTGCTCAATTCGTCCCTGGCTCATCACGACCACACGGTCGGCGAGTTCAAGCGCTTCTTCCTGATCATGCGTCACGAATACTGTGGTGTGTCCGGTCGTATCGTGGATTTCCCGCAGCCAACGGCGCAGTTCACGCCGCACCTGCGCGTCCAGCGCACCAAACGGTTCGTCCAGCAAAAGAACGCGCGGCTCGATGGCCATTGCGCGCGCCAGTGCCACACGCTGCCTCTGCCCACCTGAAAGCTGGTTCGGATAGCGGTTTTCGAGGCCGGAAAGCTGCACAAGATCGAGCAATTCCAGCGCCCGCTTGCGAATTTGCTCATTAGGCGGCCGGTCATTGCCTTTGCGCACTTTCAGCCCGAAGCCGATATTTTCGGCGACAGTCATGTGCCTGAACAGCGCATAGTGCTGGAACACGAAACCGACATTGCGCTCCTGCACGCTCTTTAGCGAGGCGTCCTCCGGCCCGAAATAGATCGAGCCATCTGTCGGCGTTTCCAGGCCAGCGATCAGCCGCAGAAGCGTTGTCTTGCCGGAGCCGGATGGCCCCAGCAACGCGATCAACTCGCCCGAATGGATATCCAACGAAACGTTGTGCAACGCCGGAAAGCGGTCGAATTCCTTGCGCACATTTCGGATTGATACGTCCATGTCAGGTCCTAATGCTTCGCGGATGCGGCGATTTCATCGCCATAGCGATATTCGAGAATTGATTTCAGCACGAGCGTGACGAGAGCCAACCCGGCCAGCAGCGTCGCCACGGCAAAGGCGGCGACGAAATTATATTCGTTGTAAAGAATCTCGACATGCAGCGGCATGGTGTTGGTTAGGCCGCGAATATGGCCTGAAACTACGGACACAGCACCGAACTCGCCCATTGCGCGCGCATTGCAGAGCAGCACGCCATAGAGCAATCCCCATTTGATATTGGGCAGCGTGACATACCAGAATGTCTGCCAACCGGACGCGCCGAGCGAAAGCGCCGCTTCCTCCTCGCTGGTCCCTTGTTCCTGCATCAGCGGTATCAATTCGCGCGCCACGAACGGAAAGGTAACAAACATGGTCGCCAGCACGATGCCCGGCAGCGCGAACAATATCTCAATGCCGTAGCTCTTGAGCCAAGGCCCAAGCGCGCTCCCCGCGCCGAAGAGCAGAACATAAACCAGACCGGAAATGACGGGCGACACCGAGAACGGCAAGTCGATCAGCGTGGTCAAAAACGCCTTTCCCTTGAACTCGAACTTGGCAATCGCCCAAGCCGCCACCACGCCGAACACCAGATTGAGCGGCACGGCGATTGCCGCGACCGTCAGCGTCAGGCGAATTGCCGAGAATGTGTCTGGATCATTCAGCGACAGGAAAAATTCCGCCGGCCCCTTGCGAAAGGCTTCAACGAAAACCGCGAGCAGCGGCAGCAGAAGCACCAGTGCCAGAAAAGCCAGTGCCAGGCCCGTTAGCGCCACCTTTGCGCCGAAGCTTTCGCTGACGGGGTTCGGCCTCTTGCCATCGCGCGGCTTGATCTTCTCTGCACGACCTGCCGAAAGATCATCAGCCACAGACATGTGATGCGTCGCCTCAAGCACCATAGCCATACCTCCGACGGCTCCAGGTCTGAACCAGATTGATGGCAAACAGCATGAAGAACGAGATCACCAGCATGATGGCCGCTATTGCGGTCGCGCCCGCATAGTTGAATTCCTCCAACCGGATCACAATCAGCAGCGGCGCGATTTCCGAGACATAGGGAATGTTACCCGCGATGAAGATAACCGACCCATACTCACCGACAGCCCGCGCAAAAGAGAGCGCAAATCCGGTCAGGATGGCCGGCATCAGCCCCGGCAAGATAACTCGTCGCACGGTTTGCAGACGCGTCGCACCAAGTGTCGCGGCAGCTTCTTCCACGTCGCGGTCAATTTCCTCCATCACCGGCTGCACCGTGCGCACAACGAATGGCAATCCGACGAAGATCAGGGCAACGATGATACCCAGCGGCGTAAACGCGACCTTGATTCCCAAAGGCGCAAGCAGACTGCCAACCCAGCCATTCGGCGCATAGATGGCAGCAAGCGCGATACCCGCCACTGCCGTCGGCAGGGCGAAAGGCAAATCCACTGCCGCATCGATCAAGCGTCTTCCAGGAAAGCGGTAGCGAACCAGCACCCAAGCAACGAGCGTGCCGAAAACTACGTTTACGATAGCCGCAATCAGCGATGCGCCGAACGAAATCTCCAGCGCCTTCAATGTGCGTTCGTCGGTTGCGAGCGCCCAGAATCCAGACCAGCCCAGCGCGGCCGCGCGCAGGGCTATGCCGCTCAGCGGTATGAGCACAATCAGACTGAGATAAGCGATCGTAAAGCCGAGCGCCGGCCCGAAACCCGGGATGACGCTCGGCTGTCTGAATCGCCACCGAGTGGGGGCGTATGTCATTCGTCAGTTCGTTGGTTTGTAGAGTTGATCGAACACGCCGCCATCACCGAAATGATAGGGCTGCGCCTTTGCCCAGCCGCCGAAAATCGGGTCGTCAATCGTGACCAGTTCCAACTTCGGAAGCTTCTGCAATTCTTCGGCTGGAACGACCGCAGGATTGGACGGACGATAATAATGCTTCGCCGCAATCTTCTGCCCTTCATCCGAATAGAGATAGTTCAGATAGGCCTCCGCAACTTTTCGCGTTCCCTTGGCATCGACATTGCCATCCACCAGCGCTACAGGCGGCTCCGCCAGAATTGAGCTTGGCGGAGCCACAATGTCGAATTGGTCGGCCCCAAATTCGGCCCCAGCCAGCGCAGCCTCATTTTCCCAGGCCAGCAAGACATCGCCAAGCTGCCGCTGTGCAAATGTCGTCAGCGATCCGCGTGCCCCCGTATCCAGAACGGGCACATGTTTGAAAAGCTCGGCAACATAGGCGCGGACCTTTTCTTCATTCCCGCCATATTGCTTGTAGGCCCAAGCCCAGGCCGCCAGATAGTTCCAGCGAGCGCCGCCGGAAGTCTTCGGGTTCGGCGTAATAACCTGCACGCCGTCCTTCACCAGATCACCCCAATCCTTGATGTCCTTGGGGTTGCCCTTACGGACGAGAAAAACAATGGTCGATGTGTAGGGAGCGGAGTTGTTCGGCAGGCGTTTGCGCCAATCCGGCGGGATCTTGCCCGTCTTTTCCGCAATCGCGTTGATGTCGCTTTCAAGCGCCAGCGTCACGACATCCGCGTCCAGGCCATCGATAACCGCACGTGCCTGTTTGCCCGAGCCACCGTGCGATGTCTGGATCGTCACTGTCTCGCCGGTGTCGGCTTTCCACTTGGCGGCAAAGGCCGCATTGAAGTCCTTGTACAACTCGCGAGTCGGATCATACGAAACATTCAGAAGGGTCGTATCTGCGAATGCCATGCCCAGCCCACCGAACTGTACGGAGCTTGCCAGCAGCGCAGATAATAGAAAATTCCGTTTGGTGAACATCGAATTGCCTCCTAGAACTCACATTACCCTAGCGAGGTAATCGTGATTATGGCTCGCAACTTTGTTCCAAGCTTCCGCCAATGCCGGAAATCAAAATCCAAATTTCAGCAAGTGCCGAAAGCTACATTCGTCAACGAACGAGATCTAGCTCTTGAGAGCTACTTCATCGCCTCACCAAACGTTAACGTGTTTTACATTTTGTGCAAGCGCTAGCTGACCGGACTGGCTACTGCCGTATCACTTGTAAGAATAACCGCAGTCCTTGGCCCGCATCCGCATGGCTTTGAGCGCGCGCTCCTGTTCTTCTTTTGACAGCACATCCAGATCGAAGAGCCGCAAGGAACGAAGTCCTTCCAGAGCCAGATAAATCAGCAGCACATCGTCTGCGCTTTTTGCGCCTGCCTGCAGACGGTCAAGCAGCCTTCGCTGAAATTCTTTCACGGGTTTCAAAAAATCCGGGTCTTCCGCAATGGCCGCAAGCACACCGGCAGCTCCGGGTATTGGCTTTGCGCACTCTTCGCCCGTCACGGAAACAAACGCAGACAGAAGATTCCCGCTATTTCTGGCCGTATCCTCCAAATCTGCCTCGACACGAGCGACAAAAGTCTCAACCATCGCGCGCATCAGCGCCGCTTTGCTAGGAAAATGATAGAGCAGCCCACCCTTGGAAACACCTGCGCGAGCTGCAACGGCATCAAGCGAAAGATTCGCCGCCCCATTCTCATGGGAAATCTCGACGGCGGCAGCAAGAATCTTGTCCCGGGCCGTAATCTTGGGTTGGCAAAGTGGAGACATCATATCAACAGCATACGTTATGTCAGCATTACCGTCCAGACGGTACAGTAACGATTGCCATTTATTCAATCACCGTTTATATGAACCGTCTTTAGAGTCTATCGAAGATAATACCCAAGCCCAAGAATTTCCGCGAGGACATCGTGAAGCGCTTCCTTATTGCAGCTCTGCTGCTTTTGTTCGTTGCCGTCATTGTGACCGGCATAGTTGGTTACAATTTCATGCGCGACAAAGGCATTGCGGACTTTTTCGCAAACATGCCGCGCCCGGAAATCACCGTGTCTACGCAGGAGGTCAAGGAGACGAGCTGGACGCCCGAACTTGAAGCTCTGGGAACGGTCAACGCCAATCAGGGCGTAAACCTGACCGTCGAGACCACCGGCGTCGTCAAAGACATTCTCTTCACGGCAAACGAAAAGGTCCAGGCAGGACAAGTGCTTCTCCAGCTTGACGATGCAGTCGAGCGCGCGGATCTCGAAGCGGGCAAGGCTACGCTGGCCAACAACCGTCTGGTGCTCCAGCGCGCGCTGGAACTCCAGCAACGCGGCGTCGGCTCGCAATCGACGCTGGATGACGCACGCGCCGCCTCGTCCACTTCGGAAGCGCAGGTCAACCGCCTTCAGGCCATTCTTGATCAGAAACAGTTGACGGCGCCGTTTGCCGGAACCGTCGGTATTCCCCGCATTGATGACGGCCAATATCTGCAGCCTGGCACGACTGTCGTAACCCTTCAGGATCTCGACAGGATGCGTGTGGATTTCACCCTGCCCGAGCAGCAGCTTGCCGACCTCAAGATCGGACAGCCGATTCGCCTTGGACCAAGAAACGGCGATTTATCCTTCACCGGCAAAGTCGCCGGTATTGATCCGCGCGTAGACCCCGCCAGCCGTCTGGTATCGGTGCGCGGTGAAGTCTCGAACGCTCAGGGCAAGCTTACGCCCGGCCAGTTCGTGCAGGTGCGCGTGCAGCTGAATGAACAGCCGAATGTCATTGCCGTTGACCAGACGGCGGTCGTGACCAGCCTTTATGGTGATTACGCCTATGTCGTGCGTCCCGCCGATCAGGCGAAGCAATCAGAACCAGCTCCTGCGGGGCAAACCGGCGCTGCGTCCGCTTCCGAAACACCAAAGACCGACGAGACAAAAGCTGAGGCGCCTAAGCTCGTCGCAAATCAGGTGTTCGTTAAGACGGGCCGTCGCTCGGAAGGGACAATTGAAATCGTTTCCGGTCTGAAAGCTGGCGATATGGTCGTTACCGCAGGCCAGAACCGCCTATCGAACGGTGCTCCTGTGAAGGTCGACAACACCGTCACGCTCGATGCGAAGGGCTTGGCCAAATGAATTTCTCTGCATTCTTCATTCGCCGGCCGGTCTTCACCACCGTTCTGGCTCTCATGATCATGCTGCTCGGCCTGCAAGGCGTTGTGCAGTTGCCGATTCGTCAGTATCCGAAGGTCGACGAAACGGTCGTTACAGTCACGACGGCCTATCCTGGTGCGAGTGCTGATCTCATTCAGGGCTTTATTACCGCGCCTATCGCGCGCGCCGTCTCATCGACCGAAAATGTCGACTACGTCACGTCATCATCCCGCTCGTCGGCCAGCGTTGTCACAGTGCAGATGAAGCTCGGCTCCAACCCTGACGTTGCGGTAAACGAAGTTCTATCCAAGGTTCAGGGTGTGCGCGGCCAGCTGCCGGACGACGCGCTGGACCCCGTCATCGTAAAGGGCACGGGAGATCAGTTCGCGCTGATGTACATCACGCTGCAGAACGCGAACATGACGTCGGAACAGATCACCGAATACATTTCCCGAGTTATTCGTCCGCGACTCTCCACCGTGGAAGGCGTTGCCGATGCCCAGATTCTCGGCGCTGCCAATTATTCGATGCGCGTGCGCATGGACCCGATTGCGCTTGCCGCTCGCGGCATCACCGCGACTGAAGTCCTGACCGCCATAACCAATGCCAATTTCCTATCCGCACCTGGTAACACTCAGAATGAATATGTGGTCCACACCATAACTGTGAAATCCACGCTGCAGACGCCGGAAGGCTTCGCTCAATTGCCACTGCGCACCACAGAGGGCAACGTCGTGCGGCTGGGTGATGTCGCGAAGGTCGAACTCGCTGCGGAAAACACCGATGCACGCGTTAGCTTCAACGGTAAGCCCGGAATCTTTCTGGGTATCTTCCCCACACCCGCCGCAAACCCGCTAAATGTTGCGGAAGATGTGACCAAGGAAGTCAATGCTATCCAGCAGACCTTGCCGCAAGGCATGTCGATGGAAATCGTGTACGACTCCACCGAGCAGATCAGTGCATCGATTGAGGAAGTGTTCAAAACGATCGGCGAGGCGGTTGCCATCGTCATAGTGGTTATCCTGCTTTTCCTGGGCTCGTTCCGTTCAGTGTTGATGCCGATCCTGACAATCCCGCTATCGCTGGTGGGCGTCTGTTTCGTGCTCTATTTCATGGGCTATTCAATCAATCTTCTGTCTCTTCTGGCGATGGTTCTCGCCATCGGCCTCGTCGTGGACGACGCTATCGTCGTCGTGGAAAACATCCACCGACACATGGAGCAGGACCACATGACGCCCATGCAGGCTGCGTTCAGCGGCATGCGGGAGATTGCCGGCCCGGTCGTCGCGATGACCATCACGCTCGCCGCGGTGTTTGCGCCGCTGGCTTTCATCGGCGGTCTGACTGGCGCTCTGTTCCGCGAATTCGCGTTCACGCTGGCAGGCGCAGTCGTCATTTCCGGCATCATCGCGCTCACCGTCACGCCAATGATGGCGGCGCGTATTCTGAAAGAGGGTCAACCGGGTCGTTTCCAGCGTTTCGTGGACAACACATTCGAGCGCGTCGAGCGCTTCTATGAACGCATGGTCATTGGCTCGCTCAAAATGCGCCCTGTCATGCTCATCGTTGTGCTGGCGTTGGTCGGCCTGACCGGTTTCATGTTCACGAAAACATCGACCGAGTTGGCGCCGGAAGAGGATCAGGGCTTCCTGATGGCCATCGTAAACGCGCCCAACTATGCAACGTCCGACTACACCGAAACCTATGTGAAGCAGATCACGCAACTCGTTCAGGATATCCCTGAAACACGTGCGATATTCTCCGTGGTTGCGTTCGCAAGCGGCGCGACCAATCAGGGCTTTGTCGGCTTTGCGTTCAAAGATTGGGCTGACCGCACCCGTTCTTCAAAACAGTTGCAGGAAGACATTCAGGGCCGGTTGTCCAAGGTCGCAGGCGTTGAAGCCTTCGTCTTTGCCCCGCCAACCCTGCCCGGTTCCGGCGGCGGCCTGCCCATCACCATGGTCGTCCGCACGACTGGCGATGCTGCCCGCGTCTTTGAAGTTGCAGATGAGATCAAACAGAAAGCGCAAGGCACCGGCAAGTTCATCGTCGTTCAAAACTCCATGTCTTACGACACGCCGCAGGTTACAGTAACGATCGACCGCGACCGCGCAGCTGCACTGAACATTCCGATTGCCGACATCGGGCGCACCATGAGCCTGCTCGTCGGCGACGGTGAAATCTCCAAGTTCGACCGCGATTCCGACAGCTATGACGTCATCATGCAGATGCCGCAGGAGTATCGGAACAATCCGAGCAAGCTCGGTGACCTGTTCGTGCGCAGTGAAACGGGGGAGATGGTGCCGCTGTCGGCTGTGGTCGAAATCACGACCAACGCGTCACCCGCCGCCATCGAGCAGTTCAACCAGTTGAACTCGGCCACGATCTCGGCTCTGCCGCTGCCCGGCGTCACCACAGGCGACGGTCTGGCAGCGCTTGAGCAAATTGCGCAGGAAACGATGCCGGAAGGCTTCTTCCTCGATTATTCCGGCCAATCTCGCCTTGAGAAGGAGCAGGGAAACACGATCCTCATCGCCTTCATCATGGCGATCATCGTGATCTACCTGGTTCTGGCCGCGCAGTTTGAAAGCTTCCGCGATCCGCTCATCATCATGATGGCGGTGCCGCTTTCGATCTTCGGCGCGATCCTGCCGCTCAACATTCTCAACGGGAACTTCTTCGGGATCGCCATTCCGGGGTCGACATTGAACATCTACACGCAGGTCGGCCTTATCACTCTCATCGGCCTCATTACCAAGCACGGTATCTTGCTGGTGGAGTTCGCCAATCAGCAACAGGAAGAGCACGGCATGTCGATCCGTGAGGCTATTATCGCCTCTGCACGCGTTCGCTTGCGGCCGATCCTCATGACCACCGCCGCAATGGCACTGGGCGTCGTCCCGCTTATCACGGCGGCTGGTGCTGGTGCAGCGTCACGTTTCTCGATGGGTCTGGTGATCTTCACCGGCATCCTCATCGGTACGATGTTCACGCTGTTCGTCGTGCCGATGTTCTACACGTTTCTTGCCCACAGGCATGAACACAAGCCTGTCGAACACGGCCACGCACCGGAGCCGGAACCAGAGGCCGTACCGACCTATATGGGGTGAGGCGTTAACGCCTCCCCCGCCTGCCTTGACTTTCTGGCCAATTATTCCCAAGTTCGCGACATGAGCCGCGCTGAATACATATCTCGGATATTGAATAGGGTCTGCCCAATCGCGGGCAGCTAACCCCCGGCCTGGCTCGTCGCGCCTTGGCCGAGGGGCGCAGGCGCAAGCCGGAAATCTCCCGGCAAGCATCAAGCCATCAGCGGCAACACACCCACAAAGTATCATTCCACACACGCTATGCGTGTGCCCGAAAGGCAAGGCTATGACCATTGTACAACTCGAACGGCGCAAGCCGCCGATAACAATTTCTCGCTCCGAAAGAGATGCGCTTGAGAGACTGGCCGACGTATGGTCTGGCAAGCAGCCTAAAGTTGCCGATGAACTGTTGGCCGAGCTTGATCGCGCCAAGGTCGTTCCTGATGCGCGCATGCGCACCGACATTGTGCGAATGGGCTCAACGCTCTCCTATTCCACCGACACCGGCGAGGCGCGAACGGTCACGCTCGTCTATCCTGCCGAGGCAGATATCGCAGCGGGCCGCATCTCGGTCCTGACCCCTATTGGCGCAGCGCTTATCGGCCTTTCGCCGGGGCAGTCGATCGAGTGGCAGTCTCGCGACGGTCGCGCCCACCGGCTCACCGTAAATCATGTCGTGCAAGACAGCGGTCATCTGGCTGCATCATGACCGGTAAATCCAAACTATCGCATATAGGGGGCTGCCTGATCGCAAGAACCTAGCCCCTGCGCGTTTCGCGCAGGGGTTATCTCCACCTGTCCAATAGGAAACGGCTCTCGAAGCCTCGGAGAACACTGCGATGTCTCACGAATCTTGCATCCTCACCACGAAAGATTTCACCATAATCGAAGTCATGCGCGAGCGCTGTCTCGGACTTGACGATCCTATTCGACCCCTGCTGGATCGAAAAATTGCGTCCGCGAAAATCGTCTTTCGCGAAGACGCTCCACCAACGCTGGCCACGATCAGCAGCCGCGTCACCTACGCTATAAATGGCGGCGATACGGACACGCGGATTCTCACGCACGGCCATATGAATGCGCCTACCGGCCTCTATCTCCCAATCTCGACCCTCCGCGGAATCGCGCTGCTTGGCCTTACCGAAGGCCAATCGTTCGCATTCACCAATAGAGAGGGCGAGCATGAAGATGTTCTGCTGACAAGCGTACAATACCAGCCTGAAGCCGCACGCCGCGACAAGGAGGCGGCAGAACGCTTCGCAACGCCCGAGCAACGGCGCTTGTCCTTTCGAGTAGTCGGAAGCCCGAAGCAACCTGCCCCAACGAGTGCCGGAAATTTCGATGATCCAGGTCCATCAGCCGCGTGACTTCCACATTGCCGGTTCGTATGTTCCGCATCCACGGAGCAAGGAAACGGCATGAGCATCAGCGCACTTTACGACATCGAAGACGCAACGGGATTGGCAGCGCATGTCGCGCGCGGCGATGTCTCCCCGGATGAATTGCTGGACGAAGCACTCGCGCGCATTGCAGCGCTGAACCCGCAGATCAACGCCGTAACCATGATGCGCGAGGATACGGCGCGTGGGTTCATCGCAAATGGACTGCCGGATGGCCCGCTCAAAGGCGTTCCGTTTTTGCTCAAGGATCTTGGCGCGGAAGCGAAGGACTTCCCGTCCAACAGCGGCTCTCGCCTTTTTGCGAACACCCGCTACGCGAAAGATTCGGCCATTTACGAGCGCTTGAAGGCAACCGGTCTAGTCACTTTCGGGCGCACGACCTCACCGGAATTCGGCGTCGGCCCCGTAACCGAAGCCTCTGTCTATGGCGGACCAACACGCAATCCGTGGAACCTCGACCACACGCCCGGCGGGTCCTCCGGCGGCGCAGCCGCATCGGTCGCCGCGGGCATTGTTCCTGCCGCTCACGGTTCGGATGGCGGCGGCTCCGTCCGCATTCCCGCATCTTCCTGCGGCCTGTTCGGCTTCAAAGCCACCCGCGCCCGCCTGCCCGATGG
This sequence comes from Mesorhizobium denitrificans, assembly GCF_003403035.1. Taxonomy (GTDB): domain Bacteria; phylum Pseudomonadota; class Alphaproteobacteria; order Rhizobiales; family Rhizobiaceae; genus Mesorhizobium_G; species Mesorhizobium_G denitrificans. The sequence continues at coordinate 124,532 of NZ_QURN01000011.1, read as the reverse complement.
TCCGTATGTCGGCGAGGGTTGGGCAGGCATGGCCATTGACGGCTTCCTCACCCGCAGCGTACGCGACACCGCCGTCCTGCTCGACGCCACACAGGGCCCAGACCTCGGCGCCCCCTATGTTGCGCCACCGCTGGAAGGTACGTTCCTTGAAGCACTCAGCCGCCGCGACCGTGGGCTGAAAATCGCCTTCGCCACCACATCGCTCACGGGCGAGGCCATCCATCCCGAATGTCGCGCAGCGGTCGAAAAAACAGCGCGCCTGCTCGAATCGATGGGACATAATCTGGAGGAAGCCCGTCCGCAGGCCGACACTCCTGGCATGATGGCCGCATGGACAAAAATCGTCGCCTGCGGCACCGCGCTTTCGGTGGACTCTGCGGTCCGCAAGCGCGGCGAAGCACTGCTTTCCGGCGAAATCGAGGGCATAGCACGCGGCGCGGTCGCTTATGCGCGCACGGTTAATGGCAGCGAATATCTGGAAGCCATTAACAAGGTCCACGCCTATGGGCGCGAGATGGCCGCGTTCTTCCAGAACTACGATCTGCTGCTGACCGCCACGCTTGCGGAGCCACCCGCCGCTATCGGGCGTTTCAATCACCAGCCGGAAGATTATGTCGAATACCGCATGGGACCAGGCCGCGTATTCGCCTATTCACCCTTCACTGCCGCGTTCAACGCCTCGGGTCAGCCCGCAGCGTCCGTGCCGCTGCATTGGACAGATAACGGCCTGCCGGTCGGCATCCATCTTGCCACGGCTTATGGTCGCGACACATTCTTGATGGGCATTTGCGCCGCGCTCGAGGAGGCTGCGCCGTGGTTTGACCGCAGGCCGCCGCTCAGCGCTCGTAGGTAATGCGCCCTGCGCAAATCGTCGCCTGCACCTTCAACGCATCGACATCCTGCGGCCTGGTCCTTTCAATATCGCCGGACAGGATGACCAGATCGGCCAGCGCGCCTTGCTTCAGTACGCCTTTGCGATCTTCCATGAACTCCGTGTAAGCGCCGTCCGCCGTGAACCCTGCAATGGAATCTGCAAGCGATTGACTTTCGTCAGGCGCGCCATCGAACACCGGCTCGCGAACCATCGCGGTCTTGATGCCAAGCAGAGGATCGAGCGGCGCAACAGGCCAGTCGCTTGCGAACACCAGACGCGCGCCCGTCTCGCGAATGGACTGCCAGGCGTAGCCCGTCATCATGCGCTGATGGCCAACCATCGAAAGGATCGGCTCCGGCGGATAATAGCCGCCGGGCGCATGTGTCGGCTGCATTGAGGCAATCACGCCGAGCTTTGCAAATCGCGGCAAGTCAGCAGGCAACAGCATTTCGATATGTTCGATGCGATGGCGGCTGTCGCGCTTGCCATTTGCACGCTGCGCCGCCTCATAGCCGTTCAGCGTGATGTTGACGGCCTCGTCGCCAATCGCATGCACTGCGATTTGCAGGCCAAGCCGATCCGCCTCGATACAAATCGCATCGAACGCGGCCTGATCGAAATAGGATGAGCCGCGAACGCCCGGCATCCCGACATAATCCTCAAACATATGAGCGGTGGTGGATTCGATAACGCCATCCATGAAAATCTTCACAAAGTCCGCGCGCAGCACATCGCTGTTCCAGCGCGACCGCATCTCCACGGCCTTCTCAAGGTCTGAAAGCGGGCGGTCCGGCATCATGCGGAATGGCATACGCGTGCGAACCGTCAGCCCTCCCGCGCGGTCGATCTCCTCCAGCAATTCCAACTGATAAAAATTGCCATCCATGTTGTGAAAGCTGGTGATCCCCAACGACGCGCAATAGGCCAGCCCGTCGCTGATGATGCCGCGATCAATTGCGCGCTGTGCAGCTGTCGGGGGCACGCCCGGCTCGCTTCCCTGCAAGCCCAGCATTTCGCGCCCACCTGTCGGCGTCAGGTCGGTAATCGGCGCAAATCCTTCAAACTCGCGCAACTCACCGGTCGCCAGTCCATCCGGCCCCATCACTACCTCATTGCCGGGCGGCATTTCGCGCCCGTGCAATATGCCCGCAGCCTTGAGCGCCGCCGTATTCGCCCACATCGTGTGATGGTCGCTGGCAAACACCGCCAGCGGTCGATCCGGCAGCACGCGGTCGAGTATCTGCCTTGTGATCGGCTCATTATCGCCGAACATGAAATAGCCGGCCTGCTCGGCGATCAGAATTTTTGTATCTGGCTCCTGCGCCGCGCGTTTCCTTACTGCCGCAGCGATCTCGTCAAAACCGTTCAGCCCCACCAGCGACAGGCTTTTGATCTGCGCGCCACCGGGAAAAATATGGATATGGCTGTCGATAAAGCCGGGCAGCACCGTCGCGCCACCAGCATCGATTCGCTTGGTGGCCGTCGAAGCCATACCCGCTACGGCCTCGGTATCACCAATGGCCAATATCTTTCCGCCCTGGATCGCAACCGCCGTCGCTCGCGGCCTTCCCGGATCAAGGGTCAACACTCGCGCATTCTCAACAATAATGTCCGCTTGCTGCATGATGCTCTCCGTGTCGCACATTTATACGTAGGAGCCTTGCCCGAAGCCAAGACGTCAAATACGCTGGCACAAACAGTGGTTGAAATACGGGCGCGGGTGCAATTCATGCCAAAGCCTGAAGAGGCAGAGCAGAAGCGTGTAGCTGTAGAGGCGAGAAGCATCGTAAAAGCATTCGGACAAGGGTCGAATGCGATACGCGCGCTGGATAATGTTTCAGTCGCGATCCGCGAGAACGAGTTCTTCACCCTGCTAGGGCCGTCCGGCTGCGGAAAAACAACCCTGCTCCGCCTGATTGCCGGTTTCGAATATCCAACCGAAGGCGCGATCCTGCTTTACGGTGATGACATCGCCGGCCTTCCGCCTTTCAAGCGTCCCGTCAACACGGTCTTCCAGAGCTACGCGCTCTTCCCTCATCTAACCGTCAGCGAAAACGTCGCCTTCGGCCTCGAAATGCTTGGCCGCTCGAAGGACGAGATCAAGAGTCGCGTCGCAGCCATGCTTAAGCTCGTGCACATGGAAGAACTCGGCAATCGCCGTACCGACCAGATTTCCGGCGGTCAGGCACAGCGCGTTGCCTTGGCGCGCGCTTTGGCTCCGGGTCCGAAAGTGCTCCTGCTCGACGAACCGCTTTCCGCGCTGGACTACAAGCTGCGCAAGGAAATGCAGATCGAGCTCAAGCGAATGCAGAGCGAAACCGGCATCACCTTCATTTTCGTTACACACGATCAGGAAGAAGCGCTCACCATGTCAGATCGCATCGCGGTCATGTCGAAAGGGCGCATCCTGCAAGTCGGCTCCCCTTGGGATATTTACGATAAGCCCGCAGACCGGTTCGTGGCTGACTTTATCGGTGAAACCAATTTCCTCACCGCCGCCGTGGTCGACATTGCCAATAGCAGAGCAACCGTGCGGCTGAGTTCAGGCAAGGAAATCCCAGCGACGGTCGCGGAAGGAATGCAACCGAAACATGAGGCCACCATTGTAGTGCGGCCGGAACATGCGCGCGCGGTCAAAAAAGGCGGGCAGCTATCCGGCACGGTCGAGAATGTCGTTTATTTCGGCACCGACACGCACATTCACATTCGTCTCGAAGATGGCAGTCCGTTCACTGTGCGGCAGCAAAATGCGCGCAGCGAATTCTGTGGCTTCGAGATAGGCGATCCAGCCGGAATTGAAATCGCCGCCGATGCGGCCCAGGTGCTGCGGGACTAAACCAATGAGCAGCGCAGCGGAAATCGCCCGGCAAACGCAGCAAAGGGAAATCCGCAACCGCTGGCTTTTGTCTGCCCCTGCCCTGCTCATTATCTTCTTTGCAGCCATCGGCCCGCTTTTCGTGGTGTTGGCCTATTCCTTCATGGTCAAGGGCGATTATGGTGACGTTAAATTCGGCCAATATTCGCTGGACGGCTGGTTTTCCGTTTTCTTCCAGCGAGACATTTTCGACGACACACTCACCTTGGCCGACGCGCATCTCTCGATTTTTTGGCGCTCGCTGAAGCTGTCTTTCTTCACGACTCTGCTGACACTCCTGCTCGGCTTCCCAACAGCCTATTTCATCGCCACGCGCCCGAGGAACACACGCGAAATCTGGGTGTTCCTCGTCACCATCCCATTCTGGACAAATCTGCTCATCCGCACCTTCGCCATGCAGCAGGTCATCCGCAATGAAGGCGTCGTAAACAGTGTGTTGATGTGGACCGGAATTATCGACCAGCCTTTACAGATCATGTTCACCGACACGGCAATTCTGCTCGGCATGGTCTATGTCTATCTGCCGCTCATGATCCTGCCGCTTTATGCCAGCATGGAAAAGCTGGATTTCCGGCTGATCGAGGCGGGGTACGACCTCTATGCGGGCAGATTACAAGTTCTGTGGCGGGTCATTATCCCGCTGGTCAAGCCCGGCGTAATCGCAGGCTCGATCCTCGTTTTCATCCCGTCGCTCGGCGCATATGTCATTCCGCGCGTGCTTGGCGGTGGCAAGAACCTCATGCTCGGCAACCTCATCGAGCTGCAATTCGGCGCAGGCAGAAATTGGCCGCTCGGCGCCGCCCTGTCGATCACCTTGATGGTCATCGTCATGGTGGCGCTGCTATTCTATGTGCGAAACGCCGCTCGCTCGGGAGCACAGCATGGTTAGGCGGCGTTTCGAGATCCGCACTCAGCCGGGCTTTGCGTTTCTGGCGCTCGTCACCTTCTTCATGCTGTATCTGCCAATCGCGGTTCTGGTTGTCTACGCCTTCAACGCCAGCGATTCGATAACAATCTGGGGTGGGCTTTCGCTGCACTGGTTCCGCGTCGCATGGAACAATTCTGCCGTTCAGGATGCCGCATGGCGCTCGCTCATCATTGCGGTTTTCGCGGCTACATTTGCTACAATAACCGCCACGATGGCTGCGCTGGCAACCACCCGCACGCCGCCCTATCCCGGCCTCACCTTCAAATACGCGTTTATCAACCAGCCCTTGATGGTGCCGGAAATCGTTACGGCGGTCGCACTTCTGATTGTATTTTCGCGCGTGAAAGTGTGGACCGGATATTCCGGCCTCGGCTACCTCATCGCCGCCCACACGGCTTTCTGCATTCCCTTCGCCTATCTGCCGATCCGCGCAAGACTTGAAAGCATGGACCTGACACTGGAGCGCGCCGCCGCCGACCTCTACGCGACTCCGTGGATGGCCTTCAAACGGATCACGCTGCCGCTGCTGCGCCCCGGCATCATTGCGGGCTTCATGCTGGCCTTCGTCATCTCGCTGGACGATGTGGTCATCACCGAATTCGTCAAGTCGGGCGGACAGGACACGCTGCCGACCTACATGCTCGGCCAGATTCGCCGCACCGTCACGCCGGAGGTCAACGCCATCGCTACGGCGTTCCTGGCTCTATCGGTCATCCTCGTTACGGCGTTCTTTTTCATCAATCGCCAAAAGAACTGAAACAAAAACACGGGAACGGAGACGACAAATGAAATGGAAAACCACGACCGCGTCGGCGGCAATCGCGCTGCTGGCCTTTACGGGCGTTGCGGCAGCAGAGGGTGAACTGAACATCTACAACTGGGGCGACTACACCAGCCCGGATATGATCAAGAAGTTTGAGGAGCAGTACAAGGTCAAGGTTACGATCACCGACTACGACTCGAACGACACCGCACTCGCCAAGGTTCGTGCAGGCGGCCACGGCTTCGACATCGTCGTGCCATCGGCCAACTACGTTCCGATCTGGATCAAGGAAGGTCTGCTCCTTGAAGCACGACCGGACCAGATGGAAAATTTCAAGAATGTCGACGAACGCTGGGTCAACGTGCCTTGGGATGAAGGTCGCCACTACACCGTGCCGTGGCAGTGGGGTCTTTCCGGCATCGGCGTAAACACCAAGGTCTATGGCGGCGACATCAACACCTCAGCCATCTTCCTCGATCCACCTGCCGAACTCGTCGGAAAGATCAATGTCGAGCCGGAAATGACAGACGTCATGTTCGCCACGATCAAATATTTCGGCGGCAACTGGTGCACGGACGACAAGGAGCTTCTCAAGAAGGTCCGCGACAAGCTGCTCGAAGCCAAGCCAAAGTGGTTGGCAATGGACTATAGCGTGACCGAAAAGCTGCCCGCGGGCGACTACTCCGCAGTCTATTACTGGAACGGTGCGATCATGCGTTCGCGCCTCGCCAACCCGGACATCAAGTTCGGTTATCCGAAGGAAGGCTACCCGCTGTTCATGGACAGTGTCGCTATCCTGAAAGACGCCAAGAATGTCGACAATGCCAAGCTGTTCATGAACTTCATCATGGAGCCGGAAAACGCTGCGATGATCTCGGCCTTCGCCAAATATGCAAATGGCATCAAAGGCTCGGACAAGTTCATGCCGGAAGAAATGAAGACGGCGCCTGAATTGGTTATCCCTGCCGAATATGAAAAGGCCGGCGAATTCTTGAAGGCGTGCCCGCCAGAAGTGTCCGATCTCTATACGCGCATCTGGACCGACGTAAACAAATAACCTGAGATTGGGGCGGCCACGCCGCCCCTTTCATCATGGCAGACCCTACAAATCTTTCAGCCGAACGGCTTTTGCAGGCAATCGCCGCGCGCAATTTGTCATGCGTCGAGCTTATGACTGCGTGCCTCGATCGCATTGAGCAATTGAACCCTGCAATCAATGCAATCATTTCTCTTCGCCCACGCGACGAACTTCTGCGCGACGCCGCGCAAGCCGACACGGTCGAACAACGCGGCGCGCTGCACGGCATTCCTTTTGCGATCAAGGATCTCGTTGAAACGGCGGGCATACGCACCACGCACGGCTCACCCATCTATGCCGATCATATCCCTCAATCAGATGACCTTCTCGCAGCACGCATAAGGTCGGCCGGCGCAATCATCATCGGCAAAACCAACACGCCGGAATTTGGCTTGGGCTCCCACAGTTTCAATCCTGTCCACGGCGTTACGCGCAATCCCTACGATCACTCCAAAACCGCAGGCGGTTCCAGTGGTGGCGCTGCCGCTGCTCTCGCTTTTCGGCTGGTGCCCTTGGCGGACGGCTCCGACACAATGGGCTCGCTTCGCAACCCGGCTGGCTTCTGCAACATCTATGGCTTTCGTCCGAGCTTCGGCATCATTCCACGCGATCCCGTTGGCGACCTGTTCCTCAACCAGATTTCGATGGACGGCCCTATGGCCCGCAACGTCCGCGACATCGCGCTGTTGCTCGACGTTTTGGCCGGACCCGTTCCTTGGGATCCTCACGCACTACCGGCGCAGCCTTCATTCCTGACTGGACTCGACCACCCCACGCGCGCAAAGCGTATTGGCTGGATAGGAAACTGGAACGGCCATCTGCCTACTGAACCAGGCGTTCTCGAACTCTGCGAAACCGCACTCAAAACATTCGATGACCTTGGCATCCGGGTTGAACCTGTTGTCCCGCCTTTCGATCCCGAACGGCTTTGGAAGGCATGGCTGGTGCTTCGCAGCTTTGCGAATTGCGGCTCCAAGCGCGACCTGTACGAAGACCCGGCAAAGCGCGCGCTTCTGAAACCTGAAATGATCTACGAGATCGAAGCGGGTATGGCCGTCACCGCATCGCAGATTCACGCCGCCAGCGTTGTACGCTCGCAATGGTTCGCCACGGCTGCCGAGTTGTTCCAAAGCTATGACGCTGTTGTGCTGCCAAGCGCGCAGCTATTTCCATTCGATGCAGAGATTCGCTGGCCGCAAAGCATCGCCGGTCGCGCCATGTCTACCTACCATCAATGGATGGAAGTCGTGATTCCTGCCTCTATAGCGGGCCTGCCAGCGATCAGCATTCCTGCGGGCTTTTCTGCGAATCTCTTGCCGATGGGCATGCAACTCATCGGCGCGCGCAATACCGACATAGAACTTCTGCGCCTCGCAGACGCCTATCACCGCGCCACGGATTTCCCCGGTCGCTACCCGCCTCACGCCGCGTAAACGTCCCTTAGCCGCGACACCTGTTGTCAATCCGCCACGCCAGGATCGATTTCGCCATCGACCACTCTGCGCTGAGCTAAATCCTTATTGTCGAGGTAAACTTTAAAGCGCATAGCTGACTCACAGTTAATTGAACCCGTGTGAGGTTTGGAAATGACGTTCAAAGGCATTCTTTTGGGATCGGCGGCAGCGCTCGTTGCTATGTCAGGTGCTCGCGCGGCGGATGCGGTCGCGGTTGTGGCTGAGCCGGAACCGATGGAATATGTTCGCGTCTGCGATACCTACGGCGAGGGCTACTTCTACATTCCCGGAACTGAAACCTGCCTGCGTGTCGCGGCGTGTTACCGATCTCGTAGCAAAGATAGGTCAAGCGAAATGGGTGAACACCCCGAACCGAATTTCTGGATGTGACCAGCGTCCGCTTGTGAGTTCGCCCTGTTATAGCCTGCTGGCTTGCATCGCGACAAAACCCAAAACCGCGTCTTGATCGGGTCCGCCGCTTTGCAGAATGACGTCCTCGAAACACGCATTGTCCGCGATCAGCTGGAGGACGTAAGGTCCGGCCTCTGGGTTTCCATGCCCATCAGCGCTGCACTCTCCTTGCTCATCCTTGCGATCGAATATTCTGCGGGCGAAGGTATTCGCGTATTAATCTGGTTTGTTGCCGTAAATCTAATCAACGGCGCGCGCATAGCAATCGCCCTAAGACCGATCGCCACCGTCCCCGAGAACCAGCTTTTTCATCTTAAAGCATTCGCGTTCATGTCGGGCATTTGTTGGTCCTATCTGGCGGTCCTCACAGAAGGCTACACACAGCCCACATCAACCTTCAATTTGATAATACTGGCAGGTATCTGTGCAGGCGCGGTCACTTACAGCGGCTCATGTGCCCTGCTTTCCATCAATTTTATCGGCCCGCCCCTCATCACCGCAGCGCTCACTCTTGTCTGGCGTGCCACGTTTGAAAGCTCGGCGCTCGCTTTCGCCGTCGCCCTTTTCCTGGTCGGGCTGGTTCGCAGTTCCTTCATGGCCGAGGCCCGCTTTCTGGAGCTGATCCGGCTGAGAAGAAAGGCCGAGCTATTTGCTGAGGAGATGGAGCGCAGTTCGAGAGAAGATCACCTTACAGGTCTTCTGAACCGGCGCGGTTTCGAGCACGCGTTAGCTGCGGCCAAGCCGTCAAATCAAACCTTCGCGGCAATGGCGATTGATCTGGATGGCTTCAAGTCAGTCAACGATACCTATGGCCACCGCATCGGCGATGATCTTCTTATCGAATTAGCCCAACGCGCCGCCGCTTGGGCACCTGGCGACGCCATTCTCGCGCGCATAGGCGGTGACGAATTTGCAATCGTCCATCAGCTTGAACCCGGAAAAAGTCTTGAGCACGCGAAAGTTCAGAAGCTCATCGATTCGATAACGGCTCCCTATTCATCGGCGCCCTCAGCCCGCATCGGGGCATGCGTCGGTATATATGAATCGAAGAAACTGGACGCAGCAGACATGCTGCTGCACTCCGATGTCGCCCTCTACGCCGCCAAAGCGAAGGGGCGTAACGAGTTTTACTTCTTCGATACGGAACTCCGTCACCAACTGGAACGCCGCCAGCATATCGAACGGGATTTGCGCGCCGCTATCGCTTCGTCGGATTTAACGAGTTGGTTTCAGCCCATCGTGGATCTCGATACCGGGCGCGTAGCTGGAATAGAAGCACTGGTACGCTGGACCCATCCCGTGCATGGCACGATTTCCCCGCCTGAAATCATCACAGCCGCACGCGAGATCGGCGCGCTGCCGGTGCTGACCGACATGGTTTTCACCAATTGCTGCGCCTTAATGGGGCGGCTCAATAAGTCAGGCCGTCCCGAAATCAAAGTTGCGATGAACCTCTCTCCGCTCGAGCTTGATATCACCGAGGTAGACAAGCTCATCATTGAAGGTCTCCGCGCGCGTGGGCTGTCCACGGCTCAGTTCGAGATAGAGATCACCGAGGAATCATCTCTCGACTATTCTCGCGCAGACAAGAAACTCCGAACCTTGGCCGAAGCGGGCGTTTCAATCGCGCTAGATGATTTCGGAACCGGCTTCTCCACCTTCGCTTCCATCAAGAATGGCTGGATTACCAAGATCAAGATCGACAAGGAATTTGTGAGCGGGTCAACCTCCTCCCTAGACGATGCGCTTCTCGTAAAATCAGTCATCGATCTAGGCAAAGCGCTCGAAATCGAAGTCTCTGCCGAGGGTGTGGAAACGAAAGAAAATGCCAAGCTGCTCCTCTCCCTTGGGTGCGTGTTGGCTCAAGGCTTTTTGTTCTCAAAGCCCGTTTCTTCGTCGGAAATCCTCGGCACCATCGAACGAATCGAGACGTCGAAAGCGCGTTTGGCATCATGATCTTTCGTTTAGGAATAAATATTCCATATTGACCTTCATATGGAATTGTTGTTTCATAAATCAAACAAAGAAAGCATGGCATCAGGCAGCCGGTGTTCCGGCCATAAGCGCATTGGGAGGACCATATGGCGGATACCCGCAGCGCCCCACCGGCGCTGGATGTCATTACAATCGGGCGAGCATCAGTCGATCTTTATGGCCAGCAGATCGGTTCGCGCCTTGAGGACATTGCATCCTTTGCAAAATCCGTTGGCGGCTGCCCTGCCAACATCGCCATCGGCACGGCTCGGCTTGGGCTGCGTTCAGCGCTGCTCACGCGCGTAGGCGACGAGCAGATGGGTCGTTTCATCCGTGAGCAGCTTGAACGCGAAGGCGTTTCGACCGAGGGGCTGAAAACCGACAAACAACGGCTGACCGCGTTGGTCCTTCTGGCCGTCGAAGCCGAAGGCGTGTCGCCCATGATCTTCTACCGTAGCGATTGCGCGGATATGGCGCTCGCTCCGGAAGACATTGACGAAAACTTCATCGCCTCCTCGCGCTCCATCGTTGTCACAGGCACGCATTTCTCCCGTGAGAATGCCGAAGCCGCGCAGCGCAAGGCAATCGCCATTGCCAAGCAGCATGGCCGCAAGGTTGCGTTTGACATCGACTACCGCCCGAACCTCTGGGGACTGGCTGGTCACGCCGAGGGCTTCGAGCGCTATGTGAAGTCGGACGCCGTATCCGCGAAGCTGAAATCCATCCTCCCCGATTGCGACCTCATCGTCGGCACCGAAGAGGAAATCATGATCGCCTCCGGCGCGGACGATGTTCTGTCGGCGCTCAAGGCGATTCGCGCGCTATCGCAGGCAACGATCGTGCTCAAGCGCGGCGCTATGGGCTGCATTGTTTATGACGGCGCCATCAGCGACGACCTCGAAGCAGGCATCATCGGCAAGGGCTTCCCGATCGAAGTGTTCAACGTGCTTGGCGCTGGCGACGCCTTCATGTCCGGCTTTCTGCGCGGCTGGCTTGGCGGCGAAGCCCTCGCTACCGCCGCCACCTGGGCGAATGCAGGCGGCGCGTTTGCCGTGTCACGCCTGCTTTGCTCGCCCGAATATCCCACCTGGGCAGAGCTTCAGACCTTCCTCAAAAACGGCAGCCCGCACCGCGCACTGCGCAAGGACGAGGTGATCAATCACGTTCATTGGGCGACCACGCGCCGTGGTGAGATCCCCTCGCTGATGGCCCTTGCCTGCGATCATCGCATCCAGCTTGAAGATGCCGCAAAGCGCGCCGGTGCAGACTTCTCCCGCATCGAGGCGTTCAAGGTTTTGGCGGTCAAGGCCGCCGCCAAGGTCGCAAATGGCAGGCCGGGTTACGGCATGCTGCTGGACGAGAAGCATGGCCGCCACGCCCTGTATGAATATGCCAAGCACGGATTCTCATGGCTCGGCCGTCCGGTCGAACTTCCCGGCTCGCGGCCTCTGCGTTTTGAATTCGGGCAGGACATCGGCTCGCAACTGGTCGAATGGCCCGTATCGCATTGCATCAAGTGCCTTTGCTTCTACCACCCCGACGATCCTGCTGCCTTGAAACAGGAGCAGCAGGAGAAATTGGTCGCGCTCTATGACGCCTCCCGCAAAGTCGGGCGCGAACTGTTGGTCGAAATCATCGCGGGCAAAAACGGACCGCTTGAAAAAGACACCGTTTCCCGCGCCATGCAGGAGCTTTACGAGCTCGGCATCAAGCCGGACTGGTGGAAACTGGAACCGCAGGCATCACCCGATGCGTGGAAGCGCATCGAGGCAACCATCACCGCCAACGATCCCTATTGCCGTGGTGTGGTGCTGCTAGGGCTGGAAGCACCTATCGACGAACTGCGCGAAGCGTTTGAGGCAACCACCGCCTCGCCGGTCGTGAAGGGTTTCGCGGTTGGCCGCAGCATCTTTGCCGACGCCGCAGAGGCGTGGCTGGCAGGCACAATCACGGATACTCAGGCTATCGATGATATGGCGGAGCGCTTTTCGACACTTTGCGACCTATGGCTCGCCACGCGCGAGATGATGGCGGCATGATGAGCTATTACCCCTCATGGATGAGGGGTATTATTATTCGCGACCTATTCGCAAATATCGGGCAGGAGGAAAATTAGATGACCAAGACAATCCGGCTCACTATGGCACAGGCGCTGGTGCATTTTCTAACTCGCCAGATGACGGAAATCGACGGAGAAAAAGTCCCGCTATTTGCTGGCGTGTGGGCCATCTTCGGTCATGGCAATGTCGCAGGCGTAGGCGAAGCACTTTACGGCGTCCGCGACCAGCTTCCTACGTTCCGCGCGCACAATGAGCAGGCGATGGCACATTCGGCAATCGCCTTCGCAAAGGCGAGCTTCCGTTGCCGCGTCATGGCGGCAACGACCTCCATCGGCCCCGGCGCGCTGAACATGGTGACGGCCGCGGCCCTTGCCCACGTCAATCGCCTGCCGGTCCTGCTTCTCCCCGGCGATGTATTCGCCAACCGCATTCCCGACCCTGTGCTCCAACAGATCGAGGATTTCGGCGACGGCACCGTGTCGGTAAACGACAGCTTCCGCCCCGTCTCGCGCTATTTCGACCGCATCACGCGGCCTGAACAAATCATTCCCGCGCTCGCCCGCACGATGCAGATATTCACCGACCCCGCCGAATGCGGCCCGGTCACGTTGTCGCTTTGTCAGGACGTTCAGGCCGAAGCCTACGACTATCCCGAAAGCTTCTTCGAGGAACGCGTCTGGACAATGCGCCGCCCGCGCGCAGACCTTCACGAATTGAAGCTCGCCGCCGAGGCGCTGTCCAAGGCGAAGAAGCCGCTCATCATCGCAGGCGGCGGCGTGCTGTTCAGCGAAGCCTCCGCAGCGCTCGACAAATTCGCCTCCGCAACCGGCATTCCCGTTTGCGAAACGCAGGGCGGCAAGAGTTCGCTGCCCGACGCGCATCGCCTCAACATGGCGGCAGTCGGCGTCACGGGAACATCCGCAGCCAACCGCCTCGCTGAGGAAGCCGACGTTGTTCTGGCGGTCGGCACGCGTCTGCAGGACTTCACGACAGGATCATGGGCGCTGTTCAAGAACGCGGGCAAAACGATCATCGGCCTCAACACCCAGCCTTTTGACGCCGCGAAGCATCGTGCTTTGCCACTGGTTGCCGATGCACGCGAAGGCTTGAAGGAATTGCTCAAAGCGCTTGATGGGTACACCGCTCCCGCGAGCTGGACAAAGAACGCCGAGGACGGCAAGGCCGAATGGCAGAAGGCAGCGGCAAAGGTAACAGCCGCAACCAACGCCATGCCATCCGACGCACAGGTGATCGGCGCGGTTCAGCGCGCACTGGGCACAGGCGTCATTGCCCTCCACGCGGCGGGCGGTCTGCCGGGTGAAATGCACAAGCTGTGGCAGTCCGGCGCGCCCGGCTCTTATCACGCCGAATACGGCTTCTCCTGCATGGGTTACGAGATTGCTGGCGGGCTCGGTGTGAAGATGGCATGGCCCGACACAGAAGTAGTCATCATGATGGGCGACGGCTCTTATCTGATGATGAACTCGGAAATTGCCACCTCCGTCATGCTTGGCAAAAAACTGACCATCGTCCTGCTGGACAATCGCGGCTTTGGCTGCATCAACCGGCTGCAAATGGCTACCGGCGGGGCAAACTTCAACAATCTGCTGAAAGACGCGCGGCATGAACAATTGACCGAGGTCGATTTCGCTGCTCACGCGCGCAGCCTTGGCGCAATTGCAGAAAAGGCCGCATCCATTGCGGAGTTGGAAGCCGCTCTCGGGCGCGCAAAATCGAACGACCGCACAACTGTCATCGTCATCGACACCGACCCGCTTATCTCCACCGAGGCTGGCGGCCATTGGTGGGATGTCGCGGTGCCAGAAGTCAGTTCACGCGAACAGGTCAACGCCGCCCGCAAGAACTACGAACAGGCCGTCAAGCTGCAACGCGTCGGCAATTGAGCATTCTTTGAATGGAGAATTTGAGTTGAAAGCCAAACTTGGCATGTCCCCCATTGCGTGGTGGAACGACGACCTTGCAGAATTAAGCGACGACGTTTCGCTGGAAGAATGCCTGCGCCAATCGCGCTCTGCAGGCTTCACCGGAATGGAAATGGGTCGCCGTTTTCCGAGCGATCCAGATATCATGCTGCCGATCCTCAAGACCGCTGACGTAACGCTCTGCGGCGGCTGGTTTTCCGGCACGCTGGTCAATGAAGACATGTCAGCCAACAAAGACCGCATCCAGCCAATGATCGAGCTGTTCAAGGCGGTCGATGCGCCCTGCATCGTCTATGGTGAGGTTGGCCGCTCCATTCAGGGCGACCGCTCCAAGCCGCTCGCGACAAAGCCGAAACTGTCCGACTCGGAAATGAAGGACTACGCCCGCAAGCTGACCGAATTTGGCGAATGGTGTGCCGATCAGGGCATGCCGCTGGTTTATCATCATCACATGGCGGCGGTTATCGAAACCGAGCCGGAACTCGATGCCTTCATGAAATATTCCGGCGCTGGAATTCCGCTGCTGCTTGATGCAGGCCATCTGGTTTTTGCGGGCGGTGACGTGTTGCGCGCCATCGACAATCATCACGCGCGCATCAAGCATGTGCATGTCAAAGACGTACGGATGCCGGTGATCGATGCACTCGACCGTACGAAACAGTCCTTCCTAGATGCCGTCGCGCTCGGCGCGTTCACGGTTCCCGGCGATGGCTCGCTGGATTTCGGAGCCATCGTCAAGCGCCTTGCTCATCACGGCTATGAAGGCTGGTTCGTAGTCGAGGCCGAACAAGACCCGAAGAAGAACCCACCTCTTAAAATGGCGCAGATCGGGCACAAGGAATTGATGCGCGTGATGACCGCGGCAGGCTATACGGTTGAAACACAGGGCTTCCCTGTGGCTTAGATCGAGGAATAATACCCCCACGGAGCCTGCGATGAAATCCAACACCGCCCACCCTTTTCTCGATCCTTTATGGAGGCGGGTTTTGCTGGTCGTGGCCTGCGCCGTCTGGGCGGCCATTGAGACCTACCATCAGAACACCTTCTGGGCGACGATGGTCGGCGCGGTTACGGTCTATGGCGCGTGGGAATATCTCTATAACTACCGTCCGAGCACGGAAGATAAAACACCGGATAGCGGAGCCTGAGCATGTCGAAACTGAAGGTCAAATCTGGCAAGGGAGCAGGCCGCGTCACGCACATAACGCCAAAAAATGCAGGTTGGTCTTATGTCGGTTTTGATCTTTATCGCCTGAAACCCGGCGAAACCGCCAAGGGCGACACGGGCACGAGCGAAACCTGCCTCGTCTTCGTCACTGGCAAGGGCAACGCGACCGCAAACGGCGAAAGCCTTGGTGTACTCGGCGAGCGCATGTCGCCATTCGACGGCAAGCCGTGGTCTGTCTACGTGCCGCAGGATGGCAGCTGGTCTGTCACAGCAGAAACCGGTCTTGAACTTGCTGTCTGCACCGCGCCGGGCCTTGGCGGCGGGCTTCCCGTTCGCGTCATCGCGCCCGCCG
Source organism: Mesorhizobium denitrificans (assembly GCF_003403035.1). Lineage (GTDB taxonomy): Bacteria > Pseudomonadota > Alphaproteobacteria > Rhizobiales > Rhizobiaceae > Mesorhizobium_G > Mesorhizobium_G denitrificans. Next base: position 108,652 of record NZ_QURN01000011.1, on the reverse strand, counting down.
ATCTTGGGCAGGAAGTTCGCGGCAAGGGCACGAACACGCGCTATGTTACTAACATCCTTCCCGAAACGCAGCCTGCCGATTCTCTGCTCGTCGTGGAGGTCATCACGCCGGGAGGCCACACCTCCTCCTACCCGCCCCACAAACACGATCAGGACAATCTGCCCGCCGAATCCTATCTGGAAGAAACCTATTATCACCGGCTCAACCCGCCGCAGGGCTTCGCGTTCCAGCGCGTCTATACAGATGATCGTTCGCTGGACGAGACGATGGCAATCGAGGACGGCGACGTCGTGCTGGTGCCGAAGGGCTACCACCCCTGCGCAGCCTGCCACGGCTACGACCTCTATTATCTGAACGTCATGGCTGGTCCGAAGCGCACGTGGAAATTCCACAACGCCGCCGAGCACGAATGGCTCATGAAGGCATAACGCCTACCAGAGCGCGCCGCCCGTCACCTTGATATTTTCCATGTTGATGCCCTTGGCGCGCTCGCCGCACAGGAACCCCACCAGAGCGGCAATCTCGTCCGGCTGAATAATGCGCTGTTGCGGGTTCTGCGCAGCAATTTCCGCCATTAGTTCAGCCGCCGTGCGACCCTTGCCCTCGCGCGCCGCCACTTGCTCGACATTGCGGCGCATCAGTTCCGTCTCCACCCATGTCGGGCTCACCATTACGCAAGTCACGCCACGCGGCGCACCTTCCAGCGCTACGCAGCGGGTCAGCCCCAACAGGCCCGACTTAGACGCACAATAGGCAGGATTGTCCTTCCAGCCGACCTCCGCGGCCGTCGAACCAATATTCACGATGCGGCCCCATCCGCGCTCCATCATGCCCGGCAGCACTTCGCGGATCATGCGAAACGCGCCGTTCAGATTGGTATCGATGATCTTCAGCCAAAGCTCATCCGAGTGGCCGCTAACTGGCTGCTCTGCGGTCGTTCCTGCGGCATTCACCAGAATGTCCGGCGCGCCGCACACGCCCGCCGCCGCCTCCAGGAATTGCCTGATCGCATCCGTATCCCGAACGTCGAGATGGCCAGCGAACACCTTGCCGCCATGCGTCGCCAGCGCATCGCGCACCGCAACAATCTCTTCCGGGTCGGGATAGGCAGCGGCATCGCCGCTGCGTCCCGCCGCCTCACGCACAAACGAACCAACCGCAACATTGGCACCAAGCCGCGCAAGCTCGTGCGCAATTGCCAATCCTTGTCCGGTCAGCCCGCCGGTAATGACAGCACTGCGTCCTGCCAGTTCATTCATTCCAGCGGTCGTCCCAGCCATTCGCGATAAAAGCCCTCAAGGTCCGGTTCGAAATCATGCACGACTGGATAGCCCGGCGCAGCCGCTTCCACCTCATGCAACGTTCCGCATTCCGGACAGATGAATTCGCGGATTTCCATCCATTGCGGATCGGGAATATCGCTGTTCGGATAGATCTCGCGCAAGGCTTCTTCTGTGTCTCGCACGATGATGCTCGCCGCGAGCTTCCAGTTGCGACGATAATCGCCAAAGGAATGCCCGCATTCGCATTTTGTCACGCGGCCTTCCGCGCTGTCGCAGATAAACAGATGATCGCTCACCGGCAGCAGGATCGGGTCGCTCCAGCCAACGCGGTCTTGCAAAACCTGAATATATTTGAAGAACCGATCATCGTCCTTGTAAGCGCTCATAATGCGCCGCGTCTGCGGCCACGGCAGCTTGCCAGAAACAAGATCGGCAATGACTTCCTTGCTGTAGCTGGTCATCACATTACTCCGTGAATATTTTCGCGTGCAACGTCGGCGCTGCCCCTCTCTGTCCCGCCGGACATCTCCTCCCGTAAAAACGGGGAGAGGGTAAGCGTGAGGGGCAGCAATGGCGTTTATCCATCGTACCGGAACCCTTCGGGCAAATCCCAGAACTCCACGAACTCGCGCGTGAAGCGCGGCGAAAGTTTCATGGCGCTGGCGTACATCTTGCGCACTTCCGGTGCGAAATCCGCCTGCTGAACGCGCTCGCGCTGCTCGGCCATCCATTGCGAAACCGGTACGGCCTTTTCCAACCGCTCGGCGCGCTTGCGCTTGCGCAGCCGCTCCGTCGCCTCAACGTCCGCGACTGGAAAGCCCTCGGCATCGTCAGCCAACGCAATGCCGAACACGCTGGCCGCCGCTTCCTTGGTCAGGAATCCGTTCTCGACATCCCACGCCGTCTTGACCGGATCGCGCTCCAGCACATCGCCGTAGCCGCCGCCGCCATTGTAGGAATGGCTGAAAATGTCGCCGCTCTTGTGAGGCGCGGTGATATACGGCCCCTCGACCAGTTCGAACTCACCTTCAAAGCGCACCTCGAAGTCGGAGTGATGCGGGTTTCTGCCGGGCGCATGCGCTATTGGCTTGCCGTGCTCCGCCAGTTCAAAAACGTTGGAGTTGCGCACTGCGCGATGCTTCTGGCAGGTCGGCGCGGGATAGCCACCGCACATGCCGCCATTGTCAAACACACGCGAGGAGTGCTCAGACGTCACCAGCCGCAGGTGATCGGTCTTGTTGATGAGCCAGGTCGATTCAAACGCGCAGCCGCCGCGATATTTGCCTGCCCCGCCGGAGTTCGGAACGATCGAACGGCCAATGTAGAGCATCGGCATGTTTTGTTCCCAGATCTCGATATTTCCCATATCGGATTCGGGGTTCCAGCCGACATAGGCTGTGTCCAGCCCGTCCTTGATTGCCAGCGCACCAGACCCCGCCGCAGCGCATTCGAAATGCGCCATGCCGAACGGCGTGCCGTACTGGCTCATGCCGCCCATCTCGATCATCGGGCTATTCACCTGCCCGACAAACGCTTCCTCCACGAAACCGCGTCCAAGAAACGCGCGGGACAGCAGCCGCTGGAACACGCCATACGCAGGCAGCAGCAACGCCCATGATGTCGCCGTCGCCACCATCTCATTGTCAGGATTGGTCCAAGTGCCGTGCGGCAGTTTCAACTCCGTCGCCATCCACGCGCCGTCATTGACCAGCCCTTCGAAATTCATGTGCTGGGTCAGCGTCACGAACATGCCGCCATCCATACCGGCAGGTGTACAGTTCATGGAATGGTATCCCCACGGCTGCGTGCCCTCGAAGTCCATGGTAATCTTGCCGTCCAGCCCGACCTCCATTTCGATCGGAATGTTGTACAGCCAGTCCGGATCGCCGAGCGGCTGATAGCCCGGCTTGCCCGCCGTCACGTGACCATAGAACGTATGGCCGCGATATTTGCCCGGCACCGTCAGTTGCCGCGTGCGTGCAAGCTGCGCGCGTCGCCCTTCCTCGATGAACTCCTTCGAGACCTTCAACCAATAATCCAGCCCGATTTCATCGATTAGCGCTTTCACGCTCTCGCGCATGTCGATGCACGAAGCCACTTTGGCCTTCTCGTCCAGCACCCAGTAAATCGGCATGCGCAGATTGCGCTCGCAGCGGATCACATAGTCGCGCCGCAGTTCGTCGTTCTCGCCCACCTTTTCCGCGCAGACGAACAGTCCTTCCGTAAACCGCTCCTGCGCCAGCGCCACGTCGCCGCCGGGCGTAATGCCGCCCGCTTCCAGCTCGTGGCACACCGCACCCGCCCAGCCGACCAGCGTATCACCGTGATAGATCGGCATGACGTCCATCACGTCCGGCACCTGCACCGTTCCGATAAACGCGTCATTATTGGCAAAAATGTCGCCGTCGCGAATGCCCGGATTTTCCTCATAGCCGTTGCGGATCATCCATTTGATGAACCGGCTCATGGTATGCACATGCACCATGATACCGTTGGAAAGCGCAATAGCGTCGCCCTCCGGCGTGTAAATGGCCACGACCATCTCGCCCACCTCGCGCACTCCCGGCGAAGCAGAAATGCGCCGCGCCATCTCGCGTGCCGACACGCAATAGGCGCGCAGCTTCGTGTGCAGCGTCTCGAACTTCAGCGGGTCTTCATTGCGCAGCGAAAGTGACGTAATGCCGTCATAGCATCCGGTTTCTTCCATCAGCCGTTCGGATTCGATCAATCGTTCGCGGATTGGCGCGGTCGGTTTGTTCAGCATGGGGTTTGTTCCTTCATGCATTGAATTAGGAATGCCGATAGTGCAGCAGTGTCCACTCATCGACGAACACTTGATCGCCAGGGTGAACCACCAGCGTTGTGGCCGGATGCTCGATGATCGCCGGCCCCGTCACTTCATGACCCGGTTTCAGATCGTCCATCTCGTACAAGTTGGCCGCGTGCCAGCGCCCGCCGATATACGCCTGCCGCACGCCCTTATGTGCGCTGGCGGGATCCGATTTACCCAGCGGCCGTTTCACCAGCACCGGCTTCACCTTGTCGGCGGTCGCGATCAGACCAAGCTCGGTGATGGAATACCCCGCCTCGCCATAGCGCGAGACACGATGATTGACCTTGGCATAAACCTGCTCGAACTCGTCGATGACCTTCTGCATCTCCTCTGCGGAAGTCACAGCGGGCAGCGGAGCCAACACCTCTACGTCTTCAAGCTGACCCGTATACCGCATCATCAGGAACGGCGTGGTCGTGATCTTGTCGCGCGCATGTCCATCGGCCATCAACTCACTCACCGCTGCGGTCGCGAGGTCCCGCCAGACCTCGCTGACCTTTTCGCCAACGGAAACGAGCGTTGCATCGCTAGCCTTGGACGAAATGTCGATCTGCGTAGATACCGAATGCCGCCGCATGAAATCCGCCGTGGTGCAGCCAAAGGCCGAAAACGCCGCGGCAAACTGAAATGTAATGATGTCCTTGAAGCCAATGCCTCTGGAACACCCCGCCAGATGCAGCGGTCCGGAACCACCATAAGAGAGCAGCGTGAATTCTGACGGGTGGATGCCCTGCCCCGAAATCACGCGCCGCAGCGCATTGTTCGCGTCGGCCTCCAGCATTTCGATCATGCCTTCCGCCGCTTCCTCCACGCCAACGCCCAGCACATCCGCGCACTTTTCCTTGAATGCAGCGCGCGCCTTCTCCACTTGCAGCTTCACCTTGCCGCCGAGGAAATAGTCCGGGTTGAGACGACCAAGGATCGCATCGCAATCCGCGATGGTCGGCTCCGTACCACCACGCGCAAAGCAGATCGGACCGGGGTCAGAGCCCGCGCTTTCAGGTCCGAGCGAAACCTTTTTCGTCAGCGGATCGACCTTCAGGATCATGCCCGCGCCTGCACCAATCGTGTCCAGATGCAGCGTCGGCACATTCAGCTTGAAACGATCCATCAGTGGCTCGTTTTCGATCCGCGTCTGGCCGCGGGTAATCACGCCCATATCGAACGACGTGCCACCCATATCCGAGCAGATCAGGCTGTCATTGCCGATAAGCTTGCCAACATAGGCCGCGCCCAAAATCCCGCCGATTGGACCGGAGATCATCGTTTCATGCAGGCGCGGATGGTTGATGGACGTCAGCCCGCCAAACGACAGCAGTGTCTGCACGCCATACTTGAAACCATATTTCTTCGACGCATCCTCGATGCTCTTGAGCTGCATGCGCCCGCGCGACGTCGCATAGGCTTCGATCAACACCGAGTTCAGCCGCGATTGCTCGCGAATGACCGGGCGCACCTCGTGGCTGGCGTAGACGCCGATTTCCGCGCCCGCCGCCTGGATTTCCTCACGGCAGATTTCCGCGATGCGCTTTTCGTGCGCCGGATTGACATGGGAAAACAGCGTCATGATGCAGATGGAATCGACCTTGTCCGCAATCAGCTTCTTCGCCGCGACGCGCACTTCTTGCTCGTAGAGCGGCAGCACAATGTCGCCGAACTGGTCTACGCGCTCCGTCACACCATGCGTGCGACGGCGCGGAACCAGCGGATCGGGATGCTGGTGCGTCACCGCGTGCAGACGGTCGGCATAGGAATAATCGGCCCAGGCCTGCAGCCCGCGCCCCATCAGCACCATGTCCTCCATGCCCTTCGTCGTGATGAGGCCGAGCTTGCGTCCCGTTCGCGATAGCAGCGTGTTGAGCATTCCTGTGCCGGAATAGAGCACCACGTTCACACCGCTGAACAATTCCTCCAGCGACAGCCCCCACGCATCCGCCGCGTCCTCCGCCGAAGCGATGAACCCTTCGGACTCATTGCGCGGCGTGGTGGCCGACTTGCCGATCTTGAAATGTCCATCGGCGTCCACGAGAATCGTGTCCGTCATGGTGCCGCCGGCGTCGATGCCGATAACGATGGGATGGGTCACATCTGCCCCCTGTTCGGAATTGATGCAGTCAGACTAGATTTCCTGGCGCCCTTTGCGCCATATGCCAAAAGACACAATCGGCGGATTGCATGACGCACAGGGTTTGGACCGCATTGTCCGGCGCCATCGGCGCAGCAGGAACAGACAGCCACATCGACCGGCTGATCGACCTCATTGGCGCGGACATCGAGCACGATCTGGTGACGGTGACACGCTACTCCGCGACCAAGACGCCGCAATTCGTCAAGCATCGGCGCTTTTCCAACGCAATGGTTGAGCGCTATCTCGCGGATTACTACGCCTTCGATCCGTTTTACGCCTGGTGGCGGCGCGAGCGGAAGCCGGGCATCGTTCCGCTTAAAGCCTTGGCCGACGACGAAGTAAAACGTGGGCAATACATTGCTGGTTTTCTGGCGAAGTCGGAAATCTGCGACGAAGTTGGAATCCTGCTGGCCGATGGAGGGGACTGGTGCCTCGGCATCTTTCTCGACCGCACGGAAAGACCGTTTCGCGATTCCGAAATTGCGCTCCTGAACGAGCGCTTTCCGGCCTTCGCCGCGTTGCAGTTGCGCGATCTGGAAAGCCGCCAACCCGAAGACCGGCAATCTGAACCCGGCATGAAACCATTGAGCGAGCCTCGCATTCCCGATGGGCTATGGCCCGAACTGAGCGACCGAGAGCGCCAGCTTGTTCAACTAATTCTGGCAGGCCACCCCAGCGCGACAATTGCGCAGCGTCTTGGCATCACGGTCGGCACCGTGAAGAACCACCGCCGCCGCATTTACGAAAAACTCGACATCACGACCGAGCGCGAACTGTTCCTGCAATTCTTTCAGGCCGGACCGGTGTTGAGATAGTTTGCCCCTCACCTCTCCCCGCACGCAGGAGAGGGAGAATTGATGACTTAGCGCTCATCATGAAGCACTTCAAAGGATCGAACTCAGCGTTGAAGTCCCCTTCTCCTTGCGTGCGGGGTGAGGGTAAGAGTGAGGGGCCGCGCGAACTTCACCCTTTCACAAACACCTCGCCCAAACCCAACACGGCGTTATCACCGCCCCAGCGACGAGGGGCGCGGCCAAGCAGCGGCTTGTCCAAAATACCCTCATCCACCAACCACCGATCCAGCAGACCGGAAAAAGCAATTTCCGGCGCGCCCGTCTCCACAAATCCGGGCGACAATTCCGTCGGCGTCTTGCCGAGCACAATCGTTCCCCGCCGCATGAGATAACCCGGCATCGCACCAGCCTTGCCGAGCACAACCAGCGTGCCTGCAATCATCCGCGAACCGGCATAGTCGCCGCTGCCTTTGCCCACAGCGATCAGCCCGCGCCGCATACGGTTTGCGGCGCGCTCGCCAGCCCTGCCGCGAATGATCACGACGCCGCCCTTCATGCCTGCCATCTCGCCAGCAAGCGGACCGCCGAGCCTGTCACCGGCATTTCCGCGCACTTCCAGTCGTCCGCCGCTCATACATGAAGCGGCAAATGGCCCCGCATCGCCTTCGATCAACAGCGACCCGCCGCGCATCAGTCGCCCAGTCTGCGCACCGACCTCTCCCGCAACGCGAACTTCGCCGCTCGTCATCCCCGTGCCAACACCATCAAAGCGCGCACTGCCGGCCTCGAACACAACATTCGCGGCATTGTTGCCCTTCACCCGAAAAATATCGCCAACGCGCGAGCCATATTTCGTCGTGCCAATCTCGATCTTTTCGATTTCGGACTTGGTCAGTTCCACCAGCACATCAGGCACCAACCGTGAAAGATCGAGCCGTTCCGGCGGCTCGTGCCGGAGCGTGAAAACAATCGCGCTCATGGCAACAGATCCCTTAAATGATAATGAAACTTACCGAGCTTGCCGCCATAATTACCCGCCGTAATCCCTTTCGCGCCGCGTGCCGGGCCAAGCTTCGTCACCGCGGCTATCCCCGCCCGCATGGACGCCGCGACCGCGTCGGACGTCTCTCCATCGATCACTATTTCCAGAACCGCATTGATGTCCGGCCGCAGTTTCGATTGCGGCAAATGCCGCAGCGTCGGCGCATAGGCGTCATTCGTCGAAGCCATCATACCCTTATATTTGCCGCCGACCTTCGAGCCCGACCGCACGATTCCACCCGGAAACGGCATGATCGCGCCCGGCACCGCCTCGATTGCGGCTACCGCCGCCTCTGCGGCCACCAGCGCCTTTGCACTCGTTTCCGCCAGCAGCAGCAGATTGCCGCCGCCCACCGCCGCGCGTGTCATGCGGGTCGTCGCCTCACACAAAAACTCGCCATCCATCACGGGCATGCGCCAGAAATGTCGCCCGCCGATCTTCTTGGAAATCTGGAATCCGTCGGCAAAATAGCGAAGCGCTGACCCCAGCTTCATCTCGTCGGCACCCTCCATCGCCGCAAAGCATGCGCTACCCGGCGAGGTCAGCACGCATTGTCCGACACGCGTCTGCAACTGCTTCTGCAATTCATCAGTGCTCATCGAAAACAACATCACGCGCACGCCCGGACGCCCGTCTGGCGTTTGCGCCTCCGGCAGTTCGACATCGATTGCCGCCTCGCATCCGCAGGCGATCACCGAAGTCGCAAACCCTGTCATGGTGATTGCCGCCTGCCGCGCCCATTTCAGCGTCGGCGCGGTGATAATCACAGCGGTCGCCTTCATGCCGAAGGCCTCGGCAAACGTATCTTCGATTTCGACGCCGCGAACGGTCAGCTTCGACATGCGACCTCCGCAAATGGTTCATCGCGCAAAATGGCGCTGTCGGGGAAGGTGAACCAGTCGAGCGACAGCCCATACCGCTCCTGATAAAACGCCTCCATGCGCTTGCGCATCGAAGCTTCCACGGGCGTATCAAGCCGCAGCGCCTTGCCCCACCGATAGTGTGTCACGTCGCCGTCGCGCACCACCAGATCACCGTCCTTGAACACATAGGCCGCAGCGCCCAGCATGTTCGCAATGTCGTCCTGCTTGCGATAGACAGCGACATCCGCCACTGCCCCCGGCGCGAGCGTTCCGCGATCTTTCAGCCCTAGCAATTTCGCCGGAGCAGCTCGTGTCATGATGGCGATTTCGTCCCACGAATATTCGCGCGTAATGGACGGCAGCGTGGTCATCGCCAGCGCGGATTTCGGTAAGGTAGCGATAGCCTCCGCCCGCGCCTCCTTATCCATAAGCAGCCGGAAAATTGCCGGATAGGCCGTAAACGGCGCACCGTTGGGGTGGTCGGTGGTAAAAAACACCCGCCACGGATCATCGATCAGCAGAAACAGTTCCAGCCCCACCGCCCATTGCAGCGCGCCATAATAATCCGGCTTGTAATTATACGGCACAATCCCGCCGCCATTGGCGTCGCCGTCATGGATCACGCTCTTTTTCGGGCTTGCGGTTCCTCTGGCCGAAAACTGCCGCATCACGTCCGACGACACGGTCACGGTCTGGCCGAACATCACCTGCCCGACATCGACGGTGATCTCCGGCCTTGCGTTGACGATTTCCGCCAGTTGCGCTCCTGCGGAAGAAAACTTCCGCTTGCCTTCCGTGCCGTACCCATAGAACTGCAAATGTGCCAGATGCAGCGGCAAGCCTTCAGCCGCCGCCATCGTCACCGCAGCAGTGTCCGCTGCGCCCGCCACACCCAGATTGTTGCAGTGAACATGCAGCGGATGCGGGATGCCCAGCGCATTGACCGCGCCTTGCAGCGTCTTGACGATCTTGCGAGAGCTTACGCCATAGAACGGCACCACATCGTCAAAAGAAAACGTCCGAACATTATCCTTGAACGCCGCCGCAGCCCCCGCATTGATGACCTTGACGCCCAGCGCCCGCGACGACGCCACCGTCCAGGACACATAGTCCTCGATCATGGCAGGTGAGGCATTGTCGCGTATCATCGACAGCAGAAAATCATCATTGCCGAGAATGGCCAGGGTCGCCTTGTCGATGATCGGTATGTCAGCCAGTTCGAGATGCGTATGCAGCGCCGACCCCGGCGACATGGCCGGTTCAACCACTGTGGTGAAACCCATCTGCGCGTAACGCGTACCGGTCTGGAACGTAGACCAACCGGCATTGGACAGCGGCGTCGCGATCGGCCTTGGCATATGTGCGCGATGACTTTCGGGTAGCAACAGCCGTGCCGTGTTCACATTGCCGCCGCCGATATGTGAGTGAATATCGATCGCGCCCGCCATCACAATGCAGCCTGCCGCATCGATAACCCGGTCCGGCTTGCGGTCGCGCGGCGCCTCCACAATGCGCCCATCCTCAAACCACACATCACCCACGCCGGAGCGATTTGTCGCCGGATCGATGACCTGACCGCCCTTGATCTGCGTCAGCATGGCAGCGCCTCCGCAATCAGGCGAATAGCCGACATCGCAGACAAATGGCTTGATGGCTTTGCCGCCTCGACCAAAACAAGCGTCCCGGTTCGGCTGGAATAACGTACCGCCTCGTGGTCAACTCCCGCCGCACCTATCCGGATCGTCACCGCCGCATGAGTCACCGGCTTGTCCGTGTGGGCTATCGCGATTGCGTTCATCTTGCGCGGCAACGCCAACGCCTGCTTGCCCGCTGACATTACAAGGTGCAGATCCGCCTCACCATCCGCAATCATGCGCGCAACATCGAACCGCCACGGATCATATTCCGGCATTCCGCGACCAAATCCTGTGCGCGGCGCAAAGCCCGTCATCCATGTCGAGACAAGTGCGCCTCCCCAGGCGTCGTCGCTGGCGGGCAGCAGCACCATCGCCGCACGCTTCGTCTTGTTGATGTCGGCAACGACACCTTGCAGCATTTCGATGCCGAGTTCATCCAACCCCGCGCCTGAATACACAAACGCTGTGTAGGCAGCTTTCTCCAGCGCCTTGCGAAACGCCTCTATATTCTTCACCGGCACAGCCGAGACACGCCCCGACAACTGCGCACGCAGCGCTGCAAGCGTCTGCGCAGCGCCATCGCCAGCTGCAATCTCCTTGCCCGATCCCAGACCGGTACCGACGCGAAACACATCGCGCTTGCCGCCACCTGAAAGATCGGGCGGGCTCGCTACGAGCTCCTTCATCCACCCGCGACTTACCGCTGGAAGCTCGCCCACAATCACGATGCAATCGGCACGCCGCCGCATCTCGCCGGGCGCGACGGTAATCGCCCCTTTGCCCGTAAACAGCGCGAGCTCTCGCGCCAGCACACCACCATCTAACTGGTCATAGGCCGCGCCAACGCGCTCGGCGAGCATGATCGCAGCGCGCCAAGCATGAACATCACCATTGAGACTGAAAACCGGGCAGCTGCTCGCAACCAGCAATTCGGCAGCCCTTCGGGCGGCCTGCTCGCCAGTCACTTCCCGGTTGCCGATCCACGCAACCGCCATTCACTCAACTGCTTTCTGGTGCCGTCGTAATTCTAAAACCGCGAATTAAAGAAACGCAATCCGCGAAATTCACTCAGTCGTATTTTACATAGGCGAAGCGCTGGTCCGTTTTCGGCGTGCCTTCCAGCGCACCGCTCTCTGCGCCTGGCTGCCACTGAACAACATCTTCAATCTTGCGCGCAAGCTCGAAATCCTTGTCGGTGATGCCTTTCGCAGCATGATTCATCAGCCGCACCTCGACCCATGCATAAGATGCTGCGATGTCAGGATGGTGCCAGGCTGCCTCGGCCAGATGCCCGACCGTGTTGATCACCATCAGCGTCGATTTCCAGCTATGAGTCTTGTACTTTCGCCTTATCCAGCCGTTTTCGTAACGCCATTTCGGCAACTCTGCCGCTAAGCGGCCGTTGATTTCCTCTTCTGTATAAACGCGCTCGGTCGATTTCTCACTCATCAGGAACCTCCCATCTACGCTTGCCCCCGCGGGGAAAGCCGCTATCATGCGTGTGGGCACCTTAACATTACTGAACCTTTCAGTGCACCCGCAGGGGAGCAGATGACGCGTTCCGTCACCATAACAGTGCCTGCCCGTCTGCATCTGGGCTTTCTCGACCCGAGCGGCGGTACAGGCCGTCGCTTCGGCAGTCTCGGCCTGCCGCTTTCCGAACCGGAAACCGTGCTGACGCTCTCGCGTGGCAGCGAAACCGTTGTCGAAGGACCGGAAGCGAACCGCGCAGCCGCCCATCTTGCCTTGATGGAACGGCACCTCGGCATTCGCAGCAATCACCGGCTCATCGTCGAAGAAGCCATCCCCCGCCACGCTGGTCTGGGCTCCGGCACGCAGATCGCGCTGGCTGTCGCCGCTGCGCTTCGCACCTTGCATGGCCTGCCGCTAGACCCGGACGGAGACGCGATGATCCTGTCGCGCGGCGCGCGCTCCGGCGTGGGCATCGCCAGCTTTGCCGAAGGCGGCATCATCGTCGATGCGGGAAATGACGGCAGCGGAGCGCCGCCGCCGGTCGTCGCGCGCCTGCCTTTCCCCGAAGAATGGCGCGCCATCCTCGTGCTGGACCATGATACGCAGGGCCTTCATGGCGAAAATGAAATCGACGCGTTTCGCGCGCTGCCTGCCTTTCCGCAATCAGGCATTGGCGAGATTGCCCGTCTCGTTTTGCTGAGTGTCATGCCAGCGCTCGTCAATCGCGACTTCAATTCATTCGGCTCTGCCATCACCCGCATTCAGCAGCTTGTCGGCAATCACTTTGCACCAGCGCAGGGCGGCGGTATTTTCACGTCGAAGCGCGTGGAGCAGACAATCCATCACCTGCAAGCTCAGGGCGCGGCGGGCATTGGCCAAAGCTCGTGGGGACCGACCGGCTTTGCCTTCGCGCCAAGCGATCAGGCCGCGCAAGCCATGCTGCAAAACAGTCCACCCCTTGCCGATGGCCTGGAAATCAGGATCGTCCGTGGGCGCAATGGTGGTGCGATCATCAGCACCACCGAACTCGGCCTTGTCGGCAGCTAATTCAAGAGAGAACCGATGCCACGCAAGCACATTCTGCATATGATCACTCCCCTCAAGCACATGAGTCCGTTCGACGTGAACATGGCGCTCGACGCCGGTTTCGACGCCGTCATTCCATACACTGGCGTCACGCTTGATGAAGTCACCGGGCTGGTGCAGGACGCGATCTTCTCGCGTCCGCCGGACGCTGGTGTCGATACCGGCTTTTTCATCGCAGGCAAGGACGTCACGCTATCGCTCGACATGTTCAAGGCCGCGAAAAAGGCGATGTTGCCGCCATTCCAGCTCTCCGTCTTTGCCGATCCCGCCGGCTCCTTCACCACCGCTGCCGCGATGGTCGCCAAGGTCGAAAAGGCATTGGCAAAGAAGTTCGACCGCACGCTGCAGGGCACCAGGATCGCCATATTCGGCGCAACAGGCGTGGTCGGCTTCTGCACTGCCGTCATCGCTGCGAAGGAAGGCGCAAAGGTAACGATCGTCGGGCATGACGGCACTAAGCGCGTCAAAGCCATTGCTGAAGAAATGAAAGCCCGCTTCGGCGTGGATGTCGATGTGGCCGATGGTTCGACCGATATCCACAAGAGCTCCGTCGCGGCTGACGCCGAGGTTGTTCTGTCCGCCGCAAAGGCGGGCGTTCAGGTTCTCGCCAAAGATCATTTGAAAGACGCGAAACATCTGCTGGTCGCTGCGGATGTCAACGCCGTGCCACCTGCAGGCGTCGAGGGTTTGACCGTCCACGCCGACAGCGAAGCCATTCCGGACACAAAAGCTGTGGGCATCGGCCCTCTCGCCATTGGGAATGTTAAGTACAAAGTCGAATCCGGGCTTTTCAGAAAGATGATCGAGGCGGATAAAGTTGTCGCTTTCGATTTTCAGGATGCGTTCTCGTTTGCTCGCGAAATCGCCAAATAAGACCGTTCTCATTGCAGCGGTTTCATCTCGCGCCCTGGCTCAGGCCGCCCGGCGGGCTGGCTATTGCGTGTTAGCGGCAGACTTCTTTGAAGATCTGGACACGGTCGCCGCCTGCGCGCGCACGGTCCGCTTGCCGGGCGCATTGCATCACGGCATCGAACCCGCCGGCCTTGTCGATACGCTCCAGCAACTCGCCAATGGCGAACCGCTGGAAGGCCTTGTTCTCGGTTCCGGTTTCGAACGTCAACCCGATCTCGTCGACCGCTTGGCAACGCAATTTCCGCTTGCCGGTAACGGCGGAGCCACCATCCAGCGCATCAAGCACCCTGAAACGCTTGCTGCCGATTGCGCTGCGCTTGGCATCCCGCATCCCGCAATGCGCCGCACCACCCCGCCCGATCCTGAAAACTGGCTGGCGAAGATCGCGGGGGCCGCAGGTGGCGCACATGTGCAGTCTGCTGCGAATTTCGGGAAACGCGGCAGCTACTATCAGCAGCGTCTTATCGGCACTCCGATTTCCGCACTCTTTATCGGCGACGGTCAGCGCGCGCATGTCGTCGGCTTCAGCCGTCAGTGGCAATCGCCTGCGCCGGGCGCCCCTTATCGCTACGGCGGCGCCGTTCGCCTCACGCGCTTTTCCCGCCGCGCCGCCGCACTGTTCGGCAAATGGCTTGATGATCTCACTGCACGAACCGGCCTCATCGGCCTGTGCAGCGCCGATTTCATCCGCACGCGCGACGGCTACATCCTGCTGGAAATCAATCCGCGTCCCGGCGCAACGCTCGACATCTTCGACGACCCCGTCGCTCCACTTTTTGAAGCGCATTTGCACGCCTGTCGTGGGCAGCCGTTTGCGCTCCCTCGCCAATCCGGCTCCGCCGCGTCCATGATTGCCTATGCAGACCGCGAGCTTATCAGCCTGCCCGCTTTCGAATGGCCCGTCTGGACAGCCGACCACCAAACGGCAGGCAGCAAGCTTGCGGCAGGCGATCCCATTTGCAGCATTTTCGGCGCTGGCGAAACAGCCGCCGCCGCCCGCCTTAACCTGAACCGCAATGCGCGCACTATGAGGGAACGGCTATGTCGCTAAATGCGAGCGCAACGCAAATCGTTGAACAAATGCAGCGTGACGCCGCGAGCCTGCGCATCACCTCTTCAAAGGGTCCGCTGGGTGAAACCCTGATCGACGCCGGAGCAAAATGTATCGGCAGCATCGAAGCCGGCCTGCAAATGGCACGCGCAGCTATGGGTGGCCTCGGCACCATCACCACCGGCATGGACCGCTCCACCCCGCTATGGCCTTTGACGCTTGAGGTTCGCTCGTCGCAGCCGGTTCTCGCCTGCCTCGCCGCGCAATATGCGGGCTGGAGTCTTTCCAGTGGCGATTATTTCGCTATGGGTTCCGGCCCCGCCCGCGCGCTCGCCCGTGTCGAGCCCCTGTTTGAAACCCTTGGCTATCGCGAGCAGGCCGAAAACGGCGTACTCATCCTCGAAACCTCCAAGCCCCCTGTTGAAGCTGTCGTGCGTAAGGTCGCAGACGCCACCGGCCTCGCGCCGGATCATCTCGCCTTCATATACGCGCCGACGCAAAGTCTGGCCGGAACCGCGCAGATCGTCGCACGGGTACTGGAAGTGGCGCTGCACAAGGCCAATGATCTGAAATTCCCGCTTGATAATATCATTGATGGCGCGGCCTCTGCGCCGCTGCCTGCACCGCATCCCGATTTTCTCACGGCGATGGGGCGCACCAACGACGCCATCATCTATGGCAGTCTGGTGCAGCTATTCGTCAAGGGCCCGGCCAACGAAGCGCGACGTCTCGCAGAGAAACTTCCTAGTGCGACCTCGCGCGATCACGGCAGGCCCTTCGCGGAAATCTTCAAGGCGTTCAAGGGTGATTTCTACGCCATCGACCCGCTGCTGTTCAGCCCAGCCGAGGCCATTGTGACCGCCATCGACACTGGCGAAACGTTCCGCACCGGCACGCGCCACATGGCCATGCTCGAGGCGAGTCTGGGATAAAATGCAGCACATCCTCATCTGCAATGATCGCACCGGCCCGCAATCGAAAGCGCTTGCGCGTGCGTTGCGCGCAGGCGGCGCCAAGGTCACAAGCATTCCGCTCGCCTCGCTGGCGTTCGACACCGGCGCGCCCCACGGCATCGCCATCCCCGGCTTCAACCACCTCCCGGATGCAATAATCGTCCGATCTATCGCGGCGGGCAGCTTTGAAGCCGTCACCCGCCGCCTCGGCATTCTGCACGCGATGGAAGCGCTCGGCGTACCCGTCTGGAATACCGCGAAAGCCATAGAGCGCTGCGTCGATAAATCCATGACGAGCTTCCTGCTCGCCAATGCCAACATACCAACGCCGCGCACCTTCGCAGTCGAAGGCTTCGACGCCGCGCGCGAAATCGTGGAGCGCGAGCGCGTGCCGCTCGTCATCAAACCCTTGTTCGGCGCTCAGGGACGCGGCATCAAGCGCATCGAATCAGTCGCGGACCTACCGCCGCGCGAAGCAGTCGCCGACACCTATTATCTGCAACATTACATCGAGCGCCACGGTCCGCCCTTCCACGATTTTCGCGTCTTCGTCTGCGCAGACCGCGCCATCGCTCTCATGCGACGGCGCAGCACGGATTGGATTTCCAACGTCAATCGCGGCGCATCGCCGGAAACCGCCACGGACGAAGACCGCACAGAATTGGAACGCCTCGCCATCGCAGCAGCGCAAGCGGTCGGCGCAGACTTTGCCGGCGTCGATCTCGTGCGCGACACCAGCGGGCGGCTCTTCGTTCTGGAAGTCAACAGCATGCCTGCATGGTCCGGCCTGCAATCTGTCGTCAAGGTCGATATTTCCGCCGCCATTGCAGACGCTCTCCTTGCAAGTCTTGGCGAACGCCGCTTGCGGCTCGTCGCATCCTATCGATGAGCAGAGCCCGCATTCGCGAAGCCTATGAGTACGCCTGCGAGCAGGAAATCAATGCGCTGAAGCCCGGCAATGTACACCGCTTTGCCGATGGTCACGGCATGGAAGTCGCACATTTTCTGACCAGCGCTGCCGTCTCGTCCGGCCCGCTGACAGATCCCACCCTATCCCTCGGCAAACGCATTCTTGGAGCGGTTCTCGCAACCCACGCGGCGGTCGGCATGAACACCAATCTCGGCATAGTTCTGCTCGGCGCGCCGATTGCAGCCGCCGCCGAATCAGGCCCCGCTCATTTGCGCGCAAATATCGGCAAAATACTCGACTCAATCACGATGGACGACACCGCGGACATATTCGAAGCCATCGCAACTGCGAATCCCGGCGGACTAGGCGATGGCGGCGAAAACGACGTCCGCGAGCCACCGAAGATCACGCTGACCGAAGCCATGCGCGAAGCGGCAAGCCGCGACCGCATCGCCTATCAGTACACAACGGGCTATCAGGATATTTTCGAACTCGGCATCCCCGCGCTGAAAGCCTCGTCCGATGAGGGAATGTCGCCCGCAATCAATGCCTACCTAGCTTTCCTTGCCAGCTTTCCCGACAGTCACGTCGCGCGAAAGCAGGGGCTGCAAGTCGCCAAAGCCGTTCAGCACGAAGCGCAGGAGATTCAATCGAGCCTGAGGGCCACCAGCCAGAAAAACCTTCAGCACGATCTGCTGCTTGCCTTCGACACGAGCCTCAAGAGCCGCGACATCAATCCCGGCACTTCAGCAGATTTGACCGTCGCTAGTCTTTTCGTCCAAAGGTTGACAGAGCGCCTTGCATAATGCCGGGGTTAATGCTTGAATTTTGAAAGCGGAGACACAAGTGTTTTCGCGGCTATCTAGCCAACCGGTCCGGTCCGTTTCCGGGCGCTGCCAACAAGGATAGTCGTCCATCGAGCGCCCGCTCGGTTGCGGCGTCTTTGGACTCCAAGGATATCTGTGGAGGAAATTGGCAATGGCAAAAATCAACAAAGTAATGGTGGGTGAATCGCTTGTCGGCGACGGCAACGAAGTTGCTCACATCGACCTTCTGATTGGCCCACGCGGCAGTCCGGTCGAAGCTGCATTCTGCAACGCACTTACGAACAATAAAGACGGCTTCACGAGCCTTCTCGCAGTGATCGCACCCAATCTGCCCTGCAAACCGAACACGGTTATGTTCAACAAGGTCACGATCAAGGGTGCAAAGCAGGCTGTGCAGATGTTCGGCCCGGCGCAGTTCGCTGTTGCCAAGGCCGTCCAGGATAGCGTGGCAGACGGCACGATCCCCGCAAATGAAGCGGACGACCTGTTCATCTGCGTCGGCGTTTTCATTCACTGGGAAGCATCGGACGACGCAAAGATTCAGGACTACAACTATCGCGCAACCAAGGAAGCTCTTGCCCGTGCAATCGCAGGCACGCCAACTGCTGCCGAAGCGACCAAGCTGCGCGATTCCGTCAAGCATCCTTTCGGTGCTTCTTAGACAGGAGACAGCCCCGCGCAGGCGAAGCCCTCGGCTGAGCCGCAGGGTCTGTTGCAGCGGCTGATGAAGCTCCTGGGGCTATAGGGACAGGAGGGCAATCGCCCTCCTTCCTGATTTTTCAGGCTTGAAGATCGGCAAGTTGCGCGGGCGTCAATCGCCCGTCATGCAGTGCAGTCGCGACCAGCACCGCATCGACACCAATCGCCGCCAGCGCTTCGATATCACCCGCATCCCGCACGCCTCCGGCAGCAACAATCGTCCTGCTTCCCGCACGGCGTTTGACATCCTCAAGCCGTTCAATATCCGGCCCCGCACCAACGCCAACGCGCGCCAGCGTCATGACAATAATCGTCTGCGGCCAGTGCGTCGCGTCGTCGAGGATTTCGCGTGGCCCGCGATATCCGTCGCCAAAAAAATCGAGCGACAGGATAAGCGATGGATGCCTCGCAAACTTCGCCAGCAGGCCCGCATCTCCCTGCGATTCCGTCCCCAGGACCGTGCGCATATTCGGCTTGGACAACATCGCCTCAAGCGGTCCCGCTTCGTTGCATCCGGCATCGAGCCAGACTGTCGGCGGCAGGGGCATTGCTGCCAGCGCATCCAATGCGCTCCGGTTCTGCGTGGCTCCGCCAATGGCATCGAGGTCGGCGCAATAGAACGTGTCAAACGGGAAAAGCGTGCGCAGTCCTGCCGCCACCGCTGCCGGATGCGCGCTCGCGCTCATGGGAGTTTCTATCGGCAGATATTCGTCTCGACGGCCCGCGCGCGCTCGAACAACAACGCCGCCTTTCAAGTCGAGAACTGGAATGATACGCAAGGCTGAAACCACTTCATTACGGCAAGACGCATGAAAGTACAGCATACATCAATTGCAGGCTTCGATGTTGGCGGCGCGCACCTGAAATTCAGTCGCTTGGACAATGGCCGCGTAACACACGCCGAGACATTTGCGACTCCGCTCTGGCGCGGACTGCATCTGCTCACCGATGCATTCGCGAAAGCCGCTCCACATTGCCGCGATTGTTCCATCGCTGGCGTCACGATGACTGGCGAATTGACGGACGCCTTTCCCTCACGCCAGGCAGGCGTCGCGGCCTTGCTGGAGATGGTCGGTCAAGACGTGCCCGTTCCCGACACCCGCATTTATGCTGGTCGCTCCGGCTTCGTGTCATTGGCTGATGCACCCGCCCACTCAACCGACATCGCGTCAGCAAACTGGCACGCCACTGCCGCTCTCGTCGGCAAGCAGACTGGCAACGCCCTGTTTGTCGATATGGGTTCTACCACCACAGACATCATCGCCACCCGCAATGGCTCAATCGCGAATATCGGCTACACCGACTCCGAACGCCTCGCGACGGGCGAGCTGGTCTATACCGGATTCACTCGCACCTTCCTGTTTGGCGTCTCGCCCACCGCCATCGTGCGCGGACAAGTCACGCCGCTGATGAACGAGTATTTCGCCTCCATCGCCGATGTTCACCGCATCATGGGTGTGCTGGACGAAGACGACGATCGGCACGACACCGCCGACGGCAAGGAAAAGACCGTCGCTGCATCGACCACGCGGTTGGCCCGGATGGTTGGGCGCGACGCCGACGATCTCGATGCGCGCGACTGGCGCTCCATTGCGGAATGGTTCAGCGAGCAGCAACTTCGCACCATCCACGAAGCCGCGTTTCGTGTCGGTTCAAGGTTGGATGACAACGCGCCAATCGTCGGCGCTGGCATTGGCCGCTGGCAGATCAGGCGGCTGGCAGATCGGCTTGGGCGGCCTTTTGTCGATCTGGCCGATATAATCCCGGCATCCCGCGCCGTGCGAAACGAAGCCAGCAACGGCGCCGCCGCCACAGCGGTTGCTTTGTTGTTAGGATAGCTGCACCTGGCCCCAACATCACTCCTTCGGCATCACCTCGCCGATTGTCTTGGCGAGCGCGTAGAGCCGTTGCTCGATGATCGTCGGAACTTCGCACACATAAGTCAGCGACTGCACGCGTTCTTCAAAAACGCGCGTTTCCCAATTGAGCCTATCCACCATGGCCGAAACCTGTTGTTGATCGGCTCCGGGCTTGGCCTGCAATTCACCCAGTTGAGACGCTTCCTTGCGCAGTTCCGCTGCAAGATCACGCTGCTTTTGCGCGTAACGCCCTATGCCGGAAATCACCTGCGAACGCTCGCGGTTCATATGGTCGAACAGCCCTTGCACGAGCATTTTCAGCCGTTCGCTCAATTTGTCCGGGCCAAGCTTCTGCGGCAGTCCGCGTATTTCTGTTTGCGCGTCTGCGATTGGAACACGACGCGCGGCAAGTTCCGTTACAAGTTCTGAAACGCCCTTATCGTTCTGCCAGTCTGCCGCGGCGGGAGTCAGGTCCGGCCCGTTCCATATCTGACCCATCGAGAGTTCCGGCACCTTGCGTTGAATACATGGCCAGCTTGGGTCGGCTCCCTGGGCGGCATAGGCATTTCCGCCCATCAAAATCGCCAAGCCAAAGGCGGGCAGAGCATACCTCATCCGTTTCCTCCCGTGTCCTGCTTGCGAACCATAAGGCCGCGCGAAGGGTCATAAGCGATGATCGCGCCGAGTAGGAAAATCGCCGTACACGCGACCACCACCGCAAGCGATGTCCACTCGATCTGCCCATAAAATGCGAACCGGATCAGCTCGACCGCATAGGTGAAAGGGTTCGCCACGCAGATTTTGTATAAAAGCGGGCTGGATTCCTGAATCCGCCACAGCGGGTAGAGCGCTGGAGAAGCAAAATACATCGGGAAAATCACGAAGTTCATGATCCCAGCGAAATTCTCCAGCTTGTTGATGACCGACGACAGAAGCAGACCGAGCGAACATAACATCATGCCTGATAAAAACAGTGCGGGCAGAACCAGCGCATAGCCAATGGGCGGCGGCTTAACCCCCCAGAAATAGGCTATGACCAGAAACGCATAGACCTGCGCAACCGATACGGTCACGCCGGCCAACAGTTTCGACATCAACAGAAACCAGCGCGGAAATGGGCTGACCAACAGCGTCCGCATATTTCCCATCTCGCGGTCATACACCATCGAGAGCGACGACTGCATTCCGCTGAAAAGCAGGATCATGCCGCACAGGCCGGGTGTGATGTAAACCTCATACAGCACATAGGTTTTGTATGGCGGAATGATCGAAACACCGAGCACCTGCCGGAACCCCGCTGCGAAAATGAAGAGCCAAAGCAAAGGTCGCACCAGCGAGGAAATGAACCGCTCCCGCTGGTTCAAAAACCGCATACCCTCGCGCACCAGAATGCCCTTGAGGCAGACCAGATACTGCCCAACGGTAAAGGGCTGCGCCTTGACCGGCGTTGTCTCGACCGCGCTCATTGCCCATGACCCGTCGGCACGATTTCACCTGCCCGGCTCAACGTGCGAAATGCCTCGCCTATGTCCCTTGCGCCGGTCTGCGTCACAACATCGGAAATCCGCCCATTCGCCACCAATCGCCCCTGTGAGAGCACAACCACGTCATCGCTTGGCTGCACCTCATCGATCAAATGCGTTGCCCAGAAAACGCTGATGCCGCGCGTCGCGACCAGCTTGCGAATATTGGCGAGAATGCCAGCGCGCGACTGCACATCCAGACCCACGGTCGCCTCGTCCAGCAGCAAAAGCGGCGGCTCGTGCAACAGCGCGCGGGCAATTTCCACGCGCCGCATCTGCCCGCCGGAAAGGCTGTGCGCCTTGTCGTGCAGCCGTCCGCCCATCTCCACTTCGTTCAGCCGCGCGGCGATGCGCTTCGTCGCCTCAGCGCCCGATATGCCATGCAAAGCGGCGTGATAGGAAAGGTTCTGCTGCACGGTCAGATCGAGGTCGAGCGTGCGCGCCTGAAACACGATCCCCAGCCGTCGCAGTGCCTCGCCGGGGGTGCGTACAATATCGTGTCCGAAAATGCGGATTGCGCCTTGCCGCGTGTCGTAAAGATGGCTGATGAGCGAAAACAGCGTCGTCTTGCCCGCACCGTTCAGGCCAAGCAGCACGGTGAAGCTGCCCGGCTTGATCGTGAATGACACATTATCCAGCGCGCGCTTCTTGCCATAGGAATGGCTGACGGCGGCAACGTCGAGCGCCGCGACATCCTGCGCACCACCGGCGGGCATCATATGCTGCACACCATTCTCCTCCGCAACGCGGCGATCCTATGCTTAAAGACCGCCGCACGCAGTGCTACTTTCGGCAACTACTTGATCGTGATCGTGCCCTTCATGCCCTTGTCCGCAAGGTCGGGAACCGACCATGTGTAGATGCCCGGCCGCACGGTCGTGAACTGCACCTGAATCGTGCCGTCCGCATCGAATTCCAGCCATGCTGGCGCGCCATTCATGTGTACTTCCAGATCGCTGATAACGATCTGATTGTTCCAGACATTGCGGAAAAGGTCCGTCGCGAACTTGTACTCCAGACCGCCCTGCGCAGTGATCTTCCAGCGGTATCCCTGCCCGGAAATAAGCGTGAAATCCTTTTGGTTCACGGCGAACTGATCGTCCTTCGTCCCCAGAACCAGTTCGGGCACATCCTTGCTGGCACGCGTCGGCTTTTCAGCATCCGCGGGCGCTGCCGTTTCAGTCGCAGCAGGCGCGGCTGCATCATCATCGTCGCCGTCGTTGTCCTGCGCAAAAGCGTGAGACAATGACATTGCCGACCCCAGCAGAACGGCAAACGCAATCTTACGATAGTTGGACATTATGCTCTCTCTCCCTTGGCATAAGCTTGGTTCCCTATTTCGTCGGCGAAACCACGACACCCCAAGGCAGCGCGCCAACGGTCACGGATTGCACCGGCTCATCAGTCGCCACGTCGATAAAGGTAATGTCGTTGGAAATGCCGTTTGTGCTGATGATCGTTTTCTGGTCAGGCGTGAAAGCGAGCTGCCAAACACGCTGGCCGACCAGCACATATTTCTCCACTTCATAGGTTTCCGCGTTCACTACCGCGACCCGATTGGCAGGCCCCAGCGCGACATAGGCTTTCTTGCCATCATCGGTGATTCGTATGCCGACAGGCTGGATCGATTCCGCCCTCAGCCCCGGAATCTCGAACGTGATCTTGTGCTTCACCTGGCGCGTCGCATTGTCGATCACCGAAACTGTGCCGCCGATTTCAGCACTCACCCAGACTTCCGAATCGTCCGGTTTGAATTCCGCAAAGCGCGGCCGTGAATCCACCAGCACATTGTCCGTGATTTCGTTGGTCCCCGTGTCGATGAAGTGAGCCATATTCGTCGTTTCCGACGTGTTCACCATCGTCTTGCCGTCATGGCTCACGCCCATGCCTTCCGGCTCGACACCAACAGGCACCTCCGCCAGCACCTTCTTGCTCTCAATGTCTATAACCGTGACCAGATTGTCGTCTTCATTGGCCACGTAGAGTGTCTTGCCATCGGGCGACAGCACGAAAAGCTCCGGGTCCGGTCCGGATGGCAGCGAGCCGACGATCTCACTCGTCACCGTATCGATGATCTCGATGTTGTCGTCATCGCTGGCGCAGACATAAACAAACTTCCCGTCATGCGAGATGGTGATGCCGCGAGGCCGCTGCCCCACTTTGATCGTCTTCACGACCTCCTTGGTATCGGTGTCCACAACGGTGACTGTGTTGTCCTTCTCATTGGAGACATACGCCATGTAGGCAAAGGCGGGACTGCCCGACATCAGGACAGCAAACGCGGTTCCCGCAACCAGTGGCCCAGCTTTCATTAAACTCCTCCCGATCATTTTTTACTTCAGCACGCACTTCGTCTCCGGCTTGTCGACGCCCAGCGTGTCGAGTTCCGAAACCTGATGCAGGAAGCCCTCCTGCGGGGAAGTCGTAATCACGCCGCGCCCGTCACCGAGGAAAATCGGCTCGCGCATCTGCAGGTTCCAGCTCCGAAACGTGGCCTTTTGTCCGCGAAACGCCGCCACCGAAAATTTGTCGGACCTGATGAACTCTTCCATCTTCGCGGGATCGGCATCGGGTGTGCGCGTTGCCGCCTCGCCAACCACGCGCACCGCTGTCCATGCGGCCATGTCTTTGGAAAGCATCCGGCGGCCAGACGCTTTCTCAAACCGATTCTGGATTTGCGCACCGCCCCACTGTTCGCTCGCAGGATGCCAGATCGACGGTATCATGCCGGCAGTTCCCGCGACCGGCCTTGGAATCCATGTGCGGAACGGCACATAGCTGCCGAACACTTCGCTTTCGTCGGCCACCAGCACCACGTCATGGTCCGGCAGATCCTGCGTAAACACCGGCATCTGCTTCTGAATTTGCACAACGCCTGAATCTGTCTGCTTGGCCGTGCCCGTATCCTTGAATTCCTTTTCACCAACGATCTGCCCGCCGAAACGCTCTGCCGCCCGGCGCAGCGCATCTGCGAACAGCTTGTCGCGCTCATGCGAGCCGTAAATCAGCACCCATTTCGGCCACTGCTTCCAGATCAGATATTGCGCGAGCCCATCCGCCAGCATCGAGCGGGTCGGCGCGGTGTGGAACACATTTATCCGGCAGTCTTCTTCGCGCAGGCTGTCGTCCGTATTGCCCACATTGAACAACAGCACGCCCTTGTCGCGCGCCTTGTCAGCAATCGAGAGAAGCTGTTTTGCCGAAAGGTCGGTCAGAATATAGCGGTCGCTCTTTTCCATCATGGCATCGAACGCCGCCGTGACATCCTCGTCGGGCTTAACCTGGACCACTTCCAGATTGAACTTCTGCCCGGTGAACGCGCCGGTCGTGTTGTTGTCCGTAATCGCGACTTTCGCGCCCGCAACGCCTTCATCGCGCGGCGGAACGTCCAGCACGGAAAGCGCTAGCTGCGGCGCATAAGCGCGCAGATAACCTACGTTGATTTCAGTGATCTTTTTCTCTGGCTTTGCAGCTTGCGGCTTGGGCTGATCCTGCGCAACCGCTAACTCGACGTTGACGCACGCCGCAAAAAGACCCATGAAAACCGCAAGAGTAATTGGCACCGTGCTCTTGATAGGACGCATAACCTCGACTCCTCTGCCCGATCATGCCGAGGCTGAGAACAAAAGATTTGGGTGCCGATGATGATCTTACCTACCTCGACCGCTTCGGCAATGCCACGAAGTCAACTTTTAGTGACAAGTATACTATTTGCCCGTTCGGCACCGGAGCGCGTAACGCCATGACAAAAATGCTCGCCAGCGTTACCGGCCCGGAAGAAGCTGCCATCGCACTCGCTGCTGGTGCAGACATCATCGACCTGAAGGACCCCTCGACGGGCGCGCTCGGCGCACTCGCTCCGGCCACGATTCGCGAAACGATAAAGGCCGTCGCAGGACGCAGGCCGGTCAGCGCGGTATGCGGCGATCTCCCCATGCAGCCGGACCGCATTCGCAGCGCTGCCGAGGAAATCGCCGAGACAGGCGTCAGCTATGTGAAGGTCGGCTTCTTTCCGTCCGATCAGGCCGAAGCCTGCGCAGCGGCCCTCGCGCCCCTCGCAAAGCGCGCCAAGATCATCGCGGTCCTGTTCGCAGACCTGTCGCCCGACCTCGCCTTGATCGATGTCTTCCAGCGTCACGGCTTCAACGGCGTCATGATGGACACGGCGAACAAATCCGGCGGGCGGCTCCTCGACCACCTGCCACCGCAATACATTCCCGGCTTCATCAATCTTGCAAAGGCAAGCGGCCTGATGTGCGGGCTGGCTGGCTCGCTTGAAGCGCCGGACGTTCCACGCCTCCTGCCCTTTCTGCCCGATTTTCTCGGCTTTCGCGGCGCTCTATGCGGCGCGGATTCTCGCACCGGCCAGATCGATCTGGAGGCCACACGGCTCATTCGCTCCCTCATCCCGGAAGAGCAGCCATCCGCACGCGACGGCCAGGTGGATTACCGCCTGCTGGCCGCGCGCGGTTATTCGCCGGACAGCGCCGATCAATCGCTCAAAACCAACCGCATCTTTGTCCGCGACTTCGTGCTGCCGGTCGAAATCGGCGCGTACAGCTTCGAGCATGGGCACACGCAGAAAGTCCGCTTCGACGTCACCGCCGATGTTCTGCGCACGGTCAGCAACCCGGAAGACATGCGCCATGTGCTGTCTTACGACATCATCATGGACGGCATTCGCGCCATCGTCGCCTCCGGCCACGTCCAGCTTGCCGAAGCCCTTGCAGAACAGGTCGCAGCGCATGTGCTGGTCGATCCACGCGTGGTCAAGGTCTGGGTCCGCGTCGAAAAACTCGAACTAGGCGCTGGCGGCGTTGGCGTCGAAATCGAGCGTGTGCGCAGCAAGGAGCAAGCGGCGGCCAAATGGCCGTCCATCTCCGACACCGGCAAAAAAGGATCGAGCGCTTGAACTGCGCCGTCGTCAAGCTTGGTGGAAGCGCAGCGACAGCGGCTTCCCTGCCGCTTTGGCTCGCCGCAATCGAAGCATCGACCCTGCCGCTCGTTATCGTTCCCGGCGGCGGACCGTTCGCTGATGCCGTGCGCGAAGCCCAGCCCCCGCTCGGCTTTTCGGACCGCGCCGCGCACGTCATGGCGCTGCTTGCAATGGAGCAGTTCGGCCAAGTGTTGATTGACCGTACCACGCGGCTCGATCCGGCCCGCGGCATCCAGGACATTCGCACCGCGCTCGGCAAAAACCGCATACCAGTCTGGCTCCCGACACAGATGGCGCTGAGCGAGCCAACAATTCCCGCGTCGTGGGACGTGACCTCGGATTCGCTCGCCGCCTGGCTCTGCCAAACCCTCGACGCAACCGCGCTGGTTCTCATCAAGCAGACTGACGATTTCGCCCCCCACGACACGCCGGAAACGCTCTCCGCGCGCGGCATTGTCGACACCGCATTCCCGCACTTCGCGGCGCAAATTCCCGCGCTTTACCTGGCGGGCCCGCGCCATCTTGCTTTCGCCCGCGATACACTCCCCGGCGAAAGGATTGCGCGCGCACCTGTCAGAAAGGCGGGCTGAACATGGCTAAGCTTCACACCCCGCGCTGGGCTTGGGCTTTGACCGGATCGGGCCATTTCTTTGTCGAAAGCTTCGCGCTCATCCATGAGCTGCGTCATTGCGATGTGTTCGTGTCCAAGGCTGCGAATGAAGTGCTTCGCATGTACAAGCTCAAGCTCGATTTCCCCGAAACCACCCGCGTTTTGCACGACAAAACCGCCAGTTCCATACCCGTCGGCGGCTTTTATCACGGCGTCTATCACACCACGGTCATTGCTCCCGCCACCTCCAACACCGTTGCCAAATGCGTCTGGGGTATTTCGGACACGCTGCCCACCAACATCTTTGCGCAGGCTGGCAAATGCCGCGTACCTGCCATCGTCTTTGCCTGTGACACGGCCCCCGAACTCACGACAATGGCCCCGCATGGTCTCGTAAAAGTCTATCCGCGACCCATCGATCTCGAAAACACAGAACGGCTGAAATCTTTCGAACGCACGCAGGTGGTCGAGTCACTTGCCGACCTGGTAACCGCCATCCGCAGGCGTCAGGCGGAGTTGGGCGCCGATGGCTGAGCGGCTGGCCTTCGTCACCGGGCACCTGGCCCGCGCAAGGCTCGAACGGCAGCTTGCCGATCTCCGCGACCCCGATTTTCAATGGTCGATCATCGACATCGGCGTGAAGGTCGCAGCCCTCATGACCGAGCAGATCATCATGCGCCGGCTCACCATAGAGCCCGGCACTGATCGCGTCATTCTCCCCGGCCGTTTTCGTGGAGACATTGACCGGCTCTCCCAGCATTTCGGCGTACCGTTCCTGCGTGGACCAGACGAGATTGCCGACCTCCCCGCGTTTCTGGGCCGCAAGGGTCTGCCGCCCGACCTCTCGCAGCACGACATGCGCATTTTTGCGGAGATTGTGGAAGCATCCATGATGGACGTCCCGGCCATTCTTGCCCGCGCACGCAAGCTGGCAGACGCAGGTGCAGACGTGATCGACCTCGGCTGCCTGCCGGAAACGCCTTTTCCGCATCTGGCCGATGCGGTGCGCGCACTCATTGCAGAGGGTCACACCGTCAGCGTCGATTCCGCCAACCTCGACGAATTGCGAACCGGCGCAGAAGCGGGCGCGCACTATCTGCTGAGCCTGACGGAACACACGCTGCACCTTGCGCTCGAAACCGGCACAGCGCCTATCCTGATACCCTCGCAACCCGGTGATCTGGATTCGCTTGGCCGCGCCATTTCCGCAGCGCAGGCGGCCGCCATTCCCTTCATCGCAGATCCGGTTCTGGACCCGATCCATTTCGGCTTTGCGCAATCCCTTGGCCGATTTCTCGAAGCCCGCAAGCGATGGCCCGACATCGAGCTGCTGATGGGCACTGGCAACCTTACCGAACTAACCGACGCGGACACATCGGGCATCACGGCGATGCTCGGCGGCATTTGTTCGGAACTGGCCATTCACAATGTGCTGGTCGTGAATGTCAGCCCTCACACGCACCGCACCGTCGAGGAACACGATATTGCCCGCCGCATCCTGTTCGCGGCCCGTCGCGACGCCGCGCTGCCGCGCGGTTACAGCAACGGCCTGCTGCAAGTTCACGACCGCAAGCCACACCCCTCCACAATTGAAGACATACACCGCCTCGCAGCAGACGTTCGTGATGGCAATTACCGCATCATGACCGCCGAAGACGGCATTCATATCTTCAACGCCAAGGGCCATCACGTCGCCCGCGACGCCTTCGACCTGTTCCCGAAGCTCGGCGTCGAAGCCGATGGCGGCCACGCTTTCTATCTCGGCGCAGAGCTTTCCAAAGCCGAAACCGCATGGAAGCTCGGCAAGCGCTACGCTCAGGACGAACCGCTGGACTGGGGCGTCGGTGCCGACCTGCCTGAACAGGATCGTCTGCGCCTGCGCGAAGCAGGCCACACGCTGCGCGGAAAGAAAGAGCCGTAATGCCCTATATTCGCGAAACGATCCTCACCACCGTCAGCGCCGCCGGTCGGGTTCACATCGCCCCGCTCGGCATCATCGCGGATGGTGACAGTTGGATCATCGCGCCTTTCCGCCCGTCGCAAACGCTGGACAATCTGGCCGAAATACCATTCGCCGTCGCCAACTATACGGACGATGTCCGCATCTTCGCGGGTTGCCTCACCGGGCGCAAAGATTGG
The DNA here is from genome assembly GCF_003403035.1 of Mesorhizobium denitrificans. GTDB lineage: Bacteria > Pseudomonadota > Alphaproteobacteria > Rhizobiales > Rhizobiaceae > Mesorhizobium_G > Mesorhizobium_G denitrificans. Next base: position 79,094 of record NZ_QURN01000011.1, on the reverse strand, counting down.
CAAACCGTGCCGCTCACAGATTGCCCGGTTCCCCGCATCGAGGCCGCGCTCGCGCACTCCGTCTTGCGCGTCGAACATTTCGCCGACGACCCCGTGCGTCCGCGTTTTAAATGCGCCGTTGCGGCTGAGCAGAACCATGCGCCTTTCACTGGTTTCAATCGCGCAAAAGCCGCGGTGCTAGAACTCGCGATTCTCACCAGCAGGTTGAAAATGCTCCCGCGCGAGAAGATCGAAGCCGAGCTTGCCTATCTTTCAATCGCGATTGAAAAGACCGCCGGCCCGGACGAGCATGAGGCATGGAACTGGCTTATGGAGCGTGTCAATGGGCATTTGGATGGGGCTTGACCATGTGGCTCTCTGGCTTCAAAGCGTTCTCAGGAAAGCGAGAACTTAAATGACCACGAAGACTCTTATCGCCCCATCGATCCTTTCGGCGGATTTCTCCAAACTCGGCGATGAAGTCGAAACCATTGTCCGCGCCGGTGCAGACTGGATTCATCTGGACGTTATGGACGGTCACTTCGTTCCCAACATCACTTTCGGCGCACCCATCATTAAGGCGCTGCGCAACCGCACCGACAAGATCTTCGATTGCCATTTGATGATCGCGCCTGCCGACCCCTATCTGGAAGCCTTCGCCGATGCTGGCTGCGATTACATCACCGTCCATGCGGAAGCCGGTCCGCACCTCGACCGTTCGCTGCAAGCCATTCGCAACCTCGGCAAAAAGGCAGGCGTCTCGCTCAACCCCGGCACACCGGAAGTTGTCATCGAATATGTGCTGGATCGCCTGGATCTGATCCTGCTCATGACCGTCAATCCCGGCTTCGGTGGTCAGGCTTTCATCCCCGCCGTCGTAGAAAAGGTGCGCCGCGTCAAGGCGATGATCGGCGACCGCCCCATCCACATCGAAATCGACGGAGGCGTCACGCCCGAAACCGCGCCGCTGGTTGCTGCTGCGGGTGCCAATGTGCTCGTCGCAGGTTCTGCCGTATTCAAAGGCGGCAATGAGGAAGCCTATCGCAAGAACATCGCCGCCATTCGCGCAGCATCGGATGGCGCCATGAAAAAGGGAAAGTGACCGATGGCAGCAGTTCCTCCTGTTTGTGATTTCGGATGGCCCGCAGTTGACTCCCGCCTTCCAAGTGTGGACGGAGAAACGCTGTCCATATTGGATCAGGCTGGGCCGAACGGCCTCGTCATCGCCTTCATCTGCAATCACTGCCCCTATGTGAAAGCGGTCATCACGCGCATTGTCCGCGACGCGCAGGATCTGTCCAGCGCCGGGGTCGGTTTCGTCGCCATCAGTTCGAACGACGCCAACGCCTATCCGCAAGATTCCTTTGCGAACATGAAGCTTTTTGCCAAGCAGCATGGCTTCACCTTCCCCTATCTCTACGACGAGGATCAAAGCGTGGCGCGCGCCTACAATGCCGCCTGCACGCCGGATTTCTTCGGCTTCAACAAGGATCTGAAACTTCAATATCGCGGGCGGCTTGACGCCTCGCGCAAGGAAGCTGGCGAGCCGGATCTGCGCCGCGACCTCTACCTTGCCATGCTGCAAGTTGCGCAAACCGGCAACGGCCCGCAAGACCAGATTGCCTCCATCGGCTGCTCAATCAAATGGAAGGACGCTGCATGACCTCCAAGGCTGGCGGATTGCCTGATGCGGTTCTGTTTGATTTTGACGGCACGCTGATCGATTCAGCGCCGGACATCCACGCCGCCGTCAACGAACTCCTGCAAACACGCAATCTGCCGCCGGTCACGCTGGAACAGGCCAAGGCGATGATCGGCAACGGTGTCGCCAAGCTGGTTGAGCGCGCCTTTGCCGCCTCTGGAAGCCCACTCGCCGGGGCCGAACTGGAGCAGGCCCAGCGTGACATGACGCCCATATACAATAGCCACCTCACCGGCTTGACCACGCTCATGCCCGGCGCGCGCACCGCCTTGCAGCAATTGCGCGCCGCGGGCGTCAAGCTCGCGCTCGTAACAAACAAGCCGCAGGCTCCAACGCGCGAGGTGCTTGAGCATTTTCACATTTTCGAGGATTTCGGCGCTGTTATCGGCGGTGACGCCGTCACCAACAAGAAGCCTTCGCCGGAGGCGCTTTATCTGGCGCTGGAGCGGCTCCACGCAGATCGAAACAATGCGGTGATGGTCGGCGACAGCACCACCGATGTGGAAGCCGCGCGCAACGCAGGGCTTCCCGTCATCATCATTCGTGGCGGATACAGCAAAGTTCCGGTCGAAGAACTTGGCGCCGATCTTGTTCTGGATAGTCTCGCAGACCTGCCTGCCGCGCTTCAGGGCAAGCAGGCTGCCTAGAGATTATTTGAACTGATCGATATAGGCGATGACGTTGGCGATATCGGCGTCATCCTTCAGCCCGGCAAACGCCATCTTGGTGCCTTTCACCATAGCGCGCGGGTCTTTCAGATATTCGGTCAGCTTGGCATCGTCCCAAACAAGGCCATTTTTGCCCGCGTCCGTCATCGCTGGTGAATATTTGAAGTCTGGGTGCGTACCGGCAGTACGACCGTTCAACTTGAACAGCGAAGGCCCGACCTTGTTCTGATCCGTATCGGCCACATGGCACGCCTTGCACTTGGCGAATACCTTCTCTCCCGCGGCAGCATCCTGCGCCCAGCTTTGGCTTGCCGAAACGGTCAATGCCGCTAGAGCAGCCACAATTGCAGCAAATCGCATTTGGTTTCCTTCAGATCGCTCGCGGTGCCCATCCGCAGCCGTGCCGCACCGGGAAAGGCGCAGCCAGACATGTGCAACCTAGTCCCAAGCCCTGCCAAGTCAATCATACCAAGGTCCATGGAGCCATGTCTTGTTGACGCAGCCCGCTCGTCGGGCTTAAAATTTTGCAAAGAACTGCTCCGGCACCGGCGGTTACACATATTCTGATCCAGACCTGCGCAGGCGGGGAGGAGGGTGCTCGCGTGAACATGGTCGATCTGATCCTCACAGTCTGCCTGTCGGCAAATCCGACAAGCTGCCGTGACGAACATCTCTATTTCGAAAGTCGCGGCTCTCTCATGCATTGCATGTGGCTTGCTCCCATGGAAATTGCGAAATGGTCCGAATTGCATCCAAGCGTTAAGGTCGTTCGCTGGAAGTGCGCATTCCCGGACCGAGGCAGAAGCATATGATTACCGTTCCCGTTTCCCGTCGCACGGCGCTCGGCGCACTTGTGGGTGCAACAACTCTGGCCTTTTCGCCTGCACTGCGCGCGCAAGGCAATCCGAAGGTTCGTGTCGGCGTCTTGAAGTTCGGCACGGTCAACTGGGAGCTGGACAGTCTGAAGCACAACGCCTTCGACAAGGCCCACAATGTCGATGTCGAGGTCGTTTATTTCGCCGGCGAAGACGCTACCAATGTCGCCATTCTGGCCCGCGAGATTGACCTGATCGTTTCTGATTGGCTTTGGGTGTCGCGCTTGCGTTCCGAAGGCGAAGACCTCGCGCTCATTCCCTATTCCACCGCTGTTGGCGCAATCATGGTCAAGCAGGATTCGCCCATCAAGGCGATCCCCGATCTGAAAGGCAAGAAAATCGGCGTCGCGGGCGGCCCGCTGGATAAAAGCTGGCTGCTCTTGCAGGCGCTCGCCAAGCGCGATCATGGCGTCGACCTCGCGACCGAAGCGGAAATTGCCTACGGCGCGCCGCCTCTCATGTCCGAAAAAGCCATGCAGGGCGAACTCGACGCTGTTCTCAACTTCTGGCATTTCTGCGCGCGCCTCGAAGCCAATGGCTTCCGCCGCCTTGCCAGCGCAAACGACGCCGCGCTCGCTCTCGGCGCGACTGGCCCCGTGGCCTCACTTGGCTATGTGGTTCACGACAAATGGGCGAAGGAAAACGATGCAGCTCTGCGCGGCTTCATCGCGGCATCGTCCGACACGAAAAAGCTGCTCGGCACCTCGAATGAAGAATGGCAGCGCCTTGCGCCGGTCATGCGCGCGGAAGGCAAGGAGCTGGAAACTCTGCGGGATCGCTACCGCGAAGGCATTCCGACCCGCCCTATCGTCGACGACGCCTCAGACGCCGCAAAGCTGTACGAGGTGCTTGCTTCTGTCGGCGGCGAAAAGCTGGTCGGCAAGGCAGCGACAATGGCCCCCGGAACCTATTGGTCGGGTCTGTTTGAATGACCGCGCCGGGCATAGGTATCGACAATCGACCCGCAGCCGCATCGAAACCAGCCCCCGCCAGCAAACGCGCAAGGCCGTCCCTGTTACCCTTGGTGACTGTCGCAGCCTCGCTCGCAGCGCTCCTTGCCATTTGGGCCATTGCATCGACCATATGGCCAAGCCGTGCTTTGCCCTCTCCCGCGGCCGTGCTGGATGTTCTCATTCGAGACGCCGCCAGCGGCGAACTCTTCTATCATCTCGGTATGACGTTGATGCGCGTTGTGGCGGCGTTCATCCTGGCCATGATTGTCGGCTCGGTGATCGGTGTAACCTTGGGCATGCGACAGCGCGCCGACAATTTTTTCAGCCCGTGGGTGGTGCTGTTCCTGAACCTCCCCGCGCTGGTCATCATCGTGCTCGCCTATATCTGGTTCGGCCTGAATGAGTTCGCGGCAATCGGCGCAGTCGCGGTCAACAAGATACCAAACGTCATCGTAACCATGCGCGAAGGCGCGCGAGCGCTCGACCCGCGCTATGGCGAACTGGCAACCGTCTATCGTTTCAGCGCATGGGAGCGCCTGCGTCATATCCTGCTCCCGCAACTGCAACCTTACATCGCCGCTGCTTCGCGCTCGGGCATAGCGCTCATCTGGAAAATCGTGCTGGTTGTGGAACTGCTTGGGCGCTCAAACGGCGTCGGCTTTCAGATTTACCTCTATTTCCAAACATTCGACGTGGCCGCGATCCTTGCTTACACGCTGGCTTTCGTAGCCATAATGCTCTTGATCGAACTCATGCTGGTGCAGCCCTTTGAACGACATGCGACCCGTTGGCGCCGGCGTCCCGCTTAGGGTCGAAATCGCCGACAAGACATTTCATCCGGCTGGCGGCGAACCGCTCACCGCCGTGCGCGACCTCTCCTTCGAGGTGCGGCATGGCGAATTTGCCTGCCTGCTTGGCCCTTCCGGCTGCGGCAAGACCACGACACTGCGCATTCTGCTCGGCCTCGACAAGCATTACACCGGCTCCGTGCAACTCCCGGATGGCGGGCGCATCGCTGCCGTCTTTCAGGAACCAACGCTCCTGCCGTGGCGCACCGTCGAGGAAAATGTCAGGCTGGCCATGCCGCCCGAAATGCGCAGCAAATCGCTCGACGCGCTTTTCGAAACGCTCGGCCTCTCCGCCATGCGCAAGCTCTACCCGTCCGAACTCTCACTTGGCCTTGCCCGCCGCGCCGCTCTTGCCCGCGCCTTCGCGATAGAGCCCTCGATCCTGCTGCTGGACGAACCCTTCGTTTCGCTGGATGAGCAAACCGCGCAGCGTCTGCGTTACCTCTTGCTGACCGTCTGGTCCGAGCGCCCGACCACTGCATTGATGGTTACGCACAATCTCAATGAAGCGCTGATGCTATCGGACCGCATTGTCGTCCTGTCGCCGCGTCCTGCGCATGTGCTTGGCATATTCGACGTGCGACTCCCACGTGAATATCGCAACCCCCAGGTCATGAACGATCTCCACCTTTCCTTCAGGGAAAAATTTCCGCACACAGGCTGACAGCGATGAGTACACTCACACGCCGCCAAATTCTTGGTTGGGCCGCATCCTCCGCTCTCATTCACACCCCCGCGCGCGCCGCCGTCGAGCCTAAGCTGAGCGCGCTTGCCGATGGCGTCTATGCTTTCACTGGCGCGGAAGAGATGATGGAGCCAGCCAATCAGGGCGCCATCTGCAATGTCGGCCTCATCGTCGGCACGGAATCAGCGGCATTGATCGACAGCGGCGGCAGCTATCTGGAAGGCGTGGAACTCCTGCGCGCCGTGCGCGAAATCACGGACAAACCGCTCCGCTATCTGATCAACACGCATATGCATCCCGACCACATTTTCGGAAATGCCGCGTTCAAGGAAACCGGCGCGCAAATCGTCGGTCACACCAACCTGCCAGCAGCGCTGGAAGCGCGCGGCGCGTTCTATCTGCAGAGCTTCCGCCGCCAGCTTGGCGAGGAACTCATGCGCGGAGTCGAAATCATCCCGCCGACAGTGCTGGTTGCAGACCGCACGGAGCTGGACCTTGGCGACCGCAAGCTTGACCTGCGCGCATGGCAGCCCGCCCACACGGATAATGATCTGACCGTCATGGACCGCACCAGCGGCACATTTTTCGCGGGCGACCTCGTGTTTCTCGGACATCTTCCAACAATGGACGGCTCTCTTCTTGGCTGGATGCGCCAGCTCGATGAACTCGCTGCCATCGCGGCGAGTGGCGTTGTGCCGGGTCATGGTCCCTCGCCGTCGGCATGGCCGGATGCAATCGCGCCTGAGCGCCGCTATTTCGAAACGTTAGCGAGCGATCTCCGCGCTGCAATCAAGGCTGGCGTTCCGCTCGCGGAAGCCGTCACCACCGCCGGTCAAAGCGAGCGCGCAAAATGGAAATTGTTCGACGAATATAACGAACGCAACGCCACAACTGCCTATGCCGAACTAGAGTGGGAATAGCGGCGGATGAGGGGTTATGATTTACGAAGATTGCCATCATCGTTCGCGGCGGCTATCATCCCAACCAGCCAAGGGCACCACCAGTTCATTCCGGTGGAGGCATCAATGCCAGCGAAAGTTAAGGTCAAACGCCAAGCCGTTTCGCCCGTCGCCCATTATTTGACTCTTTTGGTGTTCGCGCTTGGCGTGCTCGTCGTACTAACGGCATACGCATCCGCGCAGCAAACACCAGCCTCATCGGAGCAAGTTTGGCTGTCTCTTAAGGACGATGTTTTCGGAGATCGCGCTATCGTTCTGGATGATGGCGTGGTGCGTGTCGAAGCGCCGAAGCGCGCGCAGGATGCTGCAATCGTGCCGGTGGATATCTTTCTCGATCCAGCCAAGGCACCCGAAGGCGTCAAGACCGTCACAATGATTATCGACGTGAACCCCGCGCCGGTTGCCGCGAAATTCGATATCGGCAAGGACGCCGGCATCACGCATATTTCGACCCGCGTGCGTGTGAACGACTATTCATACATCCGCGCCATCGCCGAAACAGCCGATGGCAAGCTCCACATGTCCCAGACCTTTATCAAGGCATCGGGTGGCTGCTCTGCGCCTGCCGCAAAAAACTCGAAGGAAGCGCTCGCAGCGATGGGGCAAATGAAGCTTCGTCAGTTCGAGAGTACGGAAAACATGAGCAAGGCTGAAGAATTGCAACTCATGATCCGCCATCCGAACAATTCCGGGCTGCAGCGCGACCCGCTGACTCAATATTTCATCCCGGCGCATTTCGTGGACAAGCTCAGCGTATCGCAGGGCGACCGCCTGATCCTCGCGATGGAGGGTGGAATCTCGATTTCCGAAGATCCGAATTTCCGTTTTGATTTTACCGCGCAGGGCAAGGAACCGCTCAAGGTCATCGCCAGCGATACGGAAGGCAAGCAGTTCGAAAGCGAGTGGCCGCTGACCACGCCTGTTTCAAACTAGAAGCAGCGAATCTCCGCTTCTGCTTGCGCGCGCTTCAATTCCGCGCCTGCAGCCTTGGCTGGCGGGCTTTCCCTGAACAGCCCGGCGGCCTCACCTGTCGTCAGCGCCATGCGCCGAAACGTCTCAGCAGCAACATAATCGTCATAGGGAACGATGGACGCCACCACGTCGATTGAGCACGAACACCGCTCAAGCGCCTCGCGCGTCTCGCCATTCGACTTCATGCAGGCGTAGACATAATCGGCAACTGCGGTGGTCGGGTAATCCGCTGCCGCGTGTGCGGAAACCGGGCTGAGACAAAAACCCAGCGCCGCACCAAGCACCGCAATCGAGGCACTCATTTTCGAAAACATGAGTCTTCTCCTATGGGCTTCAGTTTCGACATTCAGCGCTCACCGTCAACACAATCAAATTCGACCAAAGAAGGAGACGGCATTGTCGCACCTCTGGAGCCCTTCCCCGCATCGGCACGCCATGATTTCAGTTTATCTTTGCTCTCGCTAAAGCAGCGGCAAGCAGGCTGCGCAGCCCGAGCATCCGCCGGAGGCCATCGAATTATACGTAAAATCAAATCGCAATGAATAAAGATTATTTTGTTCTACCGCCAATATCTATAAACGCCGGAGCATCGTTATCATCAGCGAACACAACAAATTAATAGTACATACTCGCTGGAACCTAGGCTATCTATTGTTGGGTTCACCTTCATATTGCGATGCAAAATTAGATATATGCGACGCAACACGCCCGAAAAGTTTTTTGCTTGCGCCCTGCATATTAATAACATAGCCTTTGAACTGTTTCCGGCTTCAAGGGCGTCACCGTCATAGGGAGCGGCGACAGCCTTTCGTAGGCCAAGTGAGGTGGGCAGCAATGGTGCCCTCTGCTCACCTGGCTTAGGTCGTGACACGCTGCCGGAAATACTTCCCACCACATGGATCGCTTGCGCGAACCCCTTGGGGTTCGATGATCGATTCTTCGTTGTGAATCTCGGGAGGATATCGAATGCGTGTACTTAAAAATGCCACCCATCTCCTATCAGCCACCGCATTGCTCGTATGCGCATCGGCCGTTGGAGCGTGGGCAAATGAGGAACTGGAAAAACTTTCGGCAGACCCCAAGAACTGGGCCATGCCTACGGGCGATTACGCGAATACTCGCTACTCCAAGCTTGATCAGATCAATAAAGACAATGTGAAGAACCTGCAGGTCAAATGGACCTTCTCGACCGGCGTTCTGCGCGGTCATGAAGGCGGCCCGTTGGTCATTGGCGACGTGATGTATGTGCACACGCCATTTCCGAACATCGTCTACGCGCTCGATCTGAACAATGACGGCAAGATTCTGTGGAAGTATGAGCCGAAGCAGGACCCGAACGTCATTCCAATCATGTGCTGCGACACGGTGAACCGTGGTGTTGCATATGGCGACGGCAAGATCATTCTGAACCAGGCCGACACGATGCTTACGGCGCTCGACGCCAAGACTGGCAAGGTCGTTTGGTCGGTCAAGAATGGCGATCAGACAGACGGCGGCAAGGGCGAATCCTCGACCCACGCGCCAATCATCGTGAAGGACAAGGTCATCGTCGCATTTCCGGCGGCGAGTTTGGCGTTCGCGGCTGGGTTGCTGCCTACAGTCTCAAGGATGGCAAGCAGGTCTGGCGCGGATACTCGATGGGACCGGATGCAGACACGCTGCTCGATCCTGAAAAGACCACACAGCTCGGCAAGCCTGTCGGCAAGGATTCCGGCATCTCGACCTGGGAAGGCGAGCAATGGAAAACTGGCGGCGGCTCAACCTGGGGCTGGTATTCCTATGATCCGAAGTCAAATCTTGTTTTCTACGGCTCCGGTAACCCGTCAACCTGGAACCCGGTACAGCGTCCCGGAGATAACCGTTGGTCAATGACCATTTTCGCGCGCGATGTGGATACGGGCGTTGCCAAGTGGGTCTACCAGATGACCCCACATGATGAATGGGACTACGATGGCGTCAACGAAATGATGCTCGTCGACGGCATGGAGGTCAACGGCGCGAAGCATAACGTTCTGGTCCACCCGGACCGTAACGGTTTTGCCTACACGCTTGATCGCGATACCGGCGAACTGCTTGTTGCCAAGAAGTATGACCCTGCAGTCAACTGGGCGACGGAAGTCGTTATGGACAAGAACAGCGATCAGTATGGTCGTCCGCAAGTGGTCGACAAATACTCGACGCAGTTCAACGGTGAAGACGTGAACACGACGGGCATCTGCCCCGCCGCGCTCGGCACGAAGGACCAACAGCCTTCGTCCTACTCGCCGAAAACTGGCCTCTTCTACATTCCGACGAACCACGTCTGCATGGACTATGAGCCATATCGGGTAAGCTACACGGCCGGCCAGCCTTATGTGGGCGCAACCGTGTCGATGTATCCTGCACCGAACAGCCATGGCGGCATGGGCAATTTCATTGCCTGGGATGCTTCTAAGGGTGAAATCGTCTGGTCAGTACCGGAGCAATTCTCGGTATGGTCCGGCGCTCTCTCGACGGCTGGCGACATAGTGTTCTACGGAACCCTGGAAGGCTATCTCAAGGCAGTCGATAACAACGGCAAGGAACTCTACAAGTTCAAGACGCCGTCGGGCATTATCGGCAACGTCAACACCTATGAGCATGGCGGCAAGCAGTATATCGGCGTGCTGTCAGGCGTTGGTGGCTGGGCCGGCATCGGTCTGGCAGGTGGTCTGCTTGCTCCGGAAAACGCTGCCGCATGGCAGACTGCTGTTGCCGGTGACAAGGCGCCAGACGCCAATGCAGAAGCGTCAGTTTCGACCGCAGGTCTAGGTGCGGTCGGCGGTTATGCCGGTCTTGCGCAGTACACCGCGCTCGGTGGCCAGCTTACCGTCTTCGGCCTCCCAGACTGAGTCCACGTGCTCCAGCCGCGCCCACGGGTGCGGCTGGAGATGCGAGAGCCCGTACCCTCTGATCGGGCTCTCGATTTTCGCCACACACCCACAATGCACCTGTCATCGCCGCATCACGACAGACGAGCTTTGTCCGTGGCGTAAGAAACGAGGAACATATGAAATTCGGTAAAGCGCTTCTCCTGCTCACATTGTCCGGCGCAGTCTTTGCTCCCACGCAGATCACTTTTGCGCAGGACAGCATCGAGAAAGCGAAGGCCGTTCGTGATGAAGACGGCAAATATTACGACGCGGACGGCAACCCTACTTTCAATATCCAGCCTGACGGCACGGTCGACTGGTACACGTTCAGCGGCTATCGCCGCTACCATTCCGATTGCCACGTTTGTCACGGCCCCGATGGCGTAGGCTCCAGCTACGCTCCCGCACTTGTCGATTCACTCAAGACCATGGACTACGGCACGTTCCTGTCCATCGTTGCCGAAGGTCGCAAGAATGTCGGCGGCGGCAAGGAAAACGTGATGCCCGCCTTTGGCGACAACAAGAACGTCTATTGCTACATGGACGATCTCTATATTTATCTTCGCGCGCGCGCCGTGGGTGCTGCCCCACGCGGTCGTCCGCCGAAGAAGGAAGACAAGTCGCAGGCCGCAAAAGAGCAGGAAAAATCCTGCATGGGCGGATGATATGCGCACCATGCGCAAGCAGATAATCAGCCTGACACTGGCCTTGGCGATCCTGCCTGGGTCTGTCTACGCACAAACCGCCGGCCTTGGCGCGGCGGGCGAACTGGTGGATCCCGATGTGCTGCGCGTATGCGCGGACCCGGCAAATCTGCCCTTCACCGACGAAAAGGGCGAAGGTTACGAAAACAAGCTTGCCCAACTCGTGGCCGAAAAGACCGGCCGCAAGTCGATCAGCTACACATGGTTCCCGATGGTCATGGGCTTCGTGCGCAATACGCTGCGCGCCAATCGCTGCGATATCATCATGGGTTACGCGCAGGGTGACGAGCTGGTGCAGAACACCAATGCCTATCTGCGTGCGCCTTACGTCCTGATGTATAAGAAGGGAGGTCCGCTGGAAGGCGTCGAAACCATCGAAGACCCCAAGCTCGCGGACAAGCGCGTCGGGGTAGTGCAAAGCACGCCGCCCGCCTCGAACATGGCCAAGGCGAACCTCATGAAGAAGGCAAAGATCTATGACTTGATGCGCGACACGCGCTTCACCCATTCGCCTGCCGAACTCATGATCAAGGACATCGAATCCGGCGAGATCGACGCCGCGGTTGTATGGGGCCCGATGGGCGGCTATTTCGCCAAGCAGATGAAGGCCGACCTCGCTATTGTTCCGCTTACCAAAGAGACAACCGGCTCACGCATGATCTATCGCATCACCATGGGCGTTCGCCCTTCCGATCAGGAATGGAAGCGCACGCTGAACACGGTGATCCGTGAAAACCAGCCAGCGATAAACAAGATCCTTCTCGATTACGGCGTGCCGCTTATCGATGAGCAGAACCGGCCCATCACGGAATAGCGCGGGCGCTGTCATGGGGAAGATGCCCCTCATCCGCCTGCCAGCACCTTCTCCCGCAAGGAGAGAAGGCAGCAGTGTCAACGCATCGCAAATTCTGCAGCGTCTGCGATTTAATTCGACGTCTCAACGATCCACCTTCTCACCTTGCGGGAGAAGGTGCCGACAGGCGGATGAGGGGTCAGCAGCGCGCTTACTTTGTAGAATTTTCATGCTGCTCGCGCTTCTGGTCCCAACCCCACTCCACGCCGAAACCGCCGCGGAGCCTTCCGACTACCGCATGGACGAATACCGCGCGCCGGTTCCTGCAACGCTTAAAGGCGCGCGGGTCGTCACCACCGCCGAAGCTGAAAAACTATGGCGCGAAAAGGCCGCTGTTTTCTTTGACGTCATGCCCCGCACGCCCAAGCCCGCCAATCTACCGCAGGGTACCATCTGGCGCGACAAACCGCGCTCCGGTATCCCCGGCAGCATCTGGCTTGCAAATGTCGGCTATGGTGAAATCAACGCCGAGACAGAAGCGTATTTCCGAAAGGGTATCGACGCACAGATTGGCACGGACAAATCGCATCCGATTCTGTTTTACTGCATGACCAATTGCTGGATGTCGTGGAACGCCGCGAAGCGCGCCGTCGCATGGGGATACACCTCTGTGCTCTGGTATCCCCTGGGCTCGGATGGCTGGGAAAAAGCCGGCCTGCCATTGGTTGAAGAACAGCCCTACGCGCCTTAGCTCCAGAAATTGCGAGACGTCGCCACTTCTCCCTTCTCCCCGTTTACGGAGAGAGGCGAGTTGCATCAACATTTCTGCGAAATCGGAACCTTCTCAAGCCACACCCGCCGCGGCGCACAGCGCTTTCATCCGCTGCACGGCTTTGTCAGGATCAGCCAGCAATCCTGCCACATCGGCCAACCTGAAAATCTCGGCATAATGCGCAATCGGCCGCGCGGACTGCATACCGCCCACCATCTGGAAATGGTCCTGATGGCCGTTGAGCCATGCAAGAAACACCACGCCCGCCTTGTAATACTGCGTCGGCGCCTCGAATATCTTCCGCGACAGCGGCACGGTCGGGCCGAGCAGCGCGTGGAACCCGGCTTCATCACCCTGTGCGAGTTTCGCCAGTGCGGCATTGGCGACGGGTGCAATCGCGTCAAATATTCCAAGCAGCGCGTGCGAGTGCCGCTGACCATCCCCGGCAATCAATTCCGCATAGTTGAAATCGTCGCCAGTAAACATCATCACGCCGTCCGGCAGACGGTCGCGCAACGCCACTTCCTTCTCCGTCTCGAGAAGCGAAATCTTGATGCCTTCGACCTTGTCCTTATGCCGCTCGATGATGGCCACCACTGTATCCAGCGCCGGTCCGAAATAGCCGCTGCCCCAATAACCTTTCAGCGCAGGATCGAACATGTCGCCGAGCCAGTGCAGAACCACCTTGTTCGACGCCTGGGACAAAATCCGATCATACACCGAGGCGTAATCGTCCGGCCCGCGCGCCACGGCGGCAAGCGCACGGCTTGCCATCATGATCGTCTTGCCGCCTTGCCCCTCGATAAACTCAAACTGCTCCTCATAGGCTCGGATCACGTCGTCCAGCGAGCGAGCATCGCCCGGCGCAAGTTGATCCGTACCAGCCCCCGACGCCAAATCTGCGCCCGGCACCGTGCGCGCTTCGGCAATCGAGCGGCGGATCAATTCCTTCGCGCTGCCCCAGTCGAAGCCCATTCCGCGCTGTGACGTGTCCATCGCCTCCGCGATTCTAAATCCCAGCCGCCACAAGTGATGACGGAACGCCATGGTGCGATCCCAGTCGACCGCAGCAACCGACCAGGGATCGTTCGTGCCAAACGGATCGGCCACAACATGCGCCGCCGCATAGGCCACCCGATTGAACTCAGCGCCCGGCAAGCCCGCAACAGGCGTACCCGCCAGCCGGTAGGCTTCAACGCTTCCGTTCTGCAATGGCAGGTTGATTTGCATGGCTTTCCTCCGTAGCCTCCGGCGTCTATAATAGGAACGTTCCAATTGTTCAAGTAGCAACTAAGCGCCTATTTCCCGTCAAAAACCCGTCAATATCTTTATTTTTCGGACCCCGCTTGACTCAACTCTAACGCGAATTTAGAACGTTCCAACGATTTGGGAGGAATTGACCGTCGTGACTTTGCGCGACAAGGCAACGATTTTGGACATCGCCCGCGAGGCCGGTGTTTCGAAATCCACCGTCTCGCTGGTGCTTCAGGGCAGCGGTCTCATCCGCCCTGACACAGCCGCGAAAGTGCGCAAGGCAATTGCCGACACTGGCTACGTTTACAATCGCGGCGCGGCGAATCTGCGCAAGGCGCAGTCGAACGTCATCGGCATGGTCATCCACGACCTCACCAATCCGTTCTACGCAGAGCTTGCTGTCGGCATGGAGCGCGCATTCCAGTCGGCGGGCGTTGTTCCCTTCATCGCCAACACCGCGGAAAACCCGATCCGTCAGGATCAGGTGTTGAAGTCAATGCTCGAACAGGGTGCGGCCGGCCTCATCATCGCGCCAACGCGCAACACGCAGCCGGAAGCGCTGCGCCGCATCGAGCAGGCCGGCGTGCCGGTCATCACCATCATGCGCCGCCTGCCGGAAAGCCGTCTGCCTGTCGTCGCGCCCGACAATGTGCGCGGTGGCGCGCTTGCTGCCGAACACCTCATCGGCAAGGGCCATCGCCGCCTTGCTTTTCTCGGCGGTCACGCAGACCTCTCCGTCTATCAGGAGCGCTTGCAAGGTTTCCGCGACACCTGTCTGCGCCTCGGCATACCCGAAGGCGACATCACGATTATCGAGGGCGAGACGAACCGCATGGGCGGCATGGCCTGCCTCAATGCCGCTGTGGAGCGCCCAGACCACCCCACCGCCGCGCTGTGCTTCAATGATGCTGTCGCCTTTGGCGTCATGATTGCGCTGCGCAAGCGCGGCCTTGAGCCAGCGCGCGATTTCGCGGTCGTCGGTTTCGACGATGTGGTTGAGGCGCAGCATTACATTCCCGCGCTCACCAGCATATCGGTCGATACCGCCAGCCTTGGCGAGCGCGCGGCGCACACGGTTCTCAAGATGATGCAAACCCGCACAACGCGTGCGGAAGACCAGATCGGCTCGGTCACGCTGATCGTTCGCGATAGCTGCGGTCCCAACCGCGCGATGGGAGATGTTAAATGACGATTCGCTGGGGTCTCATCGGCGCGAGCACTATCGCGAAGCAATATATGATCGACGCGATCCGCGCGCAGGCGGATGGTGAAGTCGTATCCGTCATGAGCTCCAGCGCTGACCGTGCCGCGTCCTATGCGAAGGAAAACCACATCACCAAGGGCGTGGATTCGCTCGACGCTTTGCTGAGCAGCGGCGTGGACGCCGTCTACATCTCCACCACCAATGAGTTGCATCTGGAGCAGGCCGTCGCGGCTGCCAGGGCTGGCAAGCACGTCATGTGCGAAAAGCCGCTGGCGCTCACCAGCGCTGACGCCCGCAAGATTCTCACCGCCTGCAAGGAAGCTGGCGTCGTGCTCGGCACCAATCACCATTTGCGCAATGCCGGCGCGCACCGCGCCATGCGTGAGGCCATTGCCGCTGGCCGCATTGGCAAGCCGGTCGCCGCGCGCGTGTTCCACTCTGTTTATCTCCCTGCGCATCTCCAAGGCTGGCGCATAACGAAGCCCGAAGCAGGCGGCGGCGTTGTGCTGGACATCACCGTGCATGATGCCGACACGCTGCGCTTCGTACTTGGCGACGACCCCACCGAAATCACCGCGATCACGCAGTCGTCGGGCATGGCCTCCGGCGGTCTGGAAGATGGCGCAATGTGTCTGTGGCGGTTCAAATCCGGCGTCATCGCGCAATCGCATGAGGGCTTCACGACGAAATTCGCGGGCACCGGCTTTGAGGTTCACGGTACGGAAGGTTCGCTCTTCGCCAAAGACGTCATGACCCAGAACCCAATCGGCACGGTCACACTGCGCACCGAAAAGGGTGACGAAGAACTGAACTTCGACCGCGAGGGTCTTTATGTGCGCTCGCTGCGCGCCTTCCACGCCGCCATCCGTGGCCAAGGCCAACCCGCCGCCACCGGCGAGGATGGCGTCTGGTCGCTCGCATCGGCAGAAGCCGCGCTTCAATCGGCGAAATCCGGCAAAGCCGTCGCCATCAATCCGGGGCTTTGATTGTGAGCAAGCAGACCACTTTCGAAAAAGCTGCAAAGCTCATAGCGGATGGCGCGATTGTCTCCGTTTCGTCATCCAGCGGCCTTGGCTGCCCGGATGCGATGCTGGCCGCCATCGGTAAGCGCTTTGAGGCCGAAGGCCATCCGCGCGACATCACCACACTGCACCCCATCGCGGCGGGCGACATGTCGGGCATCAAGGGCATCGATCATCTCGCCAAGCCGGGCCTCCTGAAAAAGACGCTGTGCGGCTCATATCCGTCCGGCCCTTCTTCCGCCGAGCCGCCGCTCATCTGGCAGATGATCGGAAGCAATGAGGTTGCCGCCTACAACATCCCCTCCGGCATTTTGTTCGATATGCACCGCGAAGCCGCCGCCAAGCGTCCCGGCGTGTTGACCAAGGTCGGCCTCGATACCTTTGTCGACCCGCGCCATCAAGGTTGCGCCATGAACGACGCTGCGAGCGATCCGGTCGTGCGCATAGAGCAGTTCGACGGCGAGGAATGGCTCTACTTCCCGGCCATTGCGCCGCATGTCTCGATCATCCGCGCCACCACTGCGGATGAGCGCGGCAACCTTACTTACGAGCACGAAGGCGCTTATCTCGGCGCACTGGAACAGGCGCTTGCTGCGCGCAACAATGGCGGTGTCGTCATCGCTCAGGTCAAGCGCGTCGTCGAAAACGGCACGCTCAAGCCGCATGATGTGCGCGTGCCCGGCGTTCTGGTCGATCACATCGTTGTCGATCCCGACCAGTTGCAGACCACGCAGACGCCATACGACCCCGCGATTTCCGGCGAGATTTTCCGCCCGCTCTCGACCTTCCGCACTCCGGAACTCAACATCCAGAAGGTCATTGCCCGTCGCGTCGCGATGGAATTGCGCGACGGCTGGGCGGTCAACATTGGCTTCGGCATTTCGGCAAACGTGCCGCGCATCCTTCTGGAAGAAGGCCAGCACGGCAAGGTCACATGGGTCATCGAGCAGGGCGCTGTAGGCGGCGTTCCGCTGCTGGACTTCAAGTTCGGCTGCGCATCCAATGCCGAGGCCATCATGCCTTCGCCGCATCAATTCATCTATTTTCAGGCAGGCGGCTTCGATGCCTCGCTGCTCTCCTTCCTGCAAATCGACCGCCACGGCTGTGTCAACGTCTCGCGCCTCTCCGCTCGCCCACATGTCACGGCAGGCGCAGGCGGCTTTGTTGACATCACCTCCCGCGCCAAGAAGGTCGTGTTCTCCGGCTTCTTCAATGCAGGCGCAAAGCTGTCCATCTCAGATGGCGGCCTGCGCATCGATCAGGAGGGCAAGGTCAAGAAGATCGTGGAGGAGGTCGAGCACATCTCTTTCTCTGGCAAGCGTGCCGTCGCGCAGGGGCAGGACATCACCTATGTCACCGAGCGTTGCGTCATGAAGCTGACGCCAGATGGCCTCATGGTCACGGAAATCGCGCCCGGCGTGAACCTCGAACGCGACGTGCTGGCTCAGTCGGAAATCCCGCTGCTGATCGCCAAGGATTTGCGCACCACGCCGCAGGCACTGTTTGGCGAAGCACATATCGGCCTCGACCTTACGGGAGCCGCCAATGGCTGATCTTGTAACCTTCGAGCAGAATGGGCCAATCGGCACCATCACCTTGCGCCGTCCTGAAAAATTCAACGCGCTCGACATTGCGATGCTCGACGCCCTCAACGCCGCGCTCGACGCCGCCGAACAGTCCGACGCGCGCGTCGTACTTCTGCGCGGCGAGGGCAAAGGCTTTTGTGCAGGTGGCGACGTTGAGGCATGGTCCAGGCTGTCCGCCGCTGATTTCCAGATCAAATGGGTGCGCCACGGCCATCGCGTATTCGACCGTCTCGCGCGCCTCCGGCAACCTGTCATCGCTGTGCTTTCAGGCCATGCCCTTGGCGGAGGGCTTGAGCTTGCGGCCTGCGCGGATTTCCGCGTCGCCGAATCGCACGTAAAAATTGGCCTGCCCGAAACCTCCATCGGCGTCGTTCCCGGCTGGTCCGGTACGCAGCGCACTGTCCGTCGTTTCGGCGCGCAGATCGTTCGGCGCATGGCGCTTGGCGGCGAAATTTTCCTTGCCGACGAAGCCCTCTTGCACGGCCTCGTGGACAAGGTTTTCCGAACCGGATCCGCATTGGAAGAAGCCAGGGCTTGGGCGTTGCGCATTGCAGCGCGCGGCCCGCTGGCAACCGAAGCCGCCAAGATGATGATCGGCATAGCCGAGGGCGAGGAAGTCTCCCACGCTGCAGAAGCGCTCGCCAGCGGCTTCATCGCCATGACGGGTGATCTTCAGGCGGGCATCTCTGCCTTCAAGGAAAAGCGCGCTGCCGCTTTTGAGCGCGAATAGGAATATCATTGATGAACGCTCCCCTCTCCATCCAGCTTCCGGCAGAAGCCAAATCAGGCCCCCGCGCCTACAAGCTTCTGATCGACGGAAAATTCGTTGACGCTGCTGACGGGCGCACCGTCGAGCGCGTCTCGCCGGGCCACGGCTTTGCCGTATCGCGCTATGCACTCGCCTCCGGCGTCGATGTCGAAAGCGCGATCCTGGCAGCGCATAAAGCATTCGAGACTGGTCCGTGGCCGCGCTTGAAGGCTGGCGAACGCGCCGCCATCCTGCTCCGCGCCGCTGATCTCATCGAAAGCCGCCTTGAGGAAATCGCCCGCCTCGACGCGCTGGAATCCGGCAAGCCTATCGCGCAGGCGCGGGGTGAAATCGCAGGCGCCGCCGACATCTGGCGCTACGCCGCCTCGCTTGCCCGCACCCTGCACGGCGAGTCCTACAGCAATCTCGGAGACGCCATGCTCGGCGTTGTCTTGCGTGAGCCAGTCGGCGTCGTTTCCATCATTACGCCGTGGAACTTCCCGTTTCTCATCGTCAGCCAGAAGCTGCCTTTCGCGCTCGCCGCAGGCTGCACCGCTGTCGTCAAGCCCAGCGAGATGACCTCGGCCTCCACCCTCGTCCTTGGCGAAATCCTGATGGAAGCCGGTCTACCTGCAGGCGTCGCAAACATCGTGGTCGGTTATGGCAGTGATGTCGGCGCGCCGATGGTCAACCATCCGCTCGTCGAGATGGTGTCCTTCACCGGCTCCACGCGCGTCGGCAAGCTCACCATGGCTACCGCGGCCCAGTCCCTGAAAAAAGTCTCGATGGAACTCGGCGGCAAGAACGGCCAGATCGTTTTCCCAGATGCCGATCTCGAAGCCGCCGCCGATGCAGCCGTATTCGGCGGCTTCTTCAACGCAGGCGAATGCTGCAATGCGGGCAGCCGCCTGATCGTCCACGAAGCCATCGCCAGCGATTTCCTCGCCGCCGTCAAATCACTCGCGGCAACCGTGCCGGTCGGCGATCCGCTGGACGAGCGCACCAAGGTCGGCGCAATAATCTCGCACGACCATCTCGGCAAGATTCTCGGCTATCTGGAAATCGCAGAGCAGCAAGGCGCAATCTTGGCCGAAGGCGGCAAGCCCGCCACATCCAACGCAGGCGATTATCTTGCCCCAACCATCGTTTCCGGCGTGAAACCGGACATGGCAATTGCTTCAGAAGAGGTATTCGGCCCTGTACTTTCCGTGCTCACCTTTAAAACGATTGAAGAGGCGTTGCACATCGCCAACAATACGCCCTATGGTTTGTCTGCCGGGGTGTGGAGCGCCAGCATTGACACATGCATGACCGTAGCGCGCGGGGTCAGGACAGGAACCGTCTGGGTGAACACCTTCATGGACGGTTATCCTGAATTGCCGTTCGGTGGCTACAAGCAATCCGGCATCGGGCGCGAGCTCGGCAAGCGTGCGGTGGAGGATTACACCGAGGAAAAGACTATTCAATTTCACAAAGGTCCGCGCACATCGTGGTGGGCGGCCAGTGTGGGGAACCGTCCCGGCTAAGCCGGGCGCAATCGCAACTCAGGGAGGTACTCATGTTGCGTAAACTGCTGATCGGAACAATGCTTTCAGGTGCTCTGACTGCCGGCTATGCCGCGCCGTCATTCGCCGACGAAGTCGAAGTGCTGCACTGGTGGACGTCTGGCGGCGAAGCTGCCGCTCTCGACGTTCTCAAGAAGAAGCTCGAAAGCCAGGGCGTCACCTGGAAGGACATGCCGGTTGCAGGCGGCGGCGGCGAAGCTGCCATGACCGCGCTGCGCGCCCGCGTCACCGCAGGCGATCCGCCAACCGCCGTTCAGGCGCTCGGCTTCGACATCACTGACTGGGCCAAGCAGGGCGTTGTCGGCGATCTGACGGACATCGCCACCAAGGAAGGTTGGGACAAGGTCATCCCGGCTGCCCTCCAGCAGTTCTCCAAATATGACGGCAAGTGGATTGCCGCTCCGGTGAACGTCCACTCCACCAACTGGATCTGGATCAACAAGAAGGCGCTCGACGCTGCTGGCGGCAAGGCTCCTGAAACGTGGGACGAGCTGATCGCCGTTCTCGACAAGATGAAGGCCAACGGCATTTCGCCAATCGGCCACGGTGGTCAGGCTTGGCAGGACGCGACGATCTTCGACGCGGTCGTCCTCGCTGAAGGCACCGACTTCTACAAGCAGTCGATGATCGATCTCGATCCGGCAGCGCTCAACAGCGACAAGATGGTCGAAGTGTTCGATCATATGGCCAAGCTGCGCGAATATGTGGACGCCGACTTCTCCGGTCGTGACTGGAACCTCGCTTCGGCAATGGTCATCGAAGGCAAGGCAGGCATGCAGTTCATGGGTGACTGGGCAAAGGGCGAATTCCTCAAGGCCGGCCAGAAGCCGGGCGTTGATTTCGTCTGCATCCGCTTCCCCGGCACACAGGGCGCCGTCACGTTCAACTCCGACCAGTTCATGATGTTCAAGGTTGGCGATGCGGAGAAGAAGGCTCAGGACCTGATGGCTTCGGACATTGAGAGCCCGGACTTCCAGTCGGCATTCAACGTGGTCAAGGGTTCGGCCCCGGCTCGTACGGACGTTCCGAACACCGCTTTTGACGATTGCGGCAAGAAGGCCATCGCTGACCTCGCCGAAGCCGACAAGAACGGCAAGCTGTTCGGTTCGATGGCACACGGCCACGCCAACCCGGCTGCGGTGAAGAACGCGATGTATGACGTCATCACGCGTCACTTCAACGGCGAGATGGACTCCAAGGCCGCCGCTGCGGCTCTGGCTGAAGCCGTCGCTGCTGCGAAGGGCTAAGGAAGCGGTTCGCGCCCATTTGGCGCTGCCCCTCACCCTTGCCCTCTCCCCGTAAAAGGGGAGAGGGGGACAGAAACGTTGAGGCACACGGGCAACGAATGCGGCACTGAAAAGTGTTTGCAGCGCAGCCGCTTCGCTCCTCTCCCCGTTTGCGGGGAGAGGATGCCGGCAGGCAGGTGAGGGGCAGCACAACCGCTCCCGCTAAACCGCCTCATCAAGCACTCTCCACTCCACAGGAGAACCGAACATGGCAATGACGACTACTGCGCAGACGGCGGCGAAAAATCCGCGCGCAACTTTGCAGGACTGGCTGCCCAAGCTGGTGCTTGCGCCGAGCTTCGCGCTTATCCTGCTGTTCGTTTACGGGTTCATCCTGTTCACAGCGGTGCTGTCTTTCACCGGCTCGAAGCTGCTGCCTGACTTCTCCGCCTGGGTCGGCTTCAACAATTACGTGCGCTTGTTCAACCACCCGAACTGGATCACGTCGCTCAAAAACCTCGCCATTTTCTCCTTCCTCTACATCGTCATATGCAGTGTTCTGGGCCTCGGCCTTGCCATTCTGCTCGACCAGAAAATCCGCGGCGAAGGTGTGCTGCGCCCGATCTATCTTTACCCGATGGCGCTGTCCTTCATCGTCACCGGCGTTGCGTGGAAATGGTTCCTCGACCCCGGCATCGGCCTTGAACACGTCATGCATCTGTGGGGCTGGGAAAGCTTCTCATTCCGCTGGATCAAGGACGGCAAAATGGCGATCTACACAATCGTCATCGCCGCGATCTGGCAATCATCCGGCTTTGTCATGGCCATGTTCCTCGCGGGCCTGCGCGGTGTAGACAACGAAGTCATCAAGGCCGCGCAGATCGACGGCGCCTCGACGATCACCATCTATCGCCGCATCATCATCCCGCTCATGCGTCCGGTTTTCCTGTCTGCTTTCGTCGTGCTCGCGCACCTTGCAATCAAGTCTTACGACCTTGTCGTCGCCATGACTGACGGCGGTCCCGGCACGGCCACATGGACCCCGGCGCTCTTCATGCAGAAATTCACCTTCGGACGAAACGAGATGGGCATGGGCGCATCGTCAGCCATCATCATGATGATCATGATCTTCTCGATCATCGTGCCCTACCTCTACTCCGAACTCGGCGGAGGCAAAAAGCAATGAGCGTCCCGTCTCAAGATAACGCGGCGCGCACCGGCATCTTTGCCCGCGCGATAATCTACAGCGCGCTGATACTGTTCGCGATCTATTACCTGCTGCCGCTCTACGTGATGCTGGTGAACTCGCTGAAGCCGCTGGACGAAATCCGTCAGGGCAACATGCTGTCGCTGCCGCAGCAATGGACCTTCGAGCCGTGGCGCTCGGCATGGTCCACCGCGCAGATCGGCGTGTCGCCCACCGGCCTGAAACCATACTTCCTGAACTCGATCATGATGGTCGCGCCAGCTGTCGCGCTGTCCACCATTCTCGGCGCGCTGAACGGCTACGTGCTGACGAAATGGCGCTTCAAGGGCGACAACCTCGTTTTCGGCCTCATGCTGCTTGCCTGCTTCATTCCATTCCAGATCGTGCTGATCCCGTCCGCACGCATCCTCGGCATACTCGGATTGGCTGGTTCCATTCCCGGCCTGATTCTGATCCATATGGTCTACGGCCTCGGCTTCACGACGCTTTTCTTCCGCAACTATTATGAAGCCTTCCCGACGGAACTCATCCGCGCAGCCCAGATCGACGGTGCGTCCTTCTTCCAGATTTTCCGGCGCATCCTGCTGCCCTCTTCGGGGCCGATCATCGTCGTCACGGTCATCTGGCAGTTCACCAATATCTGGAACGACTTCCTCTTCGGCTCGTCCTTCTCCAGCGTGGACTCCATTCCCATCACGGTCGCGCTGAACAACCTCGTCAACTCATCGACGGGCGTGAAGGAATACAACGTGCACTTTGCGGGCGCGATCCTCGCGGCGCTCCCCACCCTCATCGTTTACATCGTCTCCGGGCGCTATTTCGTTCGCGGCCTTATGGCCGGCGCGGTCAAGGGATAATCGGCCATGTCCTTTTTGCAAATCAACGAACTGCACAAGTCTTTCGGCGCAACGCACATCCTGAAAGGCATAAATCTCGAAATCGAGGAAGGTGGCTTCCTCGTTCTCGTCGGCCCGTCCGGTTGCGGCAAGTCCACTTTGCTCAACACCATTGCCGGCCTGGAACCCATCACCAGCGGCGAAATCCGCATCAACGGAAATCAGGTCAACGACCTGCATCCATCGAAGCGCGACATTGCGATGGTGTTCCAGTCCTACGCGCTCTATCCAAACATGACCGTTGGTCAGAACATCGCCTTCGGCATGGAGATTCGCGGCGTGCCGAAAGCCGAGCGCGACAAGGCCATCGCCGATGTCGCCAACCTTCTGCAAATCGGCCATCTGCTGGACCGCAAGCCGAGCCAGCTTTCCGGCGGCCAGCGCCAGCGCGTCGCGATGGGCCGCGCGCTTGTTCGCGACCCGCAAGTGTTCCTGTTTGATGAACCGCTGTCGAATCTCGACGCCAAGCTGCGCATCGATATGCGCACGGAGATCAAGCGTCTGCATCAGCGCATGAAAACGACCATCGTCTATGTCACGCACGATCAGATCGAGGCTATGACGCTGGCGACCAAGATCGCCGTGCTCAAGGATGGTTTGCTGCAGCAATTCGGCACGCCCGCCGAAATCTACAATGATCCGGTCAATATGTTCGTGGCTGATTTCATGGGCTCGCCAGCCATGAACCTCGTGCCTGCAACAATCGTTACCGAAGGCAACAAGCTCGCGGTCAAGCTCGACCGAGGCGAACGCCAGCCCATCCTCCTGCCACTCTCCGGTGGGCCCGCTGGCCTATCCGCCTATAACGGCAAGAAAGTCATTTTCGGCATCCGCCCGGAAGCGCTCACCGACCCGGACGGGGCAGATCGCAACGCCAGCCAGCTTGCAACTGCCGATTGTCACATCGAAGTGGTGGAACCCGCCGGTTCGGACACGTTCGCGGTCACCGCGCTTGGTGGCAAGCACGTTGTGGCCCGCCTGCGCGCCGACGCAAACGTCAAGCCAGGCACCACGACACCGCTGGCCTTCAACCTCACCAAAGCGGTGTTCTTCGACCCTGAAAGCCAGAATCGTATCTCCTGAGCCATGCAGCCGGATATCGTCATCATTGGCTCCGGCATGGGCGGAGCGACCATCGCCAGTGGTCTTGTCGGCTCGGGCGCGAAGGTGCTCATCCTTGAAAAAGGCGAGCGCCTGCCCGATACGCCGGAGACGCGCGATGCGCGCGCCATCTTCCAGCACGGCCATTTCCGACCAAAGGAAATGTGGCTCGATGCCGATGGCAACAGCTTCAATCCCGGCAACTATCACGTCGTCGGCGGCAACACGAAGTTCTATGGCGCGGTGCTGTTCCGCTACCGTCGCGAGGACTTTTCCGAATTGGAATTTCCGGGCGGCGGCGTTTCCCCCGCATGGCCGTTTGCCTATGAAGAACTGGAGCCGTGGTATTCGCGCGCCGAACAGCTCTATCAGGTGCGCGGCACGACAGCCGAAGACCCGACCGAGCCGTTCCACTCCACCGCCTACCCTCACGCGCCGGTGCCTGACGAACCTGCCATCGCTGCGGTGCGAGCGCGGCTGAAGTCCGTAGGGCTACACCCCGCCAGCCTGCCGCTCGGCGTCGACATCGACCGCTGGTTGGCGCGGGCGCGCACCCCGTTCGATGCCTATCCCGACACGCTGACGGGCAAGATGGACGCCGAAAGTTGCGGACTGGACGCCGCCCTGACGGACCCCGATATTCAGCTAATGACCGGCGCGGAGGTTCTGCGACTGGAAACGGACGCGGAAAATCGCATCAGCGCTATCGTCTATCGCCACGAGGGCGAGGAAAAGCGCCTGTCGCCCAAGCTGGTTATCCTGTCGGCGGGCGCGATCCGCTCCGCCACGCTGCTGCTAAGCTCGGCCAACGGGCGCAATCCGAACGGCCTCGCCAACAGTTCCGATCAGGTTGGTCGCAATTTCATGAACCACAACGCGACCTTCATGCTCGCGGTGGACCCCCGCACAGTCAATGATTCCGTCTATCAGAAGACCCTGCATTTCAACGATTTCTATTTTGACGACGGCAACGGTTCTGGGCCGCTCGGCCAGGTGCAATTGCTTGGCCGCGTCACTGCACCGGTCCTGAAAAGTCGGCTCCGCGCCGTGCCGGAATTCGCGCTGAACATGCTGAGTCGCCGCTCCGTAGATTGGTATCTCGTATCGGAAGACTTGCCGCGCAAGGAAAGCCGCGTGCGGCTCGACGGTCAGCAGGTCATCCTCGAATGGCGCTTCTCCAACATGAAGGCGCATGAAATGCTGGTGGCGCGCGTGAAGGAGCGTATGCGCGCCGCAGGCTACCCCATTCTGCTCAGCCAGCTCGTTGACGGTCGCCTGCCGTCGCATCAGTGCGGCACGACGCGCATCGGCACCGACCCCGCGCAATACGTCTCGGATCCATGGTGCCGCAGCTACGATCATCGCAACCTGTTCATCGTTGATGCCGGTTTGCTGCCCACATCGGCGGCGGTTAACCCGTCGCTGACTGTCGCTGCACAGGCGTTGCGCGTCGCCGACTACATACGCAAGACGGAGCTTGCCGCATGAGCCGCCCGGTCGCATTCGTCACAGGCGCGTCACG
Source organism: Mesorhizobium denitrificans (assembly GCF_003403035.1). Lineage (GTDB taxonomy): Bacteria > Pseudomonadota > Alphaproteobacteria > Rhizobiales > Rhizobiaceae > Mesorhizobium_G > Mesorhizobium_G denitrificans. The sequence goes on along the minus strand of NZ_QURN01000011.1, from coordinate 52,962 downwards.
CGGCATCGGCCTCGCCTGCGCCGAAGTCCTCGCACAACATGGCTTCGACCTGTTTGTCGCCGACCTCGCCGACCACCCCTCTGCGGAACTCACGCATCGCATGGAAGAAGCCGGAGCTTCGATGCTCTACCGTCAGGCCGACATTTCCGATCTCGACGGACACGAGGCTCTTGCTGCTACCTGCGCTGACCGCCTCGGCCCGATCGCCTGTCTCGTCAACAATGCAGGCATCGGCGCGCCCGTGCGTGGTGACCTGCTGGGCCTGCTCCCGGAAAACTTCGACAAGGTGATGAACATCAACCTGCGCGGCACTGTGTTTCTTACGCTCGCGGTTGCGCGCCAGATGCTCGCGCAACCGGCAGATCACGCGCGCAGTATCATCACGATCACCTCTGTCAGCGCCGAGATGGCGTCGCCGGAACGCAGCGATTACTGCATTTCCAAGGCCGCGCTTTCCATGTGGGTCAAGAATCTCGCGATCCGCCTCGCGCCTGAAAATGTCGGTGTGTTCGAGGTCCGCCCCGGCATCATCCGCACCGACATGACGGCAGGCGCCGCCGCCAAATACGACAGGCTCATTGCAGAAGGCTTTGTGCCAGCCAGCCGCTGGGGCGAGGCCGTGGATATCGGCGCGGCGGTGGCTGCGCTCGCCACCGGCAAGCTAGGTTTCGCAACCGGCTCCGTGCTCAACCTCGACGGCGCGCTTTCCGTGCCGCGCTTGTGACTATGGAACGATCATGACTGACTTCATCATCATCGGCGCCGGCCCTGCTGGCTGCGTACTGGCCAACCGGTTATCGGAAGACCCGGCCAACTCAGTTCTCCTTCTCGAAGCAGGCGGCAAGGACTGGCACCCGCTGATCCACATGCCCGCAGGCTTCGCGAAGATGACCAAGGGCATCGCCTCGTGGGGCTGGTCCACTGTCCCGCAAAAGCACATGAAGGACCGCGTCTTCTGGTACACCCAAGCCAAGGTCATTGGCGGCGGTTCCTCCATCAACGCGCAGATTTACACGCGCGGCAACGCGAAGGACTATGATCGCTGGGCCAGGGAAGAAGGCTGCGAAGGCTGGTCCTATCGCGAGGTCCTTCCCTACTTCAAACGCGCCGAAGACAATGAGCGTTACGCCAACGATTACCACTCCTATGGTGGGCCGCTTGGCGTCTCCAACCCGATTTCGCCGCTGCCTATCTGCGAGGCCTATTTTCAGGCCGGGCAGGAAATGGGCATTCCCTTCAATCCCGATTTCAACGGCGCACGGCAGGAAGGGCTCGGCTACTATCAGCTCACCCAGAAGAACGCGCGCCGCTCATCCGCCGCCGTCGCCTACCTCAATCCCATCCGCGATCGGACGAACCTTACCATCCGCTCAGATGTGCTCGTCACGCGCATCATTGTCGAGAGCGGCAAAGCCGTCGGCGTAGAGGTCGTAGATCGTCCCGGCGGACAGCCCGCGATGCTGCGCGCCGAGCGTGAGGTGATCGTATCCTGCGGCGCCATCGGCTCGCCCAAGCTGCTCATGCAATCCGGTATCGGTCCCGCCGACCACCTGAAATCCGTGGGCGTAACGCCGGTCCACGATCTGCCCGGCGTGGGCTCCAACATGCAGGACCATCTCGACCTGTTCGTCATTTCCGAATGCAGCGGCGATTACACTTACGACAGCTACGCCAAGCTGCACCGCACCGTCTGGGCGGGCCTGCAATATATCCTGCTCAAAAAGGGTCCGGCAGCGTCCAGCCTCTTTGAAACCGGCGGTTTCTGGTACGCAGACCCCACCGCCGACCAACCGGACATTCAGTTTCATCTCGGCCTTGGTTCAGGCATCGAGGCGGGCGTCGAAAAGCTCAATAATCCCGGCGTCACGCTGAACTCGGCATTCCTGCGCCCCCGTTCGCGCGGCACGGTGCGCCTGCAAAGCGCCGATCCCGCCGCCATACCGCTGATTGATCCCAACTACTGGGCCGACCCCTACGACCGTGAAATGTCACTCAAGGGCCTGCGCATCGCGCGCGAAATCATGAAGCAGAAATCGCTCGCCCGTTATGTCATGCGCGAGGTTCTGCCCGGCGACAAACTTCAAACCGACGACGAACTGTTTGACTATGCCTGCCGCTCGTCCAAGACCGACCACCACCCGGTTGGCACCTGCAAGATGGGCCACGACCCGATGGCCGTCGTAACGCCCGACCTCAGGCTGCGTGGCATTCAAAACCTGCGCGTGTGCGATGCTTCCGTCATGCCGCGTGTGCCGTCGAGCAACACCAACGCCCCGACCATTATGGTTGGCGAAAAGGGCGCGGACCTCATTCTAGGGGTTCCGCCCCTTCCACCGGCAGTGTTCGAGGGCAACAAGTCAGCCGCCGCTTAGACGCCACCGATCCTGAAGCGTCTATTGATTCACCGCCCTTCCGATGACAGGGAACTGGATTATGTTTGACGAATGCGCAGCCGCAGCTTTTGCGGCGCGCGATTTATCGAACTGCATGTGTTCAAGAACAATATCGACGATCTGTTCCTGGTCACGCTCATTCAAGCCCGGAAACGCGGTTTCGACTTCCATTTTCATCAACCGCGCCAGCGTGTCTGGGTCGAATGGTCGGATCAGCAAGTCCCGAAACTGATGCTCAAGTTGGCGCAGTTTGGGATGAAGCCGCTGTGGGAAATGATGCCCCGATGAAACCATAGTCGGCAGAACTCCAAGTTGACAAACTTGTGAGATCGCCGCCACGACTTCACATATAAGCAATCTCTAACATCAACTCTTTACAGAACATCTTCGACATCACATAAAATTTGAGCAATGCGTTTTGCGCACCCCTTGGGGCGTTGCGCAACCGACTTCCTCAAATACCCTTAGACATTGATTTTACGCTACTTTTTCGATTTCTGGACCCGAGAGAAGCGCCTCCATAGGCACACTCAAAGCCAGCGAAAGACGATACAATGTGGTTACCGATCCACTTCTGCCGGTCGTCTCCATCTGAGACAACATGCTTGGGGTAAGCCCTACCAAACGCGCCAATTCAGCGGCCTTCAGCCCCCGCGCTTTGCGCAGCGCACGGACCGGTGACTCGCCACGGCGAATGGCGCTGACCGCTTCTTCCGGTATCTGCTCAACCGACGGTTCCCGCCAGTTGGAAGATTGCTTGTGACGCAGCACCGAGAGCATCAACTCATACTCACGCTCCGGTATCACGGCCAAGCGTTCATGCCTGCCAGGCACACGAACAAACTGAACATTGACCGCGAAGGCCAGGTCTTCAACGAAGTTACTAGGCCGAGCTTCCGATATAAGCGAAACCGGGGCGGGGCTGTCGAACTGGGAATCTCTTGCAAGCACGAGAATGCATCCCTTTTAAAACTAATATTAGATATTAATAATGTATATGACAATAAGTCAAGGCATATTTAACCATACCGATTTGGTCCTTTTTTGATTATATTTCTTGGGTGTCTCGGACTTGGCCGAGCCATTCCTGTATTGATCGCGGAGCCTGCGCCAGAGGCAAATATTCGAAGTATTTTCCTTCGCGCGCATCCTTTGGGCTGTAGCCAAACTGCGATTTAAACTGTCGGCTGAACAACGCAGGATCCTGAAATCCGAACGAAGCCGCCAAAACGTGAATTGGCCGCGTTTCCGTCGGATCAGAAATTGCCGCATGCACCGCGACCAGTCGGTGCGATCGAACATAGGCGCTAACTCCGCCGATCTGCTCGAAAAGGTAATAGAGTTGCCGGCGAGACAGTTTCATCGCCAGGCAAATGTCGTCCGGCTCCAGCCGATCCGATGTCAGGTTTTCCTGAATGTATCGCTTCACCATCTCCAGCCGCACCGCCATCAGCGGACGCGACGGATTGTGATTCACCGATCCAGCCTGATCTGCCAGCCCCTTCATCACGATGAATGCCGTTTCGACAAAAATCGGGATGTCGCCTATCGGCGTAGAGGGCAGCAATCTCACCATAGAGATGAGAAATTGAATAGCGATTTGTTCCGTAATTCCATGAAGAACGGTATGGTTCAGCCGGTCCAGCTGATCAGCTATCGGCAGCAAATGATCACGCTCAATGAACAGCGAAATCACGCTTCCTTCGCCGATGCGCCCTTCCGATGGATACGCCAGCGAATCGAGCCATAGCGATTTCGGTTCGACGCTCAAATTGCGTTCACCGCATCGGCTAAAGGTGTGGCCCAAACTGCGATAGGTCAGCACCCAATGATCCAACCCGCTGCGCCTTATAAGATCAGCGTCGCGCCGAAACTCAAAGGCATCGGTTCTAAGATTGAGAACAGCCATCTTTCCGAGATCATAGCCACGCGCGTCTACGCGAAATCCCTGATTTGACCTTGCCAGGTCCGGCAACGAAATTTCTGCGATATTTTCGATACTGTCGCGCCAGATCTCGAACTGGTCGTCTATCGGGGCAGAGCACGTTTCGAGGCGATCTTCCCGCACGAACCCGTCGACATATCTATAGTTCTGGTTTGCGAAAAAACATTTGGTTGTCGACTCGCTAACCTCGGCACGCATTATGCAGCACGCACCACGGGTTCAGCGTCCTGTCCGGCGACAATACCGCTCGGTTGACCATATTGGACACCAGAGCGTACCTGATCTGGCCCATAACCAAATTCCTGCCGAAACAGATTCGTAACGCGAGTTGGATCGATGCCGTAATGCTCCGCGATGCGTCCTATGGGGCGCTGGTCCGTCGGATCGTTTATCGCGACATGGCATCGCTTCAGGCGCTGGCTCATTATATATCGCGCAACGCCACCATATGATTCGAACAGCGAATAGAGCTGCCGGCGCGAAATTCCGAGCCAGCTCTGGATACTCTCCACTGTGAGGCTCGGCTGCGTTATGCGCTCATCAATATACTGCTTGGCGCATTCGAGCCTGTTACGGCTCGCAGCGCTGGCCGATGCAATCGAGTCTTCAACCCGTATGATGCACGCTCGAACAAGTTTGTTCGTTACCGCCTCAACGATTGACTGCTCGCTGTCGGACATTTTCGCCAGGCAGTTCCAAAGGGTTTCCAGGTAGGCCGAAAGAAGCTCGCTTGCTGCGAATTCTGCAGTGCCTGCACAAATGGCCTCGATGTGAGTCTCGAGCCCTTTGAACGTCGTGCGCGGAAAATGCACGATCATCATATCGCCGCCAAGATTCCAATCCGACTTCAGATCGGACGCAAATTGAAATCTGATGGCCGGTTTCGCACATTCAGCACAGGCTCGGTCTGTGAGGCTCGCCTTTTGATAGACAAGCACCCATTCGTGCACCGCGGCAGCTCCGCGACCACGCGCATCATCAGAAATTTTGCTGCCGCTTGGAATCACGGAGAAAATAAGCCCACCAACCTTGTAGGATTGGGCATCGCTTGAAGCGCTTCCATTTGTCATTTGTCGGCCACGGTCTTCCATTGCCGAGCCGCTGACAGCGAAAATAGAACATAGTGCATCGGAAGCGAAATCGCATTTCGCACAATCGGCTCCGACAAATATTTCGTCGCGAACTTCTTCCATCTCTTCCCGCTCAGAGTCCCTTGCTGCTGCCATCAGGCCCCAGTCCCCGAGATTCAATTTAAGGAGAATTGCAGTTCAGACGCTGTTTGCTTCAGCACTAGACTCAACGTACCCCCATTTTCGAGACCTATTGCCCGCTCGCAGCAAGGCGTTCCATGGCAAATAGCGGCCATGGAAGAAGTTGCAGCAAGCAAACCAGGATTTTAAAACTTCGGCTTTGAACAAGACCGTTTCCAGTCACGCGAAACCAGAAGGATTTCCCCCAGAATTAGCCATTCTCGAAAACCAGCCCGAACCCAAAACCCAACCTAATAAAGTTATTTATATTAGCGGAATTTAAAATGTCAATAAACTATCGGTCGCTTGTTTTTTGGGGTGCGCTTTGAATGGTTCACTGTCGAGCCACCATTCAGCGCGAGCTTGTCAACGCAAACTGCGACAAAGCTCTAATCGCGCAACCAGTTTCGCCAGTATTTTCAAATGAATATGCGAATAAAACGAATAGCCAAACGCCACATCCAACACGCCAGTCCTCAAAGCCCAGACCCGCATATTTGACCTGTGTTTAACCCAAAAGATACCTAATCAAGGATCTTCTGTTATTCATGTTTTGATCCAAGTCAATCGTTGTTAAGACTTTTTTAACCCAAATTGAACGCGCCAATATCTATGCGCCGGGCGAATCAAAAAATTGCTTTATCGATCTTGCAAAAAAAACGGAGCCTACAGGTGGCGGCCTGTAGGCTCCTACACTGCCTGCCGAGACGGTTGTGCGGAGTAAGGTGGCAAGCGGTGTTGAATTCTGTTTCGCAAGTCGCGCGTGCGAAATCCATGTCGCAAAAATACAAAGTGCTAATTTACCGAGCAATTTTATCCGCGAAGGCCACATAAGCAGTCGGCAAATCCATAACGCTCGGTTACGAGCCAGAAAACCACGTGATTTGCGCGTGGTTCCATCCGCGTATAAACACCGCGCAAAACACAAAGCTGCAAGAAGGTAATTCAATGCAATTTATTGACCTGGCCGCCCAGCAGGCTCGACTTCGCCCACAGCTCGACCGCGCAATCGCACGGGTGCTGGATGAGGGGCAGTATGTCATGGGGCCGGATGTTGCCCGTTTCGAAAAGCAGCTGGCCGAGTTCTGCGGCGTAAAGCACTGTCTTTCCTGCGCGAACGGCACCGATGCGCTTCAGCTTGCTCTGATGGCGCTTGGCATCGGTGTTGGCGATGCGGTTTTCGTTCCGTCTTTCACCTTCGCGGCTACGGCGGAAATCGCGCCGTTGGTCGGTGCCACGCCGGTTTTCGTCGATGTTCTGCCGGACACTTTCAACATGGACCCGGCAAGCCTGAAGCGCGCAATTGCGCAGGCCAAGGATGATGGCCTGCGTCCCGCTGCTGTGATTCCTGTCGATCTATTCGGGCTGGCCGCAGATTATGACGCCATCGAAGCTATTTGCCGCGAAAACAACCTGAAGCTGGTTGGTGACAGCGCGCAGGGTTTCGGCGCGAGCTATCATGGCCGAATCACCGGCTCTATCGGCGACATTGCAACCACATCATTTTTCCCGGCCAAGCCGTTGGGCTGCTATGGCGATGGCGGCGCAACATTTACGAATGATGATGAGCTTGCTGCCCTGCTCGATTCCTATCGCGTGCACGGCAAGGGCCATCACAAATACTTCAACGACCGCGTCGGCCTGAACAGCCGTCTCGACACGTTGCAGGCTGCGATCCTGATCGAAAAGCTGGCCGTTTATGCCGATGAGCTTGAAGCCCGCCAGAAGGTCGCAGAGCGCTACGATGCCGGTCTCTCGAATCGCTACGAAACGCCCTATATCCCGCAGGGACAAACCAGCGTTTGGGCACAATACACGCTCAAGACGGCAAACAAGGCCGAGCGTGATGCGTTGATGGAAAAGGCCAAGGCCGCAGGCATTCCCACGGTGATTTATTACCCGATGCCTCTGCACCAGCAGAAGGCATACAAGGAGTTCCCGCGTGATCCCAAGGGCCTATCGGTCAGCGAAGATCTTTCGCAGCGCGTCGTGAGCCTGCCTATGCATCCCTATCTCGACCGCGAGACGCAGGACCGCATCATCGAAGTCGTCGCAGGCTGATAATTCGCATGAAGGGTGTGGAGAAAGCGCTTCTCGACACCGGCCAGCAGGCCTGCGGCTAGGCGGTCCCAACCTTCAGGCGCAGCTTTCCGCCCACTTCTTCATATTGTTCGCCGGTACGCGGGCAAACCAGCGTTTCGTCCAAAATCTCGCCAGCGCGCGACACCCAGCCGATTCGCCGCGCCGGCACCCCTACCATCAGCGCAAATTCCGGCACATTCTTCGTAACAACCGCGCCCGCGCCGATGGTGCAATAGGCACCCAGTTCGTGCCCGCACACGATCGTTGCATTCGCGCCGATCGTCGCGCCGCGCCGCACTTTTGTCAGCCTGTATTCGTTCTTGCGCTCCACTTCCGAGCGCGGATTCAGCACATTTGTGAAGACGCAAGACGGCCCGCAAAAAACGCCATCCTCCAGTTCGACACCTTTGTAGAGCGCGACGTTGTTCTGGATCTTGCAATTGTCGCCCACGGAAACATCCGGGCCGATCATCACGTTCTGGCCAATCGAGCAATTCTTGCCGACCCGCGTGCCGGGCAGCAAATGCGCAAAGTGCCAGACCTTCGTGCCGTCGCCTATTTCGACATTGTCATCCACATAGGCGCTCTCGTGGACGAAAAACTTGCTGCTCATCGCCGTCTCCTATGCGGTCTGTAGTTTGAGGTTCTCGGTCAGCGCCTTTTCGGCGCGGTCCAGCACGCGCAGCACACGCGTTCCTTCCGCACCGTCAGAGCGCGCCGTTGTCCGGCCATCGATGCAATCGGCGAAGTGCTGGCATTCAGCCTTCAGCGGTTCCGATTTCGCCACCGCAATGGGCACCGCGTCAGCCTTGGTAGGCACCGGCACCGCACCGCTCGTGTCGATCTTGTGCGGATAAAGCAGCAGCTTCTGTTCCCACTCGCCAAGGCTGTCTTCAAACACGGCCGACGCCTTTTCACCGATCACCACAAGCTTCTGCTCCTTGAACGGATGCATCCAGCAGGTCTGCACATGACCGGCCACGCCGCTCGGAAAATGCATCTGCATCGTCACCATATCGGCCACGCCGGGCGTATAGGCCACGCAGCCTTGTGCGGAAACATGGTGTGGTTCTTCGCCCGTCAGACCCAGAATCATGGAGATGTCGTGCGGCGCAAAGGACCACAGCACATTCTCCTCACGCCGAAATTTTCCGAGCGACTGGCGGTTGGAATAGACATATTGCAGCTTGCCCAGTTCGCCCGCCGCCACCATCTCGCGCAGCTTCACATAGACTGGATGATACTGCAGCAGATGGCCGACCATCAGCGTCAGACCCGCCTTGTCCGCAATCGCGCAAAGCGCCTCTGCCTCACCGATATCAATCGTGAGCGGCTTCTCGACAAACACATGCTTTCCCGCCTGCAACGCGGCTGAGGCAAGCTTGAAATGCAGTTCGGCGGGCGCGGCAATGGAAACGCCGTCGATAGCAGGATCGGCCAATACCTCGTCAAACGACGCTGCACGAACGCCGTGCGCCTTCGCACCCGCTTCCGCCGATGCCGGATTTGGATCGACAATCGCCGCCAGCAAGCCCAGTTCGGCAAAGTTGCGGGCTATGTTCTTGCCCCAGTAGCCGTATCCGATATGCGCTATGGACGCCATGAATGCTCCTTGGTGATCAACAATCTCAGACGACGGGACCGGCGTCTTTTTGCGGCGGTCCCACCAGTTTCGAATAGACCGCCAGCAACTTCTTTTCCTCGATACCCCAATTGTATTTTTCGCGCACCGCGCGGGCACCGTTCTCGCCCATGCGCCGTGCCATTTCAGGGTCGTTTACAATCGTGTCGATAGCATCTGCAATTGCCTGCGGGTCTTCCGGATCGACCAGCACACCGCAATCGGCATCATCGACAATCTCTCGCCACAGCGGAAAATCCGAGGCAATCACCGGCAGTCCCGCCGCCATGTACTCAAACATTTTGACGGGCAGCGAATCGAGATAGGCGCGGGTCGGCAGCAATGTCACAAGGCCCGCGATCGATTCTTCCAGAATTGAGCGAACCTTGTCGCGGGAAACGAAACCCGTCGCATCGACATGCTTCCATTCCTTGGTCTGCATCAGTTCCTTTTCCAGTTCTCGCTCAGCAAAATTGCCTGCAAGCGTCAGGCGCACGCCCGACTTCACCAGGCCAAGCGCCGAAATGATCTGACGAATCCCGCGAACCGTCGTTATGCCACCGATATAGCAGACCTGATTCTTTTTGCGGCTGCGGGTGGCTGCACTCATTTCAAGTTCGCCGGGCAGCGGAAAATTGTTGATCGCCTCGGAGGCAACACCCATCGCTCGAAACGATTGGGCAATGACGGGGGTAGCAGCGACAACAAAGTCCAGCCGCCTGCAGATCGATTTCTGCCCGGCTTCCGCCAGCACCGACGTCGTTTTGCGGACCGCAACCGGCAGATAATGCTTGGAAAGAATTTGTCGCGGCAAATCCTCATGCGCGTCGAAGATGACGGTCTTGCCTTTCAGCTTGAGCATCACTGCGTAGGGCAAAAGCTCAGGATCATGCAGATGATAGACATCCGCATCGAGCTTTAGCCCGGCAGCAAACACCCTATATGCCGCACCGACCATTCTGGACAGCCTGCCCGATGCCTTGCCGACATCGGTGAAGGTCACGCCATTCTCGGCGGAGTTGCCCAGCCCGTCGGCGACCACGAGATGCGCGTCATACCCGGCGCGCGCAAGGCTGCTGCATTCCTTCAAGAAAATGCGCGCATCTCTACGCGGGTGCGCAGAGGTAAGATGAGCCGTCTTGATACGTTTGGTTTGAATGGTCACGTCTTCCTGCTTTTTTCCTCCGGCGCACTAATCATCGCCAGCAGTACAATCGACACGAGCATTCCGTGGGTCAGAAAAAGAGTGATGAAATCCGTTGAAGAGAACATCGTCGCGACCTGAGCCGTAACTATCGACGCTACGAATGGCAACCCCAGCTTACGCCCAAATGCGTTGAGATAAGCCAGAACCAGCCCCACACCCGCCGAATAGAACACAACGCCCCAAAACCCTGCCTGCGCGAAACCTGAGCCGATATAGCCGGTGTTCGCGGCGGTAAGGTCGCTGTTCAGATATTCACTGCCAATCAGATTGGGTAGTGGCACCCCGTAAGGGTTCACCACCAATCCTAACGTAAGTCGCGATGTGGACCACAGGTACTTATCGTTGTTCTGAAAGAACGCGATGTGAAAATAGTCCAGCAGCGTCGGAACCATTAATCCGCGTCGAGCAATGATGCTGACAAACCATCCCCAATTATCATACCCATCGGATTCGAGATAATATATCGCGTCGAAATATGACAGAACCAATAGAAACATGACGCCGATCAAGGCCATCAAATACCCATTGTAGAATTTCAGAGCAAAAAATATCCCGATCGACATTATTATATAAAGCACTATTCCCTTGTGACCAGTGAAACCAAACATAATAACTGCGAAAGCCAGAAAAACGACCGCGAATATTGGCTTTTTATAATAAAGAGAAACAACCACGCCGAAAGGAACGACGATCTTGGAAAAGATCGGCGTCAAATAGCCGAATATGCCCGGCAATGAAGCCGCGGCATTATCGCGGAAATCATAGACGAGTCGCAGGTCGAGATTGAAATTCGAGAGCCCGCTAAAGGCGAGATAGGAGAACAGCAACGCTCCTGTCGCAAAGGCCAGCGCAAGCATAACCCGTTTGGGGTTCAGATTGGACACGCTCGGCGCCGACACCGGAATTGCGCTCACTGCATAAACGATAAGAAGCGCCGTCCAGATGATTTCAGCATTGTGCTGCGGCTTGCCGCCCAACGAATAAAGGATCAGTGACGGGATGAGCTGAAGCGTTATGGCGAGATTGAGAAAGAACGAGCGAACCCCAACCTTGGCGGGGGTGATGATGACAAACGCCGTTAGCACACAAATCGAAGTAATGATCTTGGAGCGGTCGACGTCGAGGTCGAAGCCCATATAACCCCAGACCGGGGCTATGTAGATGATGTAAAGCTCCGCAAGGATCGCAAACATCAAATAATACAGGATCAGCAGATAGAAGCGGTTTTCCTTCCTTTCCTTTTCCATGGCTTGAATCCGTAATGGGGACAGGTCAGGCGTGGCCTGCCCGTCCACCGATCCTCATGCTATACCATCGCACATAGTTCACCCAGCGCCACACCTGCCAGTTGAACGGCACTTTCCCTCCAATCACCCGGTCGAACGCCGCCAGCATCGCGGCGCGGTCGATGAACGGAACATTGTCTGCGTCTTCCAGCCATGTCCTGATGAGTGGAGCAATACTGAGAAACCAGCTCTTTTCCGGGGTGGCAAAGCCAATCTTGTCGCGGCGGTCCAGAACTGCGTCCGGCACGATCCCGCGCATTGCGGCACGGAAAACATGCTTCGTTTCCCCCGTATCCGAGATCAGATAGTTCTCCGGCAAGGAGAGCAGCAGTTCGGCCATCGGAATGGTCAGGAACGGCACGCGGCTTTCAATGGAAAACGCCATCGCATTGCGGTCGCCGTGCCGTAGCAGATGCGGAAGCCCACGCTGCTGAAGCGCATGGGCAAGTTGTTCGATCACCCTGCGCCCCTTGTTGGCCGGGTCGAGGGAGATCCGGTTTTCGCGAAACACCACGCCCGCATCGCGCAAAACATCTGTTTTCAGCCAAGCTGGTTGCGCGTCGCGGCCAAGCGCCTTGCGCGCTCTCAAATAGACGGCATCGGGAAAGGTCGCCCGCCCCAGCAGCATCCAGGCCTCCTTGTAGGAGCGCCCCGGCCAGTCAGCCCAGTTTTTGACGAAGCGATGCATGGATGTGTATTGGCCATTTTCCATCAGGCTGAGAAGGCGCTGACCCGGATAACCGGAATAGCCTGCAAGCAACTCGTCCGCGCCTTGGCCGTCGAGCGTAACTTTAATTCCGTTCTCTTTCGCCAGCTTAAAAACACGATACTGCGCATAAATACTGGTGCTTCCAAAGGGTTCACCCTGCGCAGTCACCACGGCATCAATATCACGCGCCAGATCCTGCGCACTCGCACGGACCTTATGCGGAACGGCGCCCGTCACCTCGTTGATCAGGTCGACCCATTTTTCTTCCGAGAGTTCGTTGCCTTCGGCAATATAGCTGAAGGTATGCAGCGAAGCCTTGGGTTCGACATGCCGGATTGCGCAGACCACGGCCGAAGAATCCACTCCGCCGGAAAGCGCGGCCCCCAGCGGCACATCGCTGCGCAGATGTAGCCTGATATTGTGCAGAAAGCGCTCACGCACCGCCTCGACAGCGTCATTGAACGATAGATCGACTGCCTTCGGAACAGGTGCGCGCCACCATAGTTCCGGCTCCCCGATGCGGTTCGTGCGCAGATCGATTTCCAGCAACATCCCCGGCAACAAATGCCGTGCGCCTGCAATGAACGATTGCGGCCTGCCATCATATTCGCCATTGACCAGATAGTCATAGGCGCGCTGAAGGTCAGGAAGAGGAACCGTCCCGCGCAATTCGACCAGCGCCGGAAGTTCCGACGCGAAAACAAAGCTGTCGCCCTCAATCGAATAGAAAAACGGCTTGATGCCGAACGCGTCACGCACGCAGGTCAGTGTCTGCGCGCGGCGGTCATGCACAGCAAAAGCAAACATGCCCTCAATGCGGGTGAGACATGATTTGCCCCATTGTGCCCAGGCAGTGAGCAGCACTTCCGTATCGGAATCGGATCTGAAGCGGTGACCAAGTGCGCGCAGTTCTTCGCGCAACTCGCGGTAATTATAGACCTCGCCATTAAAGACGATGACCAGCGACCCATCCTCGCTCAGCATGGGCTGATGGCCACGTTCGCTCAGATCGATGATTGAAAGTCGATTCTGTCCGATTGCCACGGTGCCAGCATCGGTCCGGGTCGTTTCGTGGCCGTTATCGTCAGGCCCGCGGTGGCGCATCAGATCGAGCGCAGCTGTCAGCCGCCGCTCGATAAGCGGAGTATCGGTCCTCCAGAAGCCTCCGGCGATTCCGCACATAGTCAGTTTCCTCCGTCTGCGAGCGGTGGCGCAGACCGTTTTGCATCATGGGTTCGCGTGTGACCAATGATGACCACACAAGCGAAAAGATAGCCCACCAGATTCGCCAGCGAGAGCGCAATAATCGCTCCAAGTGCGCTGCCGGTCACGAATCCATATAGCAGCGCGGCACCACGCAAAACGAGCATCATCGATTGAAGCATCAGGTTGATGTTCTGCGCGTTTGTCGCCATCAGCACCAGCGATATGGAAGAAAACAGAAACTGGCCGAACAGACCTATCGTCAGCCAGCTTGCGAAAAGCCCCGCCTCGCGCCAGGCCTCGCCGAATGCGAATGCAAACAGCGGTTCGCCAGCGAGGAACATTATCAATACCGGAAGCGCGAGAAAGGCCGACATCGCCAGCAGCAATTTCATCGCCAGTTCGGAGATGCGCCCAACCTCGACCGCTTTGCGACTGCGCGCATAGAGAACCTGTCCGATGGATTGGCTCAGCAACCCGAGCGGCACCGCAAGGACCCTTTCGCCCAGCATATAGAATCCCGCGATTGCCGGGCTGAACAGCAAGGCCAGCAGCAGGTTCGGCAGTTGAACACTCAGCGTATCGATAAGCGCCGCCGCCACATCATATTTGGGAAAGCGGTCGTAGCGCCGTGCGAGATATTTCATTCGCGCAAAAAATGATCGCTGCGTCCCGGCAAAGCGATGCCCGGTGCCCGCGGCGAGTCGAAACGCGCCGGACGTTTGCCCAACAGCATAGCCCGCAGCCAAGCCCGCGCCGCCAAAACCGGCAAATCCTGCACCGATCTGCACCACCACCATCGCGATTGATTGCACGATGCGGGTGCGCGCAATCGTTCCAAACTCATGTCTGCGCACCGCCCACAAGCGAAACGCCCGGTAGCTACCCGCTCCGATTATGGCAATCGGCAATATCCAGAGAATATCCGAAAGTTCTGGCGCATTAAGCAGCTGCGCCAGGGGCGCGCGCCAGATCACGACAGCCGGCGCAACGAGCAGTGCAACTGCGCAGTTCAAGCACAGTGCGAGAGAAAGCACTCCGAATGCGTTCGCATCGCTGCGCGGAAGCGGAACCGCCAGTTCATAGCGAAAGCTGGAGACCACCAGCACAAGCGCGAAAATCGCCGTGAAAACAGCAAACGCCCCAAAATCCGCCGGCCCGTACAGGCGAGTCGTGAGAGGCGTTGCCGCCAGCACGACAAGCTGGGCCACCACGCTTGCCGAGACCAGCGTCCCTACGGATTTCGCAAAAGCGCTACGCGCGATCGTTTGCTTTGCATAGCTCAGGACCACGCACAGTGCCCTCGTAGGGTGAATACCCTGCTGGCCAAGAGCCTCACGCCTTCACCAGCGTATCGAATCCTTCACGGAATTTGCCACGCGTATCCACAACAAGACGAGCGTTCGCGCGGATCATGTCGTAGTCGAATTTCGAATGATCCGTCAGCAGCACGACGCAATCATAGCTTGCGATCACTTCCGGCGTCAGCGCCACCGAACTCAGCTTGAAATTATGCTCGCGCATACGCGGGAAGACCGGAACGTTGGGATCGGAATATTCGATCACCGCGCCCTTGTCGCGCAGGATCTCCATGACCTCGACCGAGGGCGATTCGCGCATGTCGTCAACGTCGCGCTTGTAGGCGATGCCAAGTGCCAGTATGCGGCTGCCCTTGAGCGATTTCTGACGGTCGTTGAGCGCGGTGGCGATCTTGTCGACAACCCATTTCGGCATGTCGCGGTTCACCTCACCTGCCAGCTCGATGAAATGCGTATTGAGACCGTATTCGCGCGCCTTCCACGTCAGGTAAAACGGATCGATCGGTATGCAGTGTCCACCGATGCCCGGGCCCGGATAATAGGCCGTGAAACCGAACGGCTTGGTCTTGGCCGCATCGATCACCTCGAAGATGTCGATGTCCATCTTGTCGGCAATCACCTTCATCTCGTTGACAAGGCCGATATTTACCGAGCGCTGAATGTTTTCGAGCAGCTTGGTGAGCTCGGCAGCACGCGTTGAGCTGACCGGCACAACCTTGTCGATTACCTGCCCGTAAAGCGCCAGACCGACCTCGAGGCAGGCCGGACTATAGCCGCCACAAACCTTGGGGATTGTGCGCGTGGTGAAATGTTCATTACCGGGGTCTTCGCGTTCTGGCGAATAAACGAGAAAGTAGTCCTCGCCCACCTTGAACCCGCGCTTGGCAATGCGCGGAAGCAGTTCCTCATCTGTCGTGCCCGGATAGGTCGTGCTCTCCAGCGACATCACCTGCCCTTCGCGCAGGTGCGGCAGCAGCGACGCGACCGTATCGAGCACGAAGCTCAGATCCGGCTCCCTGTGCTTGCTGAGCGGCGTCGGCACGCAAAGGATCAGCGCGTCAGCTTCTCCGGCGCGCGAAAAATCGCTGGTCGCCTCAAAGCCGGCCTTTCGCGCTTCTCCGACGCTGGCGCTGCTGATGTGATCAATGTAGCTCTTGCCCTGCATAAGCAGGTCGATCTTGCTTTCATCGATATCGAAGCCGATGACCTTGTAGCCTACCTCGCAAAACCGCAGCACCAGCGGCAGGCCGACATAGCCGAGCCCGACAATGCCAATGGTTGCGCTACGCTGGCCGAGACGCTGCACCAGCTCCTGCTTGATTTGGTTTGATTCCGACAACGTTCAATCCTTGTTCGAGCGCTGCGTATAGCAGCGGGAAATCTCCTTGGCGGCCAAATAGCAGGTACAATCGACGCTTCCAAGGCCAATCGCCTGCGCATTTTAACGGGACCACAGCCTGTTACGCTGGCCAACTGTTGGTTGCCGCAACGATCCCGATATTATCGTCCACCGTTGTGATCCCGCCCATCAGCGCCGGGCAGGCCATCTGGTAGCGATTGCCGGTTGTCTTGGCAAAGAGGTTCAGCGTCGTGGGCGTATAGCCAAAGCTCTGCCTTAACGGAACGCTGTCGTAAATCGTGAGCGACACCCATCCGGCAGATGGCTGTATCAGCACATGGTTCTGATAGCTCGTCCCGTTCAGCACCAATGTCTGGCCTGCCGTGTATTTGATCAGGATGTCATCATCTATTGCCCGCAAGTAAGCGTGAAACGTCATATTCGGCGCACGCAGAAACTGGCTTGAAAGCACGCTGAGATAATATGTAACCGAAAGATGGGTCACGGGTGAGGCTGTCCCGCTCCCATGCGTGAACTCCGCAATCCAATATTCAACGCCATAGCGGCGGTAGGACGCATCGCGTATCATATCGACGAGCGCCTTTGCCGAAGCGTTCAGCGTTCCGGCAGTACCGCCATAATCCGTATTGTTGGTGATGAATTTCGCCAACCCTGCAACTGTCGTGCTGTTGTAACGCGACAGATAGGATGGGAGCGTAAAGGTGGTAACACCAACCGTATTGACGCCCGATCCTGCAAAGCGTCCGCTATCGGCATAGAGGTTGAGCGAATAATCCGAGAGGATATTGTTGCACGGAAGCCGAACGACCCCGGTCGACTTGTTGATTGCCAACGCTTCCCGCCAGGTCGCACCATCGGCGCTGACCTTGAGCGTAAAGTCATCATTGCCCACCAAACCGAGTTCGGCGCGGCCCGAATAGGCTGATTGCATCAGCAGCGAAAGCGTATTGGCCGCCGCCTGCTTGTTCATCACGTAGCGCAGATTGCCCGTCCCGCCTTCGCCGGTGGATTTCGCGGTCCAGAGCGCATTGTTCAGTTTCGCCGCGAAAGGGTTGGTCGCGTCGGCAGCGGTCCCGATGCCCGCCAGCGGCGCGTTCTTGATGCTCATCCCGTCGAGCACGCCGTCAAGTGCGGCCTGAAGCTCAAGCCAGTGCGTCCCGTCCCAGAAGCAAACTGCGCCCTCATCCAGAATGGCGGCAATCCAGCCCGGCACCGGCTCGAAAAAGGCCCACGCTCCGTCCTGCCAGGCTGCAACCAGCGCCTCCTTGCCAGCCCACGCACCTGTAGCGGATGCACCCACAATATACCTGTCGCCCTCGGCGGGCGAAGCCGGCGGCGCTCCGGTCACACGCGATACGACAGCCAGTTGCACCAGCGCATCGAGGCGGCGCAGCGCCTCGTTATGCGTCACATGCTTCTGTGCCTGCGATGGCAATATGTAAGGAAGGGCGAGGTTTGAGGTTTCTTCCAAGGCGCAACTCCCGTGAGGTCAATGTTGCGCCAATCCTAAATTCGCCGACTCAGGGGGTGGATAAGTCTCAATCTTCCCTGAATGCGCGGTCGAGCTGATCCTTTAGCGGCTTCACGATATAGGAGAGCATCGTGCGATCTCCCGTCTCGAAATAGACCTCTGCAGGCATACCCGCCGTCAATTGCAGATGATCCAGCTTGGCGAGTTCCTTACGCGGAATTTCAACGCGAGCTTGATAGAAAGCAGCGCCTGTCTGCTTGTCTATCGTCAAGTCCACAGCCAGTTGCTCCAGCTTGCCGTCCAGCACAGGAGTCGTCTGCTGGCTGAACGCAGACAGGCGGATAATGGCCTGCTGTCCCTGATGCACCTGATCGATATCCTGCGGAAGAATCCGCGCCTCCACCGCCAGATCATCCTCGGTCGGCACAATCTGCAACACCGTTTCGCCCGGCGCGATAACACCGCCTATCGTGTGAACCGCGAGTTCATGCACGACGCCTTCCTGCGGGCTGCGAATCTCGACGCGCTTCAACTGATCCTCGGCAGCGGTCTTGCGCTCCGCAGCCTCGCTGACCTTTGCCTGAAGGTCGCTTATTTCCTTGGCCACTTCGCTGCGCAAATCTTCATCGATCTGGATGATTTGCAGTTCGATCTCGGCCACTTTTCCTTTGGATTGCGCAATGGCCGCTGTGCGCGCGCCATACTCGCCGTCGAGCTGTGCCGCTTCGCGTTGAAGCGCCGCCAGCCTTTGCACCGAAACCAGCTTCTGGTCCCACAGCGACTGAACCGCATCAAGTTCCTTCTTGATGAGTTCCATCTCGCGCCGCTTGGCCGACTGCTGCTCTTCCTGGCCGGAAATTTCCTGTCCAAGCTGCGTAATGCGCTCGCGCAACTGCGATTTCAGGCCGCTGCGCGCGTTGGCACGCAGTTCAAATACCGTTTGCTGATCCTTCATCAAACGCTGCACTGTCGGATCGTTTTCACGTCCCGTAAAAGCAGCCGGCATACGAATGCTTTGCATACCGTCGCGTTCAGCTTCAAGACGCGCAAGCTGCGCCCAATATTCATCAAGGCTGTTCGCTACAATTGCCAGATTTGCCCTTGTCACGGTTGGATCGAGCTTGACCAGCAAGTCGCCCGCCCGCACCTTCGAGCCTTCCTTCACATCGATTTCGCTTACGACACCGCCCGTCGGGTGCTGAATCTTTTTGACGTTGGAGCTAACCGCCAGCAATCCATGCGCAATCACCGCGCCCGAAATACTGATGGTCGCAGCCAGCGCGCCGACCACGCCAACCAGAAATGCGCATGTCGCCAGGCCCGCAAAGAGGTAGCGGTTGATGCTCGCGCTGAAAGGAGATTTAGCTTCTAGTTTCATTTAGCTTCCGGGGCAGACACCACTTTCAACGTACGCTGCGGCAAGGCAGGGCGCGTCAGTTTGGAAAGAATATCGCTCTTGCGGCCAAACGCGTGCATTCTGCCGCCATTCATCACCAACACCAGATCGAGATTAGCAAGCGCGCTTGGACGATGCGCCACCACGATCACAATGCCACCGCGCCTGCGAATGCGCCGCAGCGCTTCACCCAGCGAAGCTTCGCCTTCTGCGTCCAGATTGGAATTTGGCTCATCCAGCAGAACGAGGAACGGATCATTATAAAGGGCACGCGCGAGAGCTATGCGCTGGCGCTGGCCTGCGGAAAGCTCCAGCCCCTGCTCGCCGACGCGCGTTTCGTAGCCATCCTTCAGCCGCACGATCAACTCGTGAACGCCAGCAGTAGATGCAGCAGCGATCACCTTGTCCGATGTGGACTCAGGGTCAAAACGAGCGATGTTTTCCGCAATCGTTCCCTCGAACAATTGCACGTCCTGCGGCAAATATCCGATGTGGCGACCAAGCTCATCCAAAGGCCATTGATCGAGCGTTGCACCATCCATGCGAACCGAACCGCGCACCGGCGCCCAAACGCCGGCCAGACCGCGAAGCAGCGATGACTTGCCCGAAGCGCTCGGACCAATCACGCCGAGCCCATCACCCGCGCGCAAGCCGAAATTCACGTCCTGCACGATGAAATAGCTGCCACCAGGCGCAGCCAGACCAAGAGCCTCGACGGTGAACTGGTTGCGTGGCGCCGGAAGTTCCGTGCGATCCTCATCCTTTGGCAGCATCTCGACCAGTTTTTCCAGTCGCTGCCAGCCTTGCCGCGCACCAACGAAGCCGCGCCAGTGGCCGATAAGCTGGTCGATCGGCGCAAGCGCTCGGCTCATCAGGATGGAGCTGGCAATCATGATGCCGCCCGTTGCTTCGCCGCGAATAACCAGAAACGCGCCAATCGCCAGAATCAGTGACTGCAACACAGTGCGCAGGATGCGCGCAACGGTTCCCAGTGTTCCGGCGGTATCCGTCGCACTTGCCATCGCCTGCAAATATTCGAGATTCAACTTCGACCATCGATCGCGAATGCGCGATCCGAAACCCATAGCCTGAAGCACTTCCGCATTGCGGCGGGCCGATTCTGCCAATGCCGCGCGGTTCGAGGCCAGCACGCTTGCAACCCGCATCGGCTCCTTGGTGCGCATTTCTGCCAGCAGGGTAAGGCCAAACAACAGGATTGCGCCGGCCACCGCCGTCACGCCGATCCAGAAGTGGAACAGGAAGCAGATAAAGACATAGATCGGCATCCAGGGCAGATCGAACAGCGCCGAAGGTCCGGTGCTCGACAGGAACGAGCGCACCTGATCCAGATCGCGCATTGGCTGGTTGCCGTCGCCCGGCACCTTGATACGCAGCGGCAACTGCACCATCGCCGTATAGATCGGTCGGCTGGATGCGTAATCGATAGCCGACGCAATACGCACCAGAAGGCGCGAGCGAATCAATTCCAGCACACCCTGAAAGCTGAATAGCACCAGCGCGATGATAGACAGGCCGATGAGCGTTGGAATGCTGCGGCCCGGCACCACTCGGTCATAGACCTGCAACAGATAAAACGAGCCGGTCAGGGTCAAAATATTGATGACGCCACTGACAATCCCAATACTGATAAAGGCGCGCTTGAAAGCTGCCAGCGCGCCCGACAAGGCGCTATTGTGGCTCAGACTGAAATCACCGAGGCGCATAGTGTCCGCCAGCTTCGAGGCAGAAGATCGCGAGAAGTTGCCCGGCAATATTCTGCCGAACAATCCTAGCAATCGCTGCGCCAACGCGGACTTTCCCGCATGAATATTTATATCTGCCGTAGTAATGGCCAGTATCCGTGCTGTTATTGGAAAAGAACTTCGGGTTTGCCAAACAAATCATGGCGTAAGAATGGCCATATGCTGAAGTTATTGAAGTTAAGGCGCAATTTGCATGCGATAATTCATTCAAATTGTGGATATTCAGTTTCATTACGACGCAGAACCAAAAAAAATCCCGACTCAGCACGCTGGTCGTATGGTTAACAAGATCGCCAGTGAGCGCTTGCGAGGCGCCTAGGTCAATTCATCTCTTTGGATATGCGCAGGCTCGGACTGGCGGACCAACTAGGTTTCGAAAATTGGAATGCTGGAGCGAAATTAGGTATTTTTAAGACATGTAATTTAGAATACACTAAATATCTAAAATTTGCCCAACTTGGAGTATTTTTAATGACTTCACCTACGCTGCCAGGCGGACACGAGAATGTCCGCGTTGTCAAAAGCGCGACTGCGACTGCCAAACCTACCAACTTCATCATTCACGGCCATGCTGAGGACGTTGCGAATTATGCGAGCCACGGCAACGATCTGCTCGTCGAAATGAAAAATGGGCGAAGCCATCTCATTCGCGACTTCGGAGCGAAGGGCTGGGACTTCAACAATCTGGTATTTGAGGACGGCGACAAGGCCTTTGTCATCGACTTGAGCCATGCAGTAAGCGCTGCGGGTGACCACATCGTCGAATCATTGGTAACGGTTCATCCCATCGGTGCCGGACTTTCGACCAATGCCCTGCTGAGCATCCTTGGCGCCTCCGCCGGCGCAGGCGGCATCGCGCTTGTTGCCGGTAATAAATCAGACGATTCTGCACCGCACATTCCAGTCGTTGATGATGGACCTCTCACAGTGGAAGTCACCGGCAACGGAAGCGGCGACCATATCATCACCTTCACCTTCAACAAGGAAGTGGATCCGCTCAGCTTCACTGAATCCGATATCACCATTGCCAACGGCACAATCTTAGAGGGAACACTCCTTCAGACGGACGACCACATTTGGACCGTCCAGGTCGCGCCCGATCCGGGAGCTAGGAGCAACGTCGCGATCACTTTGGCGGCAGGCGCAGTTCAAACGCTTTCAGGCGTAAACAATGCGGGGGGCCAAAATGAAACCTCGCTGAACGGCCTGTTTCTTGGCAGCACACCTATAGGCGCAGATGCAGTGAACATGGACACCTCCCATGCCACCACTGCTAATTCCACGTTCTTGAACAATACGGGGTTCAACGACGACATTAGCGGCTGGGACATGAGCAATGTCACCAGTTTGAGCGGCACGTTCTACGGCGCTTCCTCATTCGATCAGAACATCGGCAATTGGGACGTATCGCATGTTACGATCATGAGCACGCTATTTTCTTTCGCTTCGTCCTTCAATCGGGACATTGGCGGCTGGGACGTATCGAACGTCACCAACATGGTCGAACTGTTCAATAACGCTACGGCTTTCAATCAGGACATTAGCGGCTGGGATGTCAGCAATGTCACCACGATGGCTTCCATGTTCAATCAGGCTACAGCCTTCAATCAGGACCTTAGCAGCTGGGATGTCAGCAACGTCACCACTATGACGAATATGTTCAAGGAATCGTCGTTCAACCATAGCCTTGCCGATTGGGATATTTCGAGCCTCACCGATGCCAGCCGGATGTTTAAGGATAGCAGCATTTCCACGGCAAACATGGACGACACCTTGCGTGGCTGGGCGCATATCACCACAGGCGAAACGGGCATCCACAGCGGTGTTACTCTTGGCCTCGGCAATTACAGCGACGAAACGGCGCTGCAATATCTCAAGGATCACTATGGATGGACGACGGACAGCGGCACCTTCTCCGGTACGAAAGGCGACAATAGCGTCGGCGACGATATTGATTTGAGCCTCTCAATAACCAGCCAATCAATCCATGGTCTCGGCGGAAACGACACCATTACCGGCGGCTCGGCCGCTGATTGGATCGACGGCGGCACTGGCAATGACATTCTGACCGGTGGTGACGGAAGCGATACCTACCAGTATGGCTTTGAAGATGCGGGTAGCGACATGATCACCGGCTTCACGAATGGCTCAGGCGGCGACATCATTCGTTTGAAAGACGTGCTGGTTGGATATAATTCGCAAACATCGACTCTCTCGGATTATATCACTGCCGCAAGTGTGGGCATCACGGACACCGTGCTGACGATCGATCACGACGGAGCAGGCGGCTCCTCGACAACCATCTCCATCACCCTTCGCCATGTCGCCTACAGCAATACGCTGTTGGACGACATGATCACCAACGGAAATCTGATGCTCGCCTAACAATCGCATGGGGCGCGGTGGCTTTTGCCTCCGCGCCTATTGCCCTATTTCGTCCAGCGCCTTGCGCTGCTTGTGCATTTCCAAAAACACGCGGTAATCCCGTTCATAACGTACCGCGCGCGCACTATTCGCGCTGCGCTTGCGCGCCGGTCGCGCCATCGCCGTTGCCGCTTCCGCAAGGTTCGGGTAAAGGCCGCAAGCCGCCGCCGCTATCATCGCCGTACCGAGCAGAACCGCCTCATCCGTCTCCGGCTCGATCACCGCGCAGCCCGTCGCGTCCGCGTAGAGTTCCATGAGCAGTGCGTTGCGCGTATGACCGCCGGTCACATGCAGCGTATCTATGTCGTGACCATGCGCGTTCAGCGTATCCAGTATGTGTCGCACACCCAGCGCAATGCCCACCGCCGTGCGCCAATACAGTCTGCACAGGCTGTCGAACGAGGCATCCAGCGTCAGCCCGCTCACCACGCCAAGAGCATGGGAATCCGCGTAGGGAGAGCGATTGCCATGAAAGTCCGGCAAGACATGCAGCCGTGGCGAAAGATCGTCCTCCACGGTCCGTAATTCATCGATCCGGTCCGCGATACGCTGATGCATGTCCGCGCTCGGCTCGCCGCCCGCCCCATGCAGACGGATCACATGATCCAGCAACGCGCCGGTTGCGGATTGGCCACCTTCGGTCAGCCATAGGCCCGGCAGGATGGTCCCGTAATACGGGCCCCAGAACCCGCGCAATTGCTTCGGCTCGCTCGCCATCGTCATGACGCAGCTCGATGTGCCTGCAATCAGCGCCATCTGTCGTGCGAGTTCATCCGGCTTTCCGGCATATGGGCCAAGCACGCCCAGCGCTCCCGCAAAGGCGTCTATCAGCCCTGCGCCAACCCGGCATCCTTGCGTCAGCCCCAGCGCTTCCGCTGCTTCCGCCGTCAACGGGCCAAGATCGGTTCCCGGCGGCACTGCGTGCGGCGGCACCGTACCGCGCTCGAGCATATCGCCAATACCGACCGCTTCGAAGAAATCGCGCCGCCACGGCTCATTCTCATGCGCGAGATAGGTCCATTTCGCCGTCACCGTACATTGCGAACGCTCAGTCGATCCGCTTGCCCGCCATGTCAGAAAATCGGCCAGATCGAAGAAATGTCCCGCCCTTTCCCAGCTCTTCGGCAAATGCCGTTTCAGCCACATCAGCTTCGGCGTTTCCATTTCCGGCGACATCGTGCCGCCGATGAAGTCCAGCACTTCATGGCCCGTGGCCGAACATTGGTCAGCTTCCGCTAGCGCGCGGTGATCCAGCCACACTATCGTGTCCCAGCGATCATCGCCGCCGGGTGAAACCGAAACCGGCTCGCCTTCCCTGCCACGCACCACCAGCGAGCAAGTCGCATCGAAGCTCAGTCCGGCGATGTCCTGCGCCTTCACGCCCGCCGCGCGAACCGCAGCCCGCACAGCCTTGCAGACCGACTGCCAGATGTTTTCAGAATCGTGCTCGGCGTAGTCCGCGCTTGGACGGTTCAGCAGTATCGGTTCTACACCACGACCAAGCAGTTGGCCGTCGGCCTGAAAAACGCCAGCGCGCGCGCTGCCCGTTCCGACATCGACCGAGCAAACATATCGCGGCATTATATTGCCTTTTTGGTTGCCTTGGAGGCGAGAAGTTGGGGCAAATCGCACATATCGTTAAATATCAGGTCAGGACCGAGTGCGGCAAGTGCCGCGCCTAAACCGGCTGGCTCTGCGTGCCCGCCGCCGATGAAACCGAACACGCTCATCTTCGCCGCCTGCGCCGCCATCACGCCAGCGGGGCTGTCCTCAATCACCACACAGCGCGCCGGCGCGACACCCATTTCCCGCGCCGCGTGAAGAAACAGGTCCGGTGCCGGCTTTCCATTTTTCACCATGGTCGCGCTGAATATATTCGGCTCAAGGAAATCAATCAGGCCCGTCACGCCGAGGCTCAGTCTTATGCGCTCCGGCGAACTGGACGACGCGACACACAACGGAATCCGCAACCGCGCCAGCGCATCCGCCACGCCCGGCACGGGCTTCAGTTCGCGCATGAAGCGCTCACGCATATTGCGCCTCACGAACTCCAGATGTTCGTCGGTCATCGACACGCCATACTCTTCAGCAAGCACGGTGCGCATGGAAGCCATGCTGCGCCCCAGAAAGCGCTCATAGATCGTCGGCTGGTCTATCGGAATGTCGTATTGCACGAACAGATCGTACAACACCGACGTCGAGATCATTTCGCTGTCCACCAGCACGCCATCACAATCGAAGATAATGAGAGCGGGCGTCACGGCAAATATCAGGAGCGCGAAAGATAGTTCGCAAGCGTCGCCTGCGTGCCATCCTTCCAAAGAGAACCGAGCGCTTCCGCAAAACCACGCGCAAAGACATCCGAGCGGCCAACCGCGCCGTAAATATCTTCCATTGCCAGCCAGGCAGCCGGATCGTTCTTCGCGTTCTTTGCCGTTGCGTTCATGCGTTCCCAGTTCGGATCGTTCGGCTCGGTGATCGCGCCGCTGTCCGTCGTGCCATAGCAATAGCGGCACCAGAGCGCAGATTCCAGCGCCAATCCATCAATTGATTTCCCTGCCTTCAGCCGATCCGCAATGGTTGGAATGATAAACTTCGGCTGACGGTTCGATCCGTCGAGACACAGCCTGCGCACCGTGTCCCCGATTGTCGGGTTGGAAAAGCGCCGTTCGATCAGCGCGAAATAATCATCGATATCGGTTCCCGGCACCGGCGGCACGGTCGGAATGATTTCTTCATTCTCGATCTTCGACAGGAACCGGCGAACCAGATCGTTCTGCATCGCCTCATGAACGAAGTGAATGTCCATCAGCCCCGCCGGATAGGCAATCACGGCATGGCCGCCATTCAGAATGCGGATCTTCATCAACTCGAACGGCGACACATCCTCAACGAATTGTACGCCGACCCTTTCCAGCGCCGGTCGGCCAGCCGGGAACCTGTCCTCCAGAACCCACTGCCGAAACGGCTCGCAAAACACCGGCCAGTTGTCCTCAACGCCGAAATCATCCTTCAGCGCCTTGCGCTCGCGGTCTGTGGTCGCAGGCGTGATGCGGTCCACCATTGCATTCGGAAACGCGACGTTGCGCACGATCCAGTCTGCAAACTCAGGATCGGAAAGCCGCGCCAACCCCACCACCGCATCGGCGGTCACCTTGCCATTATGCGGAATGTTATCGCAGCACATGACGGTGAAAGGCGGCGTGCCATCTGCGCGACGGCTTTTCAGCCCTGCCAGCATCAGTCCAAACACCGTCTTCGGTCTGTCCGGGTTTTTGCCGTCGGCCACGATGTCGGGATGTTGGGGATTGAACTTCTGCGTCGCCGGATCGATGAAGTAGCCGCCTTCCGTGATGGTCGTCGACACAATGCGAATGGCCGGATCGGCGAGTTTCGCAATTAGCGCATCCGTATCGCCCGGCTCGATGAAATCGATCATCGCGCCGGTTACGCGCGCCTGTTTGTGGCCTGCATCCTGTTCGACAACTGTCGTCAGCCAGTCCTGATCCTTCAACCGGTCCCGTCCGGGCTTCTCGAAATCAAAAACGCCTGCGCCCACCAGCGCCCAGTCGTGGTCCAATCCCGCATTGAACAGATCGTCCAGATAAACCGCCTGATGCGCGCGGTGAAAATTGCCCAGGCCGAAATGCAGAATGCCGCCCGAAAGCGCACTGCGGTCATAGCTTGGCTTGCCCACATTCTTGGGCAACTTGTCGAGGTTCGCGGCGGAAAGCTTTATTGTCATCGTGCGAAACCTTTCATGCTCGCGCATTGAGAAGTTGGCGCTGCCCCTCACCCTCTCCCTGTTTACGGTGAGAGGGTGAGCGGCAGCGCCTGCGCATCATCACTCACTTAATCGCCAATCCATTGGCGTCGAACTTATGCAGCTTGGAGGGCGTTGGGGTCAGGAATACCTTGTCGCCATGATGCACATCGACCTCGCCATCGGCCCGTACATTGATCGTGCCATACTTATCCGTATGCACATGCAGGAACGTATCTGAGCCCAGATGTTCAGCCACGCCGACCGTGCCGCTCCAATCGCCTTCCTTGGCCGAAATCTTCACATGTTCCGGCCGAATACCGATTGTCTTCGCTCCATGCGCGGCGGCTGCATCGCCCTCGACGAAATTCATCTTCGGCGAGCCTATGAATCCAGCAACGAACAGATTGCGCGGGTTGCGATAGAGATCCATCGGCGAGCCGACCTGTTCGATGTTCCCCGCGTTCAGCACTACAATCTTGTCGGCCATGGTCATGGCTTCAACCTGATCGTGGGTCACATAAATCATGGTCGTCTTGAGCTGATGGTGCAACTCGGAAATCTCCAGCCGCATCGTGCCGCGCAGCGCAGCGTCAAGATTAGACAGCGGCTCATCGAACAAGAACGCGGAGGGCTGGCGAACGATCGCACGACCGATTGCGACGCGCTGCCGCTGCCCGCCGGAGAGCTGTCCGGGACGACGTTCCAGATAGTTGGTCAGGTTCAGCACGCGCGCCGCGTCTTTCACCTTCTTGTCTATCGCATCCGGCGTCTCACCCGCCATCTTGAGCGGAAACGCGATATTCTTCGCCACCGTCATATGCGGGTAGAGCGCATAGGACTGGAACACCATCGCCAGCTTGCGCTTGGCGGGGGCTTCCTGGGTCACGTCGCGTCCGTCGATGGCGATCTTGCCCGCGGTCACATCTTCCAGCCCGGCGATAAGCCGCAGAAGCGTAGACTTGCCGCAACCCGAAGGCCCGACGAAAACGACGAACTCGCCGTCTTCAATATCGAGATCGATATTCGGAATGATCGTGGTGGTGCCGAACGACTTGTTCACGCCCCGAAGGTTTATCTTGCCCATGCGTTCCTCCCAGGCTGTGTTTTCGTTTCTGAAGGTTTCCCGGCGTCAGCCTTGGGCTTGTCCCAAGGATCTGCGTAAGTCGAACCAGTTGGCTGGGTAGCTCGCCAGCTCTGGCAGATGCTCGGGACAAGCCCGAGCATGGCGGGATGAGGTTGGTCGAACATCGCTCACTCCCTACTTCACGGCGCCGAAGGTCAGGCCGCGGACAAGTTGCTTCTGGCTGAACCAGCCCATGATGAGAATTGGCGCAATCGCCAGTGTGGATGCCGCCGAAAGCTTGGCCCAGAACAGGCCCTGTGGACTTGAGAACGACGCGATGAACGCCGTCAGCGGTGCTGCTTCCGTGGTCGTCAGGCGGATCGTCCAGAACGCCTCGTTCCACGCGAGAATGATGTTGAGCAGCATGGTGGAAGCAATGCCGGGCACCGCCATCGGCATAAGCACATGCCAGATTTCGCCCCAGAGCGAAGCGCCGTCCATGCGCGCCGCTTCGAGGATTTCACCCGGAATTTCGCGGAAATAAGTGTAGAGCATCCACACCACGATCGGCAGGTTGATCATCATCAGCATGATGGTCAGGCCCGCCCTGCTGTCCAGCAGACCGAAGTCGCGGAACAGCAGGTAGAAGGGCACCAGCACTGCCGCCGCAGGCATCATCTTCGTGGAGAGCATCCACATCAGGATATCTTTGGTCTTCTTGGTTGGCGCAAACGCCATCGACCATGCGGCGGGAACGGCGATAAGAACCCCGATTGCCGTTGAGCCAACGGCGATAATCACCGAGTTCATAAAAAATTTGAAGTAATTCTGCTGGCTCTGCACCTCGCCATAGCTTTCCAGCGTGAACGAGGGGATCAGGTTGAAGCCCGCAATCGCCTCCTGCTCCGACTTCAGCGACGTAATGATCGTGTAGAGGATCGGAAAGAAGATGATGAGCGCCACGATCCAGGCGGCTACCGTCCAGATCGCCTTGGTGCGTGTAGAAACTGCGCGTGCCATGTCCGTACCCTCACTTATCGAGATTCTTGCCGACGGCGCGCATCAGGAAGAAGGCGACGATATTGGCAAGGATGATGGCGATGACACCGCCCGCTGAAGCTCCACCCACGTCATAGCCAAGCAGCGCGGTGCGATAGATCAGGAACGGCAGGTTTGTAGACGCGTAGCCCGGCCCGCCATTGGTGGTGACGAGAATTTCTGCGTAGACGCCAAGCAGGAAGATCGTCTGGATCAGGATCACCACTGTGATCGCCCGCGACATGTGCGGCAGCGTCAAGTACCAGAAGCGCGACAGGAAATTCGCGCCGTCCATTTCCGCTGCTTCCTTCTGTTCGCCATCCAGCGATTGAAGTGCAGTCAGCAGAATGAGCGTCGCAAACGGTAACCACTGCCACGCAACGATTATGATGATCGACAGCAGCGGAAACTGCGCAAACCAGTCTACCGGTTGAAGACCGAAGAAACGGGAAATATCGGCAAAAACGCCATATCCCGGATGCATGATCATGTTCTTCCACACCAGCGCTGCGACCGGCGGCATAACGAAGAATGGCGAGATCACCAGAATGCGCACGATCCCCTGCCCGAATATAGGCTGGTCGATCAAAAGCGCGATCAGGATGCCGCCAATAACCGTGATTATCAGCACTCCGACCACCAGCAACAGCGTGTTGACGATCGAGGTCAAAAACGCCGGATCGGTCAGGAAATATCGATAATTGAAAAGACCGCCGAAGCTGACATTCGTTGGGTCGAGCAGATTATAGTTCTGGAATGAAAACCACAGCGTCATCGCCAGTGGCACGATCATCCAGATCAGCAGGAGGATAACCGAAGGCGCCATCATGAAGCGCGCGATTGAGCGGGTATTTTGAGTAGCCATGTCCCTGGACCTCTCGACTCGATGCGCACGCTTTCAAAGCGATACGTCGATACCCCTCATCCACCTGCCGGCACCTTCTCCCGCAAGGGGTGAAGGGGAGTCTGAAACACCGGCTTCAATCTTCAACATCGCAGGATGTTTGAGGCATTGAGATTATCGGCCTTCTCCCCTTATGGGAGAAGGTGCCGGCAGGCGGATGAAGGGTCATATTCTTAGTTCGAAAAGCTGGCCGCCCAGTACTGGGGAACCGGACGGCCAAGGCACCGGGAGGAGCCTATTTAATATAGCCGGCGCGGGTCATTTCGCGCACGGTCGTAGCCTGAGCTTGAGCCAAGGCATCATCCACCGACATCTGGCCTGCAAGTGCCGCCGAGAACAGCTGACCAACCTGCGTGCCAAGGCTTTGGAACTGCGGAATGGCCACAAACTGCACGCCGACATAAGGCACCGGCTTCACGGTCGGCTTGGTCGGATCAGCAGAGTTGATCGAGTCCAGCGTCATCTTCGCGAAAGGCGCTGCCTTCTGATACTCAGGATTGTTGTAGAGCGAGGTGCGCGTTCCCGGAGGAACGTTGGCCCAGCCTTCCTTGGAAGCAACCAGTTCGAGATAGGCCTTGTCTGTCGCCCACGAAACGAACTTCTCTGCCGCTGCTGCCTTCTGCGTGCCGGCCGGAATAGCCAGCGACCATGCCCAGAGCCAGTTGCCGCGCTTGCCAAGACCATTGTCGGGAGCCAGCGCATAGCCGACCTTGTCCGCAACCGTCGAGTTCTTCGGGTCAGACACAAAGGACGCCGCAACCGTCGCGTCGATCCACATGCCGCACTTACCCTGCTGGAACAGCGCCAGATTCTCGTTGAAGCCGTTGGACGATGCACCTGACGGGCCAGCCTCTTTCATCAGGCTGACATAGGTGTCCATCGTCTTTTTCCACTCGGGCTGGTCGAACTGCGGCTGCCACTTCTCATCGAACCAGCGAGCGCCAAAGGAGTTCGACATGGCCGTGAGGAACGCCATGTTCTCACCCCAGCCAGCCTTGCCACGCAGACAGATGCCGTTCACGTCATTGGCGCGATCCGTCATCTTCTTCGCCGCATCGACGATGAAGTCCCAGGTCGGAGCATCCGGCATGGTCAGACCAGCCTTCTCCATCAGGTCCTTGCGATACATGACGAATGAGGATTCGCCGTAGAACGGTGCGGCGTAGAGTTTTCCGTCAACGGAAAGGCCACCGGCAATGGCCGGAATGATGTCAGCCGTATCGTAGTCCGCGCCAAGATTGTCGAGCGGCAACAGCCAGCCCTGTTTCGCCCAGATCGGAACTTCGTAAGTGCCGATGGTCATGACGTCGTACTGACCGCCCTTGGTGGCGATGTCCGTCGTTACGCGTTCGCGCAAAACGTTCTCTTCCAGCGTCACCCAGTTCAACTGGATGTCGGGATTCTTCTTCGTGAAATCGTCGGTGAGCTTCTGCATGCGCACCATGTCGCCGTTGTTGACAGTAGCGATGGTGATGGATTCGGCATGCGCAGCGAAGGCAAGCGCACTCGCGGTGCACAGGCCCAATACGAGCGTGGTCAGTCTCATCAATTTCCTCCCTAGGGACCAGCGTGAGCATTTGCTAAGTCTGTGGGCGATTATTCACTACAACTCCCGGCTGTCAATCGGGAATCGTTGCTGCGCTGCACCAACGAGGGTTTTTACGACCGTAAAACCGCTTGATTTGGGCGCGTTTTGCAGTTTTTACGGGCGTATTTTTTGAAATATTGGGGTTTTTACGGCGAGAAACACGCGTCTTTCGCGCGAAATTTAGCGCTCACCGAGCAATGCGGCAGCTGTTCGCTCGTCCGTAATCAGTCCATTGACCAGCCGGCGCGTGACCGCTGCGAGGATGCCGGGCAGCTTCCGTTCACCCTTCGCGAGCGCAACGACAAGCGCTTTTTCTCGCGACGGCAATGGTGCGCTTGCGACCCGCGCATTGGTAAGTCCGTCAATGTAATTGCCTTGCTGGTCGAACACCCAACCGACGATTTCGGCCACCCCGCCGGCCTTCTGCAGTGCCTTCAATTCGGCCTCGGAAATGAAGCCGTCCACGAAAAGCGGGGCCTGCGGTCCAAGCTCTCCGATACCCACAAACGTGACTGACGCATTGGCCGCAAGCTCGAAAGTTTGCTTTACCATCGGCTGCGCAATCAGCATCTCGCGCTCGTCTTCCGACGACGCAATAACCGGCAAAGGCATAGGAAAACTACGGGCTTTGATGCGATCGGCCATGTTGAAAATAACGTTGTAGAACGCCGCCGAGCCATCCGGCGAAATGTTGCCTGTCAGCGATACGATCTTGTGCTGCGGGCATTCCATCGGCGGCAATTGTTCTGTCGCGGCCTTGAGCGTACGGCCCGTACCGATGCCCATCACCATCGGTTCCGGGGCGCGCAAAAAACGCTCGATTTCCGTCGCCGCAACTTCGGCAATGCCAATAGTCGTGGAGACGGAATCAGGATCGGTTGGAACGACTTCCGCAAGGTCCAGCGCAAAGCGTTTTCGTAATTCTTCGGCCAGCTCAAGGCACCGCGCAATCGGGTGATCGAGCCTGACCCGGATCAGCCCTTCCGACATTGCCAGCGAAACCAGTCGCTGCGCTGTTTGTCGTGAAACACCCAGCTTTGCTGCAATCTGGTCCTGCGTGTTTCCCGCGACATAATAGAGCCAACCAGCCCTTGCCGCATCGTCAAGCCGCGATGTTCCTGTTTCGGGACGCAATGCCATTCGCTACCTCCGGCGCCCAATTTCGCAGGCTTTTCGCCTGTGCGCAATTGCTACGCGCGCAGACAATTGCCCGGAGGAAATCTGTCCCTGCACATTATAGCCCAAATGATTGGGAGGTGGGCGGAGCGCGCGGACATTATCGCTATCTTTAATAGCATCCATACTTGACGGAAGCTGGATAAAATGGAATGTATATTCTACTGAACATGTTTTTGGTAGACACGTTCCGTAATTCACCAGGGAGGAATTTAGTATGGCAAGCCTTGTCAAAAAGCTGCTTACGGCATTTGCCGTTGCAGTGCCGGTTATGATGAGCATCGCCCCCGCAGCCCATGCGGATGGCGAGCGCTTTGTATTTGTGAGCCACGCGCCGGACACTGATTCGTGGTGGAATGTCATCAAGAACGCGCTCAAAAACGCCGCCAAAGAAACTGGAACGACGGTTGAATATCGCAACCCGCCAACCGGCGACATTGCTGATATGGCGCGTATCATTGAACAGAGCGCGGCGACCAATCCAGACGGCATTATCACGACGATCGCAGATTTCGATGTGCTGAAAGCCTCCATCGAGCAGGCTATCGCCAAGGGCATTCCGGTCATGACCGTCAATTCGGGTACGGCAGACCAGTCCAAGCAGCTTGGCGCGCTGATGCATATCGGCCAGCCGGAATATGATGCAGGCAAGGGCGCAGGCGCCAGAGCCAAAGCCGCCGGTGTTACAAATTTCGTCTGCGTAAACCACTACATCACCAACGCGGCTTCGGTTGAGCGTTGCCAGGGTTATGCTGATGCGCTCGGCGTTCCGCTCGGCGATCACATGATCGATTCCAGCCAGGATCCCACACAGGTCTATAACAAGGTGAAGGCGTATCTCACCGCTCATGCGGACACGAACGGTATCCTGACCCTCGGGCCAAACTCGGCAGAGCCGACCATCAAGCTGCTGCGCGACACGGGCGAAACGTCCAAGTACAACTTCATCACTTTCGATCTGTCCGCTGACATTTCGCAGGGCATCAAGGACGGCATCGTTGAATCGGCTATCGACCAGCAACCCTATTTGCAGGGTTATCTGCCTGTGGTTCTGCTGACCCAATACAAGCGCTACGGCGTTATGCCCGCAAACAACATCAACACCGGTCCTGGCTTTGTGACCAAGGACAATATCGGGTTGGTCGAAAAGCTGGCGGGCGAATACCGCTAACCAAAGATCCTCCCGGAGGGCCCGGCTTGGCGGAGCCGGGCTTTCGCCTACACTTCGCGATTTAACTTAGAGGATTCGCAATGGCGAACAGCGAAACTTCCGTGCCAGCCGCACGGTCGAGCGACGAGCGCTTGCGCAGGCAATCCATACTGCGCAGCATGTTGTCCAGACCGGAACTGGGCGCTGTCGCAGGCGCAATTCTCGTGTTCATTTTCTTCGCCGTTACCGCGCGCGGCACCGGCATGTTCGCCGCTGACGGTGTAATGAACTGGGTGACTGTCGCTGGACAACTCACCATCATCGCCACCGGCGCGGCGCTTCTGATGATCGGCGGGGAGTTCGATCTTTCGGTCGGTTCAATGATCGGCTTTGCCGGCATGATGATCGCCATCCCGACAGTCTATTTCGGCGTTCCCATTGCTCTGAGCGTCCTGTTTGCATTTTGCGGAGCGTTGCTGAT
This sequence comes from Mesorhizobium denitrificans, assembly GCF_003403035.1. Taxonomy (GTDB): domain Bacteria; phylum Pseudomonadota; class Alphaproteobacteria; order Rhizobiales; family Rhizobiaceae; genus Mesorhizobium_G; species Mesorhizobium_G denitrificans. The sequence continues at coordinate 18,367 of NZ_QURN01000011.1, read as the reverse complement.
CGGCTTCCTGAACGGCGTGATCGTGGTGCGAACCAGACTACCGTCTTTCATCGTCACACTCGCCTCGCTTTACATTCTGCGTGGCATGACGATTGCGCTTTCCATTCTTTTCGCGAACCGCACCATTGTCAGCGGCGTGAAGAACTTTGCCGACGATTCCTTCGTAAGCTGGCTGTTCGCGGGCAAGGCATTTCGCGGCTTTTTCATCTGGCTGGCGGAGGCCGGTGTGATCGGCACATTGCCGAACGGACAGCCTGCCGTGCAGGGCATTCCCGCGGTCGTTCTCTGGGCGTTCGCCATCGCCGCAGTCGGCCACATCGTGCTGACGCGCACACGCTTCGGAAACTGGATTTTTGCCTCCGGCGGCGATGCGAATGCGGCGCGCAATGTCGGTGTTCCGGTTGCGCGGGTGAAGATCACCCTGTTCATGGTCACTGCTTTTTGCGCCACCGTATATGCCACGTGTCAGGTGATGGAATTCGGCTCCGCAGCAGCAGATCGCGGCGTGCTGAAAGAGTTCGAAGCCATCATTGCAGCGGTTATCGGCGGGTGTCTGCTGACGGGCGGCTATGGTTCGGTGATCGGCGCATTCTTCGGGGCGCTGATATTCGGTGTTGTGCAAATGGGTATTCTGTTTACCGGCGCGCCGAATGATTGGTTCCAGGTTTTCCTCGGCCTGATGCTGCTGACGGCGGTGTTGTTCAACAGTGTCATTCGTCGCCGCGCGACAGGTGAACGGTAAGATGTTGAGCAGCTACCCCTCATCCACCTGCCGGCACCTTCTCCCGCAAAAGAAGAAGGATGATAAATTTGACGCCTCTTTGACGGCTTCTGCCATCTCTCATTGCGGGAGAAGGTGTCGGCAGCCGAACAAGGGGTCGATAAGAACTGCGTTTAAGGGAGGCAAATCATGACGGCGACGACCAATCAGCCTTCTGAAACGCCAATAATTGAAGTTCGCAACCTCGTGAAACATTTCGGGGCCGTGGTGGCGCTCGCCGGTGTTTCGATGAAGGTTCACGCGGGCGAAGTTCTGTGCCTGTTGGGCGACAATGGCGCGGGCAAATCAACGCTCATCAAAACCCTGTCCGGCGTCCACAAGCCGAATGGTGGTGAGTATTTCGTGGACGGGAAACAGGTGACGTTCCAGACGCCGAGAGACGCGCTCGATGCAGGCATTGCGACGGTCTATCAGGATCTCGCAATGGTGCCGCTGATGTCTATCGCGCGGAACTTCTTCATGGGTCGCGAGCCGGTGCGCAAATTCGGGCCGCTCAAATTCATGAATATGGGATTTGCCGAAGACGTGGCGCGGCAGGAAATGCGCAAGATCGGCATTGATGTGCGCGATCCGGGGCAGGCCGTTGGCACGCTTTCAGGCGGTGAACGGCAATGTGTGGCGATTGCCCGCGCGGTCTATTTCGGCGCGAAAGTATTGATCCTCGACGAGCCAACATCAGCGCTCGGCGTGGCGCAGACGTCGATGGTGCTGAAATATGTCAACCTCGTGCGCTCGCGCGGACTGGGCGTTATCTTCATCACCCACAATGTTCGCCATGCCTATGCAGTCGGCAATTCGTTCACAGTGCTCAATCGCGGGCGAACGCTTGGCACGTTCAGCAAGTCGGAAATCGGCATTGAAGAACTGCAAAATCTGATGGCGGGCGACAAGGAATTGCAGTCGCTTTCCGACGAACTCGGCGGCATGGTGTAGCCCAAGCACACATCAAATATCTGGAGATAAAAATGACCGTACGCTTTGGCCTGCTTGGCGCTGGCCGCATCGGCAAAGTTCACGCCAAGGCCGTTGCCTCAAACCCCAATGCAAAGCTGGTGGCAGTGGCGGACGCCTTCGACAAGGCCGCACAGGACCTTGCGAAATCCTATGGCGCACAGGTGCGGACCATCGATGACATCGAGGAGGCGAAGGACATCGATGCGGTGGTGATTTGCACGCCGACTGACACCCATGCCGATTTGATCGAGCGCTTTGCGCGCGCCGGAAAAGCGATCTTTTGTGAAAAGCCAATCGATCTGGACGCACGACGCGTTCGGGAATGCCTCAAAGTCGTTGAAGATACCGGCGCGACGCTGATGGTTGGCTTTAACCGCCGGTTCGATCCGCATTTCGCAGCCGTGCGCAAGGCGGTCGATGATGGCGCTGTCGGTGCGGTCGAAATGGTGACTATCGTTTCGCGCGATCCCGGCGCGCCGCCGGTGGATTACATCAAGCGTTCAGGCGGCATTTTCCGCGATATGACGATCCATGATTTCGACATGGCGCGCTTTCTGCTGGGCGAGGAGCCCGTCAGCGTTTCGGCCCATGCGGCAGTGCTGGTGGACAAGGCAATCGGCGAGGCTGGCGATTACGACAGCGTGAGCGTCATTCTCCAGACCAAATCAGGCAAGCAGGCGATTATCTCGAACTCACGGCGCGCTACTTACGGCTACGACCAGCGCATTGAAGTGCATGGGTCGAAGGGCATGGTGGCTGCGGAAAACCAGCGTCCAGTGTCAATCGAAATCGCCAATGCAGATGGCTATACGCGCCCGCCCCTGCATGATTTCTTCATGACCCGCTATACTGAAGCCTATGCCAATGAAATTGCCAGTTTCATCGAGGCAATGACCAAGGGAAAGAAGGCGGAACCATCCGGCGCGGATGGCCTGGCAGCGCTCTTGCTGGCCGATGCGGCAGTGCAATCGGTCAAGGAAGGCAAGGCGATCAAGATATAGGCGATGCTTTTGCGCGATATTTTGCGCAAAAAGCTGGAGCCAAGTCAGAAATTTAGCTCTTGGTTTAAAGCGAGGTGCGGTCGCCTTTGAAGCCGCAATTCAGGGCGCCGCCGCAAGAACACGCGCCGAAGCTGCCGGATTAACGCCGGCTATCCACCAAAAGGGGAACTAGAACCTCAGCCTAGCTCGGCGAAAATGCAGCCCTCCTATTTAGCGCAGGCGGGGATGGCTGCATCAAAAGGGGCAAAAGAATGCCACGACCAAGGCAGGGACTCATACCAAGAGTCATGGTGTTTGACCGACGTGCGCCCACTCCCGCATTCCGATCGATGTGATGGTTTCGGGAGAGGCGAGTAGTTTCCGCCAGGCTTTGCAGGCGGCATCGATGATATCGTCGTATCCGTCGAAGACGCGGTTGGAAAGCCAGTTCTGGCGCAGGAATTGCCAGATGTTCTCGACCGGGTTCAGTTCCGGCGCGCGCGAGGGCAGGAAGATCGGCGTGATATTTTCGGGCATGTTGAGGTTGGCGGTGGTGTGCCATCCGGCCCGGTCCATGACGAGCACGGCATGGGCGCCTTTCTCGACGTGCCGGCTGATCTCGTCGATATGGAGTTGCATGGCCTCGGTGTCGGCGAAGGGCAGCGCGAGAGCAGCACCGACGCCGCGCGCGGGACAGATGGCGCCGAACAGGTAGGCGCTTTGATACCGCTGGTCGGCGGGCTGCCGCGGACGTGTGCCGCATCTTGCCCATTGCCGCACGATGCCGTTCTTCTGGCCGATGCGGGCTTCATCCTGGAACCACAGTTCCACCTTCGTGCGCGGCGGCAGGTCGCAAAGATGTGCCTTCAGCGTGCGCGGCCAGTTTTTTTGAACGCCTCGACGATTTGGGCATCCTGCGCCGGATGCTGCGGGCGCGCGCTGATATGCGAGAAGCCGAGCCTGTGCAGCAGCTTGCCGACATAGCGCGTGTCATAGTCCACCCCGAACCGCTCCTTGATGACGCGCCTCAGGTCGACACGCCGCCAGCGAACGACGCCGTCGATGGCGCGGTCCGGACCCTTCTCGACAATCGCAGCCAACTCGGATCGCTGCTCCGCAGACAGCCGCGACGGCGGACCAGACGACCATTGATCGACAAGACCTACGGGACCTGCTGTGTTGAACCGATGCACCCAGTCGCGCAGCGTCTGGCGGTCCATGCCGCCGATCCGCGCCGCGTCGGCCCGGCTCATCCCGTCCAGGACGGCCGCGATCGACAACAGCCGGCTGCTCTGGCGCACATCCTTCGAGGCTCGCGCCAGCCGCCGAAGCTCGCCTGCCGAATAGTCGTTCCGCAACTTCACCGCTGATCCCATCGCCGAATCTCCTTCGGCAATAGGGAATCACGGGCCGCAAACCCCGCAAAATCACGAAAGAGTCAGCCCCCGAGACTGTTGGTATCACTCCGCAGATGAAACATGTGCTGGCGGAGATACGCGCAAGCAGCCACGACATACTGCCCATTGCGAGAATCCAGAAGTTACCGCACTGGAAACGCACGCTCGATGCTTTGGAAAGACGGGGAATTATCCGGCGAAAAGTCAAACAGCTGAACGGCGATATTTACCAGTTGCACTGGGAAGAAATTGTCGAAGGCGCTGGAAACTAGCTCCGAATCACTGGCGGCGCGTCGAAAAATTTTCGAAATCCATGTTTATCTATTGTCGGACTAGAGCTCGTTCCGACGTCCTTGGGACATTCAGCAATGAGAGGACATAGATATGCCGAGCACCATTAAACTGCACCGCGTTATGGCTACCCGCCCTGAAAAGATTTACCGCGCATTTCTGGAAAGCGATGCGCTTGCCAAGTGGCTTCCGCCAAACGGTTTCACCTGCTCCGTGCAGCATTTCGAGGCGAAGGTTGGCGGCACATTCAAAATGTCGTTTCGAAACTTCACGACCGGTGAAAGCCATTCTTTCGGCGGCGAATATCAAAAGCTCACACCGAACGAGCATATCGAATATACGGACAAGTTCGATGATCCGAACCTGCCGGGCGAAATGAAGGTTACGGTGGAGCTGAAGCAAGTTTCCGTAGGCACCGAGGTGAACATTACGCAGGCCGGGATCCCTGACCTTATCCCCGCCGAAGCCTGCTATCTGGGCTGGCAGGAATCGCTGCGCAATCTCGCTCGACTCGTTGAACCTGAGATTACGCAGTAAGCGACCGACTGGCTTGGGCCCGCCGAACATCCTCCCTCGGCGGGCTTTTCATTTATCAGGGCCTTGCCTGCAGCGTCACGCCGAATGCTGAAAACATCGCTGTCCGGGAAGATATGCTCGACGGTCGCTTACTGAGAGTGCTTGACGCCGAGCGCCAAAGCCTGCGCAAGCACGCGATAAACATCGCTCTGCTCAAGATAGCCCTTGAAGTTTTCCGATCCCGGACCGGAAGCCTGCAGCACAACGTCGTCAACCGCATGAACGCCTGAGTCGCCCTCATGGGGGATGTTGCCCTGCATGAACATCGCGCCCGGAACATCCTTGTAAGCTTCGTTGGCGACATATTCCTTCTTTTCGTTCTGGATAGCCGGAACGAACGGACCATCGAGCTTCGGACGGAACGTCTCGTAATGGTCCGGGCCGTTATTTGCACTGAGGAACAGGCGGCGCGTAACGTCGACACGGTCAGGATAGCCATCAGCGTTCTTGTCTTCGTAGTTCGGGAAGCCGGCTTCCGCGTAGGTGCCGACCTTCTCGCGCATATCTACGCCTTGCTTCTCATCATCGACGGTGCCGATGATTGAGACGCCATGCGTGTGGTCGCCCGTTACCACAACAAGCGTATCCGGGTTCTTTGCGGCGAACTCGCGGGCAACGCCGACTGCCTTATCGAACTCGATCGTATCCACGACAGCGCGATCCCAGTCGAGCGGGTGGGACATCTTGTCGATGTTGGCAGCCTCGATAACCAGAACGAAGCCATCATTGTTGCGCGACAGAACGTCGATAGCGGTTTTCGCCATCTGAACCAGACCGGGCTGTTCCGGGAATTTCTCGACGGTGCCCTTCTTGAGGAACTCGCGGTCGAGCGTCGTATCCATATTGCCGGTGTGGAAAAGGCCCAGCACCTTGCCCATATTGGTGCCATCAGCGGCTTCCAGTTCGGACTTCGTCGTGGCCAGCGTGTAGCCCGCGTCCTTGTAAAGCGCGATATAATCGGTGTCGTCCTTGCGCTTGGAGTCCGGCTGCGTTTGCGGCAGGAAATATGCCGAGCCGCCGCCAAGGATCACGTCCGGCTTGAGGTCGAATGTCTGACCGTTGATCACTGCCTTATCCGAGCGACGGCGAGTGTGGGCAAACACTGCGGCAGGCGTAGCGTCCTGCAATTCCGCGGTGGTGACGATGCCGATCGACTTTTTCGTCTGGCGGCGCAGCGCTTCAGCGAGCGTCTCGACCTTGGGATCATCGAGCGAATCATTGGTGCGGTCAGCATAGACGCCGAGCGCGTTTACCGCCGTCTTGTGGCCGGTCATGTAAGCCGACATGGTGTTGGCGCTGTCGGTGGCAATTGCGCTGGTGGAGGAGGTGCCGATAAACACGGAACGATCCATATCGTCCATGTTCAGTCGGCCATTGGCCTTACCCTCGGTCATGCCCTTGGACATGATGCGGGCAGCCGTGCGGTGCGCAACGGAAAGGCCGTCACCGAGCAGGAAGATCACATTCTTCGCGGATGCGGTTTCGGGCGTGTCATAGACTTCCCACTTAACTGTCTTCTCTTCGTTTCCGGCCTTGGCGACAACGGTATATGTTCCGGGCTCGGCCAGCGTCACGCCATTGAGGCGCACTGCGGATGCATCGACACCATCTTCCTTGCCGATGAAGGAAGCAGGCTTGCCGAACACTTCAGCTACCGGCTTGCGGTTGACCGTTACCGACACATCGCCTTCCTGAACGATGCCGTCGAACTCGACTTTGAAGTCGAACGGGGATGAAACCAGAATCGTCGCACGATCCAACGGGTAGACAGTGGCTGCGTTCGCAGCAAAGGGCGAAAGCAGCATCGTGCTGCACACAAGCGTTCCAATCAGGTGGCGCATCTCTGTTCTCCGTGTTCAGAATGCTTCCCGCTTATGGTTGCCAGGTAACACAGATATGACATTTGAAGGTTTTCGCAAAACTGCGCGATAGCAAAATTATCGGCTTATGTTTTAGCGCCATGCAGTTGCATCAGTCGGATGCCAACGCATCATAAATAGCTTTGTAGCGCTCGCGCAGAATATTCTTCTGCACCTTGCCCATCGTGTTGCGCGGCAATTCTTCAAGAAACAGAATGCGCTTGGGCTGCTTATATCGGGCAAGGCGATCTGCCAGCGCAGCCAGAATTGCGCCTTCGTCAATCGCAGCGCCCGGCTGCCTGATGACAACCGCCGTGACGCCCTCGCCAAAATCCGGATGCGGCACACCGATGACCGCGCTTTCAACCACACCATCGATCTGGTCGATCTCGGTTTCGACTTCCTTCGGATAGATGTTGTATCCGCCGGAAATCACGAGATCCTTGCCGCGACCCACAATATGCACGTAACCGCGCGGGTCGATCATGCCGAGATCGCCGGTGATGAAATAGCCATCCGCACGAAACTCACTCATGGTCTTTTCGGGCATGCGCCAATAACCCTTGAACACGTTCGGGCCTTTGATCTCGATCATGCCCGTTTGCCCATCCGGCAATTGCTTTCCATTTTCGGGATCCGTCACTCGCAAGGATATGCCCGGAAGCGGAAAGCCGACTGTGCCGGGAACGCGATCACCATCATACGGGTTTGAGGTGTTCATATTGGTTTCGGTCATGCCATAGCGTTCGAGAATAGCGTGGCCGGTTTTTTCCGAAAACGCGCGATGCGTGTCCGCAAGCAATGGCGCAGACCCCGACACGAACAGCCGCATGCCCGCGGCCGCTTCGCGCGTCAGGCCCGGATGTCCGACAAGCCTTACATAGAATGTCGGCACGCCCATCATCGACGTCGCTTCGCCCATCAAGCGAAGAACTTCGTTCGCATCGAACTTCGGCAAGAAATACATGGACGCGCCGGACAGCAGCACGACGTTGGAGGCAACGAAAAGCCCATGCGTGTGAAAAATCGGCAGCGCGTGGATCAACCGGTCGGCACTGGTGAAACGCCAATAGCGCACAAGCGTCTGGGCATTGGACAGCAGATTGTCATGCGTGAGCATGGCGCCCTTGGAGCGGCCGGTCGTGCCGGAGGTATAAAGGATCGCCGCGAGGTCATCCGGTCCGCACGCTACGTCTGCAAAGGCTGGAGATGCGTTCTTGGCCAGATCGATCAGCGAACCGCCGCCAGCATCGTCAAGCGTCTCAACCTCAGCACCATAGCGCACCGCAACGGGTTGCACCCCTGCTTGCGCGCCGGGCGATACGACGACGAGACGCGGCGCTGCATCACTGATGAAATAGTCGAGTTCAGCGAGCGTGTAGGCAATATTCAGCGGAAGGTAGACTGCCCCTGCTCTGATGCAGGCGAGGTAGAGCATTAGCGCTTCGGCACTTTTCTCTACCTGAACGGCGACCCTGTCGCCGGGGCGCACGCCGCGCTGCTGAAGCGCGCTTGCCAGACGACCGGAGAAATCCAGCATGTCAGCGTAGGTCCAGACACGGCCGTCCGGAGTTTTGATAAATGGCGTATCAGGGCGAGCGGCGGACCGAAAGGCATCGAATAGATGATTGCTCATGTCAGTTCCTGCAATATGCGACCTGTCGCGGCAATGTAGCTGGTTCGCTTCACTGGGCAAGCGAACTCATGGAACCGCGATCAACATCAGGTAAGCCACGAATATGACCAGATGCACCAGTCCGGTCAGCACGGTCGTGCGCCCGGTTCCAAAGCTGATTGTGCTGACTGCAAGCACCAGCAACAGGAGCACGGTGTCGCCCGCGCCAAGCCCTAGCGTCAGATCCGTACCGGTAAAGAGTGTTATGGCTGCGACAACGGGAACCGTCAGGCCAATCGTTGCGCAAGCGGAGCCGAGTGCGATGTTCAGGCTGCGCTGCAATTCATTGTTCATGGAAGCGCGTATTGCGGAAACAGTCTCCGGCATCAGCACAAGCGTGGCGATAAACGCGCCGACGATGGCGTCCGTCTGCCCGATCTGCAGCGCGGCCAGTCCCTCTTCCAGCGCACTGGCGACATATTCTGCGAGAAGCACAATGCCGATCAATCCTATCGCAAGAAGCACAAGGCTTTTGCCGAGACTGTCGTTCGAAGGAGTGTGTTCATCTTCGCCGCCAGAAAACACGTCATCAAGGAAATCATCGCGATGACGCGTCATCTGCGCGAACAGGAAGCTGCCATATAGCAGCAGACACAGCGTGCTGACGAAAACGAGTTGCATCCGGGAAAACGTGCCCCAGGTGGAGGTGAGCGTATAATCCGGCAGGATGAGCGTCAAAACCGATAGCGCGACGACAACGGATAGCAACGCACTTGTGCCCTGCCGTTTCAGCTCCTGATGATTGTGGCGCAGCCCGCCGAGCGTAAGGCATATGCCGAGCATACCGCCGCATACGATCATGACCGTTGAGAATACCGACTCACGAACCAGCGTGGGATTCTGGTCGCCCCCAAGCATGACGCTTACGATCACCGACGCCTCGATTGCCGTTACCGCTACGGTCAGCACCAAGGTTCCGTACGGCTCGCCAACCCTGTGCGCAATCGCTTCGGCATGGCGCAATGTGATGAAGACCGTCACGAAAGCCAGTGCGAGGACCAGCACCGACAGCACTATTTCCGGAGCGACAGGCAAGCGCCCGATTGTTGCCTGCTTCACCTCAAGCAGCACACCCACGCCCAGCGCGACCAGCGGCCCCATAACAGGACGTTCCAGCAATCGCTTCCGCCGCACCTTTGTGGAATGCCTACCTGCGTTGGCAGCCATCTTCCTGTCCCCATTTTCGGATCAAGCGCTTTGCGGTCGATTCGCATGAAGAATAGAATGATGATGGCAGATTGCGAATACTCTTCGGAACATTCAAGCGGCCTCGATTGCGCGCCTGTCCAGTCACGAAGCTAGTTGAGCCAGACAATCGCAGCGTTGAGAACTGACGCAAAAGCGACCCAAAGTATATAGGGCACGAACATCAGTGACGCAGGTCGATCACGCTTCCATGCATAGAGGACGTAGAGGGCGGTTGTACACGCCAAGGCCAGAATGATGATCAGCGCCGCGAAGGGCGCCTTAAGCCCAAAGAACGCAGGTGACCAGGCGAAGTTCAGAACCATCTGGATGAACCAAAGCGACGTCAACAGCCTGTCGTTCTTGACGAAGATCGAGCGCCACCCGGCTATACCGATAAGCACATATAGCGACGTCCAAACGGGTGCAAAAATCCATGGCGGCGGGTTGAAAGATGGCTTGTTCAACGCCTGATACCAAGCATCCGGCGTATTGATCACGCCGATTATCGACCCGATGCAAATGACCGAGGCGACAACCAGAACCGCACCGAGCGAACCCTCTCGACCTGGCTTGGAATGAGCCATCACCCTTCAGCCTTGTATATCTTCGCAGCCTCCTCAATCTTCTTCAGATTGTTACCGTGCTTCTGGATAAGTTCCTTAGCCTGATTCAATGAAAGGTCGCTTTGTTCGGCAATGTGCAGCGCAAGCTCCTCTTCGCCCTTGAGCGGCTTGAGTTTCTGTTTGTCTGCCATCGTTCCAACCCCAGATCAAATTGAACTGCCAAAATGAACTGATGATGTGGCTTTCTGTTCCAGCCACCTGTTCAATAATGCAATCTTTGGAATCATCACATTATGAGCGCTTTGAAGGTGGAACGCGTGTGACGAATTCAGCCAGCGTGGTGTCGCAGCCGGTGCCTTCGCGGCAGGGTAACCCTGGCGAGGTCTTTCGCGTCTTTCTTAAACTTGGCCTGACATCGTTCGGCGGTCCAATCGCGCATCTGGGATATTTCCGCAACGAGCTTGTCGAGCGCCGAAAGTGGATCGATGAACAGGGCTATGCGGATATTGTCGCGCTCTGCCAGTTTCTGCCCGGCCCCGCGTCCAGTCAGGTTGGTTTTGCGATGGGATTGCTCCGAGGCGGACCTCTCGGAGCGCTGGCCGCCCTGACCGCCTTCACAATGCCGTCCGCCATAGCAATGGTCGCGTTCGCCTACGGCGTGGTGATCTTCGACGGATCGCTCTGGAGCGGCGGCATCGCCGGATTGAAGATCGTTGCCGTTGCCATCGTCGCCCAGGCAGTATTGGGCATGGCAAAGAACCTTTGCCCAGACAGAGAACGCGCGACCATTGCTCTTGCAGCTGCTCTGATTGTAACAGGCATGGCAGGTGCATTCGGTCAGGTCGCCGCAATAATAGCAGGCGCGGTGGGAGGCCTCTGGTTCGTCAAGAGTGACGGCGCGATTGTATCCGGGCCCATCGCCTTCAAAGTTTCGCGAACGGCGGGCTCGATATGTCTGGCCCTGTTCGCATTGTTGCTGGTTGGCTTACCCCTTGCCACAAATGCACTGGGCAACCCAGGACTTGCGGTATTTGATTCTTTTTATCGCGCCGGATCCCTGGTGTTTGGTGGTGGTCATGTCGTGCTTCCACTTCTCGAATCGGAAGTCGTAAGCCGAGGCTGGGTCAGCCACGATCAATTCCTTGCTGGCTATGGGGCGGCTCAGGCAGTACCCGGCCCACTCTTTACCTTTGCCGCCTATCTCGGCACGGTTCTCGGCCCCGAACCAAACGGCATCACAGGAGCGATGATTGCGCTTTTTGCAGTCTTTCTTCCTGGGTTTTTGCTGCTGGTTGGCAGCATACCGTTCTGGTCAGCGCTTTGTGCACGCCCAGGTGCGCAAAGTGTCATTCGCGGGGCGAATGCTGCTGTCGTGGGCATACTTGGCGCAGCGCTATACAATCCCCTTTTCACAAGTGCCATCGTCAGCCCGGCCTCGTTCGCGCTGGCGCTCGTTTGCTTTGTCCTTCTTGTTGTGTGGAAGGCGCCACCATGGATTGTCGTCATCTTCGGCGCGCTGGGAGGGGCGGGGATCAATCTTGTCTAGTAGCGTGTGGCACAGAGATTCACTCCGGACGCCCGCTGCCGAGCAGCCCGGAATCCCAGCCCGCAGGGGTTGCACCGGCATTGTAGGTTGTTTCGATGAAGGCAAGCAGGTCGCGGTCAGGATTGTCGGACCGGCGCAGGTCGTCATAGTCGAGAATAAATTCACCCATCCCAGAGTCCCATCGTGCGGCGGGCGGGCTAATCTTCGCTTCTTCGATACCTTGAGGCTGAGGATAGGTGAATGAGTAGAACGCGGGCTTGGGATAGGAAGGATCACCCGACCACCACCCCATCTCCATCAATTGCGCATTCATCGAGTTGCGCCGGATATAGCCTGCGTTCGGTGCCGGCAAAGCAGGCTTGCCGTTATAGAGGGCCAAGCGGATGTCGAGCGTTCCCCACATCAGCCCGATAGGCTGCGTCTTACCCGTGAACCGACCCTGAAAGACTTGAAGGACGCGTTGCGTACTGTGGAGAACGCGCCACCAGGCATTGGCAAGGTCGCGGTCGTACGGACGGTGCGCAGTGTCCTTGTCGAACGCGATCGGGTTAGGCACCTCCTGCGGCATGAGAGTGATCGAGGCGTCCTTCACTGATCGGCGAAGCTGGTCAAGGAAGGTGTCGACGAACATGGCTACGGATGTCGGGCCGAGGGGCATTTGTCCTGACGCGCCCGAACTCGTAATCCACTGCATCTCATGCGAGATCAAGTCTGCGCGCACCTCGTAGACACCGCCGCCATAAGAAATCGGGCCGGTGGTGAGGCCCCTTGCATAAAGCCACAACGGAACTTCGGCCCATTGCGCCTGGAATGGCTCCGTTAGCTTAAGCTTACCGACGGCCTGCAACACCATGTGAAGCAAATATCGCGTCGGCTCGAAGGCTGGATAGGAAAGCGCCGGCCAAAGGTCACCGGATGAGAAATCGGAAGGTGACTTGCCGGTGCTCATGGCGTGTTCTCCTGTAAAGCCCGCCCGCTTGCCAATGCGCCTGCTACTTTATTCGTTCAGCAGCGACTGCCAGTTTGCGGGAACCCGGCCGGCCGGTCCGGGCGCGGGTTGGTCTAGCGGGTGGGATTCGGGTGGCGCTAACGTTTCGCCGCGAACCTGGGATTCGGTCTCGAAATTCCAGAACCATGTCTCGCCCGGTTCGAAACTTCTGATAATCGGATGGCCGGTGGCATGAAAATGCTTGGTGGCATGCTGGTGCGGAGAGCTGTCGCAGCAGCCGATGTGACCGCACTCTGCGCAGCGCCGCAGATGAAACCACCATGTTCCCGCGGCCAGACATTCTTCGCAACCGGTTCCTGACGGCTTGGCCGCCGGATCGATCCCGCGGGCTTTCATCGCCATGGGGTGCCCCTTTTTTCAGCCGCTTCCTTACGAAACGCTAGCAACATCGCGCCGACGGTACTGGAACGAACTGGAAAGTCCACATTTTTTGAGAAGATAGTCTGCGGCCGGATCGCCTTATGATCACGCCGTTCCATTGGTGGAGCTGAGGTCCACCGAATGTTTTATGTAACAAGTTGATAATGCTACAGTTTTAATAAGGATTGATATCGATAGCCAACTATTTTTCCAACAAATCCTGCGAATGACACGCGAAAGCTAGAACGCTCTCGGGACAAATGGGACAAAACGGACAAAACTCAATTCCATCACCTGCTACGGTTGCTACTCCTGCTACTTTTGCTACGGATTGTGGCTAGTTGGCTGAGGATCGTGAGCGCATCATCCTGTTGGCAATTCGCGACTGTCTTCGATCCTTGGCAAGAACCAGGTCAGCAAGCCAGCGAGCGGCAAGAACGCACAAAGCTGATAGACCGCTTCAATGCCCATACTGTCTGCGAGAACACCGAGGATAGCTGCAGCTATTCCTCCCAAACCGAAGTTTAGCCCATAAAATAATCCACCGATCAACCCGATGCGATTTGGAACCAATTCCATTGCATAGATCAGAATTGACGCAAACGCGCTCGCCATGATCAGGTTGATCAGAACAGTGAGCACACCGGTCCAGAACAGATCCGCGTAGGGCAAAATGAGCGTGAATGGGAGCGGGCCCAGTACTGAAATCCAGATAATCCGATAGCGACCGATCCTGTCGCCAATTATGCCACCGATAAGCGCGCCAACAGCCGATGCGACCAGGAAAACGAAAAGCATAAGCTGTGATGCCTGGATTGAAATGCCGAAACGGTCGATCAAATAGAAGGTGTAAAATGACCGAAAACTCTCACCATAAGCATTCTTCGAGAACATAAGCAGCGTTAGGACAGTCAGGCCAAGCGCGATTGTTGCTGTGGAATGAGCGTGGCGCGTGGTGGTGACATTTGAAAGCGCGGAGTGCGCGCGCTCTACGTGTCTGCGAATTTCGGCATGTTTGCCGGCTGTCCAAACCATTAGCATCATTGCAATCAGTGCGAGGCTTGCAAACCATGCAAGACTTGGTTGGCCGCGTGGCACGATGATGAGCGCCGCCAGCAGCGGACCCAACGCACCGCCCGTTTGCCCTCCTACCTGAAATAACCCTTGCGCCAATCCCTGCCTGCCACCCGATGCGTGACGGGCCATGCGTGTCGCTTCCGGATGAAAAATCGATGAACCGATCCCGATACATCCGACGGAAATGAGAATGAGCCCATAGCTGGAAGCAAAGGCGAGCCCAACCAGCCCAGCAAGCGTGAACGTCATCCCGACCACTGTGGAGTAGGGCATTGGATGCTTGTCGGTGACATAGCCGACAACAGGTTGCAGCAACGATCCCGCGATCTGGAACGTGAGCGTGATCATTCCGATCTGCACAAAATCCAAGGCGTACGTACCCTTGATGATGGGGTAGATCGCCGGAATGAGCGACTGCATCAGATCATTCAGCAGGTGTGTCGCGCTTAGAATCAGCAAGATCGAAAGGTGTGTCTTAGGTCTGCTGACTACTGGGGAAGTAGCATCCATTGCGGCCCGCGTAGGTTCTCGAAACTCGTTTAAGCAAGCCAGCTTATTGTCAGAGCCGATTTTCGATCTCAATACACCACATCGAAATATTGCGCTCTCCAGACGGGATCGGCAAATGAACCTCGACGCAGGTCATTTCGACGCCCGATACATTGAGAAGTTCGGAATCAGCACCTCGTTCGCCTCAGGTGGTAGATTGCCGGTCCACTGATCGTTCCACATGTAGCGTGGCATTGGGGTGGCATCAGCTTCTTCACGCCTGAATAGAATCTCGCCTCTGACACCGGCTGCTTTTCGACGGCGCGCATTTTCCTTGAGCTGCTTCTTTGCGATGCGCACGCCGCTGCCGTCAGCTTTGGCTGAACCCCCGCATTCTATGGGAAACTCTTCGCCGGTAGGTTGCGCTCCATGCTGCGATTGAACTTCGGACCAACCTAGGAACGGCTCATAATCGGATTTGTCGAGGTGTTCGTTTTCCTGCTCGCGGTCGTCGGTCGCTTCACCTTCACGCCACCCTGTGCCATGACCACAGAAACCAAGGTCCGGCTCGCCGTCGTATAACGAGCCCTGCAGGCTGGCTTGGCTGCCCTCATCCTGCCAACCGAGTTCGCGTTCATCATCGCTACCCGATTCAAGATCGCAGTCGTCTGCCTCTCGGTCGCCATCGCATGACATTTCCGCTGTAGGTCGCTGACCTCCATCCGGCCAACCTAAAAGCGGCTCTTCGTCGGCGGTCCCCTCTACGTTTTCGTCGCCGTCTATTTCATCGAGCAGAGCAATTAGGGCTTCGCAGGTCGCGACGAGCTTCTTGCGCATGGAAGGAGTGACTGCGAGGAATGCTGTCGGCTCAGATGAGCGTGACGCGTCCTTGTTGGTCGAGCGTCTATGTTCTCAAACGACACCGGGTATTGGCAGTACGAGGCAGGATAGACATGCGCCTTCCAGATATCCCGTTCGATACTGGGATACGCCAAGTCATCGATCCAAACATCCATTGCGAGGGATAGTTCCTTCGCAAGGCGGTTGACACGAGTGACGGGCAATTCTGCTTTTTCTTCCGCGACGGCAGGGACACCTACCACAGTTCCGACGGCAACTGCTGGCGGTATGCTTCTCAAGAACAGGCGGCGAGATATCTTTTTCATTCTCGCCTCCCTCAAGCAGCCAGTGCTGCAAGTTCGGCTTCGAGACGGCGCTGCATCGGCGCAATGTCGTAACGAAGCGACTTGTACTTGAGCATGTCAATCTCGCGCTCGACGCGGGCAACGTGCTGCTCGCTAGGAGACATCTGAGCCTCACGATGCTTCTGCCACGCACATGTCAGGCATTAGGCGAAGTTCGAGCGGTTGAACGCGTCTTTGCGCCATGACCGAGTGAACGATGAGCGATAGTGAGCCCACGCTGTGCGCATTACTGCGGCACGGTCGATTTTGGGCAAAGTTGTGCTATTGCTGTGAACAGCCATGCGAGCCTCCAACACAGGTTCGTTTCGGTTAGGGCTGAGGGAGGTTGCCGCCTCTTTCAGCCCGACGTTGATTGTGATATCAAGGTTTCATGACTAAGTCAACAACTGTGATATCAAGGAAACGTGGCCCCGCTGCTACTGGTAAAGGTATTCCGATTCTCGTTAGGCTTCAGCCCGACATGCTTGCCGGTCTGGATCAGTATGCGTCAGAGCATGAGATCACACGCCCAGAAGCGGTTCGGCTCATCATCAAGGACTGGATGGGAAAGCATCTCGTGATCAAGGGCAAGTGAGAGGGGCAGACCAGTCGTTTGTTTTTCAGACCCGCCAGCCGCGCCATTCTCGTCATTCACAAGCAATCCCATCCCCATCTCTATCAAGCCCATATATATCGGTACCAATCACCCTAACCGGTCCTGCAACATAGGCGGGGCCGTTTCCGCTGCCTCCGGCGCAATCAACATCGCTCGCTACTGGCACGCAGGGATCATAATTTGGATCGCATTCCTGCGCGGCCGCCGAAGAAGCCAGCAAAACCAACAAGATTGCGGTGTGCCAAGCCATCAGCGAGTGCTCACGAAATTCTAGATGATCTAGGAAAACACGCAGAACCAGAGGTGCAAGCTAATCATTCGAAGTTGGCTAACCAACCAAAAGCAGTTTGTGAAACATTCTACAGATTGAATTGCCGCGCGGGACAGGTGTGATCTCGCGCCGCAAATGGACTGGCGCGCGGCCACTCGACGCGACATGATACGCGACATGAAACAAGAGTTCATAGCGATACCAAAGCCCAAAATGCTCGAGGCAATCGGTCTCGTGACAGTAAAATGGGCCATCCTCGATCAGATTCTGAACCAGTCGCTTTTTTGGGCATCAGATCCCGATGACATCGACACTGTGAAACTGCTTTCGCAAGGCTCAACGGTAAAGCGATGGGCGAAATTGAAAGATCTGCTCAGAATGGATTTTGCGCGCGAAGCCGGGTCCGAAGGTATGATTCTTCTGATTGACGAAGCACTCTCAATCAAGGGAGAGCGCGACAAGATTGTCCATTGGCCATATAGCGACGGTTCGAGTTCTGAGACGGCTGCCATCTTCTCAATTAGGAATTTTGATCACGCTTGGTACGTTGATCGACCGAGGGTTATGCAGACAGCACAAAAAATCGATCGGCTACTCGCAAGAATATTCAATCACATGCTCGACCATGGCGAGCGCAGCGGTGAAGGCGAGAGTATGTTCGTTCGTCCAACTGGTTGGCGAAATGCGAAACGCGTCGCTCAAGATAAAGTGGCAGATGCGCAATGACAGCGGAGCTTTAAGTTTGAAGTCATTACCACACGGGGTTGGAGCCATGAAGCAGTCCACAGGCAAGACGATCAGCCGGCGCGCGGTCCTAGGCTCTCTTTGCAGTCTCCCCTTGGCAGGCTGTCAGGACGGAGGCGCATCTGTCCGTTATCGGGTGATCGCGAAAGTCCTCTACAATGGACAAACGCATGAAGCCTCAACCGTCATGGAATGCCGCTACTCGCGCCTGAAAAACAGTTTGGTCGGTATGGGTGGGTCAACTACGCTCTACGGCGAGGCGCTGATTTTTGATCTGCCTGCCGGTGGCACCATTTTCATACTGCCCTATTTGCGTAGCAAAGGCGGCGGTTTTTCCGAAATTTATGAGCCGGGCATTTTAGAGACTCTGGGTATTAAAAACAGCGTCGGGGGGCTGAACGACGACGACCTCCAGAGGTTGGCAGAGGCGGCGGGGCGTATGCCCTTCAACTTTTACGGGCGTTACCCCGTTATGGTAGCGTTCCAGGATGAAACGAAGCCTAAGACGATCTTCGAGGTCCTTCCAGGCCAAATGAATGAAAGTTTCGCTGGAGTGACTTTCATAGGGTTGGATATCGAATTTACCGATGCCCCTATCACCGACTTGCTGCGAAAACGTCTGACCTGGCTGAATCTTCCGAGCAGGACTGAGTTATTCGAGCGTGAACCACCTGGATCTTCAAAACCCGACTGGGAACTTCCGCTTGGTCATTTTGTCAATGACCGTGGAATTGGGACCCCGTATTTTCGCGCAAAAGGGACCCCTGTTTAGGGGCGTTGAAGGGCACGCCGATTAGCGCCCGGTCA
>NZ_QURN01000010.1 GCF_003403035.1 Mesorhizobium denitrificans | reverse complement strand
CCGCGAACTCATAACGCGGGGTGGAGCAGCCCGGTAGCTCGTCAGGCTCATAACCTGAAGGCCGCAGGTTCAAATCCTGCCCCCGCAACCAAACTCTCATAAGCTATTCTTTTTGCAGCGACTTTTGTGAAGCCTTTGCTTAAGCCGTTACCGCGCAAAAAGCTAAAGTACCATTCTTGTACAAAAAATGGTGCTCATGATGCCAGCGCTACCTCAAGCCCGCATCCAAAACATCGGCTTCGCAGACCAGCCAAATTCCCCCACATATCGAAATAATCCCAGTCAGCTACCGCATCAAATGATGATCCGCACAATCAAGCCGTCCAGAAGAGCCGTCGCCGCAGCCCGATTCTCAGAATCATTTGGAGACGTCGCCGAGGCATCCACCTTGCGCTTGTAGATCTCTGCAAGGTCAGGATGCGGGATCACGGTATCTGGCTCTGGCGCCTCAGCAAGCTCAATCTCCAGCCGAGCCCGCTCGGCCTCAACGGCATCCATCTTCTCGTTCATGCTCGGATGGAAGATGTCGTCCGCAACACCGAGTACGACATCTGCGATTTCTTTGAGCATGCGGCAAGCGCCGCCGCAAAACCTGAACGCCTAGCCAGCGCTGCGTGACGCTTCCTTTGCAGTTCACGCTGAAACTCTACGATGAATGCGACTCCCAGCCCAGGCGCCATTATTTTGCCCGGGGCGATGTCAGGTTTGCGCCCATATTGGTCGTGACGTCGGATCGATGGATCGAAAAAAACGAACCTGGTTCTACCTCTTAGATCAAGATTGAAAATGGAGCGATCGCTTACAATGTTGCCCTGCCGCAGCTAGCCGAGCAGGTTGACACACTGATCTGGTGGATGCGCTAGTGCGAGAATGTGACTCCGGGCCGGCGGCGCGCTTCAATCAGCCATGCGTCGACGCGATCGACGCGCCGCCTTAATCTCAGCAATCCTGGCCGAGTCGTCGGGAAGGCTCAGATATCGTCCGCGCTCAAGAATTTCCAGCGTGTATTCGCGCCAGGTCAAACCAATGCTTGCGGCGCGTTCAAGGCGTCGCAGCACAGTGTCGCGCGGGATATTGCGCCATGCCGCATCGTGAGCGGCACGCCAGTAATAGTAGGTTCCGACAGGGCCTTTGCCCCAAGGCCGGGATGATCGCTCATTATCGAGCCGCGGCCCGCCGTTGTGGCCGCGTTTGGGCAAAGATGCGCCTTGGCCAAGGGTTTTCATGGACGGACGACCGCGACGAGATAGCTGCAGGCCTTACCGCCTTTGTTGCGAAAGGTGCAGTCGGTAGGCGCGCCGAGTTCGATGCTGTCGCCGGCATAAAGGTCGTGCGCGACATCCCCTTCGGTGAATGTCAACTCACCATCAAGCACAATGACGACTTGTCGAATAAAGGCAAAGGCGGAAGCGGGATAGGAGACAGACGCGCCGACCGGCATGTCAACGCGGACAAGGTCGAGCGGAAAGTCGGAGCCTGGCCCGGGCGCAATCTGGTTTCGAACGTAGCCCGTCGCTGGGTCTTGCCAGCGTGGATGCTCGCCAGCGCGCACGAGGCGCCCCGGGCGAGCGGCTTCTGCACGAGCCAGAAGCGCCGAAACGGTGAGCCCGAACGCACCGGAGAGCCGGCCGAGCAGGGAAGCGGTCGGACTGCTCTCGCCGCGCTCGACCTTGTTGATTTGGGCTCGTGATACTCCGGAACGCTGCGACAGTTCGGAGAGCGACCAGCCGCGTTGCTCGCGCTCGACGCGAATTCTCGTTCCCAGCAGGCTGTCGATCGTTTCAGGATCGATCATCATCTCGTCCTCCAAAGCCGTTCAGTTGAGTTCGTCCAGCACCCGATTTAGCTCGCGCCAGAGCGCCTCGGTCGGTTCGCATCCCACCGATAGCCGGACATAACCTTCTGCAACCTTGTCGCCCCATCGCGCGCGCCGCTCGGCCGAGGTGTGGACGCCGCCAAAGCTGGTCGATGCCACGATCAGGCTGGCGTCGGTTATGAACCGTTCTGCGGCCGTTGCGTCTGCAAGCGTCACCCCGACCAGTGTGCCGAAGTTCGTCATCTGCCGCTTGGCAATGTCGTGGCCCGGATCGGATGCCAGACCAGGATAGGTTACCGATTTGACGACTCGATGCGCCGAGAATCTGTCGGCAAGGACTGCGGCGGTCGTCGACATTCGTTCATAGCGGACCTCGAAGCTTTCCAGACCGCGGTGGACAAGCCAAGCTTCGAATGGCCCGGGAATGGCGCCGACAAGCTTACGCCAATCGAGTATCGGGTCGAGCAGTGCGGCGTCGCGGGTTGCGACGTGACCCATTAGCGCGTCGGAGTGACCGTTGATTGCCTTGGTGTCGGAAGCGACCACGATGTCTGCGCCGAGGTCCAGCGGCCGCTGGCCGAGTGGCGTCATTGTGGTGTTGTCGCAGACCATCAGTGCGCCGGCCTGTTTGGCGCGCGCGGCGATGTCAGCAAGATCGCAGATGTCCAGACTGGGATTGGAAGGCGTCTCGACATAGACCATGCGCAAACCGGCGAAGTCGCGGCTCGTGTAATCCAACGTCGAACACAGCTCGACCTTGATGCCGTGAGGCTCAAGGTATTTCTCGGCCAGAACGCGGGATGTATAGTAGCCATCGCTTGGCAGAAGCAGCCGGTCGCCGGATTTAAGATGGGCCATGAACACCGAGGCGACCGCCGCCATCCCTGATGGAAAGATCGCGACCTGCGCCGCTTCCAGCACCCCAAGCGCGCCTTCGAGGGCGTCCCAGGTCGGGTTGCTCCAACGGCCGTACTGATGCATGGCCTGCGGCGTGCCGGGGAGGAAGTATGAGCTTGCAAGCATCAGGCGCGCTGCAACGGGATCGCCTGGCAGCAGGCTCTCGGTTCGATGGTGAAGCATCCGTGCAACGATTGTGTCATCCCACTGGTCCATCACGACTCCGTCTCGTATGATTTGCATTTCATCTCATATGTGAGACAAAAAGGGCGCATGTCAACATATTTCCCGAATGAGCGGCGGGAGGTGTCGCGTCGATGCGCGGAAGTGGGCGAAGAAAGCGTGAGGCCGCAGATGATCAAAGTGCCTTTGGGGCATGGCTCGCGGCGCAGGAGAGCTAGGCTCAGGAGGGGGAAATAGCCCCTTTTTTGAGCAGGCTTGCCACAGTCCCGTGGGCCTTGAGGTGTGTCGCATCAATCATGATCCGCTCCGGCTTCGGCCCATGGCTCGCCAGCCCTGTGGAGATGCGGTCGAACACGCCTATGCGGCTCCAGCGGATGAAGCGGTTGTAGAGCGTCTTGTGCGGGCAATATCCCTTGGGCGCATCCTTCCACCGCAGGCCATGCTTGATCACATAGACGATGCCGCTCACCACACGCCGGTCGTCAACGCGCGGCACGCCATGCGCCAGCGGAAAATGTGGCGCAATCCGCGCCATGATTAACAGGTCCTGTGCCTATGCCACGCTTTGCTTGGCAGCGACCGTACATTGGAGATTTTACGAGCTGGCGAAATCCCTATCTGTTGTCCTTCTCGGGATTTGAGCCGTCCGCATTCTGGAACACATCCATGAAGCCAGGCACTGTCTCTTTACGCGCCCAGTCGCGCTGAAGTTCACAATAGAGCTGCGTCTTGCTGATCAGTTGGACACCGGCCTGCTCTATACGCCGAAGTGCTGCTTTATGCGCTTCAACGGAAGTGCCGCCGACGGCATCAGCGATGGCGTAAACTTCGTAGCCCTCTTTCAGAGCATCAAGCGCTGGGAAAGTAAGACATGCTTCCGTCCACAGCGCGGCCATGATGAGCTTCTTGCGGCCCGTTGCAACAACAGCCTTCTTGAATTCGACGTCTTCCCAGCTGTTGATCGATGTGCGGTCGTAAGTCGGATATGCGCCCAGTACCTTCATGACTGGCTCGATCGGCGGCTTGTTTACGCCGGTTGCGACGTTCACCGTCGAATGGACGATGGGAAGCTTGTAATTGATTGCGGCCATACAGGAATGGACGATGTTGAATACGAGTTCCTGTTTATCCATCGAGCGGATCGAACTCACCTGGATCGGCTGGTAGTCGATAATGACAAAGGCGGAGTTCTGCGGGGTAAGAAGATGATCCTTCACGGGATCGCGGATAGGTTCGCTGGCCAAATTGATCTCCTTCACTGTGACGTTGAGCAGTGGCTGTAGCCTCAGAACACCATCATGATGACAGCGTTCCAATACCTTAGAGCTTGCCGATCGACGTTGGCAGCCCCGAAAGATCGCAATTGAGCTTAGCTACAGGACTCATTGATCACAACCAGAAATGGAGAGGATACAGCTCCCAGACCTTTGCCGGCCAGTGCCACTGCGTTGCTTTCTTCGGGGCCAGCGCCTGAAAGGCCACTTTCCACGGCAATCACTCAGCATAAATCACTTGCCCCAAAATTGAACAAAAACTGGGGTTTAGCCCTTGGTCTTCCATGTCGGCAGAGCCAGATCGATAATTCGCATCGAATTAGCTTGCGTTTATTTTCAGCTCTCCGCCCTGAGCAACATGCCGAACAGGTCGCGCGGCTCGTCCGGGTCTGCAAGCAGGTCGAGTTCCTCGTAAAGCCCGGTTTTCTGCAACTGGTCGCGGACGTAGCGCAATGCGGAAAAGTCCTCTGTCGCAAAGCCAACACTGTCGAACAAGGTAATCTGTTTGGCGTTTGTCCTTCCGATGGCTTTGTCGGTCATCACCTTCCAGAGTTCAGTCACCGGATGATCCGGCGCGAGCTGCTGGATCTCGCCCTCGATACGTGTCTGTGGCGGGAATTCCACGAAGATGTCGGAGCGCAGAAGGATATCCTTGTGCAACTCGGTTTTGCCTGGGCAGTCACCGCCAACCGCGTTGATGTGGACCCCGCCTCCAACCATATTGTCAGTCAGAATAGTGGCATACTGCTTGTCAGCGGTAACTGTTGTAATGATGTCTACGCCCTCGACAGCTTCCTGCCCGCTGGTACAGATGGTGATGTCTAAACCCAAGCCGGCGAGGTTCCTTGCGCATTTTTCCGAGGCCGAGCGATCAATGTCATAGAGCCTTAACCGGTCGATGCCGAGCAATGCCTTGAAGGCCATTGCCTGAAACTCCGACTGTGCGCCGTTTCCGATGATAGCCATTGCCCGCGCATCCTTCCGCGCCAGGTACTTGGCGGCGACGGCAGAGGTGGCCGCGGTCCGCAGCGCGGTGAGGATTGTCATCTCGGAAAGTAGCATCGGATAGCCAGAGCCAACATCGGCCAGCACGCCGAAAGCCGTCACGGTCTGTCGCCCCTCGCGCATATTCTTCGGGTGACCGTTGACGTATTTGAAGCCATAGAGTTGGCCGTCGCTTGTTGGCATCAGCTCGATGACGCCGTCATGGCTGTGAGATGCCACGCGTGGCGTCTTGTCGAACAATTCCCAGCGCCGGAAGTCTTCTTCGATATAGCCGGCGAGTTCGGTCAGAAAACGCTCGACGCCGATGGTGAGTACCAGCCTCATCATGGAATCGACGCTTACGAAGGGGACGATTGCGAGGCGCGAAGGTTGGGTCATGATCAAAGGCTCCCGGAATGGCTGCGCGTTGGTCGATCCATGATGCGACGCCCCATCAGGCTGGCCGTCAGGTCGACCATAAGTGTCGCGGTGCGACCGCGTTCGTCGAGGAAGGGATTGAGTTCGACCAGGTCGAGGCTGGAGACGAGACCGCTGTCCGACAGCATCTCCATAGCGAGGTGCGCCTCACGGAAGGTGGCGCCGCCCGGCACTGTCGTTCCGACAGCAGGGGCTATCGATGGATCCAGGAAATCGACGTCAAGGCTGACATGCAGCAAACCGTTCTCGTCCGCCACACGCTTCAGGAAGGCCCTGAGCAGCGGCGCGATCCCGTATTCGTCGATGGCGCGCATATCGTGAACGGTCACGCCGGCCTCACAAAGGGCGCGGCGCTCAGCCGGGTCGACGCTGCGCAGGCCGAGCGTGCAGATGCGCGCCGGCTCGATTGCGACTGGCAGGTCCGGGAAGAAACCTGCGAAGCCGGGACGTCCACAGGCATAGGCAAGCGGCACACCGTGCAGATTTCCGCTCGTCGTGGAATCCAGGTTGTGGAAATCAGGATGGGCGTCGAGCCACAGAACGAAAAGCGGTCTGTCGTTTTCCTTTGCGCGGCGCGCCACGCCGGAAAGCGTGCCAGCAGAAATCGAATGGTCGCCGCCGAGGAAGATCGGCATCGCGCCGTCATCGGCGGCGCGATAGGCCGCCTCTGCGATCGCTGCAATCCAGGCGGATATCTGAGGGAGCGCTTTCAGTGATGCATTGCTATGGGGAGCGCTGTGGAAAGCCGCAGGCTGGACCGCGCCAAGATCCTCGACCTCGTGGCCAAGATCCTTGAGTGTGGTGACGATACCCGCAGTGCGCAATGCACTGGGCCCCATCTCGCATCCCATGCGCCCCGCGCCATCTTGCACCGGCGCACCTACTATCCTGCAATGCATAAGGTTCCCCCTCGAAGCTTTGCCAGAATTAAATCTGAAAAGCCGGCGAATTGAACAGAGTGAATTGGCAAATAGATATGGCTTGCTTATCAATATGGTGGCATTTTTGATCGAAATGGAAACCAAATGGATGCGCTCGACGAAAAGCTTGTAACGCTGCTGCGCCATGACGCCCGCAGGTCTATCTCCGACCTTGCGGTTGACCTCGGCGTTTCCCGTGCCACGGTCAGGGCGCGCATTGAGCGGCTGGAACGTCAAAGCGACATACTAGGCTACACTGTTATCTTGCGCGCTGATGCACTGGAGCAGCGAGTGCGTGGTATCACCATGATCGAAGTCGAAGGACACGCCGCCGACAAGGTAGTGCGAGCGCTGGGCGGATTTCCGGAGATTTCCGCGATTCACACCACCAACGGGCGCTGGGACCTTGTCGTAGAACTCAACACCGACACGCTGACACAATTCGATGCGGTGCTGCGCAAGATGCGTCTTATACCGGGTATTACCGGCAGTGAGACGTCGCTGTTGCTTGCCACCCCGCGATCCACCAAGGCGCGCCTGTGAAGGGAACATGCGCTTCGTCAGATATCAGCGTTTCCGGGACAACTGATCTTGTTCCGCCCGCTGATAGGCGCTTTCGCGGACCGGCCCAGTCGATTCCCTAATGATGAGGCTGGTCGGAAGCTCCAACTGTCGTGTCGCAGTGGGCTGGCCTCGCACACGCAGGATAAGGGTTTCCACTGCCGAACGAGCGCGCTGGACGATGTCGTGATGGACCGTCGTCAACGGTGGAAGAAGGCAGGTAGAGATAGGCAAGTCGTCGAAGCCAACGACCGAAATGTCCTCCGGCACACCCAGACCGGTTTCGGCGACAGCGCTCAAGACACCGATGGCAATCGTATCGTTGCCTGCAATGATGGCCGTTGGCGCCAGATCCGACTCTTGCAAAAGTCTGGAGGTAGCGATTTTCCCGCTTCTGGCGCTGTAGGCTGCATGGACGACCAGGGCAGGGTCATATTCGAGCCCTTTGGTTGATAACGCGGTCCGGTAGTACTCGATGCGCTGATCGGCGGCCGCGATGCCGGCCGGACCGAAGCTGACATAGGCTATACGCTCGTGGCCAAGGCCGGTGAGGTGGTCCACTATCTCCGCAAAAGCATTTTCAGTCTGGATCATGCTGGACACTTCACCGGGGTGGTTGATGCTGCCTATCAACACGACTGGAAATCCGGATTCCACGACGGCGAGCAGGTCGGCGTCACCTACGCGCGGGCTGATGACGAGGAGCCCGTCGACAGCGCCCTCATTAATCAGGTCGCGATAGGTCTTTTGCCCATCGTTCCCAATATAGTCGATCATCACCCTGTAGCCGTCCTCCCGGCTCTTGGCGATCACGGCTTGCAGCAGAAGGGCGATGAATCCGTCCACGGCGAGCAGAACGGGGTCTGTAACAACGATGCCCAATGTTTCGGTCCTGCCGCGCACTAGCATGCGCCCGGCGCGATTGGGCTGATAATTCAACTCTTTTGCCACCTCCAGCACGCGACTTCTGGTCTCTGGGCTGATCGAGACGGCAGTGGAGCCATTCAGAACGAGTGAAACGGTCGCCCGCGAGACACCAGCCTTGCTGGCGACATCGTAGCTCGTCACTTTTTTCATCGCCAAATCTCCATCTCATGGGGATACAATGCTTGACAATGATCAGTCAACATGGAAGATAACACGTGTTAGTCGTGAACTAAAACGTGTTATTAGTGATTTGCAGGCGCAACATGACAAGAATTGCGTCACTGGGAGGAAATTGCGTGTCTTCGCCAAAAATCGCGTTCATAGGCGCCGGATCGACAGTGTTCATGAAGAATATCGTCGGCGACGTGTTGCAGCGTCCGGCATTGGCCGGCGCGACGATCGCCTTGATGGACATCGATGCCCGGCGGCTGGAGGAGAGCGAGATCGTCGCCGGCAAGCTGGCCAGGACGCTGGGAGCCGGCATCAGGATCGAGACGCATTGCAACCAGAAAAAAGCGCTTGAGGGGGCCGACTTCGTCGTCGTCGCTTTTCAGATCGGCGGCTATGAACCGTGTACCGTCACCGACTTCGAGGTTCCGAAGAAATATGGCCTACGTCAGACTATTGCCGATACGCTCGGTGTCGGTGGCATCATGCGAGGCCTGCGCACGGTTCCGCATCTATGGTCGATCTGCGCGGACATGCTGGAGGTCTGCCCCAACGCCATCATGCTGCAGTACGTCAACCCGATGGCGATCAATACCTGGGCGATCGCGGAGAAGTACCCGGCCATCAAGCAGGTGGGCCTATGCCACTCGGTGCAGGGCACGGCAGAGGAGCTCGCCTATGATCTCGGCCTTCCGGTGGATGAAATCCGCTATCGGTCGGCCGGCATCAACCACGTGGCGTTCTTCCTCAAGTTCGAGCATCGTCAGGCGGACGGTAGTTATCGGGACCTCTATCCCGAGCTGCGGCGCGGCTATTCCGAGGGGCGCTATCCCAAGCCTAACCCGGTGCGGGCACGCTGTCCCAACAGGGTCCGCTACGAGATGCTGCGCCGGTTAGGCTATTTCGTCACCGAAAGCTCTGAACATTTTGCCGAATACACGCCCTGGTTCATCAAGGACGGGCGGCCTGACCTTATCGAGAAATTCGGCATTCCGCTGGATGAATATCCGACACGCTGCATTGAGCAGGTGGCGCGCTGGACGGGTATCGCAGACATCTATCGACAGGCTGAAACCATCGAGGTGATGAAAAGCAAGGAGTATGCCTCGGCGATCATGAACTCGGTGTGGACCGGCGAGCCGTCGGTGATCTACGGCAATGTGCGCAACAATTCCTGTATCACATCACTGCCGGCCAATTGTGTAGTGGAGGTGCCGTGCCTGGTCGATGCGTCAGGTATCCAGCCGACCCATGTCGGCGACCTGCCGCCGCAGTTGACGTCGCTGATGCGCACCAACATCAACGTGCAGGAGTTGACGGTCGCGGCGCTGCTAAATGAAAATCGCGAGCACCTCTATCACGCGGCGATGATGGACCCGCACACCGCCGCGGAACTCGATCTTGAGCAGATATGGAGCGTTGTGGACGACCTGCTTGCCGCTCATGGCGATTGGGTCCCGGAATGGGCACGACCGGCCAAGACGAAACGAGCGGCCTGAAAGGCCGTTCCATCTTCAACCATCTCATTTGTGGAGGAACCGAGATGAAACTGAACAGACGTGCTTGCCTATGGCTGATGGGCTCCGCGGTGCTGGCTGCCACGACAACGATGCCGGCTTTCGCCGCGGATGTCACGCTCAGCTATGCCATGTGGGATCAATCCCAACAGCCGACATTCCGCAAGATCGCCGATGCATTCGAGAAGAAAAATCCGGGCATCAAGATCGACATCCAGATCACGCCCTTTTCGAAATACTGGACCAAGCTGCAGACCGAGGCAGCGAACGATGCGCTGCCGGACGTGTTCTGGATGAATCCATTCAATTTCCCGCTCTACGCCTCGCAGGGAATGCTTCAACCGATCGATGAGAAGGCCACGGCGAGCGGCTTCGATGTCAGCGCCATTCCGCAGCCGATGCGCGCCATCTACAGCTATGACGGCAAGCTCTACTCGCTGCCCAATAACCGCGATGCGCTCGTCGTCTGGTACAACAGGAAGCTGTTCAAGGATGCAGGAGTGGCCGAGCCGAAAGACGGCTGGAGCTGGACCGATTTCCAGACAGCGGCAAAATCCCTTACGAAAGCCGACGCCGGTATTTGGGGCACGGCGGTCTCGCTCGACTTCCGCGGCAATGTCCTAAATTCGGTCTATCAAGCCGGGGGCACCATCTTGTCCGAAGATCGGAAGAGGGCTCAGTGGAATACGAAGGAAGCGGCGGAAGGCGTTCAATACTGGGTCGATATCATCAAAGCTGGCTCCAGCCCGACACTTGAGCAATTGGCCTCGACGGACGCAAATAGCATGTTCCTGTCAGGCAAGGTTGCCATGCTCCAGACTGGCTCCTGGATGGGGGTCACCTTCGCCGACTCGAAATTGGCGAAAGACGAAGACCTGGCTGTTATCACGCTGCCGAAGGGACCGAAGAACGGTGCCTCCTCGACATCCTCGCTGGGCAATATGATCAGTGCGACGGCCAAGCATCCCGAGGAAAGCTACAAGTTCGTGGAATTTCTCGGCTCCAAGGAGGCGGCGGACATATACACACGCGCTGGTATCGCGCTGTCGGCGTATCCCGAGTTCGACAAGAACTTCATCGATCATTTTGCCAAGGCTTTCGATGCGGCGCCGATCGCCAGGCAGATCGCCGATACCTTTCCAATGCCTGTCTCACTCAATTCGTCGGTCTGGCTGAAAGCGACCAGTACAGCGCTGACCGGTATCTTCACCGGCAAGGAAAGTGTAGAGGACGGCCTCAAGAAGCTGCAGACAGTGATGCAGGAGGCCCTCGACGCCGAGGCGTCATTGTGACGGATACGGTCGCGCCCAGGTTGAGATCGGTGGCAAATGGAGCCAAGTCTTCGTGCTTCGCGCTGTCTGAACGACAGCGCGAAGCATTGACGGGCTATCTTTTCATTCTCCCGCTTTTCCTGGGCGCAGCCGTCCTTTTTTTCTATCCGATTTTGCGCAGCTTCGAACTGTCCTTCATGCAGACCGGCGTCTTCAAAGGAGAAACCTTCGTCGGCCTTAAGCACTACCGCCATCTGATGGACGATCCGAAGATGTGGCAGGCGATGGTCAATTCAATGATCTACGCTCTCGTCGGATTGCTTGAGGTTCCGCTGGCGATTTTTTTCGCCTCGCTGCTGAACACGCCTGGACTGCGATTCCTGAGCTTCTACCGTGTGCTGTTCTTTCTTCCGGTTGTCACCATGCCGACAGCCGTTGGTATGGTCTGGCAACTTCTCTACAATGTCGATTACGGACCGATAAATCAGGGCCTGGCGCTGGCGGGCTTTCCACCGGTTTCATGGCTTACGCAGCCGGTGATCGTCATCGTCGCGGTAGCCGCAGTCGGCATCTGGTCCGGTCTCGGCCAGAGCATCATACTCATCCTTTCGGGCTTGCAGACGGTGCCGCCGGATCTGCATGAGGCGGCCGAGATGGATGGTGCGGGGCCGCTGCAACGCTTCTTCCGCATCACCCTGCCGATGATTTCTCCGACCATCTTCCTGGTGGCGGTTCTGAACGTCATCAAATCGCTGCAGGTCTTCGACCTGATCTATATCATGGTGGGACCGAAGAATCCGGTGTTCGACCAGGCGCAGACCATCGTTACCTATTTCTTCGAGGTCGGTTTCGTCGAACATGACCGCGGATATGCCGCCGCAATTGTCATCAGCCTTCTCGCGATGATCATGATGGTGACGGGCCTTCAATTCTACCTTCAGAAGAAGTGGGTGCACTATGGCTAGGGTGCGGTCCTCAGAGAGCGTTCGGGCACACCTTGCCGTTCATGCGGTGCTCATCATCAGCGCACTGGCCATGGTCTTTCCCTTTTTCTGGCAGGTGATGACGACGTTCAAGACGCAAACGGAGGCATTGCAGGTGCCGCCGCAGCTCTTGCCCGCCACGTTCGGCTTCGACGCCTACAGGCAGGTGCTGCAGCGCATTCCCTTCGTCGATATGTTTAACAATTCGGTGCTGTCGGTAGTGACGCGCACGGTGGCGCAACTCATCTTCTGCTCAATGGCAGGTTACGCTTTTGCGCGGCTGCGTTTCCCGTTTCGCGGCACGCTTTTCGTGATGCTGCTGGCGATCATGATGGTGCCGCGCGAAATTTATCTGATACCGCAGACCGAAATCATGAAATCGGTCGGCCTGCTCGACACCGTGACCGCCATGATCGCGCCCGGCCTGTTCAGCGCATTCGGCACTTTCCTGATGCGGCAGTTCTTCCTGACGCTTCCTGAATCGCTTGCTGAGGCAGCGCGGCTGGACGGAGCGAACCGGTTCCAGGTCTTCTACCTGATCATGCTGCCATTGGCGAAACCCGGTCTCATTGCCCTTGCTATCTTTACCGCCCTGTGGACGTGGAACGAATTGCTCTGGCCACTGGTAATCATCTCCACCTCGTCCAACCTTAATCTGTCGGCGGGCATTTCGACGCTGAGCGGCGAATATGTAACCGATTATCCGATGCTGATGGCTGGCTCCCTGATGGCTGAATTGCCTATGATTGTTTTGTTCCTGGTCCTCCAGAAGCGGTTCATCGAGGGCATCGCCACTACCGGCATGAAATAGGAGAGCGTGATGCAGCCGCGCAGGCCAAATATCCTGATCTTCATGACGGATCAGCAGAATGCCAGCACGATTGCAGACGGCTCGGGGTGCCGGGCGCGGACGCCGCATCTGGATCGGTTTCGCGACAGGGCAGTCACTTTTTCAAAGGCCTTTGCGCCTTCACCGCATTGCTGTCCATCACGCGCCAGTTTTTTCACGGGAACCTTGCCGTCCGAGCACGGCGTCTGGAACAACGTTAACGTCGCCAACGCTCTGTCACGCGGTCCGCGTCCCGGAATACCGTTCTGGTCGAGAGCGCTTGCGGAAGCTGGCTACGACATGGGTTTCGCCGGTAAGTGGCACGTCAGCAATTCGACAGGCCCTTCGGCCTTCGGATGGAGCGAGTTGACCACTCCATCTGTTCCGGGTGCAGGCCTCGATCTCGACGCCCAACGCGCTGAAGCGCGCCGGCGCGAGTTGACGAGACTGGCAGAACGCCCCGACAGCGAGGCCACGGTGCGGGTCCGAGGCGAAATCCAGCGCCCCGGTTGGCCGCGATATCTCCACTACGGAATCGACGAGGACCCGTTCGGTGATCGCGACGTGGTTGAGCGTGGGGTCGATTTCATTCGCTCCCGGCTCTCGGAGCAGCCGTGGTGCCTCTACGTCGGAACACTTGGGCCTCACGACCCCTATATGCCGCCGCGTCGCTTTCTTGACCTCTACGATCGCGAGAAAATTTTCCTGCCTGCCAATTTCGATGATCCGATGGCAGACAAGCCAGCGCTTTACCGGCGTACACGTGCCCGTTTCGATCAGCTCTCGCGGGAAGAGCAACGCGATGCGCTGCTCCACTATATGGCCTTCTGCAGCTATGAAGACGAACTGTTCGGAAAGCTCCTTGCCGCATTGGATGACACCGGCCAGACGGAAGATACTATCGTCGTCTTTCTTTCGGACCACGGGGATTATGCGGGCGAGCACGGCTTGTGGGGCAAGGGTCTGCCGTGTTTTCAATCGGCTTATGCGATACCCCTGGTGATTGGCGGCCGGTCCCTGGATGCAACGCTTGCAGGGACCAACTGCGATTGTCCGATCACCCTTGCCGATCTGGGGCCGACTCTGTGCGATCTCGCCGGCAGCGTGAAGGCAGAGCGAATGACCGGTCGATCCTTTGGCCCCTGGCTGGCCGGCCTAGCTCGCTGCCCCGAACCCCAACCTGTCTTTTTTCAGTCAAATGGTAATGAGGTCTACGGGATTCAGCGCATTGTCGTAAGTGGCGCGTGGAAACTCGTCTACAACGCATTCGATTACGATGAACTCTACAATCTTGCCGACGATCCGGGCGAAACGCGCAACCTGATCGCATCGGCTCCCATCCGCAAGGTCGGGGCAGGGCCGCTCGATCATGTTCCGTCAGAGTTTCGCGACATTGTGCGGGATCTTTACCGGCAGATCTGGGATTTTGCGATTGCCCATCAGGACGACATCTTCGATCCCTACATCCTGACCGCGATGGGTACGTTCGGGCCGCAACCCGCAGCACGGTTTGCAATCGCCGGGGAGTCCTGACTTGCCATCCAAGGTGAAGACGGATTGCTGCGCACCCTCTCGGGCGGGACCTGTAATCAGATCCAAGTTGGGGGGTGGCACTTCTGCAGGCCAACTGCGTCACGACGACGTCGCCCTTGCCGGCGGCCTGTTTCTGATGGGAGATTCCTTCGGCGAAGGTTATGCCGCAGATGGCGAAGGTCCGGTCCATGAGGTGGTGATCGATCCGTTTCGCATCGACGCGACTTGCGTGACTGTGACGCAATTCGCCGCTTTCGTCGAGGCGACCGGTTATCGTACCGATGCCGAACGGTACGGCATTTCCGCAGTTTTCGTACATGCGGCTGCCGCGGATCGCGCCGACATCCTCGGGTTCTATGGCGCCGCATGGTGGCTGGCTATTCGGGGAGCCGACTGGCGCCATCCTTGCGGTCCGCACTCCGATGCTGCCGATATGCCTGATCATCCGGTCGTTCAGGTCAGCCACAACGACGCACTGGCTTACTGCATATGGGCCGGGCGTGATCTCCCGACTGAAGCGGAATGGGAATATGCCGCACGTGGCGGCTTGGCTTCGCAGCGCTATCCCTGGGGTGATGAGTTGGTTCCGGGCGGTGTCCACCAGACCAATATTTGGCAAGGCTGCTTTCCGGAGCAGAACACGGCTGAGGACGGTTACCTCGCAACGGCCCCTGCCAAATCCTACGCGCCCAATGACTATGGGCTCTACCAAATGGTCGGCAATGTATGGGAATGGTGTGCCGACTGGTTCGACGCAGGCTATTATTCACGCGCACGCCGCAACAATCCTTGCGGACCGAACGCAGGGGTCGCCCGCGTTATGCGCGGTGGCTCGTATCTTTGCCACGCCTCCTATTGCAATCGATACCGCGTAGCGGCCCGCAGCTCCAACACTCCTGATTCCGCCAGCGGCAATCTGGGCTTTCGAACCGTCGCGCGATCTACACCTGCCACCCAGAAAGAAAATTGACCCATGGGGCTGCAATTGCAAATCGCACTTCTGAGGGAAGGCGTCTGGCATTGGTTGGGTGTCGTGAAGAGTGAGCGATACCGTCCCGAGAGACACTATATGCGAGGACCGGGCCCCGCGACGCTGCGTGGGACGGCGAATGAAGAAGCCGATCCTAAGCACAATACCGAAAAGCGGATTTGATGCGGGCACCGGCTGCCCGATGAGCGGCGGCGGCCCACCTGACGAGAGGGAAGCATGATGGGTAACATCGTTCTCAGCAAAGTGAAGAAGTCGTTCGGCCCGGTGACGGTCATTCCCCAAGTAGACCTCGACATTGCCGACGGCGAGTTCGTCGTCTTCGTCGGTCCGTCCGGCTGCGGCAAGTCAACGCTGCTCAGGCTGATCGCGGGGCTGGAGGACACGACATCGGGCTCGATCATGATCGACGGCCGCGACGTCACGGACGAGGCGCCCGCCAAACGCAAGCTCGCAATGGTGTTCCAGTCCTACGCGCTCTATCCGCACATGACGGTCGCGAAGAATATCGCCTTTCCGCTGAGGATGGCTGGCGAGAGCGCCGACGTCATCGACAAGAAGGTCAAGGACGCGGCGCGCGTGCTTAACCTGACCAACTACCTTGAGCGGCGGCCCGGCCAGCTGTCGGGTGGTCAGCGCCAGCGCGTCGCCATCGGTCGCGCCATCGTGCGCCAACCCACCGCCTTCCTGTTCGACGAACCTCTGTCCAACCTCGACGCGGCGTTGCGCGGCACCATGCGGCTAGAGATTTCCGAACTGCACCAGCAACTCAAGACCACCATGATCTACGTCACCCATGACCAGGTGGAAGCCATGACCATGGCTGACAAGATAGTCGTGCTGAACGCCGGCAACATCGAACAGGTTGGCTCGCCGATGGAACTCTACCAGACGCCGAAGAACCTGTTCGTCGCCGGATTCATCGGCTCGCCGAAGATGAATTTCATCGAGGGTGCCGCAGCGGCCAAGCAGGGTGCCAAGACTGTTGGCATCCGCCCCGAGCATATCGCCATCTCGACCACGGCCGGCGACTGGAGGGGCAAGGTCGGCGTCGCCGAACATCTCGGCTCCGACACCTTTATCCACGTCCAGACCGAGGAGCACGGCACTATCAACGTGCGTGCCGGTGGCGACGTTGTCGTCCGCAACGGTGATAGCGTCTACCTGACGCCCGACGTCAAGCGGCTGCACCGCTTCGGGTCGGACGGAAATTTCATGAGACCCCATGCTGGTTTTCATCTGGCCGATTGATCGTCGGGCCATGAGCAGTCCCTCCACCATTGCGTCGATCAATCGTCCTCCGGGTTCGATCGCTTGACAGATTGTATGTTATCATTAAGAACCATGCGCCAAGGAGGAGATCATGACGACGACACCGATCCTTCAGTTTGGAACAAGCCGATTCCTGCAGGCGCATGTCGACCTTTTTGTTTCTGAAGCGCTTGCACGCGGCGAGGCTTTGGGCACGATCACGCTTGTGCAATCGAGCGGCGACCCTGCTCGGCGCAGCCGCCTGGAGGCGCTGGCAGCGCCCGGTGGCTTTCCGGTGCGCATCGAAGGCCTTGAAGACGGTCGCGCATCAGCGCGCGAGGTCCGCGTGAACTCGGTGGTTCGCGCACTGGCGACGGAGACGGACTGGCCCGAGGTCGCACGCATAGCGGCAGAAGAGGCCGAGATTATCGTGTCGAACACCGGTGACTCCGGCTGGGCGGCGCGTCCCGAAGACGACGCTTTGGATTTCAGGCAGGGAATGTCCTATCCAGCCAAGCTGCGGCAACTCCTTCTGGCTCGGTTCCGGGCCGGTGGCCGTTGCATCGTTGTCATGCCCACCGAACTTGTGGCCCGCAATGGCGATCGTCTGCGCTCAAGGGTTCTTGAGCTCGCAGGAGATGGCGAGTTTGCGGAATGGATCGGCAGCCACGTCGTCTTCGCCAATTCACTTGTCGACCGAATTGTTTCTCAGCCTCTCGAACCGGCCGGCGCGGTTGCCGAGCCCTATGCGTTGTGGGCAATCGAGGAGAAGGAAGGACTGATCTTGCCCTGCCGGCACCCAGCGGTCGAAATCGTTGCCGACCTTGGCCGCATCGAGCGACTGAAGCTCCATATTCTCAACCTCGGCCATAGCTACATGGTTGCGAACTGGCTGAGGCGACATGGGCTGGATGACGCGCTAGTCCGCGACGAGATGGCCGATCCCGCGACCCGCGCCGATCTGGAAGATCTTTATGCTCGGGAAGTGCTTCCCGTTTTTGCTGCAGCGGGACAAGGCGACGAGGCGCGTCACTATGTCGAGACTACGCTCGATCGTTTCGCGAATCCCTTTCTGGCTCATCGGTTGTCTGACATTGCGCAGAACCATGCGGAAAAGGTTCAGCGCAGAATCGCGGCTTTCCTCGATTGGAGCGAGCAACTTGGCGTCGGCGCAATGCAACGCCACCTGCGTGACGTCGTAACGCAGACGGAGATGGCAGCGACATGAAGCGCAATCACGCGGGCCGCACCGAAGTCGCGGTGACGGCGCCCTGTTATCCGGCTCTGCTCATGCGAGCGCGTGAATCCGCAATGACGACAATAGCGTTTGCTTCGACGTAGCCAGGTGATCGCGCGCGGCGGCCAGCGCGCCGGCTTCGTCGCGTCGTGTCAGCGCATCGATGAGCCTGAGGTGTTCGGCGACCGCCGCTTCATTGCGTTCGCGCTCGTCCTTTTTGTCCCACTGATAATGGTAGTGAAAGATCAACGCGATCACCTTTTGGAATTCGGCCACGAAACGGTTGGAAACCACGCTGCCGATCGCGGTATGGAAACGCTCGTCCAGCAGCGAAAAATCGTGGAAGCGCGTGTCGATTTGTCTGGCAAGGTTGCGATGTTCGGCTTCGAGAGCCGAGAGTTCGGACCAGATCGCATTTTCCGCCGGCATCGTGACCAGATGCGACACCGCATTCAGTTCAAGCATAATCCGAAAATCAGACAGTTCGATTGCGAAGTCGCGGGTAAAGCCGACCAGCTCCCAGCCGCCTTTCGGACGCCTGCGCACGAGGCCAAACCGACTGAGCGACGCCAGGAATTCCTGCAGGCTGTAAGCGGGGACTCCAAAGTTTCGCGCCAACTCAGTGACGTTTAGCTGCGTGCCGGGTGCGATGTCGAAACGCAGGATCCAATCGAGGAACTGACGCTCAAGTTCCTCAGCGGACACCGGTGCTGATTCAACCGCAACGCGGTCTTTATCGGACGGACGCCGCAGCAACGTTTTGTCGCGACCCTGCCAGGCGATAATCTTTCGGTCCGCAAGGCGCTCTAGAGCCGTGCGCACAATGGTGCGGCTGACATCGAGATGAGCGGCCAACGGGTGTTCGGCCGGTAGGCGCTCTCCGGGCTCAAGCGTCGCGCAATAATCCAGCATTCGATTGAACGCGTCGCGAAAGCGGTCGTCCGTGCGGGCCAATTCTGCTTGCTCCTGTTACGACGCAAGCAATAGCACGCCGGTCGAATTGTCGACAATCATTAAAAACAATTGACAGGTGAGAACATCCCGCGCATTTCTGCATTTAATAATATTAGACCGTATCGGGAGGAGCGGTTATGGCGGCAGCCGACAGCACCTTTTTGTCCATCAAGGGTCCTGGCTCGATCAATGGGGAAGCCTTTCACAAGCTGTCGGCGCTCGCGACTTTGGCATTGCTTGTCGGCGCCTTCGCCTTCGGCAACTCCGCCTTTCTCTCGGTCAACAATGGACTGACGCTCCTTCTCCAGACCTCCGTCATCGGCCTGCTCGGCATCGGAATGACGATGGTCATCATCACTGGCGGCATCGATCTCAGCGTCGGCTCGGTGTTGGCGCTTTCAGGCACGGTAGCGGGACTGCTCGTCAAGGCCGGCGTCCCGGTGCCGGTCGCGATGACCGTGGCCGTCGGCGTTGGCGCTGTTTGCGGCCTGATCAACGGACTGGTTATCACGAGGATGCGTATTACGCCCTTCGTGGCTACGCTCGGCATGATGATGATCGCCCGCGGCACCGCGCTGCAGTTGACCGGTGCGGCGCCCATTTCGCAATTGGGCGAAGCTTTCGGATGGCTCGGAAACGGCGCGCTCTTCCGCATGGTCGAGAAGATGCCCAACGGCCTTTCCAAGGTGGTATTCCCCGGAATTCCCTATCCCGCGATCCTGCTCCTTATCGTAGCGGTCGGGGCTGCGTACCTTCTGCGCCGGCGCAGGCTCGGCCGTCACATCTACGCCGTTGGCTCCAACGAGGAGGCGGCGCGGCTGTCCGGCGTCAATGTCGAGCGCACCAAGATCGCCGCTTATGTGATGTCCGGGGCGCTGGCTGGTCTTGCAGGCAATGTCTTGATGTCGCGCCTCGTTACCGCCCAGCCCAACGAAGGCGTGATGTACGAGCTTGACGCGATTGCTTCGGCGGTAATTGGCGGCGCCTCGCTCATGGGTGGCGTCGGCGGCGTTTCGGGCACCATGATCGGCGCCTTCATCATCGGTGTGCTGCGCAATGGTCTGAACATGGCCGGCGTGTCGGCCTTCATCCAGCAGATCATCATCGGTTTCGTAGTCATCCTGGCCGTCTTCATCGACCAGCTTCGAAGCCGCCGGTGAGTTACTAAAAGACAATCTTTTTCTTTAAACGGAGGAACTCATGCATTCGAAATTCAAGACACTGCTGGCGATAGGCGTCGTCATGGCGCTACCCGCGACCGCCATGGCTGGAGAGATAGCAGTCATCGTCAAGACGACAAACTCGAACTTCTGGCAGAACGTCAACAAAGGGGCGACAGCCGCCATCAAGGACACGGGCCACACGCTGAGCTTTGACGGCCCGGCAGCGGAGTCTGCCGTTGCCGATGAGGTCAACCTGGTGGATAACGCTGTCAATCGCGGTGTTGCCGGCATCGTGCTTGCGCCCTCTGATCCAGAGGCCTTGATACCGGCGGTCAAGCGCGCCAGCGAAGCGGGTATTCCGGTTGCAATCATCGATTCCTCGCTCGGCGAAGGCGGAAAAGGCACCTATCAGACCTTCCTCGCGACCGACAATTGTACTGCCGGAAAGCTTGCGGCCGACAAGATGATCGAATTGGCTGGAAGCGAGGGCAAGGTCGCAGTCATGTCTTATGTGGCCGGTGTCGGCTCCGAGATTGGCCGTGTCGGCTGCTTTGTCGAGCAGATCAAGGCGAAGTCGAAGATCGAGATTGTTGGTCCCTATTACTCGCAATCGCAGATGGCCACCGCGCTCAACCAGACGACCGACGTGCTGGCCGCCAATCCGGATCTGAAGGGCATATTCGGTGCGAACGAGCCGACCGCCGTCGGCATGGGCCGGGCGCTCAAGCAAGCCGGTAAGGCAGGCCAGGTCGTTGCGATCGGCTTCGACGGCAACGAAGACCTGCAAGCCTTCGTCAAGGACGGAACATTGAGCGGCACTCTCGTCCAGGGCTCGTTCCAGATGGGTGAACTCGGGGTCAAGGCTGTGGCAGACCTGATCGCCGGTAAAACCGTTGCGCCCCAGATCGATACCGGCGTGGTGCTCGTGACCAAAGACAATATCGAGGCACCTGAAGCCAAGAACGTTCTTTACTGATCTTCCCAAGCGCGCGGCGACCCAAAGTCGCCGCGTTTCTTTCCGACAGCCGGGGCCTTGACTACGCTATGACGCCACTTGTGGAGATGATTGATATAGAGCGGCACTTCGGCGGTGTTCACGCAGTCGACGGTGTATCGATTGACCTCTATCCGGGCGAGGTTGTCGGGGTGCTCGGACACAACGGGGCTGGCAAATCATGTCTGATGCGCATCCTGTCGGGCGCAATGGAGCCAAGCGCGGGCAAGATTCGCATCCGCGGCGAGGACGCCAGGCTCGATTCGCCGCACCAGGCGCGCGAACTCGGCATTGAAACTATCTACCAGACGCTGGCGCTGGCTGATCACCTCGACGCGCCGGCAAATCTTTTTCTCGGGCGCGAGCTCAGGACCCGGTGGGGCAATCTCGACGACAGGCGAATGCTCGAAGAGGCGCGAAAGGTTCTGTCGCGGCTGAACCCGAATTTTCGCAATCTCGGCGATCCGGTGTCGCGATTGTCTGGCGGGCAGCGCCAGGTAATTGCGATTGCGCGGGCCATCTATTTCGATGTGAAAGTGCTGATCATGGACGAACCGACAGCAGCGCTCGGTCCGGCGGAAACGGCGATGGTCGGTGAACTCATCAAACAACTCAGGC
The DNA here is from genome assembly GCF_003403035.1 of Mesorhizobium denitrificans. GTDB lineage: Bacteria > Pseudomonadota > Alphaproteobacteria > Rhizobiales > Rhizobiaceae > Mesorhizobium_G > Mesorhizobium_G denitrificans. The sequence continues at coordinate 161,664 of NZ_QURN01000010.1, read as the reverse complement.
AGGAAGGCATCGGGATCTTTCTGGTCAGCCACGATCTTCACGATGTATTCGATCTGTGCGACCGGGTGGTCATTATGAACCGGGGACACAAGGTCGGGTCGCATCGCATTGAGGAGGTGACCAAGGATGACGTGCTCAGCCTGATCATCAAGGGCGCATTGCCGGACGATTGGAGACCGCGCAACGCCGGAGCCGTGCAATGACTGTAAAAGCATCCTTCACAGCCCTGAGCAGGAACTCGATGCTTGCCGGGACCTGTGTTGAACCGGGTCGCTTCGAATTGCGTGAACAGCCTGTTCCCCAATCCGCCCCAGAGGGCTGGGCGCTGGTCGATATATGCGCGGTCGGCCTCTGCGGCACCGACTACCATATTTTCGAGGGTAAGCACCCTTATCTGGAATATCCCCGAATTATCGGGCACGAACTCGCCGGAAGGCTGGTGGCCGCTGCTGGCGATCTCGAAGCCGGCGAACTTGTCGTTGTCAATCCTTACATCTCCTGTGGATTCTGCCGCGCCTGTCTGCGGGGTAAACCGAACTGTTGCACCCGTATCCAGGTGCTCGGCGTGCACCGGGATGGTGGGCTCTGCTCCCGCATCGCGGTCCCGCTCGGCAATCTTTATGCCGCCGAAGGGCTGACCGAAATTCAGGCGGCCATGGTCGAGTTCCTCGCCATTGGCGCACATGCCGTGGCACGTTCGGAGATTTCGGCTAAAGACCGGGTTTTGGTCACAGGCGCCGGTCCCATAGGGCTCGGGACGGCGCTGTTCGCACGGCTCGCAGGAGCCGACGTCCATCTGCTTGATCTCAGCGTCAGGAGATTGAGCATCGCGCAGTCGAAGTTCGGATTCGACAGGACCCATTCCGACGCAGGGGTGATCCTGCAAGGAGATCTGGCCGACGGCTTCGACCTTGTTTTCGATGCCACCGGCAATGCAAAGGCGATCGAGGCCGGCTTTCCGTTGCTCGCTCACGGTTCAACCTATGTGCTGGTCAGCGTGGTGAAGGACCGGATCAGCTTCGAGGATGCCGAGTTCCACAAGCGTGAAACCCGGATCGTGGGCAGCAGGAACGCACTCAAGGCTGACTTCGAGCACGTCATGGCTGCGATCCGGGCGAGACAGATCGATACGGATGCGCTCCTATCGGCCGAATTGGCGCTTGCAGATCTGCCAACGCGATTCGCTGAACTGGCGTCGGACCGCGAGCAACTTGTGAAGGCCATCGTGAGGCCATGACCCCGGCGCGAATGCTTCGGCTCCATCCAGACGATGATGTCGGGATCGCATTGACCGACATTGCTCGCGGCGAGCAAGGCGCCATCGAACAGATTCCGCGCGGCCATAAAATCGCCCTGCATGACATTCCGTCAGGCGCATTCGTGCGCAAATACGGGCAGATCATCGGCTCGGCGACGAGCGATATTTCGGCCGGGGCGCATGTACACGTGCAGAACCTGGGCATGGCTCATGAACATGGCGGCAACGCTGACACCAAAAAAATGCCGGTCATCGAGCAGTCGCCCGTCCAGGACACTTTTCTTGGATATCCGCGCGCCGACGGGCGGGCCGGGACGAGAAATTTTATAGGCATCCTCACGACGGTGAACTGCTCAGGATCGGTCGCGCATTTCATTGCTGAGGATGCAGAAAAGCGCGGGCTGCTGGATGGTCTGCCAAATGTCGACGGCATTGTTCCGATCGCGCACGGCACCGGCTGCGGGATGGCAGCGCGTGGCGAGGGCTTTGAAATATTGATGCGTACGCTTGCAGGCTACGCACAGCATCCAAATTTCGGCGCCATCCTGTTGGTGGGGCTGGGGTGTGAGGTAATGCAATTGCCGATGTTGCAGGCATCACCGCAGCTAAGGGACCCGAGACGTTTCCGTTTCCTGACGATCCAGAACCTGGGCGGTGCGCGGGCTACGGTGGACGCGGCGCGCTCCATCCTGGTCGAGTTTGCCGAGCACGCTAACGCTGTTTCGCGTCAACCCGTACCTGCCTCGAAACTGGTGATCGGACTGCAATGCGGCGGATCGGATGGACTGTCGGGCATCACGGCGAACCCTGCGCTCGGCGTTGCCTCCGACCTGATCGTGGCGCAAGGCGGCACCTCAATATTGTCGGAAACGTCCGAGATTTATGGTGCAGAACATCTGCTTACCTGCCGCTCGGAGCCGCGAGTCGCCTCCGCGCTGATGGAGCGCATCCGCTGGTGGGAGGATTATACGGCTCGTAACGGCGGCGAAATGGACAACAATCCCAGCCCTGGCAACAAGCGCGGTGGGCTGACGACAATACTTGAAAAATCCCTCGGTGCCGTGGCCAAGGGCGGTTCGGCGCCGCTGTCTGGTGTCTATCGGTACGCCGAGCCGATCCGCCAACCCGGTTTCGTATTCATGGACAGTCCGGGATACGATCCATGCTCCGTCACGGGGCAAGTGGCATCGGGCGCGAACTTGATCGTCTTTACCACCGGGCGGGGTTCGGTGTCCGGGTATCGACCCGTGCCATGCATCAAGGTGTCCACCAACAATGATCTATGGTCACGCATGTCCGAGGATATGGATATCAATTGCGGGGACATTGTCGATGGTGTGCCTGTGATCGACAAGGGGAACGAGATTTATCGCATGATGCTCGATGTCGCGTCCGGACATCTAACCAAGAGCGAGGCTCAGGGATTCGGGCGCGTCGAGTTCGTGCCGTGGCAGATCGGCGCAACGATGTGACCGCAAAAAGGGGACATATCTTTAAGATTCCCCCGCCCATGATCCTGTCTTGGTTGTAAAGTCGCGGATCGGCCCAACGACCAATACAGGACCGATGCCCATTTTGAGATTGCGTCGGCGGAGCCAATCCGCATGAGTGTGGTCGCACATCGCCGGGAGGGAGCAAAAACGATGTCGGATGAGTTTATCCTTCTGGCGCGTGCAATCATGGGCGCTCCATTCGTCATATGGGGAGCGATGAAGCTGCGTGGCGGCGACGCAGCGCTGGTTCCAGTGCTGAGTGCGCTAGGTATGCCGGACGCCAAGGCATTGGCTTATCTTGTCGGCCTTTGCGAGTTCGTAGGCGGGGTTTGCGTCATCCTTGGCTATCCGCTGGCGACGGTTTGCATTCTGCTCGGGCTTTGGTGCGTGGTCACCGCGTTGGTCGCCCACAGAAACGATGTCAACCAGATGCTGGCGCATATCACTATGTGCGGCGGATTCTTTGCGCTGGCAGCGCTGGGGCCTGGTTCAATCGCCCTGTTCGGTGGCCAGCCGAGCGGAATCTGGGCGCTGTTGCCTTAAGAAGCGAACTCGCTGGCCGAAAACTGTTTGGCCAGGCTGGTCAACTCGCCAACCGCAGGTAGATCATCGGCAACACATCCGGCAACCGGTTAATTGACCGAACCTGCACGGAACCGCGACGCCCGAAAATCCGTTGAGCGTAGGATTCTGCATCCGAATCAAGCGTGACACCGAAGACGTCGATACCGTCGCGGTTGAGTTCGTGGACAGCCGCGCGTGCATCCTCAACCAGATACTTCCTGTCATCGACGTCTATGTCCGACGGCTCTCCATCAGTCACAACCAGCAGCAGACGCCGATAGGAGCTGCGCCGCTTCAGATCATGCCCGGCATGGCGAATGACCGCGCCAAGCCGCGTGGATAGCGCACTCTCGAGGCCGGCTAGCCTGCCCAGCGCATACTCGTCGAAAGAGCGTTCGAAATCCTTGATCCTCAGGTAGCGCACATCCTCCCTCGTATCCGAACAGAACGCCGCGATGGCGAATGGATCACCCACCTCCGTCATGGCTCTGGCGAGCAGCGCCGTCGCCAATTTCTCGGTGTCGAGCACCGATACATCGGTCGCGCGAACGCGATCCCTTGTCGAATAGGAGGTGTCCAGGAGAACAAGCACCGACATGTCGCGGGCGCGCCGCTCATAGCGACCGTAGATGCGCGTATCCGGCGGTTCGCCCGCGCGCCAGGCAACCATCGCAGCGATGCAAGCATCGATATCAAGAAACTCACCCTCGGGCTGATGGCGAATGCGTTCCTGTCGGCTGACGCGCGACGCGCGGATCATCGCAGCAATCTTATCGACCAGATCAGACCTCGACTGGGCAAGCGCGCTTGCCGAAGCGCCTGCGGAATGTCGTGCAGGAAATTCGCGAACCGTGCACCAGTCCGGGCGCAACTGTCCCGTTACATAGTCATATTCAGGGTAGCGGGCGACAAAGATCCCTTCGTCACTGGAAGCTTCGTGCACGCTGCCGGCCTGCTTTTCGGCGCCAGCCCCTTCCTCGCGTCGACCATCTTCGGCGTCCTGCTGCTCCAGTCGCGCGCCCTCGACCATTGCTTCGATTTCAATTGCCTGCTCGCTCTGGTCGCCAAAATCCCAGATCGCCAGATTGTCGTCGCGGTATGCCGGTTGCACGACATATGTCTTTGCATCGAACTGAAGCCGCATCTGGCCGATGTCGTTTCCGAGCAAACCGCCAATGCGCCGGCTCAACTGCTGGTCGCCGATATTCGCAGCGACGGCTTCTTCAAAAAGTGTGCGGCCTTTTTCGACGAAGCCATGAGTATCTTCGTAGGATGGATCGAGAAGTGCGCGAGACAGCCTTGCCATAAGCGAAATGGCGATGGGCGTGCCTTCCGGTCGCGCGGAATGGAATCGTTTCCACAAATCGAAGAGGCCCGGCATTTCGCCAATCGCCAGACGTTCAACGCGCGCATCCTCGATCAGGGAAACAATGGCCAGCTGAAGCGGCTTCAATCCGGTTGCTGGAAACCTTGTCCGCGTGAAGCGGTGATGCGCGCCGATATGCGCGAGGGAGGCGCGAAACAGCAGTTTCTGGTCTTCGTCAGAGAAACCGGTAAATGACGATGGCAGGCGTATGCCGCCGCCACCGAACCCAGCGCGCCGTTTCATTATTTCCGGCGCGTCGATCGGCGTCTGGGCGATGGGCGGTGCTATATTCCAAAGCGCTGCGAGATAGGGCTTGAGCGCGGGTAGCAATCCGGGAAATGACGCCGCGTCCGCACGCTGTTCCAGCAATTTCCTGGCTTCGGCGCTCACGAGCGAAAAGAAAGCGCGCCGACGCTCGCGGTCGTCTCGGCTTATGGCAAGGCCCATACGGGTGAAGGCAACCATCCCTTCGAACCCCAGTGTCTTCCACAGCTGTTCATGGTGTGTCAGCCAGTGCGCGATGGATTCGGGCGCACGTTTGGCAACGTCTTCCACCAGATCGAGCCAAAGGCGCAACTGCGCCGGATCGTCTGCGTTGCGCGCAAGCTGCAGCGCTGCGTCCACCAGCAACTGCGCCGACCGGCGGCCGCCGCGTATCGCGACCGTGGAGATGGTTGAACCCAGACGTACCGCTAACGCCGGACCGGCATGTTCAGCCAGTATGGGTCCTGCGCGACGGTAAGCCTGCGCAACGCCAACTCCATACCCGGCATGGTCTATGCGCTCATGTGCAACACGCCAGCGCTCCTGCCAATCGGTTGGAAACGCACCAGTTTCCATTTTTTCCGCGACAATCATCGTTCAGGTCAAATGCAGGCTGCGATAGCGCCAGTGAGTGCATCGCGCAGATCGGGATCGTCGGTTATGGGAACCACCATGGCAACCTGACATGCTTCGGCAATCGGAATGCCGCCTGCTATCAGAAGACCGGCATTGATCAGCATGCGGGTCGACGCGCCTTCGTCCAGCCCCTGTCCCTTGAGGTTACGGGATCGTTTCGCGATGCACACAAGCGTATCGGCGGCGCGCCGGTCAACACCAGCCTCGCGCATCACGATCTCTGCTTCGATTTCGGGTGAGGGATAGGAAAACCCAATAGCTCCAAAGCGTTGCTTGGTGGATTCCTTCAAATCTTTGAGCACGCTTTGGTAGCCGGGATTGTATGAAATAACGATCTGGAAATCGGGGTGCGCCTGCACGACTTCGTTCTTCTTTTCCAGCGGCAGCATGCGCCTGTCATCGGTGAGCGAATGGATCACGACAGTTGTATCCTGCCGGGCCTCAACGATTTCGTCGAGATAGCAGATCGCGCCGTGACGCACGGCGAGTGTCAGCGGGCCATCGTGCCAAACGGTCCCACCCGCGTCGAGCAGATACCGACCTACCAGATCGGAAGCAGTCATGTCCTCGTGGCACGATATGGTGATCAGCGGCCTGTTCAACTTCCACGCCATGTGCTCGACGAAGCGCGTCTTTCCACAACCGGTCGGCCCCTTGAGCATCACCGGCATGCGTGTTCTGTATGCGGCTTCGTAAAGCTCGACCTCATTGCCGATTGCGCGAAAATAGGGCTCACGCCCGACTTTGAATCCGGCGAGCGGATTTCCCGCATCGGCTCTTGCTCGAGTCTGCGTCATGATATGCCTGCCTGAATTTCGAGATCACGGGCATCCCGAAAGGTGCCTACCTTTCGGGATGCGCTTTTGTTGTGTCAGCGATGCGTCGCCTTGTTGGGAATGCCATCGATTGGACATTCATCCGTGCCGACCGTGCTGCGGGTCAGTGCCTCGACCATCTCCCGCGTGCCGTCCGGGTCGTTCACCCATCTTGCGTAGAAATTATAAGGGCAGGAAGCCACGCCCTGATTTCCCTCGCCAGAGTTGATCATGCCGGTGTAGCCGCGGTGCAGCAACTTGAAGAGATGGTTCTGTGACTGACCGTTCTTGCGCGCGTCGCGGATCGCGGAAACGGAAAGCTGCGCATACTGGATGCCATTTTCCTCCGTACCGCATTCGCCAAGCGTGCGCCCGTCGAAGCCGATGATCGCCGAGTGGCCAAAATAGGAATAGACCCCGTCGAAACCGGCGGCATTGGAAACCGCGACATAGACATTGTTTGCCCAGGCCATCGATTTCGAAATCTGCACCTGCTGCTCCTTGGCCGGATACATGTAGCCCTGGCAGCGGATGATGAGTTCCGCACCACGCATCGCGCAGTCGCGCCAGATCTCCGGGTAGTTGCCGTCATCGCAGATTATGAGGCTGATCTTCAGCCCTTTCGGCCCTTCGGAAACATAGGTGCAGTCGCCGGGATACCAGCCTTCGATCGGCACCCAGGGCATGATCTTGCGATATTTTTGCACGATCTCACCCTTGTTATTCATCAGGATGAGGGTGTTGTAAGGCGCCTTGTTGGGATGTTCCTCGTGCCTTTCGCCGGTCAGCGAGAAGACGCCCCATACATTGGCTTTCTTGCAGGCTTCAGCGAAAATTTTGGTTTCCTCGCCGGGGATTTGTGAAGCCGTTTCGTACATCTCCTTGGAATCGTACATGATCCCATGGGTGGAATATTCCGGGAAGATAACGAGATCCATACCCGGCAAGCCGATCTTCATGCCTTCGATCATCGAGGCGATATTCCGGGCATTGTCCAGAACCTCCGCCTTGGTATGCAGTCGCGGCATTTTGTAGTTTACGACTGCAACGCCGACCGTATCTTTGCTGCTGGTAATATCGCCGTGGTACATTTCGTCCTCCTTCTAAAGCAGTGTCCTAAACGACAAGGTGTTGGTGGATGAGATCATCGCTAAGCGCCTTGATGTCGTCCGACACCGCTACGCTGCCGCGATTGAGGATCGCGAAGCGGCTCGATGCCCGCCTCGCGAATTTGATGTTCTGCTCCACCAGGATGATGGAAAGCTTGTTCTTGCGATTAAGGTCGATAAGCACGTCCTCGATCTGCTCGACGATGTTGGGCTGAATTCCCTCGGTGGGCTCATCGAGCAGGAGAATTTTGGGTTCGGACAACAGCGCTCGCGCGATTGCAAGCTGCTGCTGCTGACCACCCGACAGATTGCCGCCCCGCCTGCCGAGGAATTCCTTCAGGATCGGGAACAGTTCGAATATGTGATCGGGAATGCTGCTGGCCGGACGCTCGGCGGCGAAAGTGCCCAGCGTCAGGTTTTCCCTTACGGTAAAGTTCGGCAGTATGCCCCGGCCTTGCGGCACATAGCCCACCCCGGCCTTCGCCCGCTTGTGTGTAGGCAGAACATTTATCTCCCCACCATCGAGCCGTATCGACCCGGTGCAGCGGGACATCAGGCCAAGGATGGTTCTCAGTAGCGTCGTTTTCCCAACGCCGTTGCGCCCTAGCACCGAGAGAAACTCACCGTTTCCCACGGTTAGATCGACTGACTGCAGAGCGCGACTGGTACCGTAGAAGCCGTTGACATTAGCAAGCTCAAGCATGGCCAATTCCTCCAGATCCGAGATAGGCTTCACGCACACGCGGATCGTGAGACACCTCCTCTGTCGATCCCTGCGCCAACAACTTGCCCTGGTGCATGACGGAAATCGTTTCCGCGATGTCACGGACAAAGCCCATATCGTGCTCGACCACGATCAGCGTGTGCTTGCCGCGCAACCGATTGAACAGCATCGCCGTCTTGGTCGTTTCATGCGCAGTCATGCCCGCGGTTGGCTCGTCCATCAGGATAAGCGCCGGGTTCTGCGCGAGAATGAGTGCAATTTCGAGCCATTGCGTCTGGCCGTGAGAGAGATGTGCCGCCAGTGTTTCCATCTCGTCCTGCAGGCCCACGAGGACAGCGATTTCCTCCAGCCACTCCCGGTCCGTGCTTAAGCCGAACTGGAAGAGGTTGTGCAGAACGCCGGGATTGCGCGAGCGGCCAATGCAAAGGTTTTCGCGTACAGAAAGCTGGCGGAAAACACTCGGAACCTGAAATTTTCTACCGATGCCTGTGCGCGCAATCTGGAACTCGTTGAGCATATGGATCGGCGCGCCCTTGAACGATATTTCGCCCGACGTTATTTTCGACTTTCCGCAGATGAGATCGAGCGTGGTCGTCTTGCCCGCACCGTTCGGCCCGATGAGGCAGCGCAGCTCGCCTGCGCCTACATCGAGGTCGAGATGATCGACCGCGACAAATCCGTGAAACGAAACCGTTGCTTCCCTGAGCGATAGCAAACCTTCATGCGCCGTTGTCATGCTGCACCTCCTAGCTGGGCGGTGCCCTTCGCGTGCTCTTCATCCGCTTGTTCGGTGGGGGTTTTGGCCGCTGGCATGAACCTGCGAACAATCGTTTCGAATGCTCCTGCAAGGCCATTGGGCAGGAACAGGACGATCAAGACGAACAGACCTCCCATAACCAGCGTCCAGGTGTCGAGGAAGGTTTCAGATTCGGACAACGCGCCCTGAACGCCTGTTACCAGCAGCGCGCCGAGCATCGCGCCAAGCAGGCTCTGGCGTCCGCCAACTGCAACCCAGATGACAATGGAAAGGCTGAGAGGAACGCCAAGAAAGGTTGGCGAAGCGAACTCCATCACAATGGTGTAGAGCATCCCCGCAAGACCCGCGATGGCGGCGGAAAACGCGAAAACGAATGTCTTGTAGACCGCAACATCGTAACCGAAGAAGCGCACACGCTCTTCCTGATCGCGCACGGCCTGCAGGATAAGACCCGTTTTGCTGCGGGTCACAGCCAGCGATAGAAACAACGCGAATGTCAGGCATATCGCGACAAGGTAATAGGTCGTTGCGGAATATGCGTCGAACTCGAAACCGAACAGTTGAAACTGCGCGAGATCGGTTATGCCGTTGAAGCCGCCTGTGTAGCTCTGCTGGTCGATTATGATGAGATTAACGACCACCATCGCCGCCAGCGTTATGATCGCCGCGTAGACGCCGGTGACGCGTCCCCCAAACATAAACCAGCCGAGCAGCCCGGCAAAAAGCGCGGGCACCAGTATGCCTGCGGCTAGCGCGAAGGGTGTCGAGTAAAACGGCTCCCATATCCATGGAAGCTCGGTGACGTTGTTCCAGACCATGAAGTCCGGCAAGCCGTCGCTGCCGGTATGGATCGGCACAGTCTTCAGCTTGAGGTACATGGCCATGCAATAGGAGCCGAGGCCGAAGGTCGTGGCCTGCCCCAGGTTGAGAATGCCCGCATAGCCCCATGAAAGCGCCAGCGCGATCGCCAGAATGCCGAACACGAGATAGCGCGAATATTTGTTGAGCAGAAAGGCGTCGTCGATCACCATCGGCACAAGCAGAATGGCGAGGCAGACCACGCCGTAGAGAAGAATTTGAAGGGAGACTTTACCGGACACCGGAAACGACCTCTCTTTGACTTGGATCACGCACGCACCCGCTGGGCGAACAGGCCCTGCGGACGGAAGCGGATGATGATGACAATGGCGAGCAGCACGAGAGCCTTGGCGATCGTGTCGTTGCTATAGTAGGCGAGCAGGCCGGAGATTTCGCCAAGCAGGCCGGAACTCACGAGTGTTCCGAGCAAGCTCTGAACACCGCCAAGGACGACAACCATAAAAGCATCGACCACATAGGTCGTGCCCATTTCCGGCGACACGCTTTTCAGTGGCGAGATCAAGGCGCCTGCCAGTCCGGCAATGCCCGCCCCATAGGCGAAGGTTAAGCGATAAGCGCGCGCCGAATTAATACCGAAACAGGAAGCGATGCTTCGGTTCTGCGTAATGGCTCGCAGCTTCAGGCCGAACGATGTGTAGCTGTAGATGAACCAGGTTAGCGCAAAGAGTGCCAGCGCCACGCCCAAGACGAAGAGGCGATAGGCGGAGTCCGTTGCGCCCAGGATATTGACGCTTCGCGAAAGCGAGGGCGGCATCTGCACATAGCGCAGTTCACCGCCAGCGGTCAGACGAACGATCTGTTGAATCATTACGCCCAGACCCCAAGTGGCCAGAATTGTGTCCAGGGGGCGGTCGTATAGATGGCGAATAACAAGCACCTCAATCAGCCAACCCAGAATGGCGATGAGGATGAAGATGGGCACCAGGCTTGCCAGCAGCCCCCAACCAAACTGCGTCTGCAGCATCCAGGCGCAGTAAGCTCCGAGCATGACGAACTCGCCATGCGCGAGATTTATCACGCCGGTCACGCCATAGATGACGGCGAGGCCGAGCGCCACGAGGAGCAGAATTGAAGACAGGCTGAGCCCTGTCAGAATCTGTGAAACGACGAAATCCATTGAACGGTCACCGCAAGCTGAGCCGGTGACCGGGCATGGCCACCGGCGTTCTCTTTGTGAGTGATTAGATCTGCTTGAGACCTTCTTCAGTGCACTTCTGGTCGGGGTATGCGCTGTATGGATTTGGCTCGACCCAATCCGCAGACTGCTTCAGGATTTTGAACTGACCGTCTGACTGCGCTTGGCCAACCTTGGGACGCAGCCAGCAATGGAGATTTGAAGGTTCGACCTTCACCAGTCCCTGCGGCGCCTTGTATTGCTCGCCTTTCACGGCATCGCGTATGGCCAGCGGCCCTATATCGCTTGCCGCGAGCTTGGCGACCGCTTGCGAGAACAGGTACACCTGGAAGTAGGAAGATTCGGACACGAAGTGGGTGACCTTGTCGCTTCCCCACCGCGCTTTGTACGCTTCCACGAACTTCTTGTTTTCCGGCGAGTCGTAGACCATGAAATAGGGTGCGGACGTAAAGTGTCCCGCAGCCGCATCGCCGCCCATCGCCGCGACTTCGTTCTCCGATGTGGTGAGGCTGGCCATCGGCATGGTGGCCGGATCGAGGCCAGCGGCGCGATACTGGCGGTGCAGCGCGACCACTGAGTCACCTACCACCGTGGAGAAGATTACGTTTGGCTTTTCCGAGCGGAACTTGTTGATGACCGACGAGAATTCAGAATGGCCGAGCGGCACATATTCTTCGGCGATGACTTCCGCACCAAGACCGGCCAGGAGCTTCTTGACGTAGTTGTTTTCTTCCTTCGGATAGATGTAGTTCGATCCGATAAGATACCAGCGCTTGCCGAACTTCTCGACCAGCCAGGGCACGAAATCGTCCTGCTGCTGGTTTGGCACAGCACCCGTGTAGATCACGTTCTTGGAGCATTCGCGGCCTTCATAAAGCGTTGGATACCAGAAAAGGTTCTCCTGCTTTTCGAAGACGGGCAGCACGGCCTTGCGGCTGGCCGAAGTGTAGGAACCGAAGACGGACACGCACTTGTCGCTGAGCACCAGCTTGCGCGCCTTTTCGGCGAAGGTTGCGGGATCGGATGCAGGATCTTCGATGACCGGCACGATCTTCATGCCATTGACGCCACCGGCAGCATTGATCTCCTCGATGGCCATGATCGTCGCCTTGTTAAGCGACTCTTCGATGATGGCAGTCGTTCCCGTCAGCGAGAAAAGTACCCCAACCTTGATTTCGCCGCCCTGTGCGTAGGCCAGCGAGGAATTTTTCGACCAGATATGCGGAAACCCGACCAGCGTGAAGGCACCTGCTGCTGCGCCGGCTTTGAGAAATGTACGCCTGTTATTGTTCACCCTCTGTCTCCCATCAAAAAAATAAAGGCCCCGAACCGTCCGCCGGTAAGAGCGGATCGTGTCGGGGCCTCTTTGCCTCTGGAATCTGTTTAGCGGCGACTTAGCCGCAAATGCATTCTGAAAACGGGTAAAACAAAAAACCCCGCGTTCCGCTTCCACGGATCCGCAGGGTTGCTCTACCCATTATATTCGCGGCGCCTTTGCCGCGATCAGTAACCAAGTGTTAACTTAGAAGCTCATGCGAGTCAATGACTGCGGATGCAACCGCACCGATGGTGACTCGCTTTTCCATCGCTTGCTTGCGCAGGAAATTATACGCTTCCTCCTCGCTGAGGTTCTTTAGTCGGATAAGCAACACTTTCGCGCGCTCAACCAGGCGTGTCGTCCGCAGGTTCTCGTCCAGCTTTTCGATGCGGCTGCGCAGCCGCCTTTCATATTGGAAATGCTCACGCGCCAGCATCAGAACCGACTGGATCATTCGTGACGTTGCCGGGTAATGTAACAGTCCATGCGCGGCGCAATTGTGTATCAGTTTCAGGTTCAACGGCTCTTTGCCGTCATCGACAACTATCAGCGCCGAGGACGGCTCTCCGGGAACCCACGGAATGCGCTGCGGTAGATCTTTTGAGAGCGCGCAGAAGATGGCATCGAACTGGAGCGGTATCTGCGCAGGGACTGGCCACAAATGCTTCACATTGGCCCGCATTCGCTGAAGTTCGCGGATCAGGAACTCTCCATTATCATCGCGCTCCACAATGACCGCGATGTTCATTTCACCCGCGCGCTCCGTCTGCCGTGGGGACCGTTCGCTGCCGGTTGCGCGCGGCTCCGGGAGCTGAGGAGAGCCCATCCAGCGATCATGTCCGTAGTCCAGCCTCACCGGTCGTTTCCCTTGCTGCTATTCAACTTCAGGCACACTCCGCCAGCTCGAAGCGCCTGCCGTAACTGATCAGATACGGATCGGACGTGACATTGGTCTGGGACTGAAAGACGATATCGAACTGTCCTCGCCTGTTTGCGCGCCCTATGCGCGTCCAGACGTCTGCATGTCCCCAGACTGGATTGATAGAAACGCACCCCTGTGGCGCCTCGAATTCCGCACCCATCACCGAATTCCGCAAATGCCTAGTGTCGAGCGAGTTGGTCTGTTCGAGCGTGCGCGCAAACAGATTGACCTGAAAATATGAGGCCTCGAGGCACATGTTCGTCGGCTCATCGTCGCCATAGCGCTTGTGATAGTAGCTGACGAAATCGTTATTCCGCTCAGTCTCGATGCCCTGAAAATAGGAGGCGGCGGTAAAATGACCTTCCCCTACATCATGCCCCATCGCACGTATTTCTGCTTCGGTGGTGGTGAGGCTGGCGATTGGCACGACCTTCGGGTTGAGCCCCAGGTCGTGATAGGCCTGATATAGAAAGGTGGTGGATTCTCCGACCACTGTGGAGAAGATCACGTCAGGCTGCGCACGCTTGATGTCTCGCAAAAGCGGCATGAATTCGCTGCGATCCGCTTCAAGACGCAGATAGCGCTCGCCCACCACCGTCCCGCCATTGTTGCGCACGAGTTCGCGCATGACGCGGTTGGATTCACGCGGATAGATGTAATCCGACCCGATGAAGAAGAAGCGCTTGCCGAACTGCTCCATGAGCACGCGACAAAGCTGCACTGAATTCTGGTTCGGCGTTGCGCCGGTGTAAATGACATTGGGCGAAAACTCGAAGCCCTCATAAAGCGTCGGATACCATAAAAGTCCGTCAAGCCGCTCCACCACCGGAAGCACCGCTTTTCGGCTCGACGAAGTGTAGCACCCGAAGATTGTGCTCACGCCGTCCTCAACCATGAGACGCTTGGCATACTGCCCGTATGATCGGACATCGGATCCGGGGTCGTAGATCACCGGCTCGATGGGGCAGCCATTAATGCCGCCATTGTCGTTGATCTGATCGATCGCGATCAGCGTACCGCGCAACTGCGTTTCCTCGATAACCGACATGAAGCCGGTGCGGGAAAACAAGACGCCGACACGCCAGGGCTCTGACGTTCGACTGTTACCTCCACTCACTCCCATTAATCCGTTCCTTCTCGCGCCCTCAACGCTTCTGGTATGCGAGTGGCCGGCGTTTTTCTGGTTTTGCCGACACCCTTTCGAATTTGCTTTTGTTGCATGACAAAAAAAAGCCTCCGGCACCGGTCACTAACCGGTCGCAGGAGGCTCCGCTGCCGTCAATTTTCTGTGGCACACATTGCCACTGCCTGCCCCAACAAGCTCCTTAAGGTATGACTCCTCATTCCGAATTGTCAATTGTCGTAGGTTGCGTGACGTTCATGGGCGCCAAGCGCCTGCGGTCGCACGGAGCTGCCAGCGAATCCTAGTTGACTGTGTCTGGCAAGGATTTCTCGCGTTTAGCTATAAAATCGTGCAGCGCCTCGGCTACGCCATCATCAAGTTTCGGCTCCTCATAATCCCGCAACATGGTGCGGGCTTTTTCGCGTCCGCGCGTGTCGTGATCCTTCGCACCTTCGGCATTCCACTGCTCGAAGGAATTGAAGTCCATGATCGTCGGCATGAAAAATGCGGACTCGAAATGCTCAAGCGTGTGCTGCGTTCCGAGGAAGTGACCGGCAGGACCGACCTCCCTGACTGCGGCCATAGCTTCCTTGAAATCATCGAAAGGAACGCCGCCTGCATATTTGTACCAGCCGACGAGTTGTTCGCAGTCGGTGGCGAACTTCGAATAGCCGCAACTCAATCCCGCCTCCAACCAGCCAGCGGAATGCCAGATGTAGTTGGCACCAGACAGTATTGCTGCATGCATGAGCATATTGGCTTCATAACCCGCTTGTGCGTCATTGAGTTTCGATCCGACGTGGAAGCCGGAGGTGCGCCAGGGCAGCCGGTATTTGCGCGCCAGAGCACCCATCAAATACATCATTTGCGCGGCTTCCGGCGTACCGCCCATCGGCGCGCCGGTCTTCATGTCGACAGTCACCATGAACTGCCCGTAGATCTGTGGCGAGCCGGGCCGGATCAACTGGGTGAAGGCCACGCCAGCCAAAGCCTCGGCATTGACCTGCGCCACGGCACCAACGGACGAAGCAGAGGTCGATGCGCCGCAAAGCGCAAAAGGCGCGAGGATGAGCGGCTGATTGTGGCGCGCATAAACCTTCATCGCGTCCAGCATCGTTGCGTCCCAGACCAGCGGCGAGTTGCAGTTGGTGATGGACACCAGAACCGGATTGTCGCGCACAAATTCTTCGCCGAAGACAATGCCGGCCATCGCCATCGTGTCTTCTGCGCGATCCTTCGAGGTGACAATGCCCATGAAGGGTTTGTCGGAATGCTTCAGCGCAGAATGGATGATGTGCAGGTGTCGCTTGGGCACCGGAATTTCCATCGGCTCGCAAATGATCGAGCTGGATGAGTGAAGGGCAGGAGCCATATAGGCGAGCTTGTGAAAATTCTGGAGATCCTCCAGCGAGCCATAGCGCCGGTTGTTTTCGAGGTCGCGCACATAGGGCGCGCCATACATCGGCACAAAGATGCTGTTCTTGCCGCCGACCTTGACTGTCCGCTCCGGATTGCGCGCATTGAGCGTGAATTCGGACGGGGTTTTGCAAACGAGTTCCATCAACAGGCCACGGTCTATTCGTACGCGGGTTCCGGTCACATCCGCGCCCGCCTGTTTCCACATGGCGATGGCCTCGTCGTCGCGAAATTCGCAACCCACTTCCTCTAATATGCTCAGCGATGCCTCGTGAATGAGTTCGACGGCCTCATCAGGCACAATTTCGTAGGCCGGGATTTTCCGCACCAGAGTGGGAAATGAAGGAACGGCCGCGCTGCGCATAATCCGGCGACCCACACGACCTCCACCGCGACGGTGTGTTGCCAAGGGTTGAGTGTTCTCGTTGGTATCCGCAATGCTCATGATCTGGCACTCCGCTGATTTGAGAAATTCGTCTGACGTCCCGCCGCTGCGGTGATCGCCTGAATGGTGGCTAGCGCCTCGGCATCGACCGAGGTTGTTTCTTCGTCGTGCAAGAGACGATTGGCAGAACGCAGGCCCGGTATATGGACCCCAAGACTGGCCAACCGTTGCGCTTGCGCCGCTGCGCGCGCAGCGAAACCTGGCGGAGGCGCAAGCACGATTATCGTCAGGCCAATTGCGGGCGACTGGTCTGACGAGCGAAAATCGCCTGCATCCAGCGACCAGTTTGCTCCCGACAAGCCCGCGGCCAGCAACTCGACCATCAGCGCAATGTTGGCGCCGCGCGCGCCGCCGAAAGGCAGCAATGCGCCGGCCACAGCAGCCGCAGCGTCAGTCGTTGGCGCGCCGGAGGCGTCTATCGCCCAGCCTTCTGGAATCGCTTCTCCCGCTGCAGCCGCCTTGATGAGTTTTACGAAGGCTGTGGCGCTGGACGCCTGGTCGATAACGATCTGTCCCCCTAGCGGTCCGCCGGGAGCAGCGAAAGCGAGCGGATTGGTGCAATAGACGCGCTGGCCTCCGCTGGCGACAGCCATGAGCGGCGGCCCGTTGGTGGCGGCAAGCGCAACGAAACCCTCTGCCGCCAGACGCCTTACGTAGTATCCCAACTCGCCAGCAGTATAGCTGTTGGATTGGGTAAATAGCGCCAACCCCGTCTTGCGCGTCTGCTCGACCAACGACGAAAAGACGAGGTCGAATCCTGCTTGCGCAATGCCCTTTTTCGCATCCACGGAGATTATTGCCGGAAGCGGGCGCGTGACCTGCGGCGTTACCCGCCCATCGATGCGCCCGCCCTTGAAAGCTTCGAGATAATCGACGAAATGCGGTAGCCCCATCGCTGGCGGACCGAGTAAGTGAGCCGAAAGCGTGGCCTCCACAAGGCTGGCAGCGTTGCCATCGTTACAACCAACCGCATGGCAGGCTGTCGTAAGTATCGAGCGCAATTGCTCCATCGGCAGCTTTGTTTGGCTGGTGGCGGTCATATCGCGAGCGCCGCTTTGCGGCCCTCATAGAAAGCGTAGGGAGCCTGACGCGGCGCGGCGCCATCGCCAATTTCGACAAAGGAAGCGCCCCGGCTTTCAAGGTCGCGCGCCAGCCAGTTCATCGCGCGGTTCGTGGTTGCCATCACCAGCGTATCGGCTGCGATGAATTCTCGCGAAGCTGTGTTGTGATCGACTATTGTGGCGCCGTCGCCATGCCATTCCAGTACGCTGACCTCCGTGCGCCAATGCGCGCCGAGTTCCTTGAGCTTGCGGCGAAGCGGGCCATCTGCGGCGGTGCGCTGCAACTCTTTCCCGATCAGCGGATCCGGCGAAAGCACGGTTACGTCGCATCCTTCCGCCGCAAGTTTCCAAGCGGTGCCGCATCCCCGCCAGCCACCGGCCTCATCAAGCACCAGCACGCGCTGCCCCGGCTGTGCTTGCCGCGCCATGATGGCTTCAACCGAGTAGACGTTTCCCTTTTCGATTCCGGGGAGGGCAGGGATGTCCGGCAGAGCCTTTTGAAAACCCGCTTCATCCGGCAGCGAACCAGTGGCGAGTATAACTTGGTCGACGCCGAAAGATGGAATGTCGTCGGCCTCGACATAGGTTCCCAGCCGTACCTCGACCTGAAGCTTTTGCAACTGACGTTCGTACCATTCTATGAGGTCGAGAATTTGCGCGCGGCGTGGCTGTTGGCCAGCGAGCAGGAAGTTGCCGCCAAGTCGGGCGGATGCTTCCGCAAGAATGACGCGGTGACCGCGCTCCGCCGCAACGCGCGCCGCTTCCAGACCGGCAGGACCACCGCCAACGACGAGCACGCATTTTGGCTCCTGAGCGGGCGTGAAACGATCACCACCCCATTCGAACTCGCGCCCGGCAGAGGGGTTGATGAGGCAGCTGATCCAGTAGTCGCGGGAGCGGCGACCCCAGCACATCTGATTGCACGAGATGCAGCCGCGAATATCGTCTGGCCGATCCTGCGCGGCCTTTGCGGCAAGATGCGGATCGGCAATCTGCCCGCGCACAATTGAAACCATATCGGCAGCGCCTTCGCTAAGTACGCTTTCAGCGTTTGCCGGCGTGCGAATGTGGCTCTCGGCGGTTACCAGCGCATGTTTGACGACACCCCTGATCGTGGATGCGAGATCGGCGCCGAGCTTTTCGGAGTAAAGGAATGTCGGCATGATTTTGTAGAAATCGACATAGCTGCCGGTGCCGCAAGTCACATAGTCCATCAGGCGCGCGTCATCGTGCAGCTGAATGATTTCCGCCAGTTCATCGCGCGTCAGAGCGACCGGATGATCCGGCTCATCGCTGATTGCCAGACCGATAATGAAATCCGTGCCGCATATTTCGCGAGTGCGAGTGAGTATCTCCCGCGACAAGCGGGTGCGGTTTTCAAGCGAGCCGCCCCAATCGTCTTCACGTCGATTGCACCACGGCGTCCAGAATTGATCGACCATGCCGATATAGGCAGCCCAAACTTCTACACCATCGAAGCCGGCCTCCTTGGCGCGGCGCGCCGCCTGGACGAAGCCGTCTATGGTTTCCCATATCTGGGCCTCACTCATTTCATGAGAGCCGTCGCTGTCGTGATAGCTAGGCAGTCCCGAAGGCGACCAATGCGCATGGTAGGAATTGTCGGAATCGCCGTGCGCGCCGATGTGGTAAAGCTGCTGGATCGCAACTGCACCATGCGCGTGGATGGCATCGGTCACTTTACGGAAGTGCGGAATGATGGCGTCGTCTGACGGGCGGAAGTTGCCGCGCGTTAAAACCGCCGCCTGATGCACAGGCACAGGCTCGACGACGATCATTCCGGCGCCACCCATAGCGCGCTCGGCGTAATAGCCGATATGGCGCGGACCGGGGAAACCGTTCTCCGCCATGTTGGCCGTATGCGCGCCGAAGACGATGCGGTTGCGGAGCACTTTGTGCCCAAGCTTTACCGGCTCGAAAAGGCGAGGGAACAATCTGGACATGTGTCGCCTCCGGCTCGTTCAGGCGGCTAAGCCCGGAACTTGGCTGGTGCGCGGTCCCGAAAGACCGCGCACATGTTGGCGCTATCGGTTTCGGATCAAGCCTCCTCCAGCCAGACCTTCTGCAAGTCGAGCTGGAATGTCTGGTGAATACCGAAATCCTTCACCTTCTTGGACATGTGGCAAACAAGCGATTGCCAATAAGGCTGAATGATCACGCCCGAATCCTGCAGGATTGTTTCCAGATCCTTCATGACGACGCGGCGTTTGTCCGGCTCGCTGATGGCCAGCGCTTCTTTCAGCTTGGCGTCGAAATTCGGGTCCGAATATCCTGACTCGTTCCATGCCTCACCGGTGCGGTAACCCAGCGCCAGCACCTGCACGCCGAGCGGCCGCATGTACCAGATCGTCATGGAATAGGGATATTTCGTCCAGTCGTTCCAGAAGGTCGAGCCGGGCAGGACAGTACGTTTCACCTTGATGCCTGCCTCTCGCAATTGCCCTGCAATGGCGTCGCCGGTGTTCTTCTGCCAAGCGTCCTCGATGGTGATCAGTTCGTGTTCGAAGTCACCCGCGCCAGCTTCTGCGATGAGCTTTTTCGCGCCCTCGATATCGCGGACTTTTTTCGGCAGTTCGGCATATTCGGGATGGATTGGAGCGACGTGATGGTTCTCGCCAACCGTGCCGAGGCCATCATAGCCAAGCTGCAAAACGACGTTGTTGTCGACCGCCATTTGCAGCGCGTTGCGCACGCGCTTGTCGTCATAAGGTTTGTTGGCGACATTGGTGCGCGCCACCAGTGTCGTGGCTGTAGCCACTTCAGAGCGCACGAGATCCAGCTTGTCCAATATATCGACGTAGTCGGATGGCGTTTCCTGATTTACGTCAATTTCGCCGGATTCGAAGGCGCTGACGATTGCCGACGGGTCGGTGCCATAGTCGATGAACTCGACACCATCCAACAGTGCCTCACCGCCCCACCACTTGCCGTTTTCGCGGCGCTTTACGACCACTCGCGAGCCGACATCGTATGAAACAAGTTCAAACGCGCCGGTTCCAATGGGGTTCTTCACCAGATCGCCACCGGTCGAATCGAAGCTCGGATGCACAATCAGGCCAGGATAATCCGTAAAATTCGCAATGATCGAAATGTCGGAATCGTTCAGCTTCAGCTTGATCGTATGATCGTCCACTTTGCTGATCGCGCCTTCCTTGGCCTTGCCGGTTGCCTCGTCGATCAGAGAGCTGACACGCGCAGCCATAGAATTGCCTGCTGCCTTCTTGTCGGCCCAGCGGTTCAGATTGAAGATCACGTCATCTGCTTTGAATTCGTCGCCATTATTCCACGTCACGCCCTGGCGCACCTTCAGCAGATATTCAGTGGCGTTTTCGTTGACTTCCCAGCTTTCCAGCAAAACGGGTTCGAAGGTGAATTCACGGGTGTAACGAACGAGCGGTTCAAGGAATGTTCGAGCGGCGTTACCCAGTTCGACCCAATCATAAGTACGGGGGTCCTTCTGCGCTTTGACCGACATGGCAATGTGAAGCACGCCGCCTTTCTTCGGCTCTTCCGCTCTTGCCTCGATGGGGACGGACAGCCCGATCATGCCGTAGGCGATTGCCGTTGACGCACCGAGCGATGAGGCGATGGCGAGAAATTCGCGTCGGTCCATTCGTCCGGCTTTGGTTTCTTGCGCCATGCGCTCAACGACGCGCGGCACGCGACTGCCATTGTTCTTGAAGAATGCCATGTGTCTTTCCTCCCTGTCTTTCCGACTTTTGAGGTGGGTTGACTGTCAGCCTGTTCGGGTCTGTTCCTCGTATTCATGGCGGGCAAAGAAACGCGCCAACTCTCGCGGCTCTGGTGCTTGCCCTGTAAATATCTCGACGTAACTGGGAATTCGCTTCATGCGCACGGCGACGTCCTCGCGTGTCTGCATGGTGATGTAGCCAATCTGGATGAGATAGGTGGTGCGCGCCCGCACGTCGGCCACGACAGCATCATATCCAAAGCGAACAAAAAGCTGGGTCAGCGCCTCCAGCCGGAGCTGGTCGGCCATCTGAACATCGACAAGCACGTCTGATGATTGCAACGCCCAGCTTCGAATGGCGAACTCCAGTTGCGAGTCGAACAACTCGGTGTCGAGCCAGCAATCGAAAACGTTCAGCATGGCCTCTGCGATGCTGTCCGCATAAGCTTCTGAACGCTTCACGATGGCGCCGGTATTCTTATCTTTCCAACGCGTGACGAGAGCGGAAAGCAGTGCCTCGCGATCCTGAAAAAACCAATAGAAACTTGTGCGCGAAAGGTTGAGCCGCTTGGCCAGCGGCAGGATGCGCACGCCATCCACCCCGGTATCAATCAGAGCGTCATACGCAGCTTGAAGCCACGCATCCGGTGATCCCCGCCAGCCAGTTTCATTGGTCTTCTGGTCCATTGCCGAAGCGTAACAGTTTCTTTTCCTCGCGCAACAAAAATGTTCATGGATGTCGTGTTAGTAAACTTTCACGTCGTTTAACTTGACATAGGTGTACATTAATAAAATAGTGTGGGTGGCAGACCTTTTTTGGAGCCCGGCAGTGTCAAGCGACCCTCTCCTTCAGCCCTACCAACTCAAGCATTTGAAGTTGCGAAATCGCATCATCGTTACATCCCATGAGCCGGCCTATCCTGATGACGGCATGCCGAAAGAGCGCTACCGGGCCTACCATGTCGAGCGCGCGAAAGGTGGGGTAGCGCTGACGATGACTGCTGGTTCTGCTGCAGTTGCAAGAGACAGCCCGCCTGCGTTCAACAACATCCTCGCATACAAGGACGAGGTGGTGCCGTGGATCAAGGAACTGACCGACGCTGTGCATGAGCATGGTGCGGCAGTGATGATCCAGCTTACACATCTCGGCCGCCGCACACGATGGGACAAGGGCGACTGGTTGCCTGTAATCGCGCCTTCGCACAGGCGGGAACCTGCACATCGCGCGTTTCCCAAAAAGGCAGAGGACTGGGACATCACGCGCGTGATCGCAGACTTTGCCGATGCGGCAGAGCGCATGAAGGCGGGCGGCATGGATGGCATCGAGCTGGAGTGCTACGGGCATCTGATCGACCAGTTCTGGTCGCCTGCGACGAACACGCTTGATGGCGACTATGGTGGTTCACTGGACAATCGCATGCACTTCGCGTTCGACGTGTTACGAGCGATCCGGGATCGTGTCGGGCCGGACTTTATCGTCGGTGTGCGATACTCTGCCGACGAGTGCATGGACGATGGTTATGGCAAGACAGAAGGCTTCGAAATAACCAGGCGCCTGAAAAATAGTGGCCTGATCGACTTCCTCAACGTCATCCGAGGCCACATCGATACTGATGCCGCGCTAACCGATGTTATCCCCATTCAGGGCATGGCCAACTCGCCCCATCTCGACTTTGCGGGCGAAATTCGCGCCTTGACCGACTTTCCAACTTTCCACGCAGCCAAGATTCCTGATGTGGCGACGGCGCGGCATGCCATCGCTTCCGGCAAGGTGGACATGGTGGGGATGACGCGCGCGCACATGACCGATCCCCATATCGTCAGAAAAATCATCGAACGGCGCGAGGACGACATACGCCCCTGCGTCGGCGCGAACTACTGTCTCGACCGCATCTATCAGGGAGGCGCGGCCTATTGCATCCACAACCCTTCGACCGGACGCGAGACGACCATGCCGCATGCGATCGACAAGGCGGAGAAGCGCAAGAAAATCGTGATTGTCGGAGCGGGCCCCGCCGGTCTTGAAGCCGCGCGTGTAGCGGGCGAGCGCGGCCATGAAGTTGTCGTGCATGAAGCGGCCAGCGTAGCAGGTGGCCAGATCCGGCTTACCGCTCAAAGCCCCCGCCGCCGCGAGATGATAAGCATCATCGATTGGCGTCTTGCGCAGTGCGAACGTCTAGGTGTGGCCATCCATTACAACAGCTGGGCTGAAGCCAGCACTATCAAGGCCGAGAACGCCGATGTCGTAATCATCGCAACCGGTGGAATGCCGGACACCGAAGTGTTGAAATCCGGCAATGATCTGGTCGTATCGACCTGGGATATAATTTCGGGAGACGTGAAGCCGGGCACCAATGTGCTGGTCTACGACGACGCAGGCGACCCTGCTGCATTGCAGGCAGCGGAGTTCATTGCGGGTACGGGTGCGAGGGTCGAGATAATGACACCGGACCGGACATTTTCGCCTGAGGTGATGGGCATGAACCTCGTGCCATACATGCGCTCTTTGCAAAAGCTGGACACGACTTTCACCGTTACGTTCAGACTGGAATCCGTTGAGAAAAGTGGCAACCAATTGCTGGCACATATTGGCAGCGATTATGGCGGCGTCGCCAAGCAGCGCAGCTTCGACCAGATCGTGATCAATCACGGAACCATACCGCTTGACGATCTCTACTTCGAGCTGAAGCCGGATTCGAGCAATCTTGGCGAGGCCGATTACACTGACCTGATCGATGGCAAACCGCAGGTTCTGGAACGCAATCCGCACGGAGCATTCCAGCTTTTCAGAATCGGCGACGCCGTGTCTTCACGAAACACACATGCTGCGATTTATGACGCGCTGCGGCTTGTCAGAAATCTGTAAGCTATCGGTATCGGTCGCAAAAAGACGCCCTAAGTCAGCACCGACCGCAACGCGCCCTGCACTTTGAGTAGGGCAGGCAGGAAGATTGAGAGGAGATCGTCCACTGAGACG
This sequence comes from Mesorhizobium denitrificans, assembly GCF_003403035.1. GTDB lineage: Bacteria > Pseudomonadota > Alphaproteobacteria > Rhizobiales > Rhizobiaceae > Mesorhizobium_G > Mesorhizobium_G denitrificans. The sequence continues at coordinate 137,693 of NZ_QURN01000010.1, read as the reverse complement.
GCCGTTGTCGACACGCCTGTGTTCAAAGCGCCGACGACGCGACCCCTCGCCGAATAGATTGGCACGGCTATCGAGCGCAGGCCGGTTTCCACTTCCTGATCAATCAATGCGTAGCCATCGGCGCGCGCGGCTTCTATTCGGCCAAAGATTTCCTCGGGGTCGGTCAGGCTAAAGGACGTGCGCGGCGCGAGGTTCGAGCGCATCACGATGGCGCGCGCTTCCTTCTCCGGCAATGCCGCCAGAAGCACCCGGCCGAGCGAGGTGCAGTGAGCCGGCAGCCGCGAACCAGGCATCAGCCCTATCGACATTACCTTTCGTTGCGCTGCGCGAGCCAGATAAACAATCTCCGTCTCGTCGAGGATGGCGACGGATGTCGATTGCCCTAATTTCTCTGACAATTGTTCGAGCCACGGCTGCACGACCTGTGCCAACGGCAGCGCAGCCAAAGCTCCGACGCCCAGCCTCAGCACGCGCGGCGTGAGCGTGAAGAATTTGCCGTCATGATGGGCGTAACCGAACTGGTGGAGGGTGAGCAGGCACCGGCGCGCGGTGGCGCGATCCAATCCGGTAGCTTCGGACACTTGCGAAATGCTCAAGCGTGGACGCTCCGACCCGAAGGCTTCGAGCACGTGCAAGCCTTTCGCCAGCGAGGATATTATATCCGTTTTGTTCATGCTGCGCACGAGAATGTACACATAGTGAACAAATGTCAACGATGCGAACAGCGCGCTACATCTGCTGAGTGAGTGAATGTATCTGATGGCCGTAGTGCGGGAGAGCGCCATGGACAAACGAATTGCCACGCTTGCGGAGGCAGTTGCCGATATTCAAGATGGCGCGTCGATCATGATTGGCGGCTTCGGCGGCTCGGGAACGCCCATCGAACTGATTCACGCGCTGATAGATCGCTTTGTCGCTACAGGCAGCCCGAAATGTCTCACTGTCATAAACAACAATGCCGGTAACGGCCATGTCGGCCTCGCCGCGATGATAAAGCAGGGCATGGTGGCGACGATGGTCTGCTCCTTTCCTCGCTCATCCGATCCGAAAATGTTCACCGAGAAATACATGGCGGGCGAGATCGAGCTGCAACTGGTGCCGCAGGGCACGCTGGCTGAGCGTATTCGCGCAGGCGGCGCAGGCATCCCGGCCTTTTACACCCCTTCCTCGTTCGGAACCGATCTGGCCAAGGGCAGACCCGTCATGGAATTCGAGGGCCGTTCATATGTCATGGAGCGCTGGCTGAAGGCCGATTTTGCGCTGATCAAGGCGGAACTGGGCGACAGCCACGGTAACCTGACCTATCACATGGCGGCTCGCAACTTCTCGCCGCTCATGGCGATGGCAGGGCACAGGACGGTCGTGCAGGTGAGCCGTATCGTCGCGCCGGGTGAAATCGACCCTGAAACCGTCATCACGCCGGGCATCTTTGTCAATGCGGTGGTGGAGGTCGCCAATCCTGCCCAGGAAGAAGAACTGAACCGCACTGGAGTGCGCTATCCATGACGGAGAAGCTATCCAACGCGCAGATTGCTTGGCGCGCGGCGCAGGACATCGCCGACGGCGCTTATGTCAATCTCGGCATTGGCTTTCCCGAAATGGTGGCCACGTTCCAGCCGCCGGGGCGACAGGCCATCTTCCATACGGAGAACGGCGTGCTCGGCTTTGGCGAGGCGCCACCACAAGGCGAGGAAGATTGGGACCTCATAAACGCCGGTAAGAAGGCGATTACGCTGAAGCCCGGCGCATCGTTTTTCGACCATGCCGACAGTTTTGCAATGGTGCGTGGCGGGCATCTGGATGTCGCCATTCTCGGTGCTTATCAGGTGGCGGAAAACGGCGACCTTGCCAACTGGTCAACCGGGCCGAAAGGTGTTCCGGCGGTGGGCGGCGCGATGGACCTTGTGCACGGCGCGAAGCGTGTGGCGGTTATTACCGAACATGTGACAAAGGACGGCACGCCCAAGCTTCTGGAGCGGTGTTCGCTGCCTTTGACCGGCGTTGGCTGTGTCACACGCATTTACACGTCACTTGCGGTGGTCGATGTGGAAGGCGGCCATTTTGTATTGCGCGAGAAGCTGCCATCCATATCCCTTGAAGCGCTTCAGGCCATGACTGGCGCGAAGTTGCATTTCGACGGCCCTGTAACCGACCTCATTGTTGCGGAAGTATAAACATGACCGACGCGTTCATTTGCGATTATATCCGTACGCCCATTGGCCGCTTCGGTGGCGCGCTCTCTTCCATTCGCCCCGACGATCTGGGCGCGATCCCGCTCAGGGCGCTTATGGAGCGCAACACAGGGGTGGATTGGGCTGCGGTAGATGACGTCATTTTCGGCTGCGCAAATCAGGCCGGTGAGGACAACCGCAATGTGGCGCGCATGTCGCTATTGCTTGCGGGGCTGCCACTCGATGTTCCCGGAGCGACGATCAACCGGCTGTGCGGCTCCGGCATGGATGCCGTCATCACTGCGGCGCGGGCAATCGGCGCTGGGCAGGCGGAGTTGATCATCGCCGGCGGTGTGGAAAGCATGTCGCGCGCGCCATTTGTTTTGCCGAAGGCGGACACTGCTTTTTCCCGCAATGCGGAGATTTACGACACCACGATCGGCTGGCGCTTCGTTAATCCCGTCATGCACCGACTCTACGGAACGGACTCCATGCCGCAGACGGGGCAAACCGTGGCCGACGATTTTGGCGTGAGCCGCGAGGACCAGGATCGCATGGCGCTTGCCTCGCAGGCAAAGGCTGCGGCTGCGCAGCAGAGCGGCCGGCTGGCTGAAGAAATTGCACCGGTGGCGGTGCCGCAACGCAAGTGTGAGCCGGTGCTTGTCACGCGTGACGAACACCCGCGCGAGACGTCTATGGAAGCGTTGGGCAAGCTCAAGCCGCTGTTCGCGAATGGGTCGGTGACGGCAGGTAACGCCTCCGGTGTGAATGACGGAGCCGCGGCGCTGATCGTCGCATCGGAAGCGGCCGCAAAACGCTATGGCCTCACGCCCATTGCGCGCGTGCTTGGCGGCGCGACCGCTGGGGTGCCGCCGCGCATCATGGGCATCGGTCCTGCGCCAGCCTCCAAGAAACTTATGGCCCGGCTTGGGCTAGGGCAGGAGCAGTTTGACGTGATCGAGCTTAACGAGGCGTTTGCATCGCAAGGGCTCGCGACGCTGCGCGATTTGGGCATTGCTGACGACGACCCACGTGTGAACCGCAACGGCGGCGCGATTGCACTCGGACATCCTCTCGGCATGTCCGGAGCACGCATCACCGGCACGGCTGCGCTGGAATTGCAAAAGATCGGCGGCAAATATGCCCTTTCGACCATGTGTATCGGGGTAGGGCAGGGCATCGCAGTGGCGCTCGAGCGAGTCTAGATTGAGCGAGTCATCAGCGCGTGGGTAGTTTTGCCGCAATGCCCCAAGCGCGAGGCAAATCAGGATGCCGGCACCATAGAAGTGAAGGCGGTGCTAATCGGCGCAGTCGGGACAGCTCTCAACTGACCCCGGTATCACGCGTGCTGCGTTATGCCGGTTAATTTCCTTGAGCTTGGCGGTGCTGTTGATTGTCAGTCCCCAGCCGAGCGCGATCACCGGCCAGAACACATTTTTTGAGGCGATTATCAAAATGAAGCTCAGAATATTTACATAGGCGGAAAGGCGGAAAGTTGGTGACACCTCCGCGTGCTCCAGCAACGAAAGCGAGCTTTTCACGCAGATGAGTGTGAGAAGGACATAGAGAGAAAAGCCGATTATTCCAAAGCTTACCCAGGCAGATAGTGCGTTATGGGCGTAAGCGCCCGCACTAACCGGCCATTCCCATTCGAAATGGCCTGCGAAAACACCGCTAATAGGGTGCGCAGCAATCTGGTCCAGCGCGAGTTGCATGAAATCTTGACGCGCAATCCATGATGTTGAGTTTGCAAAATCCAGCAATTGCATCTGTCTTGAATTTTCAATGTCGGACCACCTGTCACTGATTATGAAATACAGGGGGATCAAAGCGACAGAAGTTGAGAAGATTGCTTTGGGCTTGCGGAGAATGCTGATACCTTCAACGATGCCTGTCGCCGCGAGGAAACCGACAAACTCGGAGCGAGCGCCATTTACGAATAAGAGCGCTGCGCACACAACCATCCAGAAGAGCCGCCAGCGCCGCCCGCGAAGGTTCGAGAGCAGGAGAAGCCCGGTCAGGAGTGCCGCATTCGCGAAGCCCTGATAGCTAGGGATGCTTTCCGTATCGAAGACACTGCGCAGATTGACCATGCGGGTTTCCGCATCCACGAAATAGGCCGAAACCGCGATCATCGCCGCAATGGATATTCCCGCTATCCTGAAAGTTTGTTTGCGGCTGGGGTCAACAAATAGCCCCACGAAAAACAAGGCGACCCAGAACAGGATCATTTGGATTATCTGAGTGTAGGCCTCCGCCGGATATTTATCCGTTTCGTACCAATGCCATAATGTCCAGAGCGCGCACCAAAGCAAAAGCGTGATGAATAATGCCGACTTGCCGGACGCTGCGCTCATCCGTCTCATGACGGGGATCGGGAATATCAGCACGTAGATCGCTACGGTCGCAATCGCGACGCTGCCGAAATATGAAGAGGTGTTCCAGATGCCGGCGGCGGATCCGAGGTAAACGAAATAGAAAAATGGAAACAGGAAAAGGTACGCGATGTTGGCGCCGAACATTCGCTTCAGCCACGATCTGGAAAGATAAGTGGCTGTGTATTGATTATATGCTAAATTAGCAATATATAAAACATATAGTGAACTGCGGCATGCGTAGAATTATCGAGCGCGAGGGTGCTGTGTCGGTCAGGCAAATATGTCGTTATTGAAGTTTGGTGCTCTTTCTTTCGAGCGCATTTCGCAACTCCACGAACATTTCGAGTAAACGCTGAGGGCCGGGGTGCTGGCCCGCGTAATCGCCGAGACGATGAATTTCCGCACTCGCGGCGCGAACGAGATTCGTGCCTGCCGGCTGCGCGAGCAGCCATGACAGGAAGACATCTTCTGGAATTGCAGTAGCGGTCATCATCATCATCCCCGACGGTGCTGGGGACGGAGCATTGGCGGACGCAAGCTGATTCCGGGTGATGGCCCGACAACGCAAGCGCACCTCCGGGACACCCCGCCCGTGGACGTTTCATTTCGTCAGGGCAGGTCTCCTGGCTCGCGGGTCGTTGCTTCCGCCGGCCTTCCCAACACGCGAGCGTGCCAGTGGCGTATTCGACGTAAACTCACCGCTTACAGTTGCGGGGGCAGCGCCGGCTTCCCGTGAACGGTACCGGCTTCCCTCTTAGCTCCCGAGCCCAAAGGACTCAGAAGAACCATGACGACTACATCTTGGGATTTGTGATGCTAGGTTGTCAATTGGTGGTTTTCAAATTCCTGGAGTCTGGGCCCCACCGATCAGAATTGAGCTGCAAAACGGATGTTGAAGCGGTTTTCCGTTTCATCATTTGATGATGTGCCGTGTGCGAATTCCAGCATCAAATCCGATGCGTTCTGGCTCGCTTTCTGGCCGAGGCCAAAATGGACGCCAGCGCCGAACGAGGTTGCATGAGTGTTCGCCTCTTCAAGCGCAGTGGGGTTTTCAAGCTTGGCAAGGCCCGCGGCGGCAAAGACATAAGGCACGACGGTCGCGCCGAAATTCGGTGCGATTTCGTAAGGAGAGCGCGTAAGCGGAAAGGCCAGATCGCCGCGCGCGACCAGCGCACTGTCGCCTTGTATCGCGCCGCTTTCATAGGCTGACAGCCAGTTGAAACCGCCCAGTCCCATCTGCTCGGACGACACGAGCGGATCGCCGAACGATGTTTGTGCCTTACCGGCGAGCGATAGCCGGACAGCATCAGATGCGAAGGACTGATTGTAGTGCAACTCGACCTCGAACTTGGTGAAATCGGGCTCTGCACCTTCGCGCGAAAGCGGCAATGCTGCAGTTGCGTGACGCGCGCCCAAAGCATCAAGACCCAAGGACAGCGTGGCGGAACCTGACAGGAAACCGCCGAATGAAAAATAGGTGTCGGCGTTTTGGGTGAACCGCAAGGCGCGCACCCGATCCTCACTGAAATCCAGGTGGTCGCCTGTGCCGACGTCCAATTGCTGCTTTTCGTTGGTGGCGTCGAAGCTCAACACAGTGCTGGTGTTGAAGTTGCGGCTGCGCACCCAGCTATAGCCGAGCCGCGCTGACAGCTTGCTGTAGTGATCGAGCGAGGAGAGGGCTAGCTCGGTCTTTGGGTGGGTGCGGCTGTCGACGCCTTCGAGATTTAGCCACAAGCCATCGATGCCCAACGGCAAAATGACGCCGCCGGCAATCTGACGGTTGCGCGGCTTGCTCTCGAAAATGCTGTCGTCGAAACCGGGATAGCCTGACAGGCGAAGATAGGTGACTTCACCGAGCCCGAGAACGTTGTTGAGATTTGCGCCGATATTCGCCGACCAATCGCCAAGCTCATCACTGAGCCCATTATCTACGCCGGTGGTGAACGTGACGGGATTATACTTGCCGTCAACTGCGATCACGGTAGAGCCGGGTGTTTCACCCGCTTTAAGGGTCGAGCGCAACATCAATCCAGGAACGTCACCGGCCAATAGCATTTTCCGTTCAAGCTCTGCTTTCGTGACGCCGGGCTTGTTGACCAATGGCGAGAGAATGGCCTCGACGCGTTTGCGAGCACGCTCAGGCAATGCGCTTGCGTCGATCTTTTCAACCTGTCCGTTCGTGACGACGAGCTTCAGGCTCTCACCGTCCCGCACGGTTTGCGGGGGCAGGGAGACGCGCACAAGAATGTAGCCCGCGCGCGCATAAGCGGTTTCCAAATCGCGAGCGGCGGCGAACAGATCAGCGCCGGAAACCTGCCTGCTCGTGAGGCGTTGCTCAATCGCCTTGGTTTCTGCCTGAAGAGCGGGAAGCCCGCCGGAAACCGCGAGGCCGGACAGTTTGACCTTCAGCGCTTCCGCGCCTTTTGGCGTGGCAAGGCCGGTACCTTCGGATACGACTATGCCTCCCTGACCCTGTTGAATCGTCGGCGGCGCGTAGCTTGGCGGCACGATCTGGCTCGCTGTCTGCGCGAACGCCGGATGAGCGGAGGTGAGCGCAATGTAGACAGTTGAAAGCGCAAGAAGGCGATGCTTCTTGTGGAAAGCTGACATGGCTAATTCTCCTACAGGTCGCCGCCGGAACAGGCTGAAGCACTTCCACCCGTGAAGCACGGGAAGCCGGAAAGCCATGCATCTTCGATTGTCAGCACAATGGGCTCAGAACCCATGAGCGTTGGCGTATAAATTAGAATCCGGTGCCACGATATGCGCGGAAGCGAGGGTGGCAGCAAACCGCCGAGCAGGAAGCTGGCAGGTAACTCTTCGATGCGAACCGGCCAAGGGTTTGCGTTTGCCCGGATAGTCAATGCACCGTCGACAAAGGTCAGGTCATAATTTTCGGCGGTGAGCCCCGACGCGCTTATGATGTAGTTGCCAGGGTTGAGCGCGCCTTGCGAACTGCCGGCATAAGCCAGCGCTCCCAACAGGACACTTTCCGTCTCATCGTTGACAAAGCCGCTATATGCAACACCGTTGCCACCGGAATAGGCGATGCCATCGCCATCTTTGATGGCGTCATTGGCGATGACAGTCAGCGCAGCTTTTTGAATGGTCCCGATTTCGTTGGAGAGGGATGGCCCGCTGAGTACGTAATTGTCTGCGGCCGTGCCGGAAAGTGTGAGGCCGTCAACAGAAACGTTGATGCTGGCCCCGGCATTGGCGCTGCCATAGGTGCCGCTTCTCGCAGCTATATAGACATTTTCGGAGCCGACGATTCCTGCGAGCTGGAAGTTTTCGGAAGTCAGACTCGCATCGGTGTTGCCGTCATAGATTTTGGTGACTGGACCGACGAGTGTGGCATTCAGCGTGGCTTGTTCGATGGTTCCGATATTCGCGGCAAGGGTCGTGGTGTCGAGGACATAATTGTCTGCGGCGGTGCCGGACAATGCGAGATCAGAGATGGATACGCCGATATTGCTGCCTGCATTCGCGGAGGAAAACGTCCCGGTGACCGGACCGAGATAGACATTGTCCGAGCCGATGATGCCGGTGAGTTGGAAGTTTTCGGCCTCCAAACTTGCGTCGGTATTTCCGTCATAGGTTTTCGTGACCGCGCCGATGAGCGACGCATTGAGAGTGGCCTGCTCGATGACCCCGATCGTATCTGACAGCGTCGTGGTGCTGAGCTGATAATTGTTTGAATTGAGGCCGGACAGGCCTAGACCATCGACGGAAACGGAAATGCCGGTGCCAGCACTGGCGGTGCCATAGGTACCAGTCATCGAGTCGACATAGACATTGTCCGAGCCAACGATGCCCGTAAGATGGAAGTTCGCGGTTCCGAGACTCGCGGTGCTGTTGCCGTCGTAAACTTTTGTCACGTCCCCGGTAAGCGCAACATCGAGGGAGGCTCGCTGGATGGTGCCGATATAGTCGGACAGCGATACTCCGTTGAGCACGTAGTTTTCGGCAGCAGTGCCGGACAATTCCAGGCCGCCTACCGATACAAGAATGTTTTCGCCGGCGTTGATTATTCCATACGTGCCGGTGGTCGCATCGAGATAGACATTGTCCGAGCCGATGATGCCGGTGAGTTGGAAGTTTTCGGCTTCGAGACTGGCTTGATCGTTGCCGTCAAACGTCTTCGTGACCGAACCTGTGAGCGTGGCGGTCAGCTCTGCTTGCAGGATAACCCCGATAGTTTCCGAGAGCGTCGTGGTATCGAGTACATAATTGTTCGCGGCGGTGCCCGACAAGGTGAGATCTACAACGGACACGCCAATGCCGTTGACGGCATTTGCGTTTGCATAGCTGCCGGTGGTCGCGCCGATATAGACGTTGTCCGAACCTATTTTCCCGGTGAGTTGGAAGTTCTCCGCATCCAGACTTGCGTCGGTGTTGCCGTCGTAGGTTTTGGAAACGGTTCCGGTAAGCGCAGCCGTCAGTGTCGCCTTCCCAACGCTAAGGCTCTGCTGACCGAAATAGAACACTCGATAGTTGATACCACTCGCGCTGACGGCTGTATCGTTTCGTGCCGCCAGATCGATTGCATGAGTTCCGGCTGTCAACGATGAATCGACAGGGATGACGGCGCTGGCAAAGGTGATGTCGCCGCCGGTGGGATCGAATACATAGAGGTCAGGCCCGTAAAATGTCTCGAGGGAGGCGATCGTTGCCCCGCTGTCACCATAGGTTGACGTGGTGTCGACAACGCTCGCCCAGACAATCGGGGTCAACGCATAAAGTTCAGGATAATGGTCTTCGCTTGGTGGCGCCCAGGTCGTTTCAAAGTTCCAGCCTGCCGTGCGTGCCGTTTGCAGGAAGTTTGTTGTGTCCTGAAAATCTGCTTCGAATAGATCGGTTGAGGTGGTGAGGGTGCCACCGCCGCTGGCGACGCCGGGGAGCGAGTTTGAGAGCCAATAAGAGCCTGAGATATCGCCGGTGTTGCTGCCAACCAACTGCCCTATATTGTTGCCGGTGCCGGATATCTGGCCGGTTGCGTAAGTACGGGTGATTGTGCCGCTGTTGTTTTCGCCGACAAGACCGCCCATCATGTCGCCATCGTTCAGTATGTTGCCAGTTGCGTAGGCGTCGCTGATGGTGCCTGAACTGGTTCCGACGAGACCGCCAATGACTGAGCCTCCCGCTCCAACGGTTATGGTTCCAGACGCATAAGCGACAGAAATTGTCCCATTGTTGGAGCCGACGAGCCCGCCCACAGCTAAACTGCCGGCGACATTGGTGGTTGCGTAGACGTTTTTGATAGTGCCGTAGTTCACCCCGGCAAGACTGCCCGTCGCAAAATCATTGCCGATTACGTCGCCGCCGACGAGCCCAACATTGCTGATATTCGAACTTTCTGCCGTGAAGCCGAAAAGCCCGGTGTGTATGCCTGATATACTCGACTGGTCGATGTAGAGGTTCGAAATCGTGTGACCCGCGCCATCGAAAGTGCCAATGAACTGGTTCGGTTCGGATCCTACAGACGCGAATCCGCGATCAATATTCCACATCTGCGCGGCAACCATCGTGTCCGCGAGGTCGATATCGTTCGCAAGCGCGTATGATGCCCCTAGGTTCAACGACATCAACTGAAGCTGATGGCCATTTGCGATCGTGGTGGACCACTCCGACATAAGGAAGGGGCGGAGCGAATCGTCGAGCATGTACCAGGTGGCCGCAAAGTCGAAGCCGCTATAAGTCTGTGCTTTGAATGCGTCGGCGGTGCTCATCGATATGGCGTCGGGTGAGGTGGGGTCAGAGCCGATACCAATCGAAACGCCGGACGTGCCGGTATCCCAGTAGGCATTGCTTATGGCGCCTACGCTGCGCCCGGCGATGCCGCCGTAGACGCAACTGAGAGACAGGCATCCAGCTCCGTCAACTTCGCCAGTTGCGTAGGAGTTCTCGATGGTGCCGTAGTAGTTGTCGCCAACCAGGCCGCCAAGGAGATAATCGTTTGCGTCGGACGAGGTGCCGCTGGCTATCGAGACCTTGCCCGTCGCATAGGAATTTCTGATCTCACCTTCATTGCTGTTGCCGGCTAGTCCGCCAACATTCTCGGCAACATCCTGCATATCGACACTTGTGACCGAGCCTGTCGCGTAGGAGCGAGTTATTGTGCTGTGTGTTGAATAGTCGTCGTTGCTCAGGGAGCCGACAAGGCCACCGACGTTCGCCGCGCCAGTTACAGAACCGCTGGCATAGGAATCTTTGATTGCGGAGCCTCGCATCATGCCGACCAGGCCGCCAGCAATGCCCGTTCCGGTTACGTTTCCGGTTGCGTAGACAAAATTTTGCGAACCGCCATTCGATTTGCCTATCAGGCCGCCAACTTCGCTCTGGCCGGTGACGTCTGCCCTTGAATAGGCATGGAGAATTACGCTTCCTTCATTGTTGCCTATGAGAGCCCCAGTATCTGACGAACCGGTGATGCTGCCGCTGGTGATGCCGATGTCGCGAATGACTGCGCCGAAGGCTGACCCGATAAAGCCGACATTGTCTTCCGCGCTATTGATCGTCAAATTGGAGATCGTGTTGCCGAGGCCCGCGAGTGTGCCTGAGAACCTGTCCTGAGAATTGTTTGCGATGACAGATGTCTCATAGAGTTCGTCGGACAAATCCAGATCTTGTGCGAGCGCATATGAGAGCGTGGCATCATTGCTGATGCTATCCAACCCATCCGCGTCGTGGACCAAGACATAGGTTACGCCGCCAATATTGAGCGTGGCGTTCGCGCCCGACAGGGTGATCGAAGACGCGTTGCCGAATGTGTAGTCTTTGCCGTTGCCGGTCTGGATGACGAGACCAGCATTCGTGCCAGTAGTAATAACATCTGCGTTGAAGTTGATGTTGCCATCGGCCTGCAGGGTGAGCGTCGTGTCGTCGGACCACCAAATCGGAGCTGCTACGGTGATGTCGCCGTCCTGCCCGCCGGACGTGCCGGTGCTCACCGTGACGTTTGCGAAAGAAGGCGCATCCAGCAATGTGCTGACGTTGAGAATGCTGTCGTCGCCGTTCGCGCTGAAGCCCGAGAGATTGTTGTTGGTGCCAAGCGAAATGGTGAGGTTGTAAGGATCCAGCAGCAGATTGCCGAACGATCCGTTCTCGGCAGAAAGATCAGCCTTGCCGGTGTAGGAAAGCACTGCCTTGCCAGAGACTTCGGCATCGCCGCCATTGCCTTCACCCGCGCCGCGCGAAGAGATGTTGCCGTCGAACGTGGTGAGATAATCAGACCAGATGACCACTTTGCCGCCGGAGCCATTGTCCGTCGCGTCGGCGTTGATCGTCGTGTTGTTGTCGACGGAGGTTGTGTCCGCGCGCTGTGTGCCGGCGGAACCCTGCCAGTCGCCGCCCACTTTAACCGTGCCGCCGCCTGCCGCGCCGGATACGTCGATCTTTGCGCCCTGCAACGCGACGTCCTTGCCGGTGATCGTTACAGTGCCGCCCTTGGCAGACGCCGCTTTCGCACGAACCTTGCCGGAGACTTTGACCGCGCCGCCATCTCCGCCACCAATGACAATTGCACCGCTGCGGCCAGAGATCGTATTCGCTTCGACGACGCCGGACAGGTTGACTGCATTACGCGCAGCTTCGCGTGCCGTGGCGGCAGATATGACGACCGTGCCGCCTTCGGCGGATATTTCGCCACTGTTCGTGATGAGCGCGCCGTTCCCTTCAGCGCCATCCTTCGTGGGAAGCGCGACTTGCAGGAAGCCGTCGCCGGAGAGGTCGAGCGTTGCGCGCTCGCCTGAGCCAAGCCCGGCCTTGCCGAGCGGAACTGCGATCAGTCCGCTATTCTGAACAGTGCCGCCTAAAAGTGCGGCATAGCCACCGCGTCCGACCGTGACTACGCCCGCGTTCGACACGTTTGCGGATGCGCCATTGCCCTTGAAGGAAAGGGTGCCGGCCAGAAAATCCTTGTCGGTGATGTCGAGCGTAGATGCGACGAAGCCGCTGCCGACTTTAACCGTGCCAGTCTGGGTGATCGCGATGCCATTTGGGTTGATGAGGTAGACCTGACCATTGCCGGTGATCTGCCCCGCGACGGTGGAGGGGGTGCTTCCGGTAACGCGATTCAGGATTGCGGAGCCGCTGCCGGGCTGCACGAAATCGACCTTTTTGCCCGCGCCGACGTTGAAGCCGTTCCAGTTCACAATGGCTTTGTCTGTAGCCTGTCGCACCGTCATGGTGTTGCCGGTGGTTCCAATCACCACACTGCCAGCCGTGGCATTGCCGCCTGTCGGCAGAACGTCCTGAGCCAGAACGGGCTGGATGGTCAGCGAGGTTGAGGCCAGCAAGCTGAGCCAGATCGACCGAACCAGATTTGTGCTGCGGGAGGAGGGGACAAAATGGGAAAAGCAGATCTTCATTGTGGGGCCAGAACTCCGATCACTTGAATTTCCTCGCGTGTCGACATGACCCGCGCTCCGCGCAAAATCTCTGCACGCCATCAGACGGAACGGAATAAATCCGCCTCCGCTTAATTAGTATCATTAATATTAGGAGATTAACATATGACTTGACCCGGTCAAGTCGCCCACAGCCCAAATGTGGGGATGGTTACGAATTCCTGACCATAGCGAATTGCCAGTCGGGGAGCCGCGAGGCTGCCGTCGGTGTTCGGTGCTATTGGACGAGGTGGACCGGCGGTTTTCCGCCGGTCGCAGGATATGTTGTTTAGCGCGTCTCGCCTGCGGCTGTGAGCATCGCCATGTCATCTGATGACAGCGAAAGGGCGGCGGCTTTTGCGAAGCTCGCAACGTGAGCCGGACTGGTGGCGCTGGCGATGGGTGCGGTTACGCCCTCGCGTGCCATGAGCCAAGCGAGCGCGACTTCGGCAGGGTTTGCAGAATGGCGGGCGGAAACGTCGTCCAGCGCGGCAAGGATAGCCTTGCCCTTGTTGTCCAGATATTTGGCCATTCCGCCGCCGCGCGCGGATTTGCCGAAATCCGCCGAGGAACGGTATTTGCCGGAGAGGAAGCCAGAGGCGAGGCTGAAATAGGTGATCACGCCGAGTTTTTTAGCGATGCAGAGATCGCGCAACGGACCTTCGTAAGAGGAGCGGTTGTAAAGATTGTATTCCGGCTGGAGGACTTGGTAGGCGGGCAGGTCGTTGCTCTTGGCTGCCTCGAACGACGCGGCCAGTTGCGCGGCGTCGACGTTTGAAACGCCGATTGCCTTGACCTTGCCCGCCTTCATAAGCTTGTCGAATGCGCCGAGCGTTTCGGCATAGCTGGTGCCCGCAGGGTCCGGCCAATGCGCGAAATAGAGGTCGATGACGTCGATCTGCAGGCGCTTGAGCGAGCGCTCTACGGCTTGAATGATGTACGGCTCAGTCAGGCCGCCGGAATGTGGCCCGCCATCGACCGAGCCAACCTTGGTGAAAATCTTGACCTTGTCGCGCCGGCCGGGTCGCGAGGCCAGCCAGTTTCCGATGATCGTCTCGGATTCGCCGCCCTTGTTTCCGGGCGCCCAAGCGGAATAGCAGTCCGCAGTGTCGACTGCGTCGAAGCCGTGGTCGACGAACGCGTCGAGCACTTTGAAGCTCGTTTGTTCATCGATGGTCCATCCAAAGACGTTGCCGCCGAAAACCAGCGGTGCGATGGAAAGACCTGTTTGTCCGAGCGAACGACTCCGCATGCTTCATCTCCTTATGACGCCGATGGGCTATCATACCCATCTGGTCATAGGCGCGCAGTTTAACAATAGGACTTCAGGGCTATTTGCGTCTGCTGGCCAGTAGCGCCTTCGCCTCCTGAACGCCCAGAGCGGCGGGACGCTCGCATGTCGTGACCATATTGACGAATTTGCCGGTTTCGCCGGAGCGCAGGATGCCCGTCATCACATCGACCGTGTGCAGCGCGACTTCCTGCGAGCAGCGATGCGGACGACCGGCCAGGATCGCCAGCGCCATATCCGCCAGACCGGCTGTACGATAATTCGCCATTGCGCCTTCGCTGTGCTGCTGGTTCGGCACACCGAATGGATGCTCCCACTTCGCGACCCTGGTGACAGGCTTGCCCTGCTTTGTGTAACGCACCTCGCCGCCGAAGAAGTTCGGGTCCGGGATGAAAAGCGAACCTTCTTCGCCATAGAGTTCGATGGGCGAATGACCGTGCGCCCAGACATCCCAGCTTGCATTCAGTGTGACCGCTGCGCCGTTCTCGAACTCCAGCAGCGCGAGGATGGTGGTCGGTGTTTCGACTTTCAGCTTTTCGCCCTTGCGCGGCTTTGACGAAATGGTTCGCTCCTTGGCCGGGATTGTGGTCAAAGCCGCGACCCGCTTTACCGGACCGATAAGATTTATGAGGTCGGCGATGTAATACGGGCCGAGGTCGAGGACGGGACCGCCGCCGGGCAGGAAGAAGAAGTCCGGATTCGGATGCCAGTGTTCCATGCCGTGATTCATTATGTGCAGCGTGCCGGAGGTGATTTTCCCGAGCTTGCCGCTGTCGATGAGATGGCGCGCCAACTGGTGCGAGCCGCCCAGAAATGTGTCCGGCGCGGAGCCGACGCGCAGACCTTTTTTCGCGGCACGCTTTTGCAGGTCCTGCCCATCCTTGACCGACAGGACGAATGGCTTTTCCGAATAGACGTGCTTGCCTGCGTCGATGATTTGCTTGGACACTTCATAGTGCGCCGCGGGGACGGTCAGGTTTACGACGATGTCGATGTCTTTCGCCTTGAGCAGATCGGCAATGGTTTCAGCACGCACGCCATATTGCTTGGCGCGCGCCTTTGCTGCGTCCATGTTGATGTCTGCGCCCGCACGAACCTCTATGCCCTTGAACATGGGCGAGAGGCCGAAATAGGTGGCCGAAATATTGCCGCAGCCGATAATGCCGATGCCGAGTGTCTTAGCCATTTTCAATGTTCCTCAGAACTTGCTGACAGCGGCGATGGAACGTTTGGCGAAGCGCGACGCATCGGAAGGATTGTCGTGTTCCATGATGAAATACTTGGCCTTGCTCTTCGACCGGAGCAGCTTGTAGATGCCCTTCCAATCGACCGCGCCATGTCCGACATCGGACCAACCGTCCTGATCCAGATTCTGACCGGCGGGCGCAATGTCCTTGACGTGCACCGCCACGATGCGCGGTCCATACGCAGCGATCCACGCAGCGGGATCCGTACCGCCGCGAATGATCCATGCAACGTCCATTTCCCAGCCGATATCGGGAAAGGCGTCAAGGATGCGGCGCATGGGCGATGACCCATCCGGCAGAAGATGGAACTCGAAATCATGGTTGTGCCAGGCAAGGCCATAACCTGCTTCCTTGGCCCGCTTGGCGATCTTGGCGAGGCGCGCGCCGAACTGGTCCCAGCCCTTGGCTGCGGTGGGACGTGCTTCGGCTACGAGATAGGGGCAAACGATGACCTTGACGCCCAAGGTCTTGGCGATGGCATCGGCCTTGGCAAAATCCTTCTCCAGCATTTCGACCGGGAA
Source organism: Mesorhizobium denitrificans (assembly GCF_003403035.1). GTDB lineage: Bacteria > Pseudomonadota > Alphaproteobacteria > Rhizobiales > Rhizobiaceae > Mesorhizobium_G > Mesorhizobium_G denitrificans. Next base: position 121,698 of record NZ_QURN01000010.1, on the reverse strand, counting down.
ATGGGCGGTCGGCATGGTGAGGCCGTTCTTCTTCAGCTCGTCGCGGAACGCCTTGGGATCCTCGTAGACGGCGCCGAAGCCTTCGACACGCTTGTAGCCAGCTTTTGCAAGACCCTTGAGCACATCAGGCCATGGCGTGTGATTGCGGGAGGAATATAGCTGATAGGACCAGTCCATCGTCGTTTCCTGTAGTTGGCTAAATGCGGTTGTCGTCTGCGTCGAATATTGAGGCTCGTGCGGGATCAAAGCCGATCCGCGTCACATCGCCGGTTCGTAGATGATTTTCGGCTTCGACACGGAAGGCGAAATTGTTGCCGCCGAGCTTGGACCAGACAAGCGTATCCGAACCCATCGGCTCCATGATTTCGACCTTCACGTTCTGGCTGAAGGGCTGTGCGCTGGCAGCGGTGCCGACAGCAATATGCTCGGGGCGGATGCCGAACACGACGGGTGCGTCGGGTGAAACCGATTGCTCGAATGTGTAGCGCTCAAGCGGCACCGATACGTCGCCGACCTGGAAGGTGGAGGCGTCCGCGCCGATATTGCCATTGAGGAAATTCATGCCGGGCGAGCCGAGAAAGCCCGCGACAAAACGATTGACGGGGCGGTTGTAGATGGTTTGCGGAGCGTCGAGTTGCTGAATGACGCCGCCGCGCATGACGGCGATGCGATCCGCCAACGTCATGGCCTCGATCTGGTCGTGGGTGACGTAGATCATGGTGTTTTGCAGGCGCTGGTGCAGCCGCTTGATCTCGACGCGGAGTTCTGAACGCAGCTTGGCGTCGAGATTGCTCAGCGGCTCATCGAACAGGAACACATCGACATCGCGGACAAGCGCGCGCCCGATGGCGACACGTTGCCGCTGCCCGCCGGAAAGTGCTGCTGGTTTGCGCTGCAAAAGCGGTTCGATTTGCAGCATCTGCGATGCGCGGCTGATGCGCTCTGCGATTTCCGCCTTCGGGGTGCCTGCGACGCGCAGACCGAAGGATAGATTTTTCTCGACGGTCATTTGCGGATAGAGCGCATAGGACTGGAAGACCATGCCGATGTCGCGGTCTTTCGGCTCCAGCCAGGTAACGTTCTTGCTCTTGATGAATATCTGCCCGTCAGTGATGTCCAGCAATCCGGCGATGCAGTTCAGCAGGGTAGACTTGCCGCAGCCCGAGGGCCCGAGCAGGACTAGAAACTCGCCGTCGGCAACGTCGAGGTTGAGCGTTTTCAGAACTTCGAGATTGCCGTAATTCAGGCGAAGCTCGCGAACCGAAACGCTGGTGCCGTTGGATATTGTCATGCGCCTATCCCTTCACCGCACCAGCGGCGATGCCGCGCACGAATAGCTTGCCCGAAGCGAAGTAGATGATGAGCGGAACCAGCCCCGTGAGGATCGTGGCGGCCATGTTGACGTTGTATTCCTTCACGCCCTGCACGGAGTTGACGATGTTGTTGAGCTGCACTGTCATTGGGTAGGTGTCGGGGCGGGTGTAGACGACACCGAACAGGAAATCGTTCCAGATGCCCGTAACTTGCAGGATGACCGCAACCACGAAGATAGGCAGCGACATGGGCAGCATGATGCGGAGGAAAATCTGCCAGAAGCCCGCGCCATCAACGCGTGCGGCCTTGAACAATTCCTGCGGCAAAGCCGAGAAATAATTGCGGAACAGCAATGTGAGGATCGGCATACCGAAGATGCAATGCACGATGATGAGGCCGAATAGACTTCCGTAAAGGCCGATGTCGCGCAGGATGATGACAATCGGATAGATCATTATCTGATAGGGGATGAAAGCTCCGACAATCAGGATCGTAAAGAAGATATTCGCGCCTTTGAACTTCCAGTTGGCGAGCGCGTAGCCGTTTACGGACGCTATTGCGATGGAGGCGATGACGGACGGAACGGTGATGATCACCGAGTTCCAGAAACCTCGCGAAAGCCCGTCGCAATTCAGCCCGGTGCATGCTGTTGCCCAAGCCTTCACCCACGGCTCGAAAGTGATTTCCATCGGCGGGGAAAAGATGTTGCCCATGCGGATTTCGGGCATGCCTTTGAGCGAGGTCACGACCATCACGTAAAGCGGAATCAGGTAATAGAATGCGACGACGAAAAGCGTGCCGTAAATGATGATGTTGCGCGACGAAAGCACGGGGCGCGGACGCGAGCCGCGCGGGCCGGAAGGATCAAGCATGCTTGCGCCCTCCGAATTCGAGATAGGCCCACGGAATGACGATGATGATGACCGACAGCAGCATCATGGTAGAGGCGGCAAAGCCTTGTCCCAAATTCTGCGCGTGGAACATGTAGTCGTAGACATATTTCGCAGGCACTTCCGAGGAGATGCCCGGCCCGCCGCTCGTTTGCGCGACGACGAGATCGTAGACCTTGACGATGGAGGCGGCGATGATCACCAGTGTTGTGATGAAGACCGGGCGCATCATGGGGATGATGATCTGGACATAGGTGCGCCATGTCGGGATGCCGTCAACCCGCGCGGCTTTCCAGATGTCTTCATCAATGCCGCGCAAACCTGCCAGCATCAGACACATAACTAGGCCGGTGCCCTGCCAAAGTGCCGCGATGAGGATGCCGTAGATTACGATCCGCTGGTCGTAGAGGGGGTCGAATGTGAAGCTTGTCCAGCCAAGCGAACGCACCACCGCTTGCACGCCGAAATCAGGATTGAGCAGCCATTGCCAGACAAGGCCGGTGACGATGAAGGACAGAGCGAAGGGGTAAAGGAAGATGGTTCTGAACGTATCTTCGAAACGGATTTTCTGGTCCATCAATGCGGCGAGCACAAAGCCGATGAGGAGCGAAAAGATCAACATCAACACGCCATAGATGGCGAGATTTTCGACGGCGACGTTCCAGCGCGGCGCGGCCCAAAGCCGTTCATACTGATTGAAGCCGACAAAGTTCAAACGCGGCAGCAGACGCGAGTTCGTGAAGGAATAGAACACGGTCCAGGCTGTGCCGCCGACGAAGATGACCAATGCGGTCAGCATCATCGGGATCGAAGCGATCTTGGCACTGAGGTTTCGCGTGAGTTGCGAAGGGCGCTTTCCGGCACTCGACATTTTGCAGCCTCGTTGTGATAGGCAGGCCGGCGCGGGGCCGGCCTGAGTTATCGCAGAGCGCTGATTAATCAGCCGAAGCGATGATCTCGGCGAAGCGCTTTTGCGCGTCTTCGACCGAGAGGTTCGGATTGGAGAAGAACTCTGACATGAGGTCTTCCTTCTGCTTTTGCGAATCCTGCGAAAGCAGCTGATCGGTCCACGGGATGACATTGCCCTTGGCGAGAATGTCGAGGCCCTTCTTCATGCAGTCGTTTGCGGCGTTGAGGTCAACGTCGCCACGAACGGGCAGCGAACCCTTCTTGAGGTTGAACGCGACCTGTGTCTTGGGATCGAGCAGGGTTGTGGCGAGCACTTCCTGCGCTGCGGTCTTTGCCGCATCCTTCTGTACGGGGAAGTAGAAGGCGTCGCCGCCGGTCGCGATCATTTCCGTTACACCAAGGCCGGGCAGGCAGGTATAATCCTTGCCTGCGACCTTGCCGGCGATCTGAAACTCGCCCTGCGCCCAGTCGCCCATGATCTGGCCACCGGCCTTATCGGTGATGACGAGATTGGTCGCCTGATTCCAGTCTTGAACATTGGAGTTTTTCGCCATCTTGCGGGCGTCGTCTGCTGCCTTGAAAATCTTGGCCATTTCCGGCCCGGCGGCTACTTCGGCGTCCTTGTCCTGATAGACTTTCAGGAACAGGTCTTTGCCGCCAAGCGCCGCGAGCATGACGTCGAACGCCCCGGAGGACTGCCAGGCCTGACCGCCGAGCGCGAGCGGAATGATGCCCTTTTCTTCGAGCTTGGGTGCTGCGGCTACAAACTCATCCCAGTTTTTCGGGACGGGAACGCCAGCGGTTTCGAATGCCTTGTTGGAGAGCCAGAGCCACTGCCATGAATGGATGTTGACCGGCACGCAGTAGATTTTGCCGTCTATGGTGCAGCTATCGAGCAGGCTCTTCGGCCGAACGATCTCCGTCCATTTTTCCTTGGCGGCGAGATCGGTGAAGTCACGCATCAAACCCGCTTGCACAAGCTCTTCGGCCTGACGTCCGTGATTGAATTGAGTTGCGCCCATCGGGTCGCCGCCGGTGATGCGGCTGATCATGATCGGCCTGGCCGTGCCGCCGGAACCGGCGATGGCGCCATCGACCCATTTGTTGCCGGTGGCGTCGAACGCCTTGGCGAGTTCCTTGACCGCCGCCGCTTCGCCGCCGGAGGTCCACCAGTGAGTGACTTCGAGATCAGTCGCGCTGGCGACACCAGCATAACCGCATGTGGTTGCGGCTGCGAAGGCAGCCACCAGAATTCGATAACGCATTAGCTCCTCCCAGAAATCTGTAACGTTACAGATAAACACTAGTCGATGTTTGAGCGCTCCGCAACCCTTGGTCGAAAATGAGGATCTCGGCCTGTGAATCAATGGAATGGCTGCGAATTGAGCATTTTGATATTACTTACCTTTTCGGCGGCTATTGCATTGCACAAGCGGAGATTGGTGCGTTGCAAAAATATCTGTAACGTTTCAGATTTTATTGTCTTGCGCTGGTTTTGGGCGTATCAGCGGGCGTTGGCGCAATCAGCGCTAGGGGCTTTGAGGAATGGAATCCGACCAGCAGGAAGGCAGGAGCTTACCCTCTGAAGGGGAGCGCCCGACGCTCAAAACGATTGCCTTTATGACGGGGCTGGGCGTGACGACCGTGTCTCGTGCGCTTAAGGATGCGCCGGAAATCGGTCCTGAAACGCGCAAGCGGGTGCAGCTCGTTGCGCGGCAGGTGGGCTATCGTCCCAACCGTGCCGGTGTACGCCTTCGCACGGGCAAGACGAATGTCATCAGCCTTATCCTCGACACACAGGAATCCATAGGCGGCTTTGTTTCGGACATCGTCTACGGCGTTTCCGAACACCTCGCGCAGACGCCCTACCATCTCATCTTGACGCCATATTCGCGCGACAATGACCCGATGGAGCCAATTCGCTATGTGGTGGAGACTGGCTCGGCGGACGGCATCATCATTTCGCGAACACAGCCGAACGATCCGCGTGTGCGCTATCTGGCGGAGCGCGGTTTTCCGTTCGCGACGCACGGGCGGACGCTGGTGAAGCCAGCGCACGCGTTCCATGATTTCGACAATTACACATTCGGCCAGATTGCTGTGCAGCGGTTGGTGCGGCGAGGCCGCAAACGGCTTGCGTTGCTGGGGCCGAGCGCGTCACTTCTTTATGCGCAGCATACGCGCGACGGCTTTAGCGATGCGCTGGCAAGCGAGGGCGTCTCGGAGGTTCCGTTTCCGCACGTGACGACTGACGACACGATGGAGGCGATACGCGAGGCGACGCTGGAGATGATGCGGCGCAAGCAGCCGCCAGACGGCATCGTGTCTAGCGCGGGTGGTGCGGCCTTCTCAATCGTGGCGGGGATTGAGGAAGCGGGGCTGCAGCTGGGGCGCGACATTGACATCGTATCCAAGCAGTCGTTCCGCTTGCTACCCATTTTCAGGCCGCAAATTCTGGTCGTCAACGAGGACTTCCGGCTTGCGGGGCGTAATCTCGCGCGCGCCGTTATAGGCGCAATCGGCGGCGCTGCCCTCAACACGCTCCAGACAATAGAAGTGCCGGAAGCAGTTGGGGAAGTGCCGGAAGCGGTGGACGAGACACGCTAATCCGACCACGCCGCGAATGGGTCGCAAAAAAGCAAGCGAAACTGCGCTTCGGACGATAGGTCTTTGCGCATGACGGCTGAAGTTGGCCGGTTCCCAGTTTGAAAGAGACAACGATGATTCTCGACCACTATGTTCTGACCGTCTCATGCCCATCCGTGCGCGGGATCGTCGCGGCCATCTCAAGCTATCTGGCCGAGAAGGGATGCTACATCGTTGATTCCTCACAGTTTGACGATCTTGGCACGAAGAAATTCTTCATGCGCGTTTCCTTCACCTCGCAAGAGGGGGTGTTGGCGGACGATATTTTCGAAGGCTTTAAGCCAATTGGTGAGCGGTACGAAATGGATTATGAGTTTTCCAGCAGCCGCGACCGCACGAAGGTGCTGCTGATGGTGTCGCGTTTCGGCCATTGCCTTAACGATCTGCTTTATCGCTGGAAGATCGGCGCACTGCCGATTGATATTGTCGGCGTGATTTCCAACCATTTCGACTATCAGAAAGTCGTCGTGAATCACGACATTCCGTTCCATCGCATTGTGGTGACGAAAGAGAACAAGGCGAAAGCGGAAGCGCAACTCATGGATGTCGTGGAAGACACGGGCGCGCAACTTATCGTGCTGGCGCGCTATATGCAGGTGTTGTCCGATGATCTTTGCCGGAAGATGTCGGGCAAGATCATCAATATCCACCACTCGTTCCTGCCGAGCTTCAAGGGTGCAAACCCTTACAAGCAAGCCTATGAGCGCGGCGTGAAGCTGATTGGCGCGACGGCGCATTATGTGACCGCCGATCTGGACGAAGGGCCGATCATCGAGCAGGACATCGCGCGAATTACACATGCGCAGAGCGCCGAGGATTATGTTTCGATTGGCCGCGATGTGGAAAGCCAGGTGCTGGCGCGCGCCATCCATGCGCATATCCATCATCGCACCTTTATCAATGGCAACAGAACAGTGGTGTTTCCGGCGAGCCCCGGTAGCTATGTTTCGGAGCGGATGGGTTGACCGGAGGCTGTCAGGAATAATTGCTTTCGGGCATCTGGCTCGCTTGCCGGGAATCGAACGCTGGAGGATTATCGAATGCTAAGAGGGCTTTTCGATGATCCTGATCGGTCAATATGATTCTCCATTTGTGCGGCGTGTCGGTATTGCGCTGACGCTCTACGGCTTGGAGTTCGAGCACTGGCCCTGGTCCACATTTGGCGATGCGGACAAGCTGAGGGAGTACAATCCGCTAACGCGCGTGCCCACGCTTGTGCTGGACGGCGGCGAAGTGCTGATCGAGACGTCTGCGATTGTCGATTACATTGATGGCTTGGTATCGGCGGAGCGCAGACTGTTTCCCGTTAAGGAGCCTGCCCGCTATCGCGCCATGCGGGTTGTAGGGCTTGCGTCCGGCCTGTCGGATCTTGCGGTGCGGCTTTTCTACGAGCAGGTTTTGCACAAGCAGCCGTCGGACGTTCTAGTCGAACGTTTGCTTACGCAGATCAGGGCGGGTCTGGCGGTGCTGGAGCGCGAGTGCGCAGATTTGACCTCGACATATTGGTTTGGTGAGAATCTCGGATATCCCGACATCGCTGTCGCGGCTTGCCTTCGCCACATCAAGGAAGCGCATCCGGGGTTAGCCGATGGTTCGGATTATCCCACGCTCAACGCGTTTTCCGAACAGTTGGAAAAGCTGCCGGTGTTTAAGAAGATTTCGCAGGTTTTTATACCGCCTGCTTGAAGGCGTTTGCCTGTTATCAAAAGCAGCGCTGCCCCTCTCCCTGTTCTTCACGGGGGAGAGGGTAAGGGTGAGGGCAATTTACCTATTTGCCATCGAAGGCGTTTTGCAAGGTTGCGATTTCGATCTTGCCCATTTTCATGAGCGCCTGAAATGCACCGTTTGCCTTTTCCTGATCAGGATCGGTGTACATTTTGATGGCAGGGCTCCAGTAGATTTGCCATGAAAGGCCGAAGCGGTCCTTGAGCCAACCGCATGGTCCCGGCTCTCCGCCACCTTCAAGCAGCGCATTCCAGTAGTAGTCGATTTCGGCCTGATCCTTGCACTCGATCATCAACGAAATGGCTTCGGTGAACTTGAAGTGTGGCCCACCATTGAGGGCCACGAGCTTCACTCCTTCAAGTTCGAACTCGATGACCATCACCGTTCCTTCAGGTGCGTGGCCGTCCTTGAGATAGTGAGCGGTTCGCAAAATGCGCGAATTTTTGAAAACTGACGTGTAAAAGGTAACAGCTTCCTCGCCGTTGAAGTCGAACCAGAGACACGGCGCGATTTTCTGTACGATTGGCATAGCATTCTCCTCACATGTGCGCAGCATTGCGCGTCATGCCAAGGACGAATAGCGCCCAATGGCGCCGACAATTATTTTTCAAGTTTGGCGCGGCTCAGACGAAAGGCCGCCCAACTTCGTATTTGCGTGGGATCAGACGCTTGAAATAATCGATGCCGGGCTGCGCCAGATGCGTGCCGTCGGCAGCCAGGAAATCTTCTGGCATGTGCCGCGTTTTGGCGGCGACCGCCGAGAGTGGCACCTTGCGCATGACGGTTTTGCCGCCCTCATATTTGAGCGCAACGGAACCGCCGCCTTCTTCGGCAACCTGAATGGCATATTGCCCCGCCTCATAAGCCTCGCGGGCGTCCGTGGCGTTGATCGCGCCGATGTAGCCGCGCGGCATGTAACCGAGAGCGTCAACGCGTGCGCGCTTGCCCGGCAAACCATTGGCAAGGGCGGTTTCAAAGGCGCGGTTCAGGTCGCTGCCGGAAAGCTTGACGTTGCCGTGGGCGTCGCGCTCGACCTTGTCTGCGCCGACAATGCTTTCGACCAGCGACTTGCCGTCTTCTGTCGTGACGCCTTCGGAAACGGCCACCACGCAGCGCTTGTATTTGTCCATCGTGCGCTTCACATCATCGATAAAGCGCGCGGTCGAGAAGGGACGCTCCGGCACATAGATAAGGTGCGGGCCATCATCCTCATCGTCGCGCCATGCTGCCGCTGCGGCGGTGAGGAAACCGGCGTGACGGCCCATGACGATGCCGACATAGATGCCGGGCAGGGCGCGAAAATCGAGATCGACACTCTGGAATGCGCCGGCGACAAACTCGCCAGCGGAGATGAAGCCGGGCGTGTGGTCGTTTTCCATAAGATCATTGTCTATGGTCTTGGGCGCGTGGACGAAAGCCATCGAGCCGCCAGCTGCATCAGTCAATATCTGCTGGGTGCCGGAGGTGTCATTGCCGCCAATATACATGAAAGCGTCGGCATTGATTTTCTGCAGGCCTTTCAGAACCTGTTCGCAATAGGCAGCATCTGGCTTGTCGCGGGTGGAGCCAAGAGCAGCGCCGGGCGTGTTGCCGATAGCGCGCATACGAGCGGGCGGCACATCGGAAAAATCCACATAATCGCCATCTCGAACACCACGCACGCCATGCCGTGCGCCAAGGATGCGGGCGTCAGGATAACGCCGTTCGATCTCTGCGACTGCACCAGCAAGTGTCTGGTTGATGACGGCGGTGGGGCCGCCGCCTTGAGCTATGACGAAAGTCTTGGGCATGGTGTTCTCCTCCCACAATTACGGGGACGCGGTCTAATCGTTTTAGACCTCAATTGCGAGAGAAGAAATGGCTACAGCACAACGATTTGCGTCTTGTTCATAACCGCATTGGAATTCACGCGGTCGAATAGGTCGATAACGTCCTGATTCATCATGCGCACACAGCCTGACGACATGGCCTGACCGATGGTCCACCACTCTGGTGAACCGTGAACGCGATAGCCCGTGTCTTGATTGTCGCGATAGATATAGAGCGCGCGTGCGCCCAGCGGATTATCCAGACCGCCCGGCTGTCCACCCGCCCATTTGCCAACTTCCGGCTTGCGCGCAATCATTTCCTTCGGCGGAGTCCATGTCGGCCATTTGCGGCCATATTGAATGACGCCGCGACCCGACCACTCAAAACCAGCCTTGCCGATACCCACGCCGTAGCGCAGCGCTTCGCCGCCGGTTTGAACCAGATAGAGGTAGCGGTTCTTGGTATCGACAACGAGTGTTCCCGGTGCCTCGCCAGTGGGATCGACGACGATCTGACGACGGAACTCCGGCTTGACCTTCTGATAAGGGATCGCGGGCAGCACGAAGCCGGAATCCTCAAACGAGGCGTACATCAACTCCGGATTCGTGACGTTGCGGTCGATGCTGATCTGCGGACGGATCGCGCCCGTGGGCGCCATGTCGACGCTGCTCATCGCCGGAACGCCGGCGCTTAAATCGATAGTCGAGCAACCGGCCGCGCCAAGTAGCGCAGAGCCGAAACCGAACAGCGCTGTTCTGCGCGTGATGGAGAATTCGGAACGCGAGGGTTCGGAATTTTCAGACGAATGCTTAGGCAACATACACACCCACACAAAGTTACTGAGGCCACGGCTCCGACAAGCCAATTGTCCCGCATTTTCAAGGCTTATGGTTGATAAAGGGTGAAAGCCGAAAAGCGTTTCTTTTCAAAGGAATATAAGCGCGTAAGTCGTTGTGGGGCTGCCAAAACCGGGTTTGCCGCGACTTTTCCCGCTTTTCGTCACAAAGCCGTCCAGAGGCTGCGGGTAGTATCATGCTGCATTGCACAATCGGGGCACAATCGGGGCACAATCGGGCGGTTAAGGGGATGCGGAGCATGTCACCAGTATTGTCGGCCACAGTGAAACGCTGTTCTTTTCCGGGCGTTTTGGTAGGAGCGGCGATCCAGGAATTTGCTGAACCATTTGCGCCTCGCGAGCGACATGCTATGCGTCGGCAAGAGGTGCGGCGGCAGTTCTAGTCTGTGCCTCATTGTAAGAGGCGCGCATGACATTCGAAACCTGGCTTGCCTTTTGTGCGGCATCTGCGGTGCTGCTGGTTATACCCGGTCCGACAATTCTGTTGGTGGTGTCCTATGGACTAGGGCAGGGGTGGCGTACGGCGCTGCCGACCGCTGTCGGGGTCGCACTGGGCGATTTCACGGCCATGACGCTTTCCATGCTCGGCGTGGGCGCGCTGCTGGCGACATCCGCAACTGTGTTCACCGTGCTGAAGCTCGTGGGTGCGGCCTATCTGATTTATCTCGGCGTGAAGCTGTTCCGCGCGGGCGGGACATTTCAGGCTGAACCGAAACGCGATGCGGCGTCTGCGGCGAAGATGATTGGCCATGCGTGGGTGGTTACGGCACTGAACCCGAAGAGCATCACGTTCTTCGTTGCGTTCCTACCGCAGTTCATCGACCGCCATGCCGATTTCTGGTCGCAAATGCTGGTGTTTGAAACGACATTTCTCGTTCTCGCCTTCCTGAATGCACTTGGATATGCGCTGGCGGCGGCGCGAGCGCGCAGGGTTTTTGCAAATCCGCGAGCAATCAGCATTTTCAATCGGGCGGGTGGCACAATGCTTGTTGGCGCGGGCATTGCAACCGCTGCGGTGCGAACCGGAAGCTGAGTGTGAAAAGAATCTGGTAGGACCAGTTTTTTCCATTTGATTTTTTTGCTAGTAAGGCGGCGCGGGCCTTGCAGTCAGGCCGCGAGCTTCGGCTCCGCGCCCCCGTAAGGAGGAGTGGCATATGTATCTGGGCATTGACCTCGGCACGTCTGGCGTAAAGGCGCTGCTGATCGACGCCAACCAGAAAGCGGTGGCATCCGGCCATGCCGCGCTGGATGTGTCGCGACCTCATTCGGGCTGGTCTGAGCAGGATCCGGCGGACTGGATTCGTGCGGTTGATGAGGCGATCAATGCGCTGAAGGTTTCGCATGGCGCCGAACTGGCGGCGGTGAAGGGCATTGGCCTTTCCGGCCATATGCATGGCGCGACGCTTGTGGATAGTTCCGACAAGGTGCTGCGGCCCTGCATTCTCTGGAACGATACGCGCAGTTTTGCCGAGGCGGCGGCGCTTGATGCCGACCCTCGCTTTCGCACGATAACGGGCAATATTGTGTTTCCGGGATTCACAGCGCCGAAGCTCGTCTGGGTGGCAAAACACGAACCGGACATTTTCAAGCGCGTGGCGAAAGTGCTGTTGCCGAAGGACTATTTGCGGCTTTGGCTTTCGGGCGAGCACATTTCCGAAATGTCGGATTCTGCCGGTACGGCATGGCTGGATGTCGCCGGGCGGCGCTGGTCGAAGGAATTGCTGGACGCCACGGAACTGACGGAAAGCCAGATGCCATCGCTGGTGGAAGGCACCGAGAAGGGCGGAACGCTGCGCGCTGATCTTGCTGCATCATGGGGCATGAAGCCGGGCGTCGTGATTGCAGGTGGGGCTGGCGACAACGCGGCTTCGGCGGCTGGCATGGGCACGGTGCTGCCCGGACAAGCCTTTGTTTCGATTGGCACATCGGGCGTGCTGTTTGCTGCGAACGGCTCCTATATGCCCAATGCGGCAAGCGCGGTGCATACGTTTTGCCATGCGCTGCCGAATGTCTGGCATCAGATGGGCGTGATTCTTTCGGCATCGGATTCTCTGACCTGGCTGAGCGGCATTACCGGCAAGAAGCCGGAGGAGTTGACAGCCGAACTTGGCGAGACGTTGAAAGCGCCGGGTGGTGAGACTTTCCTGCCTTACCTTTCCGGCGAGCGCACGCCGTATAATGACGCGGCGATCCGCGGTGTGTTTACGGGGCTGGCGCATCAGTCCGATAGGGCGGCGCTGACGCAGGCTGTGCTTGAGGGCGTTTCGTTCGCCTTCCGCGATAGCCTTGAAGCGCTGCGCAAGGCCGGTACGGAGCTGGCGCGGGTGACAGCTATCGGAGGCGGTTCGCGCTCGCGCTATTGGCTGAAATCGGTGGCGACGGCGCTCAACCTGCCGGTCGATGTGCCTGCCGACGGAGATTTCGGCGCAGCATTCGGCGCGGCGCGGCTCGGCCTGATTGCAGCAGAAAATGCGGATCCGGCAGCGGTTTTGACACCACCGCGCACGGCGGAAACGATTGAGCCGGTCGGCGAACTGAGCGGCGCCTACCATGATGCATACCAGCGCTATGTGGCGCTCTATCCAGCGATCAAGGGAGCAGACCAATGACGACGCGTTTCTTCGGCGACATCAAGCCGGCGAAGTATGAAGGACCGGACAGCACAAATCCACTCGCTTATCGCTTTTACAATCCCGACGAGATGGTGATGGGCAAGCGCATGGAGGACCAACTGCGCTTTTCTATTGCGTACTGGCACAGCTTCGCGTGGCCCGGCGGCGATCCATTTGGCGGGCAGACGTTCGAGCGACCGTGGTTTGGCGATACCATGAAGCACGCCAAGCACAAGGCTGATGTAGCGTTTGAGCTGTTCACGCTGCTGGGCGCGCCGTACTACTGCTTCCACGATGCAGACGTGCGGCCAGAGGGCAAGAATTTTGCAGAAAGTGCGGAGCGGCTGGACGAAATCACCGATTATTTTGCGCAAAAACAGCAGGCCACGGGCGTCAAGCTGTTGTGGGGAACCGCGAACCTGTTTTCCAACCGCCGCTTCATGAGCGGTGCTGCGACCAACCCTGACCCGGATGTGTTCGCCTATTCCGCAGCGACGGTGAAGAAGTGCATCGACGTGACCAAGAAACTCGGCGGCGAAAACTATGTGCTGTGGGGCGGTCGCGAAGGCTACGAAACGCTGCTGAACACCGACTTGAAGCGTGAACGAGAGCAGGCGGGGCGTTTCCTCTGCATGGTGATCGATTATGTGAAGAAGATCGGTTTCAAGGGAACGATCCTGATTGAGCCGAAGCCGCAGGAGCCGACCAAGCATCAGTATGATTATGACGTGGCGACCGTCTACGGCTTCCTAAAGGATTTTGGGCTTGAGAAAGAGGTGAAGGTCAATATCGAGCAGGGACACGCGATCCTCGCTGGACATTCCTTCGAACATGAACTGGCGTTGGCTGACGCTCTGGGCATTTTCGGCTCCATCGACATGAACCGTAATGATTATCAATCCGGCTGGGATACGGATCAGTTCCCGAACAACGTTCCGGAAATGGCACTGGCTTATTATTATGTGCTGCAGAATGGCGGCTTCACCACCGGCGGCACAAATTTTGACGCCAAGCTGCGCCGACAGTCGCTTGAGCCCGAGGATCTGCTGATCGCCCATATCGGCGGCATGGACTGCTGTGCGCGCGGACTGAAAGCCGCAGCCAAAATGCTGGAGGACAAGGCATTGTCCAAGCCACTCGCAGAACGTTATTCCGGATGGGACAGCGGCGAGGGTAAGGCAATGCTTTCCGGCAAGCGCACGCTGGAAGAGGTAGCGGCGCGAGTTGTTAAAGACGGAATCGAGCCTCAACCGCGCTCCGGGCGACAGGAGTATCTGGAGAACGTCGTTAATCGATACGTGTGAGGGCCGTTTTCAGCAAGGCGGCAAAGCGCGCAAAATTTTGTCACGCTTTGTCGCGGAATTGCCAAGCTCCTGCCTTCAAGCTGTCATGGACCATGCGTTACATTCAGCGCATGGTACAGGAACACGCAAATCAGTTTATCGAAGCAACGCCGATCCCCGAGATCGAGGCGCTTCTTTCGATGTGCGGTTCGGCCTCATTTGTCGACCGCCTTCTGGCCATTCCACGGCCACGTGATCATGACGCTCCCAACGAGTGGGAGCGTGCCGTAACCAACCGCTTACAGATGCGTATTTCAAACATGATGCGCGAAACGCTTGAAGGCGGTAACTGTCGCGCTGCATGAGACCGGTGGCGCATTGCCAGGGATTGCGAACCTAATTCAACGGAATGTCGTTGTCGCCTTTGTCGGCCTGATACTGGTTTGAAAGCCGGTCGTACTCGGCAGAGATCTTACCAATGCGCGCTTCCAGCCGCTTGCGATCTGCTTCTGGAAGCGTGCGAATCAACTTACGGATGGAGTGACTTTTCCAGTAAGCGTTTTCGGCATTGTAGCCGCCGGGCTCGAGCGTGAAGACCTCTTTCAGAATTTTCAGATCGTGCGGTATCGCGAAGGAGTCGCGCGAATCTTCATGGCTGAAGAGATAGTAGAAATTGTCGAATCCGGTCCATGTTATAGCTGACAGGCACAGCGAACAGGGCTCGTGCGTTGCGATGAAAATGCAGTCGCGCGTGTCGGGACGGTCGGCCTTCGGCATTTCATAAAAGCGCTTCAGGCAATGAACTTCGCCGTGCCAGAGCGGATTTTCCATTTCATTGTTCGTTTCGGCGATCACCAGCGACTTGTCGTCTTTTCGAACGATAGCCGCGCCAAACAGCTTGTTGCCATGTGAAACACCTTCTGCCGTTTTGGGCACGATGTCGTTCTCGATGACGTCCAGCAGGCGCTCCGCCAATTCGGTTTCGTTCGTCATGACAATCGCACCTCGTAGGGGCTTGCGAAGTGGAATTCTTCGAGGTTCTTTTCGGTGCCGCCGCGGTCGACGACCACGAATTCCTGCGGTTCGCCGATGGGCGTCAGAACGCCGTGCCAGGCATTGCGGGGATAGTTTACACCCTGTCCGGGTTGGGTGATGAAGGCGTGAGGTTCGCCAGGACCGTCTGGTGTGTCGTGGCATACGACGACGAGAAACGGACGCGCGGACAATGGGATGAATGCCTGGCTGCCGTAAGGATGGCGCTCGACCATGCCGAGCTTTAGCGGGAACTCATAGGGCGTTGCTTTGAAGAGAGAGATCAGAACGCGGGCATTTTCGCCAGTCGCTTCTACACGCGCGAGATCGTGATAGCGCTCGCAGCGCCCAGCATTGATCGAATAATGATTGTCGCCCCCCGTGTCGATCACATCGCCAAATGGTGCGAAGTTTTCGCGGGTTAGCTTAGTTGCCAAGATTAGCTTGCTCATTGCCAGATACCCCTCATCATCGCAGGAAATAACCGAGGCGTGGGTGGCGGTTGACGTCTTTATAAAGCAGGTAGCGGAAGGGACCGGGGCCGCCCGCATAGCAAGCCTGCGGACAGAAAGCGCGCAGCCACATGAAATCGCCAGCTTCGACTTCAACCCAGTCATTGTTGAGCCGGTAGACTGCTTTGCCTTCAAGCACATACAGGCCGTGTTCCATGACGTGCGTTTCCGGGAAGGGAATTATGCCGCCCGGCTGGAACGTGACGATTGTGACGTGCATATCATGGCGCAAATCGGCAGGATCGACGAAGCGTGTGGTTGCCCATCTGCCATCAGTGTCGGGCATCGCGATGGGTTCTATATCTTGCTCGTTGAGAACCAATGGGTCCGGCGCTTCCAGCCCTTCAACATATTCATATGCCTTGCGAATCCAGTGGAAACGGGCAGGCTCGTCGGAGCGATTGCGCAGCTTCCAGTGCTGCGAGGGCGGGAGATACGCATAGCCGCCGGGTGCGAGATCATACTGTTCGCCCTCAATAACAAGCGAAACAACGCCGTCTACGACGAATAGAACGCCCTCGGCATCCGTATCCGGTTCGGGTTTGTCACTGCCGCCACCGGGCTGAACCTCCATAATGTATTGGGAGAAGGTTTCCGCGAAGCCGGAGAGCGGGCGCGCGATGATCCAGAGGCGGGTCTTGTCCCAATGCGGCAGATAGCTGGTGACGATGTCGGAAAATTCACGACGGGGAATAACCGCATAGGCTTCCGTAAACACGGCACGATCGGTGATGAGGTCCGTCTGCGGCGGCAGGCCGCCCTGCGGCGCGTAATAATTGCGAAGTTTCATCCGCTGTCCCTGTTTCTGTGTCATGCGGGCAAAAGGTCTTTCAGCCGATACCATGCGATGCGCTCGACCTGCTTGCAGGCGGTCGCAAACTCTTCGTCTCGACTGTTTGCGAGGCGCTTGTTGAACGCCTCAAGAATGCTCGTTTTGGTGTTGTCGCGAACGGCGATGATGAACGGAAAGCCGAATTTGGCGACATATTCAGCGTTGAGCCGTGTGAACGTCTCGCGCTCCGCGTCGGTGAGCGCATCTAGTCCTGCGCTGGCCTGTTCCGATGTGGATTCGGTGGTGAGGCGCTTGGCCTGCGCGAGCTTGCCGGCAAGATCCGGGTGAGCGGTGAGAACGCCAAGCCGCTCCTGTTCTGCAGCGGAACGAAAGACGCGGCATAGCGCATTGTGCAGCCCGCCGGCGCTGTCCATAGCGGGGCCGAGTTCCAAGCCGTAGGCGCGTTCGGCAATCCAAGGCGAATGTTCGAATATGCCGCCGAAAGCGCTGACGAATTCGTCCTTCGCCATACGGGAGGGGCGAAGTGCCGGAGCTTTGTAAGGGTAATTTTCTTGCCAGTGGCGCGCGATGTCTATGCGGCGCGGAATCCAGACCTTGTCGTGTGATTGGAAATAATCAATGAAACGCTTGAGCGCAGCGGCACGACCGGGGCGACCGACCAGGCGGCAGTGTAAACCGACGCTCATCATTGCCGGGCGGCCTGCCTTGCCTTCGGCATAAAGCGTGTCGAACGAATCCTTCAGGTAGGTGTAGAATTGCTCGCCGGTGTTGAACCCTTGTGGTGTGGCAAAGCGCATGTCGTTGGCGTCGAGTGTGTAGGGAATCACCAGTTGCGGCGAGATGGCATTGCCGTGGCCGTCATGGTCGAGCCAGTAGGGCAGATCGTCATCATATGTGTCTGAGAGATAGGTGAAGCCGCCTTCCTCCGCGACAAGGCGCACCGTGTTGACCGATGTGCGGCCCGTATACCAGCCGGTTGGGCGCTCGCCAGTGACTTCGGTGTGCAGGCGAATTGCTTCCTGCAGGTCGCGGCGCTCGTTTTCCATCGAGGTTTCGCGATAGTCGATCCATTTCAGGCCGTGCGAGGCGATTTCCCAGCCTGCCTGCTGCATGGCTGCCACCTGATCCGGCGAGCGGGCGAGCGCGGAGGCGACGCCGTAGATCGTGACGGGAACATTGGCTTGCGTGAACATGCGGTGCAGGCGCCAGAAACCAGCGCGCGCGCCATATTCGTAGATCGATTCCATGTTCCAGTGGCGCAGGCCGAGCCACGGCGCGGCGCCCACAATTTCCGAAAGAAACGCTTCGGAGGCAGTGTCGCCATGAAGAATGCAGTTTTCGCCGCCTTCCTCATAGTTCAGCACGAATTGCACGGCCACATGAGCGCCGCCCGGCCATTTCGGATCGGGTGGGTTCTGGCCGTAGCCGCGCATGTCACGAACGTAACGCATATGGTCTCCGCTGATCGCTGCCGCTGTGTTGCTCTTATCATATGAGTGCGCAACGGCTTTCAACAGCTTGATAGCCTCATCTTCTTCAACAATAACGTGGCGAGTTTGGAATATTCCCCCTAAAAAAATTGAAAATGCTTTTTGAAGTGAAGAGCTTCCGGCCTATTGTGCATTGGTCTTTAATCGACGGAAGTTTGACCATCAAAAAGGTGGCTAGGGGAATATGGCTGAAGGCAAGAGCGGAAAACTGACAACCCATGTTCTCGATACGGCGCTGGGTGTGCCCGCAGCGGGGCTGAAGATCGCGCTTTATAAGGTGAGCGGGAACTCGCACCACAAGATGCTGGAGGTCGTGACCAATGCGGATGGGCGCGTTGATGCGCCGCTGCTCGAAGGCAAGAGTTTCGCGACGGGCGTTTATGAGCTGGTTTTCTTTGCCGGTGATTATCTGCGTGCTTCCGGGCAGAAATTGCCTGAGCCAGCGTTTTTGGATCAAGTGCCTCTACGCTTCGGCATGGCCGAGGACAAGCACTACCATGTGCCGCTGCTCATCTCGCCCTATAGCTATTCGACATATCGCGGGAGTTGAGAGTTGAAAGCAATCAAACCAACATTCAGGGGTTGATGGAAAATGGCCAAGGCACAACCCAGGTCGGAAATCCGCTTCCTGCTAAACGGCGAGGAAGTCGCGCTGCGTGATGTCGCGCCGGATGAAACACTGCTCGATTATCTACGCCTGCGGCAAAATTTGCGCGGCACCAAAGAGGGCTGCGCAGAGGGCGATTGCGGCGCGTGTACGGTACTGGTGGGGCGGTTTCTCGCGGGCAAGCTGATCTACGAAAGCGTCAATGCGTGTATCCGGTTTGTCGGATCGCTGGATGGTACGCATGTAGTGACGGTCGAGCACCTCAAAAGTTCGGATGGTCGGCTGCATCCTGTGCAGCGGGCGATGGTGGATTTCCACGGTTCGCAATGCGGTTTCTGTACGCCAGGCTTTGTGATGTCGCTCTACGGTTTGCGGATGCGCGAGCCGAACCCTACAGATGCCGCGATTGAAAAGGCATTGCAGGGCAATCTCTGCCGCTGCACCGGCTACGAGGCAATTGTTCGCGCAGCGCATGCCATCTCGGACTATGGCAGGGCTTCGAAAGACCCGCTGCTGGCCGAGCGCAATGCAGTGGTCGCGCGGCTGACGGCCATGCGCGATGGCGTGCGCGTCGAGATTGGCTCGGGTAAGGATCGGCTGGTCGTTCCAGCCAGCGTCGATGATTTTGCGAAGCTGCTGAATGACGAGCCAACCGCAACGGTGGTTGCAGGCTCAACGGACGTCGGGCTGTGGGTAACGAAGCATATGCGCGATATTGCGCCGGTGGTGTTCATAGCCGGGCTGGAGGAGTTGAAATCCATAAGCGAGGAGAAGGGCGTCGTAACTATCGGCGCTGGTGTGACCTATACGGAAGCGTTTGAAACGCTGGCGAAACGCATTCCTCCGCTCGGAACCTTGATCAATCGGATCGGTGGCGAACAGGTGCGCAATATGGGGACGATCGGCGGGAATATCGCCAACGGTTCGCCGATCGGTGATACGCCGCCACCGCTCATTGCACTCGGTGCATCGCTGACGCTGCGGCGAGGCAAAAAGCGCCGGACAATTTCGCTGCAGGATTATTTTATCGCCTATGGCAAGCAGGACCGCGCGCCCGGTGAATTCGTGGAAGCGGTGCATGTGCCGGTGCCGAAGAAGGGCACGCATTTTGCGATTTACAAAGTGTCGAAACGCCGCGATGAAGATATTACCTCCACGCTTGGCGCGTTTCTGATCGAGGTGAAGGGCGGTGTCGTGAAGGAGGTGCGGATTGCTTATGGCGGCATGGCCGCGACCCCGAAACGGGCAAGCGCGGTTGAGGCCGCACTTTTGGGCAAGCCGTGGAATGAGGCGACGGTTGAAGCCGCGCTTGGTGAGTTTGCCAAGGATTTTGCACCGCTGACCGATATGCGCGCGACGGCGGATTATCGCGCATTGGCCGCACGCAACTTGCTCGTGCGGTTTTATGCAGAAACGACCGGCACCAAGGCGCCGATCCAAGTTTCGAGGGCCGCGTGATGACTGCTCACCAGCCAAGTGTGAAGGCCACGAAAATTGCGGGCGGGGTGCATACCGACCAGCGGCATGATTCCGCGCATAAGCATGTGACCGGCGAGGCGATCTATATTGACGACATGCCGGAACCGCGCGGCACGCTGCATGGTTGCCTCGGCCTCTCGACTGTTGCGCATGGCAAGATGGTGAAGATCGATCTTGCTGCGGTGCGGACCGCGCCCGGCGTGGTCGATGTGCTGACGGCAAAGGATGTGCCGGGCGTCAATGACATTTCGCCAACCGGTCGCCATGACGAGCCGGTGCTGGCCGAAGGTGTCGTGCAGTTTTATGGGCAGCCGATTTTCTGCGTGATTGCGCAAACGCGCGAACAGGCGCGGCGAGCCTGCAAGCTGGCGAAAATCGAATATGAAGAACTGCCGTTTGTCGTGGACATTGGCGGGCTGGATGTCGAGAAGGACAAGCTCGTTACGCCGAACCTGACGCTGACGCGCGGCGATGCGGCGGAAGCCATACGCAAAGCGCCGCGCCGTCTCAAAGGGCAGGTGCGCAATGGCGGGCAGGACCATTTCTATCTGGAGGGCCAGATTTCCATGGCGGTTCCGGGAGAAGATGGCGACGTAACCATCTATTGCTCTACGCAGCATCCGAGCGAAGTGCAGCACATGGTTGGTCATGCGCTTGGCGTGCCGAGCCATGCCGTGACAATCGAGATTCGCCGCATGGGTGGCGGTTTTGGCGGCAAGGAAACTCAGGGCAACCAGTTTGCGGCGCTGGCTGCGATTGCAGCCAAGAAGCTGGGCCGCGCGGTGAAGATTCGTCCGGATCGCGATGACGATATGACCGCCACCGGCAAGCGGCATGACTTCCTGATCGACTACGAAATCGGCTTCGATGATGAAGGCAATATTCTGGGCGTCGAGTTTACATATGGCGCGCGCTGCGGGTTTTCATCGGATCTGTCTGGACCTGTGACGGACCGCGCGCTGTTCCACTGCGACAACGCTTATTTTTATCCGGCGGTGAAGGCGGTTTCTGCGCCGTTTTATACCAATACGGTGTCGAATACGGCGTTTCGTGGGTTCGGTGGACCGCAGGGCATGATTGGTGCCGAGCGGATCATCGATGAAGTGGCTTTTGCGACGGGCAAAGACCCGCTGGAGATACGCCGCAAGAACTTCTACGGCACCACCGACAGGAATGTGACGCCGTATCACCAGACCGTCGAAGACAATATTATTCACCGTATATTCGATGAGCTGGAACAGAGCGCCGACTATGACGGGCGGCGGCGAGAAATCCGCGCGTTCAACAATAATAGCCGGTTCATCAAGCGCGGGCTGGCAATAACGCCAGTGAAATTTGGCATCTCATTCACCGCTACGCACTACAATCAGGCGGGCGCGCTGGTGCATGTCTACACGGACGGCTCGGTGCATTTGAACCACGGCGGCACGGAGATGGGGCAAGGTCTCAACACCAAGGTAGCGCAGGTTGTGGCCGAAGAATTCCAGATCGACATCGATCAGGTGAAGATTACAGCCACCACGACCGGCAAGGTGCCGAACACCTCCGCGACGGCGGCGTCATCAGGTGCTGATTTGAATGGCATGGCTGCGCAGGACGGCGCGCGACAGATCAAGGCGCGGCTGATCGATTTCGCTGCCGAAAAGTGGAATGTCGAGAAGGATCAGGTCGTTTTCCTGCCGAACCGCGTGCGGATCGGCAATCAGGAAATTCCGTTTGGGGAGCTGATAAAGCTCGCCTATTTCGCGCGCATCCAGCTTTCAGCGGCGGGCTTTTACAAGACGCCGAAAATTCACTGGGATCGCGCAAAGGGGCAGGGGCGTCCATTTTATTATTATGCCTATGGCGCGGCGTGTGCCGAGGTTTCAGTCGATGTGCTGACCGGCGAATATATGGTCGAGCGCGTTGATATTCTCCACGAGACGGGGCGTTCGCTGAACAAGGCACTCGACCTTGGACAGATCGAAGGCGCGTTCATTCAAGGCATGGGCTGGCTGACGACAGAAGAATTGTGGTGGGATGCAAAGGGTAGGCTGCGCACTTTTGCGCCGTCGACCTACAAGATCCCGCTGGCTTCGGATCGTCCTAAGATATTCAATGTGACGCTGGCTGACTGGTCGGAGAACCGCGAAAATACGGTGTATAAATCAAAGGCCGTGGGCGAGCCCCCCTTCATGCTGGGCATGGCGGTTTATCACGCGCTGACCGACGCTGTTGCGAGTGTGGCTGACCACAAGCTACATCCGCAGCTTGACGCGCCTGCCACGCCGGAGCGTGTTCTGATGGCAATTGAGCGGTTGAAGGCGGCGCGATGAACTTCGTGCTATGATGGTGTGATGGCTTCGCTTGTAAAAGATCTGAGCGAATTTCTGGAGCGCGTCAGCGACGCGGCCTTGGTGCAGGTGACGTCCGCCAAGGGTTCAACACCGCGCGAGGCCGGAACGTGGATGCTTGTCGCGCGCGACGCGATTTTCGGCACGATCGGTGGCGGGCAACTCGAATATATGGCCATCGACAAGGCGCGCGAATTGCTGGCGCTGGACGGCGAAGCGGTGATGCTCGACGTTCCGCTGGGTCCTGAGATCGGCCAGTGCTGTGGCGGCCGGGTCGGGCTTTCGGTAAGCCGGATGGACGCAACGATGCGTGAGGAATTGCAAGCGCAATTGGCGCGGGAAGATGCTGCGCTGCCTCATATTTATGTGTTCGGCGGCGGGCATGTGGGCCGCGCCCTGGCGGCGGCGCTTTCGCTGCTGCCGGTGAAGACGATCGTGGTTGAAACGCGCGCCGAAGAAATCAAAGGCTTGCCAAAGACGATTGAGACGCGGCTGACGCCTATGCCCGAAGAAGCGGTACGCGATGCGCCCGCGGGATCGGCATTCCTTGTGCTGACGCACGACCATGCTTTGGATTTTCTGATCGTTGCGGAGGCGCTGAAGCGCACCGATGCTGCCTATGTCGGCATGATCGGCTCGAAAACCAAGAAGGCGACGTTTCGAAGCTGGTATCTGCGTACTGCGGGCGGGACGGAAGCGGCATTCAGCCAACTTGTGTCGCCGATTGGCGGGGACAGCGTAAAAGATAAGCGGCCAGCGGTGATTGCCGCGCTGGCCGCTGCAGAGGTTATGACTGCGCTGTCGCTCAGCCCGGCTGCAGATGCGATTCCAGGAACCAGAGATTCTTATCCAGTGACCGCGAGTAAGCGGTGAAAATGTCCGCAGCGTCGGCGTCGCCTGCTTCGTCGCAATCTTCGATAGCCTTGCGAACCAGTTTTGCTGTCATGGCGTAGCGCTCTACCAGCGCTTCCAGATGCTGGCTGATCTTGGAGATGTCGGTTGGATACGCCGGAAGCGGCGTGCGGCTGGCAACCGATTGCGATGTGCCAAGCGCCATGCCGCCAAGCTGAGCTACGCGTTCGGCAACCGTATCGACGTGTTCATCCTGATCCTTGCGAAGCTGATCAAGCAATTCGTGAACCGCGATGAAGGTTGGACCTTTCACGTTCCAGTGCGCCTGCTTGATGATGAGGGCGAGGTCGATTGCATCGGCCAGTCTGGCGTTGAGAATATCAATCACCGTTTTGCGCGTGTTCGATTTCAGATCATTATGGGTTTCGAGCTTGGCCATTTGCATTGTCCTCAAGAATTCAGAACTGAATTGAAGTTTATTCGCATTTAACAACGCGAATGTAACGCAAACGGTTTCATCGAAAAACGGCTTGATCAATCCATTCTCATGCGCCAGCGAGGGCTCCACGGATCATCTTTTCGCAGCGGTCGGCCATGAAATCGAGCAACAGCCGCACCTTGGGATCTTGCAGTTTTTTGTGCGGATACACGGCGGCGAACTGTATCGGCGTGGGCGGATAATCCGGCAGGACCAACCGCAATTGCCCTTCGCGCAAATAGGATTCGATCTCGAAACGCGGCTTTGAGACGATGCCGCGACCGCCCAACGCCCAGTTGGTCAGCACGTCGCCATCGTCTGAATCATAAGGGCCGGTGACTTCATATTTGGATGGGCCATTCTTCGTTTGAAGCATCCAATAGTGCTCTTTGGTGCCCGGAAAGCGCAGCATCAGGCAGTCGTGGCGATGTTCAATCAACTCGTCCGGTGTTTTTGGCTCGCCGCGTGCGCCCAGATATTCTGGTGATGCCACCAGAACGCGCTCGCACTGCATGATGCCGCGCATACGCAGACTGGAATCCTCGATGATGCCGAGGCGGAACGCGACGTCGATGCCTTCTTTCAGAATGTCGACATTGTGGTCTGACAGGCGCAGCCGAACCTGAATGTCCGGGTATTTGTCGTGGAAATCCGGGATGCCGGACGCGATGAACCGGCGACCAAGCCCAAGCGGAGCGGTGACGCGGATTGTGCCGCGCGGCTGGCCGGAAAGTGCTGACACGGCAGCTTCGGCCTCCACGATTGCATCCATCACCTTTTTCGCGCCATCGTAAAACACCGCGCCATGTTCGGTAGGCATTAGTTGGCGAGTGGTGCGGTTGAAGAGCCGCACGCCGAGGTGCTTCTCCAACTCCTTGATTCTGTTGGATGCTACAGCGGGCGAGATGCGCATATCGCGCCCTGCGGCAGATAGATTGCCGAGTTCGACGACGCGAACGAAAACCGAAACATTATCTAAATATGCCATTTGAACGTCCTCCTCATTCCCATGGCCCGCTCAATGTTATAGCGCATCTATTTTAAATGTTTTTTTGAAAGTCATCGACAGTTGGCTCTCTTTCCGATTGGTTTGGATTGGGTCAAAGTCGCGTCACCGAGGAGTCACAGGCCGAATGGCCGGACTGGGAGTTTCTGATGCTGGATTTCGTGATTTTCTGGGATTGGGCGAGCTTCGCCGTGCGGTGGCTGCACATCATCACCGCGATGGCGTGGATTGGCTCGTCGTTCTATTTCGTCGCGCTCGATCTCGGATTAAAGCAGCGACCCGGCTTGCCGAAGGGTGCCTATGGCGAAGAATGGCAGGTTCACGGCGGCGGCTTCTACAATATCCAGAAATATCTGGTTGCTCCGGAAGCACTGCCGGAACACCTCGTCTGGTTCAAGTGGGAATCCTACATGACCTGGGTGTCAGGCTTCTTCCTGCTGGCGCTGGTCTATTATGGCAGCGCGGATCTCGTGATGGTGGATCGCAATGTGCTGGATGTTTCAGGCACGACTGCAATCGCGATTTCGCTGGCGTCTATTGGCGTTGGCTGGGTGATTTATGATCTGCTTTGCAAGTCCAAGCTCGGCGACAGCCCGACACTGCTGATGCTGCTGCTCTACGGCATGCTGGTGGCGATGAGCTGGGGCTATACGCAGCTTTTCACGGGACGCGCGGCCTTCCTGCATCTGGGCGCTTTCACCGCCACGATCATGACCGCAAATGTGTTTTTCATCATCATTCCGAACCAGAAGATCGTCGTGGCCGATTTGAAGGCCGGGCGCACGCCTGACCCGAAATACGGCAAGATCGCCAAGCTGCGCTCGACGCACAACAACTATCTGACGCTACCGGTCGTGTTCCTGATGCTCTCGAACCACTATCCGCTGGCATTCGGGACGCAGTTCAACTGGGTGATTGCCTCGCTCATTTTCATTATAGGCGTGTTGATCCGGCATTTCTTCAACACGGGCCATGCGGGAAAGAATCCGCCCTACTGGACGTGGCTGCTTGCGGGCATTCTGTTCATTATTATCATCTGGCTTTCGACCGTGCCGCGCGTGCTGACCGGCGAACCGAAAATGTCGATGCAGGCGGAGCGGCTGGTGGCCGATGTGCATTTCGAAAAGGTGCGCGACACAGTGCTTGGGCGCTGCTCCATGTGCCACGCAAATGAACCGTCCTATGAGGGCATTTACTTCGCGCCAAAAGGCGTGAAGCTCGAAAACGATGCGGAAATAGCGGAGCATGCCGAGCAGATCTATATTAATGCCGGCCGCAGCCACGCCATGCCACCCGGCAATGTCACGCAGATAACGCCGGAAGAACGCGCGCTGCTCGTTGCATGGTATGAGAGCGCACGATGAGCCAGACACTGCTGCGCGGGCGGACGTTGAGTTTTCATCGTTGGCCCGAATCCGTCGAGGATCGTTCGGCGTTTTCCTATGAGGAGGATGGGGCGATCCTGATCGAGGACGGCCGCATCGTTGCATCAGGTGCGTATGCGAACGTGGCCGGCAAGGCGAAGGCAGACGTGAAGATCGTTGATCACCGGCCAAACCTTATCCTGCCGGGTTTCGTCGATTGCCATGCGCACTATCCGCAGATGCAGGTGATAGCGTCCTATGGCGCGGAACTGCTCGACTGGCTGAACAAATATACGTTTCCGGAAGAGACGAAGTTTGCGAATCCGCAGCATTCGCGGCGCATTGCGCGCGTGTTTCTGGACGAGCTGATCCGTCACGGTACGACAAGCGTGGTGGCTTATTGTACGGTGCACAAATGCAGCGCCGAGGCGTTCTTCGCGGAGTCGCATTCGCGCAACATGCTGAACATCGCCGGCAAGGTGATGATGGACCGCAACGCGCCAGCGGGTGTGCTGGACACGCCGCAATCAAGCTATGACGACACCAATGCGCTGATTGCCGAATGGCATGGCAAGGGACGGCAGCATTATGCCGTGACGCCGCGCTTTGCGATTACGTCTTCGCCGGAGCAGATGGAGATGGCGGGTGCGCTGATGCGCGAGCACCCGAACCTGCACATGCAGACGCATCTATCGGAAAACCATGCCGAGATTGCCTATACCTGTGAGCTTTATCCGCAGGCCAAGGATTATACGGACGTGTACGCGCAATACGGTTTGCTAGGGCCGCGCGCGCTGTTCGGTCATGCGATCCATTTGTCTGACCGCGAGCGAGATGCGCTATCCGACAGCGGATCGGTGGCGGTTTTTTGCCCGACCTCAAACCTGTTTCTGGGATCAGGGTTATTTCCCTATCAGGAGAACCGGCAGCGCGCGAAACCACTGCGCATTGCGACGGCGACGGATGTTGGCGGCGGCACGAATTATTCCATGCTGCGCACGATGGACGAAGCCTACAAGATCATTGCCTTGCAGGGCGAAAAGCTCAATCCGTTTGCGTCGTTCTGGCAACTGACCCGCGGCAATGCCGAAGCGCTTTCATTGGCCGACCGGATCGGTACGCTTGAAGCGGGAAGCGATGCGGATCTCGTGGTGTTGAATGCGAAAGCCACGCCGGCGATGCGCTTGCGCATGGAAACCATCGAGACGCTCGCGGAGGAGCTTTTCCTGCTGCAAACGCTGGGCGACGATCGCGCGGTTTCGGAGGTTTATGTGGCTGGAAAGCCAGCAAAAAGCGATATTCTCAACGCTTGAGGCTTGCATCTAGTGTAAAGCGCGATAGGCATTGCACGCGAGTTGAGACGGGACGGAGCCCATGAGCGCAGCAGATATTGCCAAGATCAGCGAACAAGAGGCGGCGCTGGTTTTTGACCGCTTTGATGAAGCGGCTGCCTATGAGATCGGCACGAAATTGCGTGCGCGCGCGAGCGCCGAGAAGATGCCGATCGTCATCGAAATCCGCTTCTGGGACAGGCTGCTGTTTTATGCGGCGCTGCCGGGTTCGACCGCTTCCAACACTGACTGGGTTCGGCGCAAATTGAACGGCGTAAAAATGTTCCAGAAGAGCAGCTATCGCATGACGCTGGAGCAGAACTCGCCCAATCGGCTGTTCAGGCCGGACTATGGCCTGAACCCTGCCGATTACGTGCTGGCGGGTGGCGGGTTTCCAATCCACGTGAAGGACACCGGCGTTGTGGGTGGAATTGGCGTTTCCGGTTTGCCACAGCGGCAGGACCATGCGGTGATTGTCGACGCGCTGGCGACGTTTCTGAAGCTCGACGCTGCGGCGCTAGCACTGCCGCCGGAGGCCTGAACGTGCAAGCAGATGCGAAGGCTTTCCTGACCTCCATATTCGAGGCGGCGGTTGCCGCTGCCGACCCTGAAAAGACTATCCGCAAACATCTGCCGGAAAAGCCGAAGGGCCGCACCGTTGTGATCGGTTTCGGCAAGGGGGCCGCGCAAATGGCACAGGCTTTCGAGAAGGTTTGGGATGGGCCGTTCGAGGGCGTTGTCGTGACGCGATATGGCTATGGCGCGCCGTGCCGGATAATCGAGGTGCTTGAGGCGTCGCATCCGGTTCCCGATGAAAACGGATTAAATGCATCGCGGCGCCTGATGGACCTGGTTACTGGGCTGAGGGCGGATGATCTGGTGATCGCGCTAGTGTGTGGCGGCGGTTCGGCGCTGCTGCCTGCGCCTGCGGGCAAGCTTTCGCTGGCGGATGAGGTTGCCGTGAATGAGGCACT
Organism: Mesorhizobium denitrificans; assembly: GCF_003403035.1. Lineage (GTDB taxonomy): Bacteria > Pseudomonadota > Alphaproteobacteria > Rhizobiales > Rhizobiaceae > Mesorhizobium_G > Mesorhizobium_G denitrificans. The sequence goes on along the minus strand of NZ_QURN01000010.1, from coordinate 93,403 downwards.
GCTCGCATCCGGCGCACCGATCTCCGCCATGAACGCCGTGCGCAAGCATGTGTCGAACATCAAGGGCGGACGGCTGGCCGCATTGGCGCATCCAGCACGTGTGGTGTCACTGGTGGTTTCGGATATTCCGGGAGACAATCCGGCGCTTGTGGCTTCAGGTCCGACAGTGCCGGATGGTACGACGCGGCAAGATGCGCTGAAGATTATCGAGACGTATGGGATGAAATTGCCGGATGCTGTGATAGCGCATCTCGCGAGCGACGAAGCCAATGCACCGATGCCGGATGATGCGCTGTTTGCGGCGCATAGTGTGCAGGTGATTGCCTCGGCGGCGGTTTCGCTGGAGGCGGCGGCGGATGCATCGCGCGCGAAGGGCGTTCCGGCGGTTATTCTATCCGACGCAATTGAGGGTGAGGCGCGCGACGTGGGCGGTGTTCATGCCGCTATTGCGCGCGAGATTGCCACGCGGAACAGGCCGTTTGAAAAGCCAGTGTTGGTGTTGTCGGGTGGTGAAACGACCGTGACGCTGCGCGCTAAAGGCAAGGGCGGGCGCAATAGCGAGTTTTTGCTGGCGTTCGCGCTTGGTGTCGATGGGCTGGAAGGCATTGATGCATTGGCGGCCGATACCGATGGCATTGACGGCTCCGAAGACAATGCTGGTGCATTTGCCGACGGCTTGACAGTCGTGCGGATGCGCGCGGCAGGCGTTGACGCCAAGGCCATGCTGCAAGGTAACAATGCCTGGACGGCGTTTGATGCCGTTGACGATCTTTTCGTGCCGGGTCCGACCGGTACGAATGTCAATGATCTGCGCGCGATTTTGGTGCGGTAGTTAAGTACCCCTCATCCGCCTGCTGGCACCTTCTCCCTCAAGGGGAGAAAGGGGGTAACTGCGGCGTTGGCTTCAATCTTCCACGTTGCGGAATATGTGAGACGTTGACACTGCTGCTTTCTCCCCTTGCGAGAGAAGGTGCCGGCAGGCGGATGCGGGGTAATGGCTATCTTGCCATCAGTGATTTCACCTCCCGCATATCCTCCAGAAACCTGGCGCGTTCGGCGCGCTGTTCGGCAGGGTCGGGGATGCGCAGGATGAAGGACGGATGGATCGTCAGGAACACGCGCAGGCCGTCGTCGCGTTCGACAACATTGCCGCGCATTTTCGTGACCGGAATGGCTTTTCCAAGCAAAGCAAGCGCGGCGGTGGCACCCATCGCGACGGCCAATTTCGGCTTGATGAAGCCAAGCTCATGATCGAGCCACCAGCGGCAGGCGGTGACTTCGCCGGCGTTAGGCTTCTGGTGGATGCGGCGCTTGCCGCGCGGTTCGAATTTGAAGTGCTTCACCGCATTGGTGACATAGGCTAGGTCGCGGTCGATACCGGCTTCCGCCAGCACATCGTCGAATATCTTGCCCGCCGGACCGACAAAAGGCTTACCGGCCAAATCCTCCTGATCGCCGGGCTGTTCGCCCACGAAAACAACCGCGGCTGACGGCAGACCCTCGCCGAAAACGGTTTGCGTGGCATCGCGCCACAGCGGGCAGCGGTGACATGACATTGCCTGCTCGCGAAGCTCTGCAAGGGAAGTCGCCTCGCTTTCCGGATCTGGCGTTTTGTCGCGAGTGCCCCAGTGCTGTGCCCGGACACTGCGGTGGTGTGGTGCAGGTTGGGTGGGCATGTTCTTGATCATCTCCGTTGCGGCGCTTTCAGCCCCCGCAATCAGATCAGGAATGAGCGAAGCCTCGGGCAGGTTCCGCCAATATTTCTTCGGCATTTCCGCCTGCATGGCTTTCACCTTCAACCGCGCCGGATTGAAGATGTTGCGATAATAGGTCAACCAAAGATCCTCGGCAGCATCATCTGCCGGAACGTCGCTTTTGTTTGCACCGGGACCGAATGTGATTTCGCTACCATCCCATGAAGCGGAGTGGTGGGGCGTGAGTATCGTCCAGTTCATGCCGGTGAAGCGGCGCACGAAAAAAGGCGCGTTGCGCTCCACGATGAAATGCGCAGGCTCGAACCAAGCCAGGAAATGGCCGTCCACTTCGCGAAAGCGGACGAAAGCACGCATTTTGTGGATGTCGCGGCGAACCGCTTTTTCCATCTCGCGCATGCGCACCACATCACGATCCGAGGCGATAGACAGCAATTCCGGCGTTTGCTGGAGCCAGGTGAGGGCTCGATGTAGAAGCGCAAAGCGCTCCGGGTCGATGTGGCAGATGATCGTCTGAGCGAGTTCGATGAAACTGCGCGGAACGCGAAGCTCAGGCGCATTTGGTCGGGGCTCCGGCAAGCCCGTGCTGTCGCCGCCCACGATCCACTCTACATCAGCGGGATCGACGCCTGCGAGTGCAAGGCTTCGGGCGGCTTTGCGCCATCCGTCGAAATCTACGGGGCCGCTGAGAGCGATTTGGTAACCTGTGAGGGAGAGGGCGTGCTGCAAAGCCATTGCGCGACCTCAGAGCAAAGAGAGTTGCTGAGGCTGCGGCGTCAGCTTTTCACGTAGACGCGCTGCATCAAGTGTGCCGCCCGGCGACCAACCTTCCGCAGTGATGAAGGGGCGCACCTTGGCAATCGAGCCGCAAAGACGGCCAACATCTTCCAGTCGCAAGCGGTGGTGTCGCCGCGTTTCGATTATGCGTGCGACGGCCTTTGTGCCAAGGCCGGGAACGCGCAGTAACATTTCGCGTGCGGCGCGGTTCACGTCGACCGGGAAGCGCTGGCGATTGCCAAGCGCCCAGGCAAGTTTCGGGTCTATGGCTAGGTCAAGCATTCCGTCCGGTGAGGATTGAAGAATTTCCTTCTGATCAAAGCCATAAAAACGCATCAGCCAATCGGCTTGATAAAGGCGATGTTCCCGCATGAGCGGCGGCTTGATGAGGGGCAAAGCCGATGAGGAATCCGGTATTGGGCTGAAGGCCGAATAGTAAACCCTGCGCAGTTGATAGCTGCCGTAAAGGCGCGCGCTGGTGTGTAGGATCGTATCATCGGTGGCGGTGTCTGCGCCGATAATTATTTGCGTCGATTGCCCGCCCGGAGCGAAGCGTTCCTTGCGCTTGGTGCGCACGGTTGGCTCGGATTTTTCCTCCATGCGCAGGCGCAGCTTTGCCATCGACTGGCGGATGGTTTCGGGTCGCTTTTCGGGGGCGAGCCGGTTCACGCTCTCGTCGGTCGGGAGTTCGACGTTGATCGACAGCCGGTCTGCGTAAAGCCCGGCTTTGTCGATCAGTTCCTGCGAGCATTCGGGAATGGTCTTGAGGTGAATGTAGCCACCGAATTTTTCATCGACACGCAGGCGGCGCGCGACTTCAACCATTTCCGCCATTGTTTCATCGGGTGCGCGAATGACGCCAGAGGAAAGGAAAAGCCCCTCGATATAATTGCGCTTGTAGAAGGACATTGTGAGCGCAATGATTTCATTAACCGAGAACCGGGCGCGGCGGACGTTTGAGGATGAGCGGTTGATACAATAGCTGCAATCGTAAATGCAAAAATTGGTCAGCAGGATTTTGAGCAGCGAGATGCAGCGACCATCTGGTGCGTAGGAATGGCAAATGCCCATGCCTTCCGTTGATCCGATGCCACCCGTCTTGCGGGAATCTCGCTTGGCAGCACCAGAAGATGCGCAGGACGCATCATATTTTGCGGCGTCAGAAAGAATCGCCAGCTTTTCACGAATCGATAGCACAGCCATATGTTCATGATACGTTCTTTTTGATATGATAGCGATAACATTTGAGGGAGAAGGTGCCGGCAGGCGGACGAGGGGTATTTTTCAGCCCCGGCTCAAACTTCGTGCAGGTAGAGGTGATAATCCAACTCGCTGACCGTGCGGGCGACGCGCAGATATTCCGCCTGTTTGATGGCGGTGAAGGTGCGGTGCAGCTCTTCACCCAAGGCGGACTTCAGGAAGCTGGAGGCCTTCGCGGCTTCGATCGCTGAACGCCAATCGGCGGGAGTATCACCCTCCAGCTTTGGCGTGTTTTCATAGCCATTGCCGGTGACTTCAGCGCCGGGGTCGAGCTTTTCGTCCAACCCTTTCGCGATGCCAGCGAGTACAGTTGCCGCGACCATGTGCGGGTTGGTGTCCACTCCGGCGGGGCGGTGTTCGATGCGCCGCGCGCGTACGTCACCTTCTGGTACGCGCAGCGCGACGGAGCGGTTGTTGACGCCCCAAGTCGGGGCCATCGGCGCGTAGGATTGCGAGACAAACCGACGCCATGAATTCGCATGAGGAGCGAAGACGAGCATGGATTCCGGCATGGTGGCCAACAGTCCACCCATCGCGTTGAGAAGGGTTGGTTCGTAAGCGCCGGGCGTCTTTTCAGAAAAGATGTTCTTGCCGTTCTTGTCCGGCATGGAAACATGCAGGTGCATGCCCGAACCGGCGTAGTTTTCGAACGGCTTGGCCATGAAGCAGGCCGTGACGCCATGACGCCGCGCCTGCATGCGGACAAGTCGCTTGAGCATGGTGAGATCGTCGGCGGCTCGCATGAGGTCGGTGCGATAGTTAAGCGTGAGTTCGTACTGACCCGGTGCATATTCGGAAATTACGGTTTCGACCGGTAGGGCCTGCGCCTTCGCGCCAGCGTAAATATCCGAGAATAGCGGCTCCATGCCGTGCAGATGATCCACAGAATAGACTTCCGTTTTGCCGCTCACGCGACCGTCCAGAACCGCCTCTGCGGGGCGCACGCGCCCATCGGCGTCGCGCTTGTTTGACAGCAGGAAAAACTCAAGCTCGAAGGCACCTGCAGGCACCAATCCGCGTGTGCTCATGTCGGCAAGCTGCCGCGCAAGCGCATGGCGCGGGTCGCTGAGCATCGGCTGGCCGTCAAGGTGATACATACTCATCAACACCTGTCCGCGCGGCGGCGTGGTGCCATGGAGCGGAACCAGTGTGCCGGGAATGGGCCACGCACGCATGTCACCGTCGCCTGTATCCCAAGTCAGGCCGGTTTCGTGAACATCCTCGCCGCAGATGTCGAGGCCGAGTATCGAGGTCGGCATCGGGCGGCCGCTCTTGTAAACGGATTCAAGCTCGTGGCGGCGAATGATCTTGCCGCGCCCAATGCCGTTACAATCGACGAGCACGATGTCGATGGCTTCGATTTCAGGATAGAGGGCCAGAAATTCTTTGGCTTCGTCGAAGGTCGAGCCGGATGGCGAGGTCATGATTGGAAGTTACCGCATTGAACAGGTGGGTTTTCTCACGCCGCAAGGCGCTGTGCAATATCGCTGAAATTGGCAATAAGGCGGTCGATCTGGCGGTTCGTGGTGGCAGGCGACACCAGCATCATGTTGTGGAACGGCGCAATGAGCGTGCCGCGATTGATAAGCGCGACCTGAATGGCGGCTTCGAGATCCGGTGCGTGGGCAAGCTCGGCCTCAGCGCCATTGTGCAGCGGGCCGGGGGCGCAGATGAATTCGACGCGCGCGCCGACCCGCGTTACATGCCAGGGCAGCGCGTGCTTTTCGATTGCTGCGGCGATGCCACTTTGCAGGCGTGCAGCTCCGCGCTCCATATGAGCGTAATTGTCGGCGGTCATGATCTGCGAAAGCGTGGCGCGCATCGCCGCGAATTGCAGCGGGTTGGCGGAAAGCGTGGTTCCCATGCCGGAATAGCCGGGCTCGCGACCGTCGCAATCCTGCTGCCAGCGTGCGGCTACTTCGTGCGTCATGCCCCAAACACTCGCCGGTACGCCGCCCGCAACAGGCTTGCCGAGAACGAACAAGTCCGGCAGCAGTCCGTGGACGCGTGTGTAGCCGCCGAGGCCGGACGAAATCGTATGGGTTTCGTCGATGAGGAGCAGCGTGCCGTATTTGCGGGTGAGGGCGCGCAGACCATCGTGGAAGCCGGGATCGGGCAGCACCATGCAGGAATTGGTGAGCACCGGCTCTGTGATGACGCAAGCGACGTCCTCATGCGACAGGGCGGATTCCAGCGCGGCGAGGTCGTTGAATTCGACGATGCGCGTGCGTTCGGTAAGGTCGCGGAACTCACCCGCAAGGCCGGGCCGGTTGATCGGCTTGCCATTGCGGATGCGCACCATCGTTTCATCCACTGCGCCGTGATAGCAGCCGTTGAACACAAGGATCTTGTCGCGATTGGTCACGGCGCGCGCGACGCGCAGGGCAAAGCGATTGGCGTCTGTGGCGGTTGTAGCGATCTGCCATTCCGGCAGACCGAAGAGGGTCGATAGCATGTTGCCAAGTTCGAGCGCATCTTCGCTGGGCAGCATATAGGTTAGCCCGCGATTGGCTTGCGTGCGGATTGCTTTCGCGACGGGTGCCGGCGAGTGACCGAACATGGAGCCTGTGTCGCCAAGGCAGAAATCATCGAGGGTATGACCGTCAATGTCAGTGATGGCTGCGCCTTTCGCAGCGTGGACGACAAAAGGGAAGGGCATCGGCCAATCGCGCATCCAATGCATCGGAACACCATCGAGGAAATGCGCGATGCCACGCGCAAGCGCGGCCTTCGATTTCGGGCGCGCGGCGGAATAGGTTTGAGCTTCCGTGGCGCGAAGCTGCGTGATCTTTTGATGTGAGATGCCGGCCGTCATTCTTTCTCCCTCAATGCGGTGGTTGTATTGCCTGCAATGGCAAGGTCAACCGGGTGCCGGTGCTGGCACAATGGCAAGCTGGCATTGCCTGAAAATTGGCTCTAAATTCGCTGGATGCAGATGATTGCCGAACTTCTTCCAATTTCGCCGGATGATCGCGAAAAGATCCTTGCGCTGAACAATCTGTTTGCTGCCGAGCTTTCATATCTCGATGAGGCGCGGCTGGATCATTTGCTTGCGCAGGCGTTTCTTGCGCTAAAGGTGGGTGATGTCGAAGCGCTGCTTCTGACCTTCGATCAGGATGCAGATTACGACAGTCCGAATTTTCTGTGGTTCAAGCAGCGCTATCCGCGCTTTGTGTATGTCGACCGGGTGGTGACGGATGAGCGCGCACGCGGCCGGGGCCATGCGCGCAGGCTATACCAGCATTTGTTCGAGATGGCTCATGAGGCGGGACATACGGTCATTGCCTGCGAGGTCAATTCCGAACCGCCAAATCCGGCTTCGGATGCATTTCATGCCGCGCTGGGATTTCGCGCGGTTGGCGGTTCCGCGATCCACGGGGGTAAGAAGACCGTGCGGTATTTTGTGAAGAATATCGGATGATTTTCGGGGCTGCGTAATTACCCCTCATCCGGCTGCCGCCACCTTGTCCCGCAAGGGGAGAAGGCAAGAGGTGTCAGCGCTACGCAAGCTTTGCGGCGTTGCCGATTTAAACCAGCGCGTTTCAAATCTCCCTTCTCCCCTTGCGGGAGAAGGGGCCGGCAGGCGGATGAGGGGTATAATAAGAAAGGCCGTTCAGGCTGAAATATCGACCACGCCGCAGTCGCCAGCCTCTGAGCCGAAGGCAAGGCGGCGGCCTTCGTCATCCCAACTCATCGAGCTGATTGCGCCCTTGCCGGGGCGGCGCAGCAGGACTTCCTTCGTATCGGCAAAGCGGACGGCGAGGATCATGCCGTCACTGTAGCCAATGGCCGCGATTTCATCCGTTGGGTGGCAGGCAACGCAGGTGACGAGCACATCGCCGCGCGTGCCGAGTTCAAGCGGCGCTTTGCCCATCGGCCCGTCCTTGGCCTGAAATGGCCAGACGATTGCCGCCGGTGCGCCCGAAGTCGCCAGCCAACGGCCTTTGACGCTCCACGACATGGATTTGACCTTTGCGGGATAGCCGCTCATGCGCATGTGCTTGGCGTCGGAAATTCTCCAGCCATGTAGCGCATTTTCCTGCATCGCCGTGACAAGAAAATTGCCGTCGGGCGAGAACGTCACCTTGGTGTGTGCACCCTCCCAAAGCAGTTCGGTGGGCTTGGCCTCCGATGCGGGAAAGTGGAGCGTGGCGCCGCCATAATGCGCAGCGGCAAGGCGCATACCCTTGCGCGCAAAGGCAACTGCTTCGACGGAGCGCTTGTGCGTGAGTGTGCGCGACTTTCCATCCGCAAAGCGAACGACTGCATTCGGCCCATAGCCGAACGCGACCGCACCTTGCGGGCCTGCGGCAACGCAGTTGATCCATTTGCGGCCAATCGATGCCAACTCGGTGACGTTGCCTTCAGCGTCTACCGAGCACACGCGGCCATCTTCGCCGGAAGTGATCAGGCTGCGATTGTCGAGCGCAGGCGCAGCGGCGAGCAGGCCGTCATGGACCGTTACGCTTTTCTGGCCGTGGTCGAGGCGGTGAACTTCGCCCTCGGCAAGCGAAAAGAACGAAATTCCGGCGATGAAGTTCGCTGAAACGCAATGGCCCGCGAGGTCTAGTGGCGCGACTGTTGGCATCGATTAAAGATACTTACGCCTGACTTGCTTCAAACGCGCTCTTAAGCGCATCGGCATTGAGCTTGCGGCCAATGAAGACCAGCCGGCTTTCGCGTTTTTCATCATCCTTCCACGCACGCTGATGGTCGCCTTCCATGATCATGTGAACACCCTGAACCACATAGCGGTCCGGGTCATCCTTGAACGCGATGATGCCCTTGAGGCGCAGAATGTTCGGCCCCTCATTCTGCGTGACTTTTTCGATCCACGGAAAGAACTTCTTCGGGTCCATTTCGCCAGCGCGCAATGAGACGGATTGCACCGTTACGTCATGGATCGGGGATGCCGTGCCATGATGGTGGTCGTGATCATGGCCGTGATGGTGATGATGATCATGGTCATGATGATGGTGGTCGTGGTCGCAATCGGGTCCGCATACGTGGTCGTGATCATGATCGTCCGCGTCGAGGAAATGCGGGTCGTTGTCCAGCACGCGCTTGAGATCGAATGCACCGCGATCCAATACCTTATCCAGGCCGATGGATGCGCGCTCGGTGCGATAAATCTGGGCGGTGGGGTTGATGGCGCGGAGCGTGCCTTCGATGTCGCGAAGCTCTTCGCGCGACACGAGGTCGGTCTTGTTCAGCAGAATGACATCGGCGAATGCGATCTGGTCTTCTGCTTCCTGCGAATCCTTGAGGCGGAGCGGCAAATGCTTAGCGTCAACCAGCGCCACAACAGCGTCGAGCTTGGTCTTGGCGCGCACATCATCGTCCATAAAAAAGGTCTGTGCGACGGGTGCAGGGTCCGCAAGGCCGGTGGTTTCAACGAGAATGGCGTCGAAACGCCCCGGACGGCGCATAAGCCCCTCAACGGTGCGGATAAGATCACCGCGCACGGTGCAGCACACACAGCCATTGTTCATTTCGTAGATTTCTTCGTCGGATTCCACGATCAGATCGTTGTCGATACCGATCTCGCCAAATTCATTGACGATGACCGCATAGCGCTTGCCGTGCGTTTCGGAGAGAATCCTGTTGAGCAATGTCGTTTTCCCCGAGCCGAGATAGCCGGTGAGAACGGTTACGGGAATCTGGGCCGGTGAAAGTGTCTGGGCATCGCTCATGGTGATCATCCTGGAGACGGGAGGGCTTCATATAGGACTCTCTCCGCCAATTTGGAAGGATTTGACGTGCGCAAATCGGCGTAATTGTGGGTTGTCACATTCCTGAAATAAGAGTGTCGTATCGACAGCCGGCTATTCAGTTTCTGAGGGATATTATGGTGAAGTCGCGCAAGAACGTGGTGATGAACCGCCTGCAATCTGCCGCCAGGCTGTCACGCACCGTTTTGGCGGCGCGGCTAAACGGGCATGGATTCTATGCCGGGCAAGATCAGATTATGCTGGCGCTGAACAATCTGGACGGGCAGTCGCCAAGCGAATTGGCTACGCGTCTTGGGGTTCGCCCACCGACAATTACCAAGACGATCAATCGCTTGCAGGCACAAGGCGTGCTGGAAAAGCGCGCTTCCCAAGAGGATGCGCGGCAAACGCATATCTTCCTGACCGAATCCGGCCGCGAAACCATCAAGGCAATCGAAAAATCGGTGAAGAAGACCGAAAAGCAGGCGTTGCGCGGCCTGGACAAGAAAGAACAGAAAGCTCTTTCGAAGCTGCTGTCCCGGATCGAAGCCAATCTTGCAGGCGCTGTCGAGGCTGACGCCGATGACGATGGCGAGGTGGATGAGGGGGTCGCGTTGCCGCCCGCTGAGCCTGTCGTGACCGCAAAAGAATAAATTTAAGCAAGTCCACGATTCCCCCTTCGCGTCAGACTTTAGTTGCGGCCAAAAAAGCTTTACTTTCCCGACGCAGTTAGTCTAAACGAAATTAAAATTTTTAAAGTTTTTAGACGCCGCTTGGAAGGCGTTTCGCCAGGGAGGGGAAGCTGGCACAGAAAATCAAGCTCTCTACCATTGCCGATGCGTTGAATGTTTCGACGGCGACGGTTTCACTTGCTTTACGGGACAGTCCCCTTGTTGCAGAACAGACAAGGGAGCGGATCAAGGATCACGCCCGCGCGATCGGTTATATCTATAACCGACGAGCGGCCAGCCTGCGCACATCGCGCTCAGGGATTGTGGGTGTCGTGGTGCACGACATTATGAACCCGTTCTTCGCGGAAATCCTGAAAGCCATCGAGAGCGAACTCGACCGCAGCAGACAGACCTTCATTCTTTCCAACCATTACGACCAACTGGAAAAGCAGCGCACGTTTATCGATACGCTGCTGCAGCTTGGTGCCGACGGGGTGATCATGTCGCCTGCCATCGGCACGCCGCCGGAAGACATAATCGTTGCGGAGGAAAACGGCCTTCCGGCAGTGCTGATTGCGCGCACGGTCGAAGGCGCGCAAGTGCCGGTATTTCGAGGTGACGACGCATATGGCACGGCGCTGGCGACCAATCACCTAATTTCACTGGGCCACAAGCGCATCGCGATGGTGGGGGGTACGGACCAGACATCAACCGGGCGCGATCGCTATCATGGGTATCTGGGTGCGATGGAGAAGGCCGGCTTGCCGGTCGATCCGGCGTGGCGCATTTCCGGGCCGCGCACCAAGCAAGGCGGCTTCGAAGCGGCGGGGCAGTTTCTGGCGCTCAAGGACAAGCCCACGGCGGCATGCTGCTGGAACGACCTCGTTGCGATTGGCTTGATGAACGGTATTTCGCGCGCGGGTCTGGTGCCGGGCGTTGATGTTTCGGTTACGGGCTATGACGATCTGGAGGAGGCGGCTATCGCAACTCCGGCGCTGACGACTGTGTGGAACGGACAGCGGGAGGTTGGGCGGCAAGCGGCGCGCGCGCTTTTGGACAAGCTGTCTGGCGCAAGCGTTAAGCCATCTCAGGAATTGATCCGGCCGGAACTTCATGTCAGGCAATCGACTGCACGACCTGTCGAGCGAAGCTGACCCCGCGTGAGGTAGTTATGACTGATTTGAAGGCGATCACCGTTCTGGTGCCGGGAAAGTTGCATCCGCGCTCGGTGCAGCGGATCGGGGAAACATTCAATCTCGTGACGGTAGATGCGTTTGATCCGTCGACATTTGCAGACGATCTCACGCAGAGTGTGCGGGGGGTGGCGGTTTCGCCCGCGCTGGGCGGCGCATTTGTCGGGCCAGCCTTCATCGACGCTCTGCCCAAGGTCGAAATAATTTCCAACTTCGGTGTTGGCTATGACGGCGTTGACGCAGTTTATGCCGCCAAAAAGGGCGTGATGGTTACCAACACGCCGGACGTGCTGACCGAGGAGGTCGCGGATACGACGCTGGGCCTGCTGCTGAATACGGTTCGGGAACTCGCGCGCGCGGAAAATTATCTGCGAGAAGGTCGCTGGGCGCGCGAAGGCGCATATCCGCTCACGCCTTCGCTGCGTGGCCGCAAGGTTGGAATTCTGGGCATGGGACGTATCGGGCAGGCCATTGGCAAGCGGTTGGAAGCGTTCGGGCTGTCTGTGGCCTACCACAACCGTCGCAAGGTGGACGGGCTGACGTATGACTATTTCCCGACGCTGGAAGGATTGGCCGAGGCTGTCGACATTCTGATTTCCGTCGTGCCGGGCACGAAAGAGACGGAGAAGGTTGTTAATGCGCGCGTGCTGGAAGCACTCGGACCGGATGGAATTTTCGTCAATATCGGTCGCGGCAGCACAGTCGATGAGGCGGCGCTGGCGGCGGCTCTCAAGGGAGGCATTATCCGGGCTGCGGGGCTCGACGTCTTTGCCAACGAGCCGAATGTTCCGCAGGCGCTTCTTGAACTTTCAAACGCAACGCTGCTGCCGCATGTGGGATCCGCATCCACGTACACGCGGGATGCGATGGCCGATCTGGTTGTCGATAATTTGATCGAGTGGTTCTCGAAGGGCAGGGCGCTTACGCCAGTGCCTGAAACAAATCATGTAAAAGCCTAAAGTTGTTCATACTTCGTCAACATTAACGCCCGGATAAGGAAGTCTCCGTATCGGGAGGGCGGAGCGACGGAGTTCTTTGATGCGCAGCGTGTTTGTATTGGTTTTGATTGCGGGTGCCATGGGCGTGGCATGGATGGCTGCGAGCGCCCTGCAGAATACGCCTGAAATCGACCGCGATTTTACGACTGCAAGCATTCCCGTTCCGCAACCGGTTATACGGCCCACGCTTCAGGTTTTCACGCTTTCATCAGCGGAGGCGTCTGGTTCGTGCATGGTCGTAAAAGGGCGCACGCTTTCGCCCGGCTATGCCGAATTGAAGGTAAACCCCGCCTGCGACCGCATTCTGCAGGGGCTAACGACTGCTCGCTTCTGGCGCGAACGCGCGGATGGCTCTATTGCCTTCGTGGACAGCCAGAATGCGCCGGTAGCCGAATTCGCGATTGGCGATGACGCGGATTACGAATCCTATCAGCCCCGCGCTGCGCGCCTTTCGATGTGGGCCGAGTAGAAACGCGAAAAGTTTAGCGGCTTATAAAAGGAAGCCGAAACAGGCTGCGGCTAGTTTCCTTGCTAAAAGGCGAGGGGAAGGCGCAGACCGAATTGGAACTCATTCAACTTTCGCGGGATCCAGACGCAAACAGCTGGGTGATCTTGCTGATCTGCTTGGTGGCAGGGCTAGCATGCTACTTCGCACTTAACGAGATATCGCAGCGCCGATACAAATATCACTCCAGCTCAAAATCAAACCGCAGCTTTGGGCGACGCAGCAACTATGAATTTAGCAAGCGCAGTCGTTCGGCCGACATAGCTCCGCCATCAGCAATAAGTGACAACATTGTTGCGTTGCCAACGCCCAACGGCAACCTGAACAGCGATTACGTCGAACAGCTTCGCCACGTCATGGCCGCGCCTTTCCGCAAAAAGCGCGTGATGAATAAATCTGAATTCCGCGTTTTCCGTATCGTGGAGGAGGAGTTGCGGGTTGTTCGTGGCGGACACCGGATATTGTCGCAAACCTGCCTTGGGGAAATTCTCGATTCAGACGACAAGGCGGCATTCGCGTCAATCAATGCGAAGCGCGTGGATATCTTGGTTATCCAGCCGAATGGTGAGCCACTGGCCGTTTTCGAATATCAGGGGCAGGGCCACTACCAGAATATGGCTGCTGCACGTGATGCAGTGAAAAAGGAAGCCTTACGCAAGGCGGGCGTGCACTATCTGGAAATAAATGAACACCATGAGCCGGAGGAAATCAGGCAAATGGTTCGTAAAGTGACGAGGTAGGCTTTATTCGGCCGCGGCTTTGACGCCCGTGCGGGCAGCGGCGTGTTCGCGCACCGCATCGCCAAAGGCGCTGAAGATTTTTGCCGAGGTGCTGTCAGAATGGACCCAATATTCCGGGTGCCACTGAACGCCAACGGCAAAGGCGCTTGAATTGCGGACGGATACCGCCTCGACCGTTCCATCAGGTGCAACGGCTTCGACCTGCAAGGCGGAGCCCAGGCGGTCCACTGCCTGCCGGTGCACTGAGTTGACCTGAATGTCGCCAGCGCCGAAAACGCCCGCAAGGCACGAGCCGGACTTGATGCTGACCGTCTGCCGGATCGCGAAACGCTCATCCTGATTTTCGCTAACCGGCGCGCGGTGGTCCATGCTTCCGGCACGCTCCTGAATTTCGGTGGCGAGTGTGCCGCCGAGGGCTACGTTCAACTCCTGAATGCCACGGCAGATCGCGAGCAGCGGCACGCCGCGCTGGATAGCCTTGCGGATAAGCGGCAGCGTGGTGGCGTCCCTGTCTGGATCATATGGGCCATTCTCCTCCGTGGCGTCTGCGCCATAGAGCGAGGGATGAACGTTCGACTTCGATCCAGTGACCATCACGCCGTCGACAGAGGTAAGGAGTGTGTCCAGATCGAGACGTTCGCCGAAGGATGGGACCAGAACAGGGAACACTCCGGCGCCGACGATTGCCGCTTCAAGATATTGGCGCGGGGCCGCGTGCCAGGTGTAATTTTCGAACTGGCGAACATCGGTCGAAACGGCGACGAGCGGCTGATACATAGTGGATAGTTCCTGTCGTGCAGGCAGTTGATTTGCCTATTAAATAGGCGATTTTGTGCCCGATTTCCACGTCAATCCGAATTGGTATGCCGCGATCTCTAATACATTAGTTTTAGACGCCCGATATTGGGTCTCCAAACAAGAATTCGTGGTCCATGCCGTGCTAGACACCTAGGCCGTGGCGTGTATTGTTTCCGACCGGTGCATAGCAATAGACAAAAATGTATGCGCCCGATTCACTTGAGAGGAAACAAGGGAGGTCCACTTGGATCGTCGTTCATTTATCACCAAAGCTGGCCTTGCTGGCGCTGGCGCCGCTGCCGCGACCACGCTCGCGGCTCCGGCAATCGCACAGTCGAATCCGAAGGTTACATGGCGGCTTGCCTCGTCCTTCCCAAAGTCACTCGATACGATTTATGGCGGCGCGGAAGTGTTCTCGAAGATGGTGTCGGAAGCAACCGACGGCAATTTTGAGGTACAGGTTTTCGCGGCTGGTGAAATCGTTCCCGGCCTGCAGGCAGCAGACGCTGCCGCGAGCGGTACTGTCGAAGCGGCACACACCGTGTCTTACTATTATTGGGGCAAGGATCCGACATGGGCGTTGGGTGCGGCCGTGCCGTTTGCGCTGAACGCGCGCGGTATGAACGCCTGGCAGTATCATGGCGGTGGCATCGATCTCTTCAACGAGTTCCTTGCAACGCAGGGTCTGATCGGCTTTCCAGGCGGCAATACCGGTGTGCAGATGGGTGGCTGGTTCCGCAAGGAGATCAACACCGTTGCGGACATGAAGGGCCTTAAGATGCGTATCGGCGGGTTCGCCGGTAAGGTTGTCGAGAAGCTTGGTGTTGTGCCGCAGCAGATCGCCGGCGGCGACATCTATCCGGCGCTTGAAAAGGGCACCATCGACGCTGCTGAGTGGGTTGGACCTTATGATGACGCCAAGCTTGGCTTCCAGAAGGTCGCGCCGTTCTATTACTATCCCGGTTGGTGGGAAGGTGGTCCGACGGTTCACCTGCTCTTCAACAAGGCGAAGTTTGAGGAACTGCCGAAGAACTACCAGTCGCTAGTTCGCACCGCGGCACAGGCCGAAGACGCGAACATGCTGCAAAAGTACGACTATTTGAACCCGGCTGCCATCAAGCAGCTCGTGGCGAATGGCGCGCAACTTCGTCCGTTCAGTCAGGAAATTCTAGCGGCATGTTTTGATGCGGCGAACGAGGTTTATGCTGAAATCACCGCGTCAAATGCGAACTTCAAGAAGATCTGGGACTCGATCGTTGCGTTCCGCAAAGAGTATTATCTCAACATGCAGATCGCGGAATACAACTACGACACATTCATGATGGTGCAGCAGCGCGGCGGCAAGCTGTAAGCTCAGTCACTGCATTGAATACGGCCCCGGAGGCGAAAGCTTCCGGGCCTTTTTTATTATGGTGCATCGTCGCGGGCGGAATGACGCAGAATCAGCGTAGCCGCGAGAAACGCCAGCATCCAAGCATCGCGCCATTCCGATGGGAAATAGCCTGTCCAGACTGTTTCGCCGATGCCGAATGCAAACGCGCCAAGCGCCGCGCGAAAGGGGGAGGTATAGCTGCCTGCTGCGGTGACGAAGAGCACTTTCAAGCCATAGACCAGACCGGTGCCGAAACTGATATTGCCGTAGTAGGCTGCGGCGAGAATGCCGGATATCGCGGCGAGCAGGGCTGCGAAGATGGATGCCAGCCGGAAAATGCGCGGCGGATCGACTCCGCACAGAGCGGCGGCAAATGGATCATCCGCGACTGCCTGCCAGTTTCGCCCGAAGCGCGAACGGGCCAGAAATACAGAACTCGCTGCCAATATCATGAATATTATCAGGCAGCCGATGATCTGGTTCAGCGTCAGCGTAACGATGAAACCTTCCGCCTGGGCGAAAACGATGGGTTCGGATAGCAGCGGCGGCAGCCAGTAATCGCGCGTACCGGCGGCGATGCGCGATGCCTCCATTAGTACGATTGCGACACCAAGCGTGGCGGTGACGATGGTGTTGGGCGCGGCACTGCGCAGTGGCTCGAAAATGTGGCGCGACAGGACCATGCCGAGGATCGCCGCATAAGCCAGCCCGACAAGCGCGCCGAAGCCTATTGCTGCGGGCCAAGTGAGCCAAAGCACGTTCCAGCCGAACAACGTGGCCAGTATCATTGCGTGTCCGCAGAAGGCGAATAGTGCTCCGTGGGCGAGATTCGTGCGGCGCAGCAGCGCGTTCACCAGCACATAGCCAAACGCAAGCAATGCATAGATCGCGCCGGCATGGATGCCGAACAAGGCTTGCTGGAGAAAATAGAGCATCGAGTGA
This sequence comes from Mesorhizobium denitrificans, assembly GCF_003403035.1. Classification (GTDB taxonomy): domain Bacteria; phylum Pseudomonadota; class Alphaproteobacteria; order Rhizobiales; family Rhizobiaceae; genus Mesorhizobium_G; species Mesorhizobium_G denitrificans. Next base: position 76,724 of record NZ_QURN01000010.1, on the reverse strand, counting down.
GTGGCCAATTAACCGATGTATTCTAACTTGCAAAAAGCATTTTACCAGTTAGATAAGCGTATGGCTGTCGATTGGTCCGAGCATAGATTTTCAGGCGGTGCGCTGGCGTTGGATGTCGCCAATACCGTGGTTCTGCGTATCGATCCTGCACGTCGCTTCGATCGCTTTGAGAAAGCCGAAGAGGTCGAGCGATTCGCAACGGCCGCTAGTCGGTTTTGTGCGGACGAATTGGGTGGTGCAGTTTTGACCGTTGCCAAACCGGAGGCTGCGAAGGCGACAGTCATACGACTTCGCGAGGCTACCGATTCACTGTTTCGCGAGACTGCGGAATCCGGGAGGCTGGATGCCGATAGAGTAGCTGAATTGTTGGGTGCTTGTTCTCAGGCGATGCAGGGCGGCGGCACGTTTACATGCCAGGGGATAGCGTCGACGGGAGCCTTGGAGTTGGAACCGGCGGTCGCCATGTCGGCGCTGCGCCTGTTGCAGCCGGACCGGCTATCGCGGATGCGAATTTGCGCGAATTGCGGCTGGCTGTTTGTCGATCGCAGCCGAAACAGCAGCCGCATCTGGTGCGACATGGCGGTGTGCGGGAATCGCCGCAAGGCAGCCCGCCATTACAACCGTCTCAAAAATGCAGAGGTGATTTATGAAAGCGTGGCCGATTAGAACGGCGGCGATGGGTTTGGCTATCGTCGCATTGGTGGCCGGATGCCGGGACAGCAAAGACACTGAGCGTTATGCGCTGGACGGCAAGCTGGTGGTGTTCAACTATCGAGTGGCGACCGCGCGCTTTCTGGTAAACTTGAAACATTTGCGCACGCCAGGCGAGGGAGAAGTTGCGGTTGCAAGCTTTGAGAATCCGGCAGGTGGCGACGCAATTGAGGTGCGCGAGAAAATCTGGCCAGCAACGGACAAGACGACACTGACCACACCGCCCCTGCGCTGTATCGTCAAAGACCATCCCTACAAGATCGCAATCAAGATTGAAGACAGTGCGGGCCAACCCGTTCAGACCATCGATACCACGGTAACTTCCTCGGAAGACCAGACTTTATTGCCCGACAAGCCGCTTGTTGTTGGCCCGTTTTACACGCCGAACCCGGAAATGAAGGGGCGCAGCGTGGCTGAGCAGGCGGCCGCTTCGCGCGAAGATTGTCCGAATTTCTGATACAACCGAATTTGTTTGACCTTCGCGCCTTGCGCGTCGACATTGGGCAAATCACCGACTCGACGTTGGCTTACGAGCCTCCGCAGAGGAACCTGATTTATGACCCTTCACAATATCTCGCTGGACGACAAATTCGATCTGGCGAAGGATCAGGTTTTCCTGTCTGGATCGCAGGCAGTCGTGCGCATGCTCCTGATGCAAAAGGAGATGGATCGGCAGGCTGGCCTCAATACGGCAGGATTTGTCTCGGGCTATCGCGGCTCGCCGCTTGGCGGGTTGGATCAACAATTGTGGCGCGCCAAAAAGCAGTTGGCGGAGTCGGACATCGTTTTCCAACCTGGATTGAATGAAGAACTGGCCGCGACGGCCTGCTGGGGCTCGCAGCAGTCGGAACTGCTGGGCGAGGGCAAATATGACGGGGTGTTCTCCGTCTGGTACGGCAAAGGGCCGGGCGTTGATCGATCCGGTGACGTGTTCCGCCATGCGAATCTGGCCGGATCTTCCAAACACGGCGGCGTTCTCGCGCTGATGGGCGATGATCATACGGCCGAATCCTCAACCAACGCCCACGCCACGGAATTCCTTTTCGTGGATACGATGATCCCGATACTCAACCCGGCGGGTGTGCAGGAAATTATCGACTACGGGCTGCTCGGCTTCGCTTTGTCGCGCTTTGCGGGGACTTGGGCTGCGATCAAATGCGTGAAGGACAATATTGAATCGACGGGTTCGGTGAATGCGGCGCTCTCGCGTATTTCGATAAAGGTGCCGGAATTCGAGATGCCTGCTGGTGGTTTGAATATTCGCCCGGAACTGGACCAATTGGGACAAGAAGCGCGGCTGCACGAATATAAGCGCGCTGCCGCCGCCGCGTTCATTCGGGCCAATGGGCTGAATCGCATTGTCTATTCCGGCGGGCGGCAGGCGAAAATCGGCATTATTTCTTCTGGCAAAAGCTTCCTCGACGTGCGGCAGGCGCTGGACGATTTGGGGATCGGCGAGAAGGAAGCGAATCGGCTCGGTATCCGGCTTTTCAAGGTGGGATGCCCGTGGCCGCTGGATTACGAACACCTCAAGGAGTTCGCCAAGGGGCTAAGTTTAATCATCGTCGTTGAAGAGAAGCGCTCACTGATCGAAACGCAGGTTCGCGAAAACCTCTATGGCACGGCGTCACAGCCTGTTGTGGTGGGCAAGCGGGACGAGCGCGGCAACTGGCTGTTCACGCCGAAGGGGGCGCTGGACCCGAACGACATTGCCATCGCCATTGGTGAACGCGTGTTGAAGCAGATAGGTCGTAGCGAGGAAATCGCGGCACGCGTGCATAGGCTGAAACAGTTTCAGGCGATGCTGGCGGATACGGTCGATGTTGCGAACCGCACGCCCTATTTCTGTTCTGGCTGCCCGCATAACAGTTCGACGAAAGTGCCGGAGGGGTCGCTCGCTGCGGCGGGTATCGGCTGCCATTTCATGGCGCTTTGGATGGACCGTTCGACCGTTGGTTTTACAGCCATGGGCGGTGAAGGCGCGCAATGGGTTGGCCAGGCTCCGTTTACAAAGCGTGACCACATTTTCCAGAATCTGGGCGACGGCACATACAACCATTCGGGTTCGCTGGCTCTGCGGTTTGCCAGGGCGTCAAACGCAAATATTACCTACAAGATCCTCTACAACGATGCCGTGGCGATGACCGGTGGGCAGCCGCATGAAGGAAATCTGACGGTCGATATGATCGCCAATCAGGTGCGAGCGGAAGGTGTCGAGCGCATCGCTGTCGTAACTGACGAGCCGGAGAAATATCGCGTCGCGTTTCCGGGTGGAACAACCATTCACCATCGCGACGACCTCGACGCTGTGCAACGCGAGTTGCGCGAGGTGCCCGGCGTTTCCGTGCTGCTCTATGACCAGACCTGCGCTGCAGAGAAGCGTCGTCGCCGCAAGCGCGGTTCGTTTCCAGACCCTGACCGGCGGGTGATGATCAACGAGCTTGTGTGTGAAGGATGCGGCGATTGCAGCGTGAAATCGAACTGCGTTTCCGTGCAGCCGGTCGAGACGGAGTTCGGACGCAAGCGCCGCATCGACCAGTCGAGCTGCAATAAGGACTTCTCCTGTCTGAACGGGTTCTGCCCGTCATTCGTGACCGTGCATGGCGCGAAGCTGCGTAAAGCTTCCGGTGCGGCGGGTGATGTCGATCCGCTCGCGGGCGTGCCTGCCGCGCAGGTTTGTCAGATGGGTTCGGACGGCTGGGCGTCCATTATCGATGGTGTGGGCGGTACGGGCGTCGTGACGATTGGCGCGATCCTCGGCATGGCGGCGCATCTCGAAGGCAAGGGCTGCGGCATGATCGACATGGCCGGTCTTGCGCAAAAGGGTGGGGCGGTTTTCAGCCATGTTCGCGTTGCGCGAACGCCTGCGGAGATAAATTCGATCCGAGTTTCGGCGGGTAAGGCCGATCTGGTGCTTGGCTGCGACCTTGTCGTTTCGGGTGCGCGCAAGGTGCTGGCGTCTGTGCGTGAAGGGCATACGCTTTTTGTTGCCAATACGGCAGAAGTAATGCCGGGTGAGTTTACGCGCTCGCCGGATTTTTCGTTGCCGGTGGAACGTCTCAAGAGGGCGATCCGTGCGGCTGCGGGCGACAAGGCGGTCTTCTTCGATGCGACGCGCACGGCGAATGTTCTGTTTGGCAATGCCATCGGCGCGAATATGCTGATGCTGGGAATGGCAGCGCAGGCCGGTGGTCTGCCGGTTTCGGTGCAGGCGGTAGAACGCGCCATCGAACTGAATGGCGAAGCGGTTTCCATGAACATCGCGGCATTTCGTTGGGGACGTCGCGCTGCGCATGATCCTGAGTTCGTGCGGGCAATGATCGCCGCGTCCGGCGTGCGCAAAGAACAGGTTTCGCAGACGCTCGATGAGGTGATCGCGGCGCGCGTGGAGTTCCTGACGGGATACCAGAACGCGGCTTACGCAGAGCGCTACCGCAAACAGGTGGAGCGCGTTCGTGACGCGGAGCAGGCGTCGGGAGCATCGACCGCCGTTACAGAAGCCGTGGCGCGGAACCTCTTCAAGGCCATGGCGATAAAGGACGAGTATGAGGTCGCGCGGCTTTACACCGGCGCGGCGTTCAAGCGGCAGCTCGGTGCCGAGTTTGCGTCGTTTGATCGGCTGGAGTTCCATCTGGCGCCGCCAATCCTTGGCCGTAAGAATGCAAGCGGCGAGCCAGTAAAATCGAAATTCGGTCCCTGGATGATGAAGGCATTCGGCGTGCTTGCATCGCTTAGAGGTTTGCGCGGTACGATGTTCGATTTGTTTGGCTATACGCATGAGCGCAAATCCGAGCGTGGTTTCCTCGACCAATACGAAGCCGATCTTGAAATGATTGCCGGTGGCTTGCGCGAGGGGCGGCTGGAAGCGGCAGTCGCACTTGCCTCGATACCGTCGCTCGTGCGCGGCTATGGCCACGTCAAAGAGCGCAATCTGAACGAGGCCCAGGCAGAGCGGCAGCGCCTTCTTCAGCGCTGGGACGAGCAACTTAAAGCTGTGGATGAAGCCGGAAAAAATGGAGTCCGGGCAGTAATTTAGAAAACAGGTCTAAAGTTTTCTTAATTGCCTTGTGTCACCAGTGAGGTGATGGTTGAGGCGAAATCAGATAAAATATCGGACGATATCTATCTTCCGTTCGTGGAAACGCTATTCCGCGACGGATTTACGCTGGCGATTGGCATCTTTGCCCAATCCGCGCTGATCACTCTCGTTTGGCTCAATACGGGCAATTCGGCCTATCTGACCGTGTTGACTTGTCTACTTGCGGTTGGTGCGATCCGTCTGGTCAACATGCGGCATATCAATGCCAAGCTGCCGGCCACGACTCGCGCAGAGGCGCAGAAGCGCGAAAATTATTACATCCTGTTCGGGGCCATGCATGGCGCGACACTGGGCTGTTTCAGTCTGGTGGCGATCTATTCGGGTGAGGACAGTTTCTCGGAAACGGCCGCGGTTTGCATCGCGCTCGCGACGGCCACAGGTATTGCGGGGCGAAACTATGGTTCGCCGCGCATGGTAAACATTCTGGTTATTGCGCTTACCCTGCCAATGGCCATGGGCTTCATTCTGCGCGGCGACTTTTTCCATGTGGCGCTGGGCCTGTTGTCGATCCCGTTCCTGCTGGCGATTCAGCGATATGCGACCACTGTTCGCGAAGTTTTGTTCGCCGCAATTTCAGCGCAGAACCGCGCGAACGGATTGGCCGAGCGCTTCAATCGCGCGCTCAACACCATGTCCCACGGGCTCATTATGTTGAGCAAAGAGGGACGCGTGGTGGTTGCCAATGGGCAGGCCGCAAAGATGTTGGGTATGCCCTCGGCGGATGCCATGTTGGGACGCACTTCCGGCTCGCTGTTGCGGCGAATCACGGCGGCTGGGCTGATCGGGCGGGCTGAGTCTGACTTCATCAGCGCCCAGCTTGGGAAGAACCTTCGTGAAGGCATCGACCGCAAGATCACGATTGGGCTGAACGACGGACGTTTTTTTGAAACGTCAGCGCGCGAAGGACGCTATGAACTCGGCGTCATAACGTTCGAGGATGTGACGCAGCGCGTTCAGGCCGAAGAGAAGATTCGCGCAATGGCGCGTTTTGACGATCTCACTGCTCTGCCGAACCGCAACTACTTCCAGGAACTGATCGGCCAGCGGTTGGCGGATGGCAATCCGCAGCGGCTTTGTGGCCTGATGGTTATCGACCTGGATGACTTCAAGAGCGTGAACGACAAGTTCGGCCATCCTGTGGGCGACGGCCTGCTTTATGAAGTAGGACGGCGTATCGGGCGGATTTCCGGCGACGTGGTGTGCTGCCGCTTCGGCGGTGATGAGTTCATGATTTTCTACAACAACGTCCGGAGCACCGACCAACTGTCGTCGATTGCCGAAAGTACTTTCGCCGCCATTGAAGGGCCGACATTCGTTGCGGGCAATGAATTTCGGATTCGATTGAGCATAGGTATCGCGTGCGAACCGGCAAATAATTTCAACATTGAGACAATGATTGTAAAGGCGGACCTCGCGCTGCACGTGGCCAAGAAGAACGGCAAGGCGCGTTGGCAGTTGTTCGAGCCGCGTATTGACGAGGCGTTCCGCACCCGCCAGCGGCTTATCGAGGATTTGCGCGCTGCGGTGGAGAAGGGCGGTTTGAACGTCGTCTACCAGCCAATCATTTCCTCAAAGACAATGAGAGTTGTGAGTTGCGAGGCGCTTTGCCGTTGGAACCACCCCGAGCTTGGTGTCATCTCTCCCGCTATCTTCATCCCACTGGCCGAAGAAATCGGGATCATTTCGGGGATTAGCCGCTATGTGCTGAAAGCCGCAACGCTTGAGTGCGCCAAATGGCCGGAGCGTATCGGTGTTTCCGTGAACCTTTCGGCCAAGGACTTCCATGATGACAGCGTCGTGGGGACCGTGCGCGAAGCGCTGGCAAATTCCGGCCTGGATCCAGCGCGTTTGGTTGTTGAGGTGACGGAGACAGCGCTGCTAAATAACAAGCTCGAAACTGCCGCAAAACTTGCGATGATTCGGGCAGAGGGCGTTCGAATCGCGCTTGACGACTTCGGTACGGGCTATTCTGCGTTGAGTTATCTGCATCGGTTGCCAATCGACAAGATCAAGATCGACCGCAGCTTTGTCTCGGATATTGCCACTAACAAGCATTCGCTCAAGCTGATCGCCGGCATTGTGGGCCTGTGCCATTCGCTCGGAAAAAGCGTGACGGTGGAAGGCATCGAAACCTTCGACCAACTTTCGGCCCTGCTGCCTGAAGCGCGTCCAGAAACGTTGCAGGGCTTCCTGTTCGGCTCCGCGCTAACCGCCAATGGAATCAAGACAATGTCTACTGCCGTTTGGCAGTTTGGCGCACCTCCCAAGCCTCGCAGCAGCCAGATTAGCAAGAACCGCTAGACGGTATTGCGACCCTGCGGGAACGTTATCGCCAGTTATCCGTTAAGGTTAACAGAAGGTAAACACTCTAATTTAATTTTAGTGCTTTACTCATTGTTAAGCATAGATGATCCTTCGCGGTGGGGTGGCGGAGTGGAAATTATGTCGGAACGGCGTGCCGTGTCGCGTGTGAATGACAGCGACGAAAATGCAAAATCGCAAAACGAGAGTTTCGCAAGTCATGTTGAAGCTCTGTTGAATCGTACCGAGTATCGCAAATGCGATAAGGGTGATGACCGCGAGGATATTTTCCGGCTTCGGTACAAGGCTTATCTGGCCAACGGAATCGTCACCGACATCGATAATCGCATGTTGAGCGACGATCTGGACGAAACGCCCAATGTCCATCTTTTTGGGGTGTTTGTTGATGGACGGTTGCTAAGCACGCTCCGCATTCACCATGTGACCGCCGAAATGCCTTGGTCAACCTCAACGCGCGCGTTCGAAGATATTGTCCTGCCGATGCTGGAAGAGGGGCTGACCTTTGTTTGCATGAGCCGTTTTGCATCCGACCCTGAATGGACGCGGCATTATCCGCAATTGCCGTATGTGACGCTGCGCCTGGCAGGCATGGCGTGCATGTATTTCGACGTGCCCTATGGGCTTTCGACTGTGCGTGAAGACCATGCCGGTTTCTACAAGCGCATTTATGGCTCGGAGTGCATAAGCGGGCCGCGGCCTTATCCAGGCGTTCTCAGCAAAGTGGTGCTCTATCGGACGGATGCCCACACGAATACCGAGACGTTCTTCTCGCGGTTTCCGTTCTTCCGTTCGACGCCGATGGAGCGGCGGATGCTGTTTGGCAAGCCTGCGTTGGGCGAGCCGGAACCGCTGACGATTTTGCCTACTACGCGTTTCATAAGGGCTGCGTGAAGGCAGCGTTCTGATCTCTCGATAGACGAACTGCCTATTGCGCTGAGCAGCACAGGTGGCAGTATCGGCATAGACCGCTTTAAAGCGGCTGGGAGGAGAATGGTATGAATGCGACGGCGCTGCCCGCCGGCATGACGCTTGACACGTTCCCTAAATATCTTCTGCTGAACGCGCAGCGCTTCGGTGACAGGCCAGCATTGCGCCACAAGGATTATGGCATCTGGCAAAGCTGGACATGGGAAGACCAGCTTGATGAGGTGCGCGCATTCGCGCTCGGACTGCAGGCGATGGGCCTTTCGCATGGCGAGCGCGTTGCGGTCATCGGTGCCAATCGGCCTCGGCTCTACTGGAGTATCTGTGCGGCGCAATCACTCGGAGCCGTGCCCGTGCCGGTTTACGCTGATGCGGTGGCGGAAGAGCTTGCCTATGTGCTCAATCACGCTGATGTGCGCTTTGCTGTGGTGCAGGATCAAGAGCAGGTGGACAAGATCCATTCCTTCGCCGACAGCATCCCGCATCTCAAGACGATCATTTACGATGAGCCGCGCGGCTTACGCGATTACGATCACACCAACCTGCACTCATTTGCCGATGTGCAGGCGCAAGGACGCTCTGCGGCGGCTTCGGATCATCAGCTTGTCTCGCGCTGGGAGCAGAGCATTCTCGCTGCCAGCGGCGATGAAATTTCGGTTATGCTGTACACCTCGGGCACAACGGGCCGCTCCAAGGGCGTGATGCTGACGGCCAAGGGTTCCGTTGGGGCGGCGCAGGATACGGTCACATTTGACAGGCTGACCGAGCAGGACAGCGTGCTGGCGTATCTGCCGCTGGCGTGGGTGGGCGACCACTACATGAACTACGCGCAGGGCTATGTTTCGGGCTTCTGCATGAACTGTCCCGAGAGCACGGAGACCGTCGCGCAGGATTTGCGCGAGATCGCGCCAACTTTCTATTTCGCACCGCCGCGGGTTTTCGAGGGATTGCTGACCAGCGTTACCATTCGCATGGAGGATGCGAGCAAGCTCAAGCAGCGCATGTACAAGCATTTCATCGGCGTTGCGCGAAAGCATGGAGAGGCGATTCTGGAGGGCAGGCCGGTGCCGCTTGGCGCGCGGCTTTCCTATGCGCTGGGGCGCTTCTTCGTCTATGAGCCTTTGAAGAATGTGCTCGGTCTATCGAATATCCGCGTTGCCTATACTGCAGGCGAAGCAATTGGGCAGGATTTGTTTTCGTTCTTCCGCTCGCTCGGCATCAATCTGAAACAGCTTTACGGTCAGACCGAAGCCTTCCTCTATGTGACATGCCAGAAAGATGGCGCTGTGCGCTCTGACGCGGTGGGGCCCGCCACACCAAACGTAGAAATTCGCATCTCGGATTCTGGTGAAGTGCAGTTCAAATCGCCCGGTCAATTCGTCGGCTACTTCAAGCAAGATGCGGAAACGCGCGAGACAGTGACCGCGGATGGTTTCGTTAAAACCGGCGATGCCGGCTTCTTCGAACCTGACGGGCAGTTGCGCATTATCGACCGGGCCAAGGATGTCGGCAAGTTGAACGGCGGCGCGTTGTTTGCGCCGAAATACATCGAGAACGTGCTGAAGTTTTTCCCGAACATCAAGGAAGCGGTTGCGTTTGGTCACGGCAAGGATTTCGTGACGGCCTTCATCAATATCGACTTGCAGGCGGTCGGGAACTGGGCCGAGCGCAACAATATCGCCTATGCATCCTATCAGGAGCTGGCGGGCCACCCGGATGTCTACAAGATCATTGCAGGACATGTGGACGAAACGAACAAGAGGCTGGCGCAAGAACCGATGATGGCGTGCGCACAGATCAACAGGTTTCTTATTCTGCACAAGGAACTCGACGCCGATGATGGCGAATTGACGCGCACGCAAAAGGTACGCCGCAGCTTCGTGGCCGATCGATATGAGCCGCTGATCAATGCGCTATACGACGGGTCGAGCGAGAAGTTCGTCGAAACGGAAGTGACTTACGAGGATGGTCGCAAGGGCCGCATTCGCGCGAATGTGCGCATAGATGATGCGGCGATTTATGGCGGCAAGGCTCCGATGCAGGAGGCGGCAGAATGAACGCGCCTCTCGAACACACTGAAATCGTTGCTGCTGGGGATGATGGAATTGCGCCCGGCGAATTGCTGATGGACGTGCGCAACGTGTCGCTGCGCTTCGGCGGGGTGAAGGCCATCACGGATATTTCCTTCAACGTGAAAAAGGGCGAAATCCGCGCAATCATCGGCCCCAATGGTGCGGGCAAGACGTCGATGCTCAATGTCATCAACGGGTTTTACACGCCGCAGGAAGGCTCGATCACTTTTCGCGGCGTGGAGCGCCGGGCGATGAAACCGCATCACGCGGTTCGGCAGGGCATCGCGCGTACTTTTCAGAATGTCGCTCTGTTCAAAGGCATGTCCACGCTGGACAACATCATGGCGGGGCGTTCGGTGAAAATGCATCGCGGCCTTGGCTGGCAGATGCTTTGGCACGGACCGGCGCTGCAGGAAGAAATCGCGCATCGCGAGAAGGTTGAGGAAATCATCGACTTTCTGGAGATACAGCACATTCGCCGGACGCCCGTGGGCAAGCTGCCTTATGGCTTGCAAAAGCGCGTTGAGCTTGGTCGCGCGCTGGCCATGGAGCCATCCCTGCTTCTGTTGGATGAGCCGATGGCTGGCATGAACCTCGAAGAAAAAGAGGACATGAGCCGCTTCATCCTCGATGTGAACGGGCAACGCGGCACGACGATTTGCCTGATCGAGCACGACATGGGCGTGGTCATGGATCTTTCGGACCGCGTGGTTGTTCTCGACTACGGAAAGAAGATCGCGGACGGCGTGCCGGACGACGTTAAATCCGACCAGCAAGTTATCGACGCCTATCTCGGCGTAGCGCACTAGGAGGAAGAAATGGTCTTTTCATCAATCGCGATAACGCCACTTATCTCTTTGATCGCGGGTATTCTGATCCTCGTCATGCCGCGCCTGCTGAACTACATCGTGGCGATTTACCTAATCATCATCGGATTGGTCGGCCTGTTCCCGAACCTGCTCGGCGGGTGATCAATGGAGCTTCTCAACTCCATTTTCATCAAACCATTTCAGGACATGGTTGCAGCGCCAGACTTTCTTTTGCAGGTGCTGTGGGAAGGGCTCGTGGCTGGTGTGCTTTACGCACTGATCGCGCTGGGTTTTGTGCTGATCTACAAGTCGTCGCGCATATTTAATTTCGCGCAAGGCATCATGGTGGTGTTCGCGGCGCTTACCCTTGTCGGCTTACACGAAAAGGGCATACCGGCGCTGCTGGCGGTGCCGCTGACGCTGGTGGTGATGCTCATTCTCGCCATAGCAATTGAGCGCGTGGTGCTGCGGCCACTGGTCAATCAGCCCGACATCATCCTGTTCATGGCGACCATCGGGATAACCCTGTTTCTCGTGGGATTCGGAGAATTGATTTTCGGCGGCGAAAACAAGGTGATGATTACCGAGCAACTCGGCATTCCGACCGGCAGTTTCACCTTCGAGCCCTTTGGCGGATTCGTATCCATCGAGCAGAAGGATTTGACCGCGGTGATTGGAGCGGTGGTGCTTGTGGCGGCGCTGCTGGTGTTCCTCAACAAGTCGAAGATGGGCCGCGCGATTCGTGCGCTCGGTGATGATCATCAGGCGGCGCTGTCGGTCGGCATTTCGCTTTCGACAATCTGGATTCTTGTGTGGTTCATCGCGGGCATTATTGCGCTGGCGACAGGTATCGTTTGGGGCGCGCGTGCCGGGGTTTCATTTGCCTTGGAGGTGATTGCCTACAAAGCGCTGCCGGTTCTGATGCTGGGCGGGCTCGAAAGCGTGCTCGGAGCCATCATCGGCGGTTTGGCAATCGGCATTCTCGAAAAGCTGTTCGAGATTTACTGGGGTCAGCCGCTGATGGGCGGCAATACTGAAACGTGGTTTGCGTTTGTCTTTGCGCTCATCGTGCTGCTGTTCAGGCCTCAGGGTCTGTTCGGCGAGAAAATCATCGAGCGGGTGTAACAGGCGATGCTCTATCGTACAGCGGGACAGTTCAAGACAAGCTACCATGCGGATCATGCGCTGTTTCCAGTCAAGCAGGATGCGTGGCTGCTCGGCATTATCCTGATCTTCGCCTATGCCATTATTCCCATGACGGCGAGCGAGTTTTCCTTCAACGCGCTGCTGATCCCCGTATTGATCTACGCGCTGGCGGCATTGGGACTCAACATTCTGACCGGCTATGCCGGGCAGCTATCGCTGGGCACCGGTGCATTCATGGGCGTGGGAGCTTATGCCTGCTTCAAGATCATCACGGCGTTTCCGGACCTGAATATCGTGGTCGCGATTGCGCTGTCGGGATTCGTCTCTGCGGCAGTGGGTGTGGCATTCGGTTTGCCGTCGCTGCGCATCAAGGGGTTCTACCTCGCTATCACGACACTGGCCGCGCAGTTCTTCCTAGTATGGCTGTTTGAGAAGTGGGGCTGGCTTTACAATTATTCATCTTCAGGCGCAATTCAGGTGCCCAATATCAAGATGTTCGGCATTACCGTTGCGGGGCCGAACGCTGCTCCGGTGACGCAGTATTATTTCGTTCTCGGTGTGGTGACGCTGGTGACCTGGTTCGCCATCAACATCACGCGCGGACGCATTGGACGCATGTGGAAAGCCGTGCGCGATATGGACATCGCAGCGGAGCTGGTCGGCATCGATCTCATGAAGGCCAAGCTCTCGGCGTTTGCAGTCTCGTCCTACATCGTCGGCGTGGCGGGTGCGTTGTTTGTCTTCCTTTGGCGTGGTGCTGCGGAGCCAAACCTGTTCGACATTCCACTGTCTTTCCGTGTGCTGTTTATCGCGATTATCGGTGGGCTGGGCTCAATCCTCGGCAATTATCTCGGTGCAATGCTGATCGTGGCACTGCCGGTTGTGCTTGGCACGCTGCCGGGAATGCTCGGTATTCCGATCCAGTCGGCCACCGTGGAGCATCTCAACGTGATGATCGTCGGTGCGACGATCATTCTGTTTCTGGTCGTGGAGCCGCACGGGCTGGCGCGCTTCTGGCAGATCATTCGGGAAAAGTTGATCATGTGGCCATTCCCGCACTGACTTCGCCCGGCGGCGGGCGCGAATGAAAAGGGGATGTTCGCCCCATCCACAACGGAGAAACGGACAGTTGGAGGAGTAGAGATGAGACGATTGATGAAGACCGCCTTGCTTGCGACAGCCATCGCAACGAGCGCCGCATTTGCCGGATCGGCCTATGCGGAAGACTCTGTGCTGTTGCCGAACCTTTCCTACCGTACCGGCCCGTTTGCGGCGACCGGCACGCCACTGATGAACGGCCAGCGCGACTACATGACCATGCTGAACGAGCGCGATGGTGGCGTGAATGGCGTGATCCTGAACTATCAGGAATGCGAGACGGGCTACAACACCGAGAAAGGTGTTGAGTGCTATGAGAAGACCAAGGCGGAAGGCGCTGTCGTAACGCAGCCCTGGTCGACGGGTATCACGCTGCAAGTGCTGCCGAAGTCGAACGTTGATTCCATGCCCATCCTCGCGCCGGGCTACGGCTTCTCGGCCATGCAGGACGGGAAGATTTTCAAATGGGCCTTCAATCCGCCCGCGTCCTATTGGGACGGCGCATCGATGATCTTGCAGAACATTTCCGGTGGCAATCTCGATAGCCTGAAAGGCAAGAAGATTGCGCTGCTGCATCTCGACCATCCTTTCGGCAAAGAGCCAATTCCGCTGCTGGAAACACTGGCGAAGAAACATGGCTTCACGCTGCTGCCGATTCCGGTTGGCCTGAAGGAGATGCAGAACCAGTCTGCGCAATGGCTGCAAATTCGCCGTGAGCGTCCCGACTTCGTCGTGATGTGGGGTTGGGGTGCGATGAACGCGGGCGCGATCACCGAAGCCGTGAAAACCAAATATCCGATGAACCAGTTCGTTGGCATCTGGTGGTCTGGTCTGGACGCAGACCTGAAGCTGGTCGGAGATGCCGGCAAGGGCTATCGCACCTTGTCGTGGAGCTTCCCGAACAACGAAGCCAAGGTGATGAAGGACATCAAGCAGCTCGTGGTCGATCCGGGCAAATCGATGCTTAACACCAGCACGGGTGAGTTTGACTGGGTCTTCTATCAGCGCGGCGTGTTGATTTCTGCGATGCTGGCCGAAGGTGTGAAGGAAGCGCAGAAGCATTTTAACACCAAGGTAGTGGACAGGGAGCAGCTTCGCTGGGGGCTGGAAAATCTCGATTTCAGCGAAGCCAAGATCAAGGAACTTGGGCTTGACGGGATGATCCCGCCTTTCAAGACGACATGCGCGAACCACACGGGCCATTCCGGAGCATGGATGCTTGAATGGGATGGCACAAAGTTTGTGAAGGCGTCGGATGTGCTTCAGGCAGACCGCGCGGAGATCGATCCGCTGGTCGCTGAAAAGGCGAAGGAATATGCCGACGCCAACCAGCCTTGGCCAACCAACGAAGAGTGCAAACTCTAAAATGGAAGGCGCTCCCGTTCAGGGAGCGCCATCAATTTGAAGATGGTGACGATGAGCGAAGCCGCCGCGAAAACAGAAGCTGCGAAGCCGATCCTTTCGGTCAACAATATCGAGGTGATCTACGACCACGTGATCCTCGTATTGAAAGGCGTTTCGCTGTCGGTTCCTGCGGGCGGCATTACAGCTCTGCTGGGCGCCAACGGCGCGGGCAAGACCACGACGCTGAAAGCGATTTCTAACCTGCTCCATGCCGAACGCGGCGAGGTGACGAAGGGCACAATCGTGTTCGAGGGCGACCAGGTGCAGGCGCTTTCACCCAACGAACTGGTGCGTCGCGGCTGCATTCAGGTGATGGAGGGGCGGCACTGTTTCGGGCATCTGTCTGTGGAAGACAACCTCATGACGGGAGCCTTTACGCGGCGCGATGGCAAGGCGGAAATTAATCGCGACCTTGAAATGGTCTATGAATATTTTCCACGCCTGCGCGTGCGGCGAGCCAGTCAGGCGGGTTATACGTCGGGCGGCGAACAGCAGATGACTGCAATTGGTCGCGCGCTGATGTCACGTCCGAAAATGATCCTGCTGGACGAGCCCTCAATGGGCCTTGCGCCGCAACTCGTCGAAGAGATTTTCGAGATCGTGAAGAAGCTCAACGAAGAGCAGGACGTGTCGTTCTTGCTCGCTGAGCAAAATACGAATGTGGCGCTGAGATACGCGAAGTACGGCTATATTCTGGAGTCGGGCCGCGTTGTGCTCGACGGGGCGGCCGAAGCGCTACGCACGAACGAAGACGTGAAAGAATTCTATCTGGGCGTCGGTGGCGAGGGACGCAAATCCTTCCGCGACGTGAAGCATTACAAGCGCCGCAAACGGTGGCTGGCATGAGTGGTGTTGTCGAAGGTCGCGGAAGCTCACGTTTTGATTCAAGCGCTTCGCGTGCAGATTCAACTACCTGACAAAACGAATCTGCTTTGCCGGTTAAGCTATTGGCGCGGAATCGCTTTTGGTGTCAGTGAAGAACCAGAACGTCGTTGGACGCGAAGGTAACTTTCGTGCTGTCGCCAATGGTTGGAGGCGGCGTGCGCGAATTGTTGAACGTATCCAGCGCGATGGTTTCCGCTCCTAGATTGACCCGCACACGGATGACCGAGCCCAGGAAATGAACGTCGGTGATCTTGCCGTGAAGCTCGGTGTCGTGACCACTATAGTCACCCAGCGCCATAGCCTCAGGACGCAGGGCGAGCGAGACAGCATCGCCCCTTTTTGCGCCGTTCAGTGAGTGCTTCACGGCGATCTCGTCATTGTTGACGCGGACCTTGCCGAGGGCAGGGTCAACTACGGTGCCTTCAAGCACATTAAGCGTGCCGACGAAGTTCGCGACGAACTTGGTCGATGGGCGGTTGTAAATTTCAAACGGCGTGGCGACCTGTTCGGCAACGCCACCATACATGACGACGATGCGGTCGGAGATCGACAGCGCTTCTTCCTGATCGTGCGTAACAAAAATAGTGGTGATGCCGAGGCGCTTCTGGATGGAGCGAATTTCATCGCGCAGAGACACACGCACCTTCGCGTCAAGCGCAGAAAGTGGTTCGTCGAGCAGCAGGAGCTTGGGGGAGGGAGCCAAGGCGCGAGCAAGAGCAACGCGCTGCTGCTGACCGCCTGAAAGCTGATACGGATAGCGGTCGCCAAGCTGAGGCAGCTTGATGATGTTGAGCATCTCCGCGACGCGCTTGTCCTGATCGGCCTTGCTTGCGCCCGCGACCTTCAGACCAAAGGCGATGTTCTGCGCGACAGTCAGGTTCGGGAACAGCGCGTAAGCCTGAAAAACCATGCCGATGTTGCGCTGGTTCGGCTTGAGGTTGGTGACGTCTTTTCCAGCGATGAAAATCTTGCCGGCGGTAGGTTCCTCGAAGCCTGCGACCATGCGCAGGACTGTGGTCTTGCCACAGCCCGACGGCCCGAGGAAAGAAACGAACTCGCCGGGCTCGACGTCCAGATTGAAGTCCTGAACGACAGTGTTGTCGCCGAACGATTTCTTGACGTGCTGGATCGAGAGAAAGGGCGCGGCCATTGGTTCGTCCTCAGTTCGGTCGGTTCGCTGAACGCGGCGCATAGCGCGACAGGAATTGGATCATTGCCATGCAGCCCCATGTCAACGCGAACGCGATGATAGCGAGCGCGGCTGGCTCATATGCGCGGTTCGCGCCGAGGTTCTGCATATAAGGCCCGAAGGCCGGACGGTTGAGCAGCGAGGCCATCGTAAATTCGCCGATGACAATCGCGAAGGTAAGGAACGCACCGGACAAAACGGCAATGAGCACGTTCGGCAGGATGACCCGAGCAATAATGGTGGTCCACCCTGCGCCAAGAATCTGCGCAGCTTCCGTCAGCGTCGGCACATCCACTGTTCGTAGGCCCGTATCCACGGCCCGATACATGTAGGGCAGCGAAAGCACCGCATAGCCGATGACCAGCAAGACATTCGTACCGCCTGTCGTACCCAGGAAAGGCAGCATCGAATTGGAGCCATACATGCGGATGTATCCAAACACGATCACGATTGCCGGGATGACCAATGGCAGGAGCGTGACGAATTCGATCACCGGCCTGAGATAGGGCATGCGCAGCCTGACCCAATATGCGGTCGGCACCACGATCAACACGCCGAGCAGAATGGTGAAGATTGCGGCGAGCACTGAGTAGGTGAAGGTTTGCTGGAAACGCGGATCACCAAACACATTGTTGAAAACGCCGAAGCTGTATCCCTGTCCAAAGAGCGAAAAAACGGGATTGTTTCGCTGACGCATAGAGAATTCCAGCGTCGCGATGAGCGGAACCAGAAAATAGGTCGCCCCGATTGCGAATGTGAGCCATGCCCACCAGGCGCCGCCCTTCCTCATTTGAGCCACCGTTCTGAACGTGTGCGGAACCAGATGTAGAATGTGTTGGCAACGCCAGTGATGAAGATCATCCCGAATGCAAGCGCGTAGCCAAGATGCGGGTCGTTCAGAACGTCGCCGCGAATTTGCGCATAGAGCAGGATCGGTACGATATTCAGCGAGGAACCCGTAAATGCGTATGCCGTGGCGATGGCGCCAAAGGCGTTCGCAAACAGAAGGATGACCGTGCCGAGGAAGCTCGGCCAAAGAACCGGAATGAGAACCATGCGCCAGAACTGCCACGGCGTTGCGCCGAGCGTCGCTGCTGCCTCACCCCATTCCTTGCGCAAGCCATCCAGCGCCGGCGTGATGATAACCACCATCAGCGGGATCTGGAAATAGAGATAGACGAGGATCAGACCATAGCTGCTGAGCAGGTTGAAGCCGGTCGTATAAAGATTGAGCCCGAAAACATCGCGCAGGATTATGGTGACAAGTCCCAGCCGTCCGAGCGTCGATATGAAAGCGAAAGCCAGTGGTACACCGGCGAAATTGGAAGCGACGCCTGAGAAGGTCATGGTCGCTGAACGCACCCAGTTAGGCAAACCGCCGCGCACGATTGCCAGCGCGATTGCGAGGCCGACTAGCGCACCAAGGACAGCAGACCAAAAACTGATCTTGATCGACACCCAGTAGGAAGCGCGAATCGAGGGGTCGAGGAAAAGCTGGCGGATGTTCGCAAGCGTGAACTGGCCATCTGAATTCTGAAACGCTCCAATGATGAGATACATCGTTGGCAGGACCAGAAACAGAACTGCAAACAGAAAAAACGGCGTTACGCCCAGCCATTGCGTCGGCAGGCGCGTTTTGCTGACAGCGGGCGTGGCCATTGTAGCGACGTTGGTTTGCTCGGTCATTTGCTCACGCTCAGTTGCGAAAAATGATCCGGGCGGCTTGTGGCCGCCCGGTTGATATGTCGCTTACTGAACGTTTGCGCCGACGACGCTATCCCAATTCTTGGTGATGGCGTCCTTCATGGCAGCCTGTTCATCCAAGGTCGGGAATACGGCAGCCTCATACGCTGCGGCTGGCGGCATCTTGTCTAGCATTTCCTGCGGGATCTTGCCGTTCTTGGCGAGATCGTTGAAGCGGATCGGGTGGCAATAACCCTTCAGCCAACCGAGCTGACCTTCGTCCGAATAGAGATGCTCCATCCAGAGCTTCGCAGCGTTCGGATGCGGCGCATAAGCGCTGATCGCCTGAACGTAAACGCCGGCGACAACACCGGTCTTCGGCACAATCACGTCGACTGGCGGGTTGCCAGCAAGCGTGTCACGACCACCGAGAGCATTATAGTCCCAGGTGATGAGGATAGGGGACTGACCCTGAGCCAAAGTAGCTGCCTTACCAATGACCGGAACGAAGTTGCCCTTGGCGTTCAGCTCCTTGAAGAAGTCGAGGCCCTTCGTGCCGCCTTCTGCACCGGCTGCGCCGCCGGCAGAGAGACCTGCAGCGTAAACGCCGAGGATGGCCTGGTTGGAAGCGCGCGGATCGCCAGCGAGAGCGACGCCGTTCTTGTATTCGTCCTTGAGCAGATCGGACCAATCCTGCGGTGCGTTCGGCACCAGATCCTTGTTCACCATGAAGGAAAGCACGCCGTAATAGTCGCCGTACCAGTAACCATCAGCGTCCTTGGCATTTTCAGGAATCGAATCCCAGGTCGAAACCTTGTAGGGCTGGATCAGGCCATCAGCCTTGGCCGACGGGCCGAAAGAGAGACCAACGTCGATCACGTCCGGTGCCTGCGGACCCTTGTTGTCCTTGTTTGCCTTGATGGCTTCGATCTCATCGCCTGAACCAGCGTCGGGGTTGAGTTCGTTCACTGTGATTTCAGGATACTTAGCCTTGAAAGCATCAATGACCGCGCCATAGCCGCACCAGTCATGGGGCAGAGCGATCGTGGTGAGTTGGCCTTCCTTCTTCGCAGCATCAATCAGTTCAGCGGATTGAGCGTTTGCGAGTGAACTTGTCACCAGCAGCGTTGCTGCGGTGAGGGAAAGGATTTTCCCTGTAATTTTCAGCATGAGTGTTCTCCGTTGGACTTTGGCATCTTGGACGCCTGTTATCGTTGTTATGCTTGTCTCGTGACAGTTGGATGAACCATCCGGTCTCGCTACATTCTGTTTAATGAAGCGCCTTTCCGGCAAGGTTGCAATGTGTTTGGATTGTTGTTCGGCTATCTACTCCCAAATTGCCAGATGTCATTTTCGTATTATTGATTGGCGAGTCAATAAAAGAGTTTGGAGAGGCCGAAGCCTCCCCAGATCAACCCTCGCCAAGCGAGGCGTTAAGAAGCGACAGCGCACCCTTTTTGGTAAGCTTGATCGGGTTGCCGCCAGCGGTCGGATCGACCACTGCCATATCTGCGATAAGCGCTTTGCGCTTGTTGTCCATGTGCAGATCTTTGATAAGCCCTTGAAGCGTATTAGGAACTTTCAGTTCCTTGCGCAGCTTGAGAACGGCTTTGCTGAACCCGTCAAAGCCGCCTTTGATGCCGCAATAGGCAGCCAGACGAGCGATTCGCTCTTCAATGACCTCGCGATTGAAGGCAAGCACGTAGGGCATGAACACAGCGTTGGTCATGCCGTGATGAGTGTCATATAGCGCGCCAACTGGATGCGAGAGCGAGTGAATCGCGCCCAAACCTTTCTGGAATGCTGTTGCACCCATCGCGGCGGCGCTCATCATATTCGCGCGCGCGGTAATGTCCTTTCCATTGGCAAAGGCTTTGGGAAGGTTTTCGAAGACGAGTCGAATGCCTTCGACCGCGATACCGTCAGCCAAGGGATGATAGCCCGGCGCACAATAGGCTTCGAGACAGTGAGCCAGCGCGTCCATGCCGGTGCCAGCGGTGATGAAGGGCGGCATGCCGACCGAAAGCTCCGGGTCCGCGATAACGATGGCTGGCATCATTTTCGGGTGGAAAATAACTTTCTTGGTGTGAGTCGCCTCATGTGTAATGACGGCAGCGCGCCCAACTTCCGAACCTGTTCCAGCAGTTGTGGGAATGGCGATAATCGGAGCGATCTTGTCCGCGTCGGCGCGAGTCCACCAATCGCCGACGTCTTCGAAATCCCAGACCGGGCGCGTCTGCTTGGCCTGAAATGCGATCAGCTTGCCAAGGTCGAGCGCTGAGCCGCCGCCGAATGCAATGACGCCATCGTGTTTGCCCTTAAGATAAACTGCTACGCCGGCTTCCAAATTCGATTCCACAGGATTCGGGCGCACCTCGGAAAAGACACCGTAAGGAATCTTCGCATCGTCAAGCAGCTTGAGCGTTTTTGGCACGACCGGCAGCTTGGCTAATCCGGGGTCGGTCACGAACAGCGGTTTTTTGATGCCGACAGCTTCCAGCACCTCCGGCAGTTCAGCGATGCGCCCTGCGCCGAAGCGCACCGTCGTAGGGTAATTCCATTTGGCAGCGAGTTTGCTCATGATCAGATCCGAATTCTTGCTTGCGTGAGTTACCCCTCATCCGCCGGCCGGCGTCTTCTCTCTTGTGGGAAAAGGTGCCAGCCGGCGGATGAGGGTGATTTGCTCAAAGTTAGATTTTTTCTCTCAGGTGATAGCTCTTGGGGCGCGTGAGATTGTCGTAGCCGATTGCCGAAAGAGCCGCACCCTTTCCGGTCTCTTTCACGCCAGTCCAGACAAGTGCGGGATCGAGATAATCGCAGCGGTTCATGAATACCGTGCCGGTCTCGATCTGATCGCCGATCTTAACAGCGTGTTCGGTATCCGCCGTCCAGACCGAAGCGGTCAGGCCATACTGGCTGTCGTTCATCAGCGCGACGGCTTCATCATCGTTGCGCACCTTCATTATGCCAACGATCGGGCCGAAGCTCTCCTCGCGCATGACGCTCATCTGATGGTTGACGTTGGTGAGCACTTCGGCAGGAAGGTAGGGCGAGCCTTCGCGGTTGCGGTCGTCCTTCGTGTTCATGTGGGCGGTTGCACCCTTGCGCAGGGCCTCGGCCTTTTGTTCGCGGATAAGGTCCGCGAAGCGCGCCTGCGCCATTGGTCCCATCGTGGTCGCTTTATCAAGCGGATTGCCCAGAGCGTAGGACTTCGTCTCTGCGACAAAGCCCTCGACAAATTCGTCATAGACTTTCTCGTGCACATAGATCCGCTCGATACCGCAGCAGCACTGGCCCGAATTGAAGAATGCGCCTTCGACCAGGTTTGCTACCGCATGGTCCATCTTCGCATCGGGCAAAACGTAAGCGGGGTCTTTGCCGCCGAGTTCGAGACCAAGTGTCATGAACGTGCCTGCCGCCGCCTTTTCGATAGCGCGACCGCCGCCGACCGAGCCCGTGAAATTCACATGGTCGATCTTGCCGGAGCCTAGCAGTTTTTCCGTCTGCGCATGGTTCAGAACGATGTTCTGGAACACGCCTTTAGGCAGCCCGGCGGCCTCGAACGCCTTGGCGAAGCGCTCGCCTACGAGCAAGGTCTGTGCGGCGTGCTTGAGGATAACGGTGGAACCGGCGATCAGCGCCGGGACAATGGTGTTGACCGCGGTGAGATAAGGATAGTTCCACGGCGCAATGACCATCACGACGCCAAGCGGTTCCTTTTTCACATAGCGGCGGAAGCCATCTTTCGGGTTCGACGCCATGACCGGTTTGAGCGCCTGCTCCGCGATCTCAACCATATAGTTCGTGCGTTCTTTGACGCCGCCGAACTCGCCTCCGTAGCGGATGGGACGACCCATCTGCCAGGCCAGTTCGGGCACGATCTCGTCGCTCATGCCAACCAGGGCTTCGAGCATCTTGAGAGCGTATTTGCAGCGTTCGGCAATGGACAAAGCTGCCCATGCGGGCTGCGCCGCGCGCGCTGCTTCCACTGCCTTGTTCAATTGAGCATCGGTGGCGACGGGACGCTCGACATAAACCGAGCCGTCAACCGGCGTAATGAGCTTGACCGTTTCGGACAATTTCTTCCTCGTTCCTGTCTATGTTTTTCGTACTGGCGATTAGTAGCGCTCGAAGCCGCGGTGCAATTCCCAATCGGTGATGCGGCGGTCGTATTCGAATTGCTCCCAGCGTGCAGTATGCACGTAATGCTCGATGACATCTTCGCCAAAAGCGGCTTTCAGCATCTTCGATTTCGCCATTGTTTCGGTGGCTTCGCGAAGTGTCTTGGGGATTTCCGGCAAGCGGGAAGCCATATAGGCATCACCCACGAACGGCTTTTGCAATTCCAGCTTTTCATCGATACCGGCCAGACCCGCTGCGATGAGCGCAGCAAAGGCGAGGTAGGGATTGAGATCCGCGCCACCGATGCGGCATTCCATGCGGATGGCCTTCGTGCCTTCGCCGCAAAGACGGAACCCCGCCGTGCGATTATCCTCGCTCCACATGATCTTTGTGGGAGCAAATGTGCCAGATTGGAAGCGCTTGTAGGAATTGATGTAGGGCGCGAGGAACCAGGTAAATTCCTTGGCATATTTGAGTTGGCCCGCGCTCCATTGCTGGCCGAGTTTCGAAAGCGTCCACGGCTGGCTTTTGTCGAAGAACAGCGGTGTCTTGCCGTCCGCGCTCCATAGCGAATTGTGGATGTGGCTGGAGTTGCCGGCCAGACCGTAATTGTACTTGGCCATGAAGGTGACGGCCTTGCCTTCCTGATCGGCAATTTCCTTTGCGCCGTTTTTCAGGAAGACGTGACGGTCAGCCATTTCTAGCGCTTCGGCATAGCGCACATTGATTTCTTCCTGTCCTGGTCCCCACTCACCCTTTGAATTTTCAATCGGGATTCCGGCAGCCTGCATCTCGTTGCGCAGCCTGCGCATGTAGCCTTCTTCCTTGGTGGTGATGCCAATCTGATAGTCACCGATATAGGGCGAGGCGGAGTTCAAATTCTGCCAGTGCTTGGCGCGCGCCGAGTCATATGTCTCAGTCAGCAGGTAGAATTCCAGTTCGGAAGCGAAGTAGCCGATATAGCCACGCTCCTTGAGAAGTTCGACCTGCCTGCGCAGGATAGCGCGCGGCGAATGCGGCAAGTCCTTGTGGTGATGGTGGTCCTGAATGTCGCAAATTACCAGCGCGGTTTTTTCCAGCCAGGGTACGCGGCGCATGGTGTTAAGATCGGGCTTCAGAACGAAATCGCCATAGCCCTGGCTCCAGCTTGCGGCCTTATAGCCGGGCACTGGCTCCATATCGATATCGAGCGCCAGCAGATAATTGCAGCCATGCGTCTCATCGGAGGCGGATTCCGCAAAGAATGAGGCTAGAAAGCGCTTGCCGAAAAGGCGGCCTTGCATGTCGACACCGCATGCCAGCACCGTATCGATGTCGCCTGCGGCGATTGCTTTCTTAAGGTCTTCAAAAGATAAACTTGCGGACATTCAGCGAACTCCCGGTTCCCGTCATTTTTTAAAAAAAGACTATGGCGGGCGTTGGCCCGCCACAGTCGGATCAAGAATTTACTTGCCAGTTTCGCCGACAGCCCGCTCGGCAGCGGCGATTTCGGCAGCGCGCTTCGCAACCTCATCACCGATGGGCGGGCCACGGAAACGGCGCGCCTCGAAGCCGAACCAGACGATGCCGGTGACGACGAGGAACCCGACAGTGATATACAGCGCCCAATCGTTTGGCGGCTGAATGCCGAGCACGAAGATCAAGATCATCGCGAGAATCGACAGAACGGCGAACAGCTTGAAGACGCCTTCGCCGAGGTCCCACGGACCCATCTTGTCCCACTTCGAGGTGCCCCAAGTGAGCAGACCCAGCGCGATCGGGATCGTGAAGGAGAAGAATAGGAAGATGACCGTGCAGGCGACGACGATGGTGTAGACCGGCGTATCGCCGATCGAGACCAGCGACGAACCCCAGACGAACAGCACTGCCAGGATCGAGCCCGTCCAGATCGCCGCCACAGGCGTGCGGTAGGTTGGGCTGACCTTGGCCAGCGCTTTCGAAGCGGGCAGGCCGCCATCGCGCGAGAAGGCGAAGATCATGCGCGACACCGACGTGACGGTCGCCAGACCGCACAGCCACTGCGCCGCGAGGATGGCAAGGTAGAGCAGGTCCTTTATGACTGGATGAACCTGTTGCTCCATCGCCCAGAAGAACACGTTCCAGCCCTGCGCCGCTGCCTCGTCCATGCTAGGCAGCATAAGGACGAACGAGCAGAGCATGATGTAGCCGAACAGCGCCGACCACAGCACCGAACTGACCATGGCGCGGGGAACGTTATGCGCTGCCTTCAGGGTTTCCTCCGACGTGTGCGCCGAAGCGTCATAGCCGGTGATGGTATAGATCGGCAGCAAAAGGCCGAGCAGGAAGACCCAGGTCGAGGAGTTTGTTGGCCACACATTGGCGCCGGCTTCTCCGGAATAGTTGGCGAAGGTGAACAGGCGCCCGATCTCGAAGCTGTCGGCGGCGGCAAGGCACACGATCGCCAGGATGATCGAGGTCGCGAAGATCAGATAGCCGGAGAAATCGGTGAGCTTGGCGGTGAGGCCGATGCCCATGTGGTTTACCAGCGCCTGAACGCCGGTGATGATCACCAGGAAGATGATACGCACCGTCGTCGTGTCTTCCAGCCCGAAATAGGGCGTGCCGAACGAACCCATGAAGAAATAGTAGGTGCCGACGTTGATCGCACCGAGAACCGTGACGAGGCCGAGCAGGTTGAACCACGCGGTGAGCCAACCGGTGAAGCGGTTGCCGAGGATCGAGCCCCAGTGATAGAGGCCGCCCGCCGTTGGATAGGCCGAGCTGATCTGCGCCATGGCGACAGCGAACACCAGCGAAACGAAGCAGCCGATCGGCCAGCCGATGCCGATCGCCGCGCCGCCCGCTCCGGACGTCGCCTGCGCCAGCGAATTGATGCCGCCGGAAAGAATGCAGATAATCGAGAAGGAGACGGCGAAGTTGGAAAATGAACTCATGCGCCTTTCGAGTTCCTGCGCATAGCCCATGCCGTGGAGGACCTTCATGTCCTCATGCTTGTCTTTTTCGGAATAACCCGGTGCTGCCATAACGTTCCCCTTTTGGCTTTAGTCCGTTGTCCCAATCACTCGAGGCGCGCTTGTCGACGCTTTTGGTCTCTCGATAGTCTTCGTCTCGCCGGATTCTTCCGGCCCCAATATTTCCGCAAGCCGCTTTGCCCACCTCGATTGAGCGGCTTCGTTTTGAATTTCATCATTTCGAATTTCGATCATTACGCAGGCGAGGCCATGTGCACGCCCATGCCTCTCCAGCGTGAAGTAAACGCGATCCGCCGGCGAATATGGTTCATTGTCGCCAACGACGATGTCATCGCCTCGTTGCAGTTCCAGAATAAGCGGCGTTGAGAGACGCAAGTCTTCGTCGTGAAGAATGCCGATATGCCAGGGCCGGGAAACGCCTTTATACACGGGCGTGAAAGAGTGAATGGAAACAAGGTTTGTTTCTCTGCCTTGCGAAAGGCGCGTTTCGACCAGTTCGTCAATTGCCGTGTGAAACGGATCGTAAGCCAGAGCCACGCGCTCGGCACGCTGAGCCTTATTGAGATTTTGATTTCCCGGAATGGGCGTCGTTTCGCTGACCTCCCAGATCAGGTCCGGCGCATCTAGCGGACGATTACAGTCGATGATCAAACGTGAAATGCCGGATTCGATCAGTGGCGCGTCCATCAATTCGGACATCATCTGCGCAACGGGCGCTGCGCCCGGATCCCAGGCGATATGCTTCGTGAGGTCGTCTTTTTTCAGACCGAGTGTGCCGAACTCAGCAGGCACGAAATTTGAGGCGTGATCGCAGATAAGTACGAAGGGACTCGTGCCATGCCTGTTCGAAACTCGAACGGACTCGAACGCCTGATCTGCGTTCATTTGCTCCATATGGCTCCCTCGGGCCTTGTAACGAATGATACGTATCGTTCAAAAAATTGTCATTATGGATGAATTCATACAAATTTTCTGCCATTGTCAAACGTGTTTTTTAGCCGTTTGCGGATTCATAACAGAATGCGAAGGGGAAGGGGCATGGAACCTAGCGTTGCAGAGCGTATAGCGGACCGCATCGACCAGATGCCGGCGGGTGAGCGCCGCGCTGCGCAGACGCTAATTGCGAACTATCCGTTGATCGGGCTGCGAACGGTGGCGGAGTTTGCGCAGCAGGCCGAAGTTTCCTCGCCCACGATCCTGCGATTTGTCGCGCGCCTGGGCTTCCAGAACTATCCTGATTTTCAAGCCGCGCTGCAGGCGGAACTCGCCGCACAGTTGCAGTCGCCACTTTCGCGAACTGTGATGCCGACCAAGGTGGCGCCTGCCGAGGCGGCGACCATTGTGGATTCTGCCGTCGAAAACATACGCGAGACGTTCCAGCATATTTCCGCCAAGCAATTTTCTGCGGTGGCGACGCGCCTGTCCGATCCGCGAAGCAGGCTTTACCTTTCAGGCGGGCGTTTCAGCGATCCGATTGCGCGCTATCTGGCGGCGCATCTCGCGCTGTTGCGGCCGGGCGTCGTGCATCTTGCAGGGCAGGAAAGCACATGGCGCGACAAGCTGGCAGACATGGGCAAGAAGGATTGTCTGGTGGCTTTCGACATACGCCGATATCAGACCGGCCTTGCTGACTTCGCTGAAAAGGCCGCGCGCCGGGGAGTCACCATCATTCTGTTCACCGATCAATGGGTTTCGCCTATCGCCCGTTTTGCGCGACATGTCATTTCAGCGCGCACGGCGTCTCCCTCAGCATGGGATTCGTCTGCCGCGCTGTTTGTTCTGGCGGAAACGCTGATTGATGCAGTGACACGCGAGCGCGCGGACCAAGGGGCAAAGCGAATGCAGGACATTGAATCTCTGCGGTAAGCCTCTGTTACGCGAATAACAATTTCGTTTGTTACAGAATTTTAAGGTGCCGCTAGGGTGCCCTTGCCATAAAGGTGATCGCTATCCTCTAGCGGGTTTGGCGCGCTGGGCTATGATTGATTAACGGCCCGCATCAAAGCCGCGCTAAGGCAGAAATGATCTGGAGTTTGCATGGCCGCCTGGAAGCAACTGGTTTTGGCGCTGGCGATATTGATTGCCGCGGGCGTGCTTTGGTTCTTTTTCTTCCCCGGTGCAAAGCAGACATTGGCTGGACTTGGGTTCAACGTAGGAACTGTTGAAAACGCTGCCCGCGGGTCCGGTTCCGGTAACGGCAATGGTTCAGGCGGACAACGCGGACCGAGCGAAGTGATAGCCGCTGCGGTAACTTCCGCGACAATCAATGACAGGCTTTCCGCTATCGGCACAGGGCAAGCGAATGCGTCGGTGGTGGTCAATCCGTTTGTGGCGGGCCGCATTGTTGGGATCAGCGTTCAGCCGGGCGGCAAGGTTGATGTTGGAACGATGTTGGCGAAGCTCGATTCCGACTCCGAGGAAATCGCACTTGACCGCGCAAACCTTTCCGTCGAGGACGCAACGACGAAACTGGAACGTGTGCGCGCGCTTCGCACGACGAACACGGCCACGGCAGTCCAGTTTGCAGATGCCGAAATCGTGCTCAGCAATGCCAAGCTGGAACAGCGCAACGCCGAATTGGCGCTGGCCCGTCGCTCTGTGCGTTCTCCGATCGCGGGCATTGTGGGCATTCTGCCGATTGAGGTCGGGGACTATGTTACCACCCAGACGCCTATCGCGACGATCGATGATCGCTCCAGCATCAAGGTCGATTTCTGGGTGCCTGAACGTTTTGCCAGTGAGATCGTTGTGGGCCAACCCGTGAGTGCTTCGCCGGTAGCACGACCCGGCGATATACTGGAAGGCAAGATCACTGCTGTCGATAACAGGCTGGATCAGACGAGCCGCACGATGCAGGTGCAGGCGACGATCCAGAATAAGGATGACCGCCTGCGCGCGGGCATGTCGTTTCAAGTGACCATGAAATTTCCGGGCGATACATATCCGGCGGTCGAACCGCTTGCGATCCAATGGGGATCGGACGGCGCATTCGTCTGGGTCGTGCGCGATGGCAAGGGTGAGCGCGTTCCGGTTCGCATCGTTCAGCGCAACACCGAAACGGTGCTGGTTCAGGGCAATGTCACCGAAGGCGAGATGGTCGTAACACAGGGCGTCCATCTGGTGAGACAGGGCAGCGCTTTGCGTATCGCGGGGCGTGACACGAGCGCGAACGGCAACGCGACCGTTGTGAGCGGCGGCTGAAATGTCTGCTTCCGCCAACACGAACGAGAACGATATCACCGCACTTTTCGTGCGGCGCCCGGTGCTCGCCTTCGTTTTGAATATGTTGATTATCGTGGCGGGCCTTGCCGCCTTTTACGGCGTCGAGATTCGCGAATTGCCGGATGTGGATCGTCCCGTCATTACGGTAACAACACAATATGACGGCGCGGCCGCAGAGACGGTGGACAGGGAATTGACCGATGTGATCGAAGGCGCTGTTTCGCGCGTCTCCGGTGTCAAGTCCATCTCATCCAGTTCGTCTTACGGGCGCAGTCAGGTGACGGTTGAGTTCAACGATGGCGTGGACTTGAACGTCGCCGCCTCGGATATGCGCGATGCTGTCAGCCGCGTAACCAATAATCTGCCGGACACCGCAGATGCACCGCGCATCGTGAAAGCGGATGCGAATTCCAGCCCGGTGATGCGGCTTGCCGTGACATCCGACACCATGTCGGTCGAAGACATGACGGTGCTGGTCGAGGATCAGGTCGTTGACGAACTGGCTGCGGTTCCCGGCGTGGCCGATGTGCAGGTTTTCGGCGACCGCGAGAAGATATTCCGCATCGACATCGATCAATCGAAGCTCGCGAGCCTTGGCCGAACGGTCGCGGATATTCGCAATGCGCTTGCGTCGATATCGCTCACTACGCCGGCTGGGTCGATCACCACGACCAATCAGGACATTGTGGTTCGCACCACTGCTGATGTGAACACGCCGGAAGCATTCGAGGCTTTGCTGATCGGCAAGAATGTGCGCTTGGGCGATGTGGCAACCGTCACGCTTGGGCCGGACCCGAGTGCCGCATCGTCCCTGCGCTCGGATGGCAAAACCGGCATCGGCCTTGGCATAATCCGCGCAGCAGAGTCGAACACACTAGATATTTCCGAAGGCGTTCGGCGTGTAACCGGCGAAATCCAGAAGAATTTGCCGGAAGGCATGACCATTCGCGTTACCAGCGACGACGCGACGTTTGTCGATGGCGCTATCCACGAGGTGGAAATTGCGCTCGGTCTGTCGGTATCGATTGTGTTGCTGGTGATCTTCCTGTTCCTACTCGACTGGCGCGCGACGCTTATCCCCGCGATGGCAATGCCCGTTGCGCTTATCGGTGTTATCGCCGCGATCTATCTGGCGGGCTTTTCCATCAACATCCTCACGCTGCTTGCGCTTGTTTTGGCGACCGGCCTCGTGGTGGACGATGCAATCGTTGTGCTCGAAAACATTGTGCGGCGACGCAATGAGGGTATGGGTCCGCGCGCGGCGGCTGTGCTCGGCACGCGTGAAGTGTTTTTTGCAGTCGTAGCGACCACCGCGACACTGGTTGCCGTCTTTGTTCCACTGTCGTTCCTGCCCGGACAGACCGGCGGATTGTTCCGTGAGTTCGGTTTTGTGCTGGCTATGTCGGTGATGCTTTCTTGCGTGGTTGCCCTTTCGCTCTGCCCCATGCTCGCATCGCGCATGTTGAAACCGCATTCGGGTGAGCATCATGGACTTGGCGGGCGCATCGGCGGCTGGCTTGCGCGCCTTTATCGGCGGTGTCTGGTTGCCTGTCTCAATGCACCGCTGATCGTTTTGCTCGTTTCGATCCTTTTTGCTGCGGGAGCGGCGTTAGCCTTTGGTATCGTGCGCCAGGAGTTGACGCCATTGGAAGACCGTTCCGTGGTGCTGTTGCGTATACAAGCGCCGCAGGGCGTAAGCCTCGATTACACGACTGCGCAGATGCGCGAGATTGAGAAACTGATCCAGCCATTGCGCGACTCCGGTGAGATTGTGACTACCTTCGCCAATGCGGGGCAGGGCGGCTCAGTCAACAATGGCTTTATGGTGATGACGCTTGCGCCGTGGGGCGAGCGCACGCGCACACAGCAGCAGATTGCCGCCGAGATC
This sequence comes from Mesorhizobium denitrificans, assembly GCF_003403035.1. Classification (GTDB taxonomy): domain Bacteria; phylum Pseudomonadota; class Alphaproteobacteria; order Rhizobiales; family Rhizobiaceae; genus Mesorhizobium_G; species Mesorhizobium_G denitrificans. The sequence continues at coordinate 46,196 of NZ_QURN01000010.1, read as the reverse complement.
AACCAGCTTGTGAAGCAGGTGCCGGGCGTGCGCGCGACGCCGTTTCAGCCAAATAGTCTCGGCATTCGCGGCGCGGGCAGCGGCCTGCAATTTGCCATCGTGGCGAACAGCTATGCTAAAGCGAATGAGGCAGCGGCAAAGATACTGGCCGAAATGGAGAAAGACCCGCGGTTCCAGCAGCCTCGGCTTTCCAACGATGCAACGCAGCCGCAATTGCGTGTGCGTATCGACCGCGAGCGCGCGGCCGATCTTGGCATAGACATTACCGGTCTGGCCGAAGGTGTGCAGGCAGTGCTGGATGGGCGCGAGATCGCCGATGTGTTCATCGAAGACAGAAGCTATCCAGTAAAGCTGCTTTCTACGACCAATCCGATCAACGATCCGACCGACCTGGAAAATGTGTTCCTGAAGACGTCGGACGGGCGTTTCGTGCCGCTGGCGACCATCGCTTCGCTTGAAGAAATTGCTGTGCCGCCGACCCTGACGCGCGAGCAACAATTGCGTTCCGTGGCGATAACTTCGAACCTCGCCGACAATTTTGCGCTTGGCGATGCGTATAAAGACGTGCAGCGCATTTCAGAGTCGCTCCTTCCGGCGGGCAGCTACATCATTCCCTTGGCGGAAGCTGCGACCTTGGGCGAAACGTCCACCGGCATGCTGGCGGTTTTCGGCTTCGCGCTGGTGATTATCCTGCTCGTGCTTGCCGCACAGTTCGAGAGTTTCGTCAGCGCCATCATCATTATGGCGACGGTGCCGCTCGGGCTCGCCTGCGCGATCTATGCTTTGCTGCTGACCAATACGAGCCTGAACGCCTATAGCCAGATCGGGCTGGTGTTGCTCGTCGGGGTCATGGCCAAGAACGGCATCCTGATCGTCGAGTTTGCAAATCAGTTGCGCGACAAGGGTGTGGCGCTGCGCCAAGCAATCGAAGAAGCAGCGACGATCCGCCTTCGCCCGGTGATGATGACCATGATTTGTACGGTTCTTGGTGGCCTGCCGCTGGTGCTGGCATCCGGTGCCGGAGCGGAGGCACGCATCGCACTTGGCTGGGTGATTGTGGGCGGGCTCGGCATGGCGACGCTCTCGACGCTGTTCTTAACGCCGGTTGCCTATCTCCTGCTTGGGCGCTTTGTAACTCCGAAGGTTGAAGAAGAGGCGCGGCTCAAGCGCGAGCTTGAGGAGGCGGCCTATACAGGCATGGATCCGGCTGAATAAAATGCGCGGGTGACAATGCGGGCTGCAGCCTCTATCAGTCACGCCTCGAAAAAGATGAGAGACCGCGTGAATGCTTGAACCCGTATCCTTCGAGTTGGCCGAAACGATGGTGGGGCAAGAGGTCGGCGTTTCGCCTTGGCGCACCGTCACCCAGACAATGATCGATCAGTTCGCCGATGCGACAGACGATCACCAGTTTATCCATTGCGACCCTGAGCGTGCGGCGCGGGAGACGCAATTCGGCGGCACCATCGCACATGGTTTTCTGACGCTTTCGCTTCTCTCGGCCATGACCTTCGACGCTGTGCGACCGTTGGCCGGGGCGAGCATAGGCGTCAATCAGGGCTTCGACCGTGTGCGCTTTGTTGCGCCGGTTAAAACGGGTGCGCGCATCCGCGCTCGCTTCGTTCTGACCAAGCTCTATGCACGGCCTTCCGGCTGGATTGAAACCGTTCATGAAGTGACAGTGGAGCTTGAGGGATCACCAAAGCCGGCACTCACCGCGACGTGGCTGACACTGGCTTTCGTAGAACCTCCTGCTGATCCTGCCTGATGTGTGCTTGACGCGGCGTAGCCGATTGCCCAATAACGCGGCAGAAACAACTCTGGCGAGCATTTTCAATCCATGTCCCGACGCTTTGAAGGCATGACCGTGCTGCTTACGGGCGCGACCGGCGGGTTTGGGTGCCGCTCCGCCGAGCGTTTCGCGGCAGAAGGTGCGCGGCTGGTGCTGTCGGATCTGGATGAAAAGCCGCTGCAGGAACTGGCATCGCGACTGGATTGCGAGACGGAAATACTGGCGGGCGACATTACTGACGAGAAGCTTTCCGAGGCATTGGTCAAGCTGGCGCTTTCCAAATTCGGCCAGCTCGATGTTGCGCTCAACAATGCGGGCATAGTGCACAGCTTTGTTAGTCTGGCGAATTTGCCCACCGAAGAAGCACGCCGTGTGATCGACGTGAACCTGCTCGGCGTGTTCTATGCGATGAAATATCAGCTTCCGGCTATGTCGCGGCAGTTTCGCGAAACCAAACGGCCGGGCGCGGTGGTGAATATCGGTTCGTCCGCAGGTTTAAGCGCTGCGCCCAAAATGGCGCTTTATGCCGCTGCCAAGCATGGCGTGATCGGGCTGACCAAAACGGCCGCGATTGAATATGCGAGCAAGGGTATTCGCGTGAATGCGGTTTGCCCCTCTTATGCACGCACGCCGATGGCGCAATCCTTTTTGAAGATCACCAAGGCATCCGAAGAAGCCGCCTATGCCGAGCTGACCCGCAGCGTTCCGATGAAGCGGCTGGCGGAGGTTGATGAGGTTGTCGAAGCGATCATGTTTGCCGCCGATCCGAAGAATTCGTTCATGACCGGCGCGTCGATTCCGGTCGATGGCGGTGTTTCCGCAATTTAATTTTCGGTCGTTATGCTACAGAGTGGCTCCCGAACAGGAGTGCCCCACTTGCCCGAAGTAGCCATCATCGTTGAATTTGAAACTTTGGAGGGGGCCGAGCCGGAGTTCCTTCGCATAATGCAGGACCACGCGCAGCGTACGCTTGATGAGGAAGAAGGTTGCCTGCGTTTCGAGGTCTATAAGCCCATCGATGAGGATGGTGCGCCAATTCCGAACCGCGTCATGATCGATGAACTTTATGCCGATCAAGCGGCTGTCGAGTCGCATCATCTCAACCCGCGCATGTCCGCGTTTCGGCTGATTGTCGATCCGCTGTTGAAGTCACGCAAGCGGCTTGTGGCGCGCGCAATTGCCGAGCGCGAAATGGAGCAAGGCATTCTGCCCTCTGAACTAAACGCCGCCAACGACGACTAATTACAACTGGCGGACTCGTTTACGTTCGTTTTTTTTGCACCCCTCATCCGCCTGCCGGTGTTGGCAGGCGGATGAGGGGTAATGGCAAGTCAGCCAAGGCTGGCACGTCAATCGATGACGCTATTATTTCTTAGGCTTTGCCGGCCTGCGTTTGGGCTCGCCGGGGATGGATGTCGAAATCGCGGAAATGGGATCACTGGCCGGGAAAGTGTCCTCCAGCGCTTCTTCCAGTTGGTCGTCGGCTTCCTGCTTGGCGTTCGCGGCTTCCTTCGTCGCGCGCTGTTCGCGCTCAAGGGATCGAACGGCAGGGGACTTCTTTTGCGGAGGCTTGCTCATAACGATCTGGCTCGCGACAATTCGTGTTGTCGCGATGCTACCGCCAGTTGCGCTTTGCCTCAAGCGGCCGCGTCGTGTGCTGCTTCGCCGAGGAATTCGAAAACATAATCGGAGAATGACCGCCAGCACTCGACACGGAAGGCATCCGGCGCGGTGCGCAACAGCACAATTTCCACTTTGCCGAGAATGGTGCGAGTTGCCGCTCCAACCGGGAATACTGCGAGAGACAAGTCCTGCGGGCAGCCCGCACTGAGCGTTGCCTCTGCGCCGGAACCTGTAACGGCCAGCGCGACGTTGCGGTGAGAAATGTCGACCGCCGAATGCAAAGCCTTGACCGGCGCACAATCCGCTACCGGCGATTTTCCTGCCTCGTCAATAACCAGCCACTCATCCGGGCCGAGCCACAACGCCGTACGCCCACCCTTGGACGCGGAGGTCTTGGGCTTCGTTGGCAGGGTCAAGCCCAGCGCCTTCGACAGAGCCGAAACGGAACCGGCAGGTGCGCGCAACGAGATGCGTTCGGCGGGCGGCAGAACCGCAACCCGAACGGCAGCGGCTGCGATTTCGCGTCCCGCCAATGCGGGACGGCGCTCTGCAACCGCGCCTGATTTAGTGCTTGCCTTAGCCATTGAGCCGTTCTCCCTTCTCGTCGAAGAACACGGTGCTGCCAATTTCGACCTCGATAACGCCTTTGGGCATCGGGACGAACAGAGTTTGACCCATCCGGTCGCGACCGCCAGCGACCAGCGCGAGCGCGATGGAGCGGCCACAATTCTCCGACCAATAGCTGGAGGTGACGTGGCCAATCATTTTCATCGGGACCGGCTGGTTGGCGTCCGCGACGATCTGCGCGCCTTCTTCCAGCACGATCTTCGGGTCTTTCGTCAGCAGGCCGACAAGCTGCTTGCGACCGGGCGCCACAAGGTCGGGGCGCTTCATGCCGCGAATGCCCACGAAATCCGTCTTCTTCTTGCCGATTGCCCAGTCCAGACCGGCGTCGTTGCAAGTAACAGTGCCGTCCGTGTCCTGCCCGACGATGATGTAACCCTTTTCCGCACGCAGAACGTGCATGGCTTCGGTGCCATAGGCGCAAGCGCCATATTTGCGACCCTCTGCCCATAGCGCTTCCCAAACGGACTGGCCGTAATCGGCGGGCACGTTGACTTCAAAACCGCGGTCGCCGGTGAAGGACATGCGGAACAGCCGCGTTGGCACGCCACAAATCTTGCCCTCGCGCACGGACATATGCGGCATGCCTTCGTCGGAAAGGTCAATGCCTTCCAGCAACGGTGCGATGATGTCACGCGAGTTCGGACCTTGCACGGCGATGACAGCCCATTGCTCCGTGATCGAGGTCAGCCACACATTGAGATGCGGGAACTCGGTCTGGAGATAATCCTCCATGTGGTTCATCACGCGCGGCGCGCCACCGGTCGTGGTGGTGACATGGAAACGATCCGGAGCCAGTCGCCCGACAACGCCATCGTCATAGATAAAGCCGTCTTCGCGCAGCATGATGCCATAGCGGCAACGGCCCGGCTCAAGCTTTTCCCACGGGTTGGTATAGAGCAGTTCCATGAACTTTGCCGCGTCGGGACCAACAACCTCGATCTTGCCTAGCGTCGAAGCATCGAACATGCCAGCTGCCTTGCGTACGGTGACGCATTCGCGGTCGACGGCCTTGTGCATGTCTTCTCCCGCTTCGGGGAAATACCATGCGCGCTTCCACTGGCCGACATCTTCGAACACCGCGCCATGCGCCTCCGCCCAAGGGTGGATCGGCGTCTTGCGGGTGGGGTCGAACAGATTGCCGCGCGCGTGGTTGACGATGGCGCCGAACGTGACCGGCGTGTAGGGCGCGCGGAACGTGGTGAGGCCGACTTGCGGGATCGGCTTGCTGAGCGTTTCCGCTGCAATGGCGAGGCCATGCATGTTGGAGGTCTTGCCCTGATCGGTTGCCATACCGTTTGTGGTGAAGCGCTTCACGTGCTCGATGGAGCGCATGCCCTCATGCACCGCCTGGCGAATGTCCTTGGCGGTAACATCGTTCTGAAAATCAATGAACGCCTTGACCGTAGTACCGGGACCGGGAGCGGCACCGAGCATACCGCCCGTCCAGCCTTCCTGAGCCTTGATTGTAATCTTCAAAGTCTTGCCGGGCTTTCCGGCTGCATCGCTGCCTGCCTGAATGGCTTCAGCAATCGTCGCTTCCAGACCGTCCGTTCCCGCACAAGCGCCTACTGAAACGCAATCCTGTGCGTAGGTTCCCGGCAGGAAGCGCTGGGTATCGGCGTCGAACGCGACCTTGCCGCGCGACTGCGAAAACAGATGCACCGAAGGCGTCCATCCAGCCGAAACGAGCAGGGCATCACATTCAATGGTGCGGCTGGCGCCGCCCGTTTTGGGCTCGACCATGACAGAAGAAACACGGAGCTTGCCGTTTGCCTTGACAACAGCGCGTCCGGGCAGAATTTCAATGCCGAGCGAGCGCGCTTCATCGACTGCCGCACCGCTTGGCGCGTCGCGCACGTCGATGATTGCAGCGACATTCACGCCCGCTTTCTTGAGATCGATGGCCGCGAAATAGGCGGAATCGTTTGCCGTGTAGACAGCGACATTGCGACCGACGGCCACACCATAATGGTTGAGATAGGTGCGTGCCGCCGAGGCCAGCATAATGCCGGGACGGTCATTGTCGGCAAACACCATATGCCGCTCGATTGCGCCGGTTGCGATAACCACGCGCTTGGCGCGCACCTGCCACAGCCGCTCGCGCGGTGCCGTGCGATCCGGGCTGGCGAGGTGATCAGTGGCGCGCTCGGTCAGGGCGACGAAATTCTGCGCGTAATAGCCGAACGCGGTCGTGCGCGGCAGCAGCCGGACATTCGGCATTGCTGCCAGTTTGGCCGCTGTTGCTTGCGCCCAGGACCAGCCATCCTGACCGTCGATCTGCGCACCTTTTTCAAAATGCAGCGCGCCGCCGAACTCGGCCTGCTCATCGCAGAGAATGACGCTCGCGCCAGCCTGCGCCGCTGCAACTGCTGCGGTTAGGCCCGCAGCCCCACCACCGACAACCAGAACGTCACAATGCGCGAAGCGCGAGGAGTAGTGGTCCGGGTCGGGCTGATCCGGCGAAACGCCAAGCCCGGCGGCGGAACGAATATTGGGCTCGTAGAAGCTCTTCCAAGCCGATTTCGGCCACATGAACGTCTTGTAGTAAAAGCCCGCCGAGAAAAAGGGCGAGGCGAGATCGTTCACCGCGCCGACATCGAAAGCCAGCGACGGCCAGCGATTTTGTGAGTTTGCGGCCAGGCCGTCATAAAGCTCCTGCACGGTTGCGCGCACGTTAGGCGTGCGGCGTGCTGCGTCCCGCTCTACAGAAACGAGTGCGTTGGGCTCTTCTGCACCGGCGGAAAGAATGCCGCGTGGACGGTGGTATTTGAACGACCGTCCGACCAGATGGATGCCGTTTGCCAAAAGGGCAGACGCCAGCGTGTCGCCCTCAAGGCCGGTATAATGCTTGCCGTCGAAGGTGAAGCGGGCGGTGCGTGCAGGCGTCAGGCGGCCTGCATTGCCTATACGATAAGTTCCGGCCATTATGCGTCTCCCTTTCTGGAGCGCGGCTTGGCCGCCGCTTTCGGTTTTGCGGGCGCAGTTTTTGCCGGTTCGCTTACAAGCAAAGGTTTTGGCTCGCCAGCCTTATATGTCATCAGGAATTTGTCGCTGACAGTGTCGCGCACTGCATTGAAGAAACGCGCGCAGCCATGAATATGCCGCCAGCGCTCATAGATAATGCCCTTGGGGTTCGTGCGGATGAAGAAAAATTCCTCGAAGTCCTGATCGGAAACATCGGCAAGATGTGATGAGCGCACGACATGCGCTTCGCCAGCGTTGCGGAACTCGAGTTCCGGTAGCTCTTCCTCACAATATGGGCAGCGGATCAGAAGCATTAGATTTGAACCTTGGTTGCAGCGGTTGCGGCATCGCCGGTGTTTGGTGTCCCGGCGGGCTCTATCAACAGAAGGTGGGTTTCTTCCTCCGCGACCGGGCAATGTTCGACCCCCTTGGGCACGACATACATTTCGCCGGGCCCAAGGACGACATCGCCATCCCGCAACTTGATCGTAAGTCTGCCCTTCAGCACGAGAAAGAAATCGTCAGTGTCCGGGTGCGAATGCCAGTTGAATTCGCCCTTTACCTTCGCGACCATAACGTCATTGCCGTTGAAGTCGGCGACGATCTTCGGCGACCAGTGTTCGGAGAAAAGCGCGAGCTTTTCGTTGAGGTTCACAGTCCTGCTCATCACGAAACCTCAGTGCGCGACGGCGGCAGCCGCCGCTTCGTCGATCAGGCGGCCCGTGCGGAACCGTTCAAGCGTGAAGGGCGCGTTGATGGGATGCGGCTCATCACGCGCGATGGTGTGCGCGAAGACATTGCCGGAGCCCGGCGTCGCCTTGAAACCGCCGGTGCCCCAACCGCAGTTTACATACAGCCCTTTTACCGGTGTCTTGGCCAGAATGGGCGAACGATCCGGCGTCACGTCAACAATGCCGCCCCACGAGCGAAGCATCTTCATGCGCGTGAAAATGGGGAACATCTCGCAGATTGCGTCGAGCGTGTGGTTGATGATGTGCAGACCGCCAGTCTGCGAATAGGAGGTGTACTGGTCGGTGCCAGCGCCGATGACCAACTCGCCCTTGTCCGACTGTGAAATATAAGCATGTACCGTGTTCGACATCACGACGCACGGAAAGATCGGCTTGATTGGCTCGGAAACCAGCGCCTGCAGCGGATAGCTTTCCAGCGGCATGCGCACGCCAGCCATTTCCATAAGGACAGATGTGTGGCCCGCAGCAACGACGCCAACCTTCTTCGCGCCAATAAAGCCGCGCGACGTCTCGACGCCTAGCACATGGCCTTCCGGCGAGCGGCGAATGCCGGTCACTTCGCAATTCTGAATGATGTCGACACCGCGCGCATCCGCTCCGCGAGCATAGCCCCACGCAACGGCGTCATGGCGTGCAGTGCCGCCGCGCCGCTGCAGCGTTGCGCCGACGACCGGATAGCGTGCATTGCGCGAAATATTGAGTGGCGGGCAGAACTCCTTGGCCTCTTCAGGCGTCAGCCATTCGTTGTCGATGCCATTCAGCCGATTCGCATGAACGTGTCGCTTCAGCACCTGCACGTCATGCACATTGTGCGCCAGCATCATGACGCCGCGCGGCGAATACATGACGTTGTAGTTGAGATCCTGGCTCAGCCCATCCCAAAGCTTGAGCGCGTGATCGTAGATGCCCGCGCTTTCGTCATAGAGATAGTTCGAGCGGATAATGGTCGTGTTGCGGCCCGTATTGCCGCCGCCAAGCCAGCCCTTGTCGAGCACTGCAACATTGGTGATGCCGTGCTCCTTGGCGAGATAATAGGCAGTTGCCAGCCCATGACCGCCCGCACCAACGATGATGACGTCATAGCTGGCCTTTGGCTCTGGCGAGCGCCATTGCTGCTCCCAGCCCTTGTGCCCGCGCATGGCTTCACGGGCGATAGCGAAAGCTGAATATTTACGCATGGGTCAAGTGTCTCGCGTGGGCAGCGCCTATTAGCATTACAAACTGGTATCGACCAGCTTTGCACTGATTGCGACACGCTCAAGCCTTGCGGCGAAGCACCCCGATATTCGGCAGCAGGATCGTCAGCAAACCAAGCAGCGGCAAATAAGAGCAGATGCGGAATACATAGTCGATGCCCTGATGGTCTGCGACCACGCCGAGTACTGCTGCAGCAATGCCTCCCATGCCAAATGCGAAACCGAAGAATATGCCCGCAATCAACCCGACACGGCCCGGAACAAGCTCCTGTGCGAAAACGACGATAGCCGAAAATGCCGAAGACAGAATCAGGCCGATCAGAATCGACAGCACAATCGTCCACTCGTAATTCGCGTAGGGCATCGCAAGCGTGAACGGCAGAACGCCGAGAATCGAGAACCAGATCACAGCCTTCGGGCCGAAACGGTCGCCAAACATGCCGCCCAGCAGCGTGCCAACCGCGGACGCACCCAGGAAAGCGAACAGCATGATTTGCGACTGTTGTACGTCGACGCCAAACTTATGGATCACGTAGAATGTGTAGTAGCTGGCGATCGAAGCGATGTAGATATTCTTTGTGAACACCAAAAGCGTCAGCACGGTGAGCGCTATTGCGACGCGCCGCCTGGGCAGCATAACGGATACGCCACCAAGCGGCTTGCGTGTGGTGTCGGCGCGGTAGCGCGCATACCAATTGCTGACCTGCCAGAGAACGGTGATGCCGACGAGTGCACCCGCTGCAAACCACGCCACCGAATGTTGCCCAAACGGAACAACTATGAAAGCCGCCAGTAACGGTCCCATCGACTGGCCGAAATTGCCTCCGACCTGAAAAAGTGATTGCGCGAGCCCAAAACGCCCACCCGAAGCCAGACGGGCCACCCGCGAGGATTCGGGGTGGAACACAGCCGAGCCAATGCCGATCAGCATCGCGCCAACCAGCAGCAGCCAGTAATTTCCAGCATAGGCGAGCAGAATCAGGCCGATCAGCGATGAACACATGCCGTAGGGCAGGGAGTGAGGCATCGGTCGTTTGTCGGTTGCATAGCCGACGATGGGCTGCAGCAAAGAAGCCGTTACCTGAAACGCAAAGGTCAGCAGGCCGATTTGCCAGAAGTCGAGCTGATAATTGTCTTTAAGCAGCGGATAGAGTGCTGAAAGCAACGACTGCATGATGTCGTTGATCATGTGACCGAAACTTACGGCCAGAATGATAATGAACGCAGTTCCATGTGCTGAAACCACAGGTTTTTGCACCGCCGTATCGTTCACTTTTGCACCCGCCACGCAATAATTTGGCCCGCTGATACGCCTTTCATGCACATGTTCCAAGCGCAACCGCATGATGCAGAGCCGAAAATTCCACTGGCCAGTAGCGCGGCCAGCCATAAGTTCACCATAATCCGGGTTCCCTACGCGACAAACTAAAGAAGCGCACGCTAAAGGAGCGTCCGGAATGTCAATACGGCGGCTATCGCTTTCGAGCACAGCTTTGAGCCTGCTCGTTGCAAGCTACATCCTCCTTTTGCTCAACATCTCGTTTTGGAGAAAGGCGCTTGCCTATTTCGACGACGACTGGATGCATCTTGCAGAACTCGGCCTCATTCTGCTGCTGCTGCATTTCGTCGTGCTGCTTGCGTTTTCCTCACGATGGCTGACAAAGCCGGTATTCATTTTTTTCATCATGGCGGGCGCTGCCGCATCCTATTTCGTTGATGCGTACGGGGTAGTGATCGACCGCGATATGTTGCTGAATGCCGTCGTTACAACCAGCACCGAGGCGGGCCATCTGATTACACCCGCGCTTTTGAAACACATTGCTCTTTTCGGAGTGCTGCCGTCGCTTTTTGTTGCTTGGGTGGATGTCAAACACCTGCCGCTACGCAAAAAACTGCAAAGAAACACCGCGTTGATACTCGTTTCGCTTCTGGTCGCGGTCGCGGTTTTCGGTTTGCAATTCTCGACCTTCGCCTCAATGTGGCGCGAACAGCGTGTGGGCATGATGTCCAATCTTGTACCGGCAACGCCGTTGATTGGCGCCATCAGTCTCGGGGTGCGCCAATTCCGTGAAGTCGGCATCAAAGCCGAGCCCTACGGCACGGACGCACATCTGGGGTCGGTTATCTCCGCTTCGCCGAAGAAGGTGCTGACCGTAATCGTGGTTGGCGAAACGGCGCGAGCGATGAATTTCAGCCTCAACGGCTATCCGCGCGAAACCAACCCCGAGCTGCAAGCGCTTAACGCGCTTAATTTCACCAATGTCACGAGTTGCGGCACGGCCACGGCAGTTTCGCTGCCCTGCATGTTTTCGCACTTTGGCCGCGCGCAATACAGCAACATTCGCGGCCGAGGCTCAGAGAACCTGATGGATGTGCTGACGCATGCCGGCTTGCGCACGGAATGGTGGGAGAACAACACCGGGCCGAAGAATGTCGCGGATCGCATTCCGGTGGTTGAGTTTTATCACAAGACCGATCCAGCCTATTGCGCACAAGGCGAATGCCGCGATGACATTCTGGTCGACTATCTGCGCGACCATATCAGCTCTTTCGCTGACAACTCGGTGCTTGTCTTGCACACGGGCGGCAGCCACGGCCCGGCATATTATTTGCGCTATCCGCAATCATTCGAAAAGTTTACGCCCGCCTGCCATACGGCGCAGCTTTCTGATTGCACCACTGATGAGATCGTTAACGCATACGACAACACCATCCTTTTCACAGATCATGTGCTGGCCGGAGTTATCGACGTTCTAAAGCAGCAAGACGGGCTTGCGACAGCGATGATCTATATGTCCGATCACGGCGAATCGCTGGGCGAAAACGGCATCTATCTGCACGGCGCGCCGTACTTCATCGCCCCGAAGGAACAGACTTCCATCCCCATGATCGCATGGTTCTCGGACTCATATAAAGATGCGATGAGGCTTGATGAAAATTGCATACGCAACGAAGCTTCCAAGCCGTTTTCGCATGATAATCTCTTCTCGACCGTGCTTGGAATGATGGATGTAAATACCTCCGTATATCGTCCTGAGCAGGATGCGTTCGCGGCATGCCGAAATAAGGTCGTGTCTGCTCAATAATGGCTTCTGTGGGTAGCGACGTTAGCGCGGTCGCATCCTCTGCGTGCGGATGCTAAGAGCAGCCGCCATGAAAGTTGAAATCGATATGGGAACCGCGAGCGGAGCCAAAAGCGCGGCGCTCGATCTCGAAGAACTGCTTGCGACCCGCCTGCTGGTGCAGGGCAACTCGGGATCCGGCAAATCGCATCTTCTGCGCCGGTTGCTCGAACAGAGCGCACCGTGGGTGCAGCAATGCGTGATCGATCCCGAAGGTGATTTCGTCACACTCGGGGATCGTTTCGGCCATGTCGTTGTGGATGCGCAGCGTACGGAATCAGAGTTGACGCGCATTGCAGGGCGTATTCGCCAGCACCGCGTTTCGACAGTCCTCAATCTCGAAGGGCTTGATGTCGAGCAACAGATGCGCGCTGCCGCCGCCTTTCTTGGCGGGTTGTTCGATGCCGAGCGCGACCATTGGTATCCGGTGCTGGTGGTTGTCGATGAGGCGCAGCTTTTTGCGCCGGCCGCTGCGGGCGAAGTGTCCGACGAGGCGCGAAAGCTCTCGCTAGGTGCAATGACGAATTTGATGTGCCGTGGGCGAAAGCGCGGTCTTGCGGGTGTAATTGCAACGCAACGCCTGGCAAAGCTTGCAAAGAACGTTGCGGCGGAAGCCTCTAACTTCTTGATGGGGCGCACTTTTCTGGACATCGACATGGCGCGCGCGGCGGACCTGCTTGGCATGGACCGCAGGCAAGCGGAAATGTTCCGCGATCTCGCGCGCGGCAATTTCGTGGCGCTTGGTCCGGCGCTTTCGCGGCGTCCCCTGCCACTGGTCATCGGCCCAGTAGAGACTTCCGCGCGCTCATCCAGCCCGAAGCTCACGCCTTTGCCAGAAACACCGCAGGACGCTCACGACCTCATATTTATGCCTGGCGCGGATGAGCCTGTCCGGCCTGTTCGGCGTGATCCGCCACCGCCGGTATCGACGGCTGCGATTCTCGCGCAGCTCACCAAGCCCAAATTCGAAGTGCCGGTGCCGGAACAGCCGGTTTTCGCAATTATCGATGAGGCCGAGCGCGAAGCTGGCATCGAGACTGTGCTGCGCGAGATAATTGAAGACCCTGATGCGGGCTTCCGCTCTGATGCTGTGCTCTATCAGGATTTTCTGGTGCGTTGTCGCATTCGCAGGGTGCCGGGTGAGCCGTTAGCGCTCCCCGCGTTTCGCCGCAGGTTAGCGGTAGCGCGTGCGGGGGTGGCGCCCGACAGTGCTGGCGGTGATGCTTGGAATATTGCCCTTTCGCTCTCCGAAAATCTGCCGGACGATCTACAAGGTGTGTTCCTGCTGCTGGCGCGCGCGGCCGTTATGGGGGCGCCGACGCCGTCGAATGCTGCACTTGCGCGCGCATATGGCACGCATTCGGAACGCCGTGCGCAACGGCTTATCGCCTATTTCGAGGAAAAAGGGCTGGTTGTTCTGCGCACCGACTTCCACGGCAAGCGTATTCTCGCATTTCCCGACCTCGGTTGTGAGACGGCTCCTGCCGATCCGCTGGCTGACGACGGGGAAGGCACCGCTGCGGCAGCTGAGTAAATTCGCAACAAATCGTGGTGGCACCCTCGACATCGTTCGTTGATTCTGCTAATCCCCGCCGCAATTCGCGATGGAATGCTATCGCGGAGCCAAGGCTTATTCGCTTGGCTTTTGATTTTCACACCGGAAACACAGGATCGCCAGTGCAGGTACTAGTCCGCGATAACAATGTTGACCAGGCGCTTCGCGCTCTCAAGAAGAAGATGCAGCGCGAAGGTATCTTCCGCGAAATGAAGATGCGCGGTCACTATGAGAAGCCGTCCGAAAAGCGCGCCCGCGAAAAGGCTGAGGCCGTTCGCCGCGCTCGCAAGCTCGCTCGTAAGCGCGCTCAGCGTGAGGGCTTGGTGCCTGGTGGCGCTCGTCCGGCAGCTCCGGCTGGTGCTGCGGCACGTCCGGCGCGTTGATACGCCAAGTTTTCGTCTCTTTCACAGTATAGCGGCAAGGCGGGGGCGTGACAGCGCCGCCGCCTTTTGTTGCGTGCCATCCGGCAAGCAGATGGTTGGCGGTGGAAGAGAATTCTAAGGATTTGGGGATCGTTGCGATGAACCTGAAGCGAGCGAAATTCGATATGCCGGCTGCGCGTCTGGCCGCATTGCTGGTCCTCGGCTCAGTGGCCTTGTCAGCTTGCACATCCACATCTGCGGTGAGCGATCTCAATAATGTGGATCGCGCGCAGGGATCGAGCGAAAACATCTCGTCGCTGTCAGCGGTGGTGAATCGCAATCCTCAGGACCCCGAAGCGTACAATGTTCGTGGCTCCGCCTATGGCAAGGGTGGCCGGTATCGTGAAGCGCTCGCAGACTTTGACAAGGCCATTCAGCTCAATCCGCAATTCTATCAAGCCTATGCCAATCGCGCCCTGATCCAGCGCTATATGGGCAATCAGCAGGCGGCGATTGCGGACTACAGCCGCGCAATCCAGATCAATGCCAGCTATGATGCGGCCTATATCGGACGCGGCAATCTTTACCGACTTGCGGGCAACACGCAGGCTGCATTCAACGATTTCCAGAAGGCTATCCAGCTCGATACCACTGATCCGCGCGCCTATCATAATCGCGGATTGCTCTATCAAAGCCGCGGCCAGCATGCGCTTGCGATTGAGGATTTCTCGACTGCGATCTCGCTGTCGTCAGATTCGCCGGAGCCTTACAATGGGCGTGGGCTGTCCTATCTCGCAAACGGCCAGTTGGATAACGCGTTTGCCGACTTCAATACGTCGATCAAGCTGAATCCGAAAATCGCGGAGAGCTGGGCCAATCAGGCGCTTGTCTACGAAAAGCAGGGCGACAAAGCCAAGGCAGCGCGTTCCTACAAGGAAGCGAAGCGGCTTGACCCGAACTACAAGCCAGCAATTGACGGCTTGGCGCGAACAAGCGCCGGCGCATAAGCCCACTGCAATATTTTGTCAGATTTGTTGAGATTTCTTAACGGGAACCTCCTCATCACGTGCGCATTTCTCTGCGGTGAGCGCCATGGCGCTCTGAAAGGAGAGTTCATATGCGTACGAAACTAGCAATTTGGGGTCTGGCTGCCGGAATTTCCGCCTTTGCCATGCCGATGACGGCTCAGGCCCGCGGCGTTGAAATCGGCTGGCTGGATTGTGTCGTCGGCAAAGCCGGCCACATCGAGATTTTCCGCTCGGATCGTGATGTAAAATGCACTTACACGCCGATGGGCGGCTTGAGCCACCCGGAGCCCTATGTGGGTCGGATTGAAAAGTTCGGCCTGAATATTGGCGCTACCGGTCACAAGGTTATGCAATGGAAGGTGATGGCCGTCGGCAGCAATGCTTATGAACCCGGCTCGCTTTCAGGCCGCTATCTCGGCGTGAGCGCGGAAGCTACCGCTGCAGCAGGCGTTGGCGCAAATGTTCTCGGCGGCGGCTCCGATCAGAGCTTCTTGCTGCAGCCGATCAGTGTGCAGCAACAAGGCGGCTTGAACGTCGCGGCGAGCATCACGCGATTTACGCTGAGTTCCGGCGGCTACTAATAATTCCAGTCAAGGCCCGGCATTGTCCGGGCCTTCTTTTTTCGTGTGGATCGCGCAATGTAGCTTTCGCGCGAGTTGCTGCGCTTGATTCGGGGTAGGGAATATGCCGGGAAAGCTGGTCGTGCTGGCAGGTATGGTAATGGCTTTGTTGGCCGCTCCCGCGGAATCGAATGAAGCGGGTGTGGACCTTGGTTCGCTGGATTGTGCGATCGAGGCGGGCACCGGCTTTATTTTCGGCTCTACCAAAGATTTGCGCTGCACTTTTACACCGGCAAATCCAGAATTTCTGCCCGAAAGCTATTTTGGAACCGTCACCAAATATGGCCTCGACATTGGCTCGACACGCGAAACGGTGATGCGGTGGTTGGTGCTCGCGCCCAGCACGAACATTTATGCGCCCGGTGCGCTGGCCGGGAATTACATCGGCGCAAGTGCTGAGGTCACCGCAGGCATCGGCGCGGGAGCCAATGTGCTGGTTGGCGGTGCTGGACCGAGCTTCACTTTGCAGCCGGTGAGTTGGCAGACGCAGAAGGGTATGAACCTCGCCGTTGGCGTCAGTCAGTTCGAGCTTCGCAGCATAAACAACTGAAACAGTCTCAACTGCAATATCTCCGTGGATTACTGACGCGAGCTAAAGCTCGTGGCACAGATGGTGTTCGAACTTTCTCAGGTATGGCCAATGGCGCAACCGGCATCTGAACGCGTGGACTGGCGGGATTTGTGGACCAATGGCGACCTCGCGCGCTTTTGTTTCATCAGCCTTGGTATCCTGCTCCACGCCACGAACGAAACGATGGTTGCGACCGTCATGCCCGCTATGGTGAGCGAGCTATCCGGCGTCGAGTTGATCGGCTGGTCGCTTGCGATCTACGAGCTTGGGGCAATTGTTTCCGGCGCAGCCGCGGGCCGCCTCGTTTCCTATGTTTCCTTGCGAACCAACATGGTTGCGGCGGCGGTCATCTTCGCCATCGGCGCACTGATCTGCGCAACCGCGATTTCAATGCCGATGTTTCTGGTTGGGCGGCTGATCGAAGGTGTTGGTGGCGGGGCACTCGTTTCGCTGGCTTTCGTGACTGTCGAGCGGCTGTTTCCAGCGCGGATCTGGCCGCAGCTCTTTGGAATAATTTCCGCCATCTGGGGCGTTTCGGCGTTCAGCGGCCCGTTGATTGGTGCGGCTATTGTGCATTTTCTCTCGTGGCGCTGGGCGTTCGGCATATTTACCCTGATCGCTCTTGGAATGGCTCTGGCCTGCAATCTGGTGCTGAACTCACCGGAGGCGCGCCGCCGCGTGCCATCGCTGGAAGCCTTGCCACCATTTCCTTATGCGGCGCTGGCGGTGCTCGGCGTCGCGGTTCTTTTTATTGCCAGTGCCGGTGTGAATATCGAACTGTTGCGGTCAACGGTTTTGCTCGCGCTTGGGCTGCTTGGTCTTGTCGCCTTCTTTCAACTCGACAGAAGGAACGCTCGCACCCATCTGTTTCCATCCCGCATGTTCGATGCGCGCACGACGCTGGGGCGCGGAATGATCATGGTGGGAGCATTCTCGGTTTCGACCTGTTCGCTGGCCATTTATGGTCCGCTCTTGTTGACCACGCTGCATGGCGTCTCGCTGCTGATGACCGGCTTCGTCATCGCGAGTGAAGCGATTGCCTGGTCGGTCATGTCGATGCTGGTTGCAAATGCAGGGCCGCGGCGCGAGCCGTTTTTAATCTTCACCGGCGCGCTGATGATCACCGCTGGAATTGCCGGTTTCGCATTTGCGATTCCAAACGGCTCGCTGGCGCTGGTCCTCGGCTGCGCGATATTGCAGGGCGGAGGTTTCGGCATTGCATGGCCGTTCTTCACGCGTATCATCGTTTCGTCAGCTGCGCCGACGGAGCGAACCATCGCGGCATCAGCGGTGCCGACATTGCAGCGCATCGGCTATGCAGCCGGCTCTGCGCTTGCCGGCATCGTGGCCAATGTCGCGGGATTTTCGATTGGGTTGGATCGCGAAACAGCGGCGGCGGTGGCCCCGGTCGTGTTTCTGGCGTTCCTGCCGCTTGCCTTTGTAGGCGTTTCGATGGCCGTGGCGTTGGTTGCGTCGCTGCCGAGAGACAAGTCTGCCTAACAAAAACGCGGCGTTGCCGCCGCGCTTTGAAAGCTCAGTGATCCATCGCCTTGACGATGTCTTCGGTCATCTTCTTTGCATCGCCGAGCAGCATCATCGTGCCGTCCTTGTAGAACAGCGTGTTGTCGATACCAGCGTAGCCGGAGCCGAGTGATCGCTTCACGAACAGGCAGGTGCGCGCCTTGTCCACGTCGAGGATCGGCATGCCATAGATCGGCGAGGACTTGTCGTCGCGTGCTGCCGGATTGGTCACGTCGTTCGCGCCGATGACATAGGCGACGTCTGCCTGTGCAAACTCCGAATTGATATCCTCAAGCTCGAACACTTCATCATAAGGCACGTTCGCTTCGGCCAGCAGCACATTCATGTGGCCGGGCATGCGGCCCGCAACAGGATGAATTGCGTACTTCACCTCAACGCCATTGGCTTTCAGCTTATCCGCCAGTTCGCGCAGCGCATGCTGCGCCTGCGCGACCGCCATGCCGTAGCCCGGCACGATGATAACCTTCTGCGCATTCATCATGAGATAGGCCGCGTCGTCAGCAGCACCCGTTTTCACCGTGCGCTGCACGCCGTCGTCAACAGCAGCGGCAGTCTCACCGCCGAAGCCACCGAGGATCACCGAGATAAAGGAGCGGTTCATGCCCTTGCACATGATGTAAGACAGGATCGCACCCGACGAGCCGACCAGAGCACCGGTAATAATGAGCGCCAGATTGCCGAGGGTGAAGCCGAGAGCTGCTGCGGCCCAGCCCGAATAGGAGTTCAGCATCGATACGACGACGGGCATATCCGCACCACCGATCGGGATGATGAGAAGAACGCCAAGCGCCAGCGAAACCAGCACGATCAGCCAGAAGATGAATGTGCTCTCGACGGAAACAAGCATCACGATCAACACAACCAGTGCTGCCGCCAAAGCCAGATTCACCATATGGCGCATGGGGAGGAGGATCGGCTTGCCGGACATGCGACCATCCAGCTTCAGGAAGGCGATAACGGAACCAGTGAAGGTGATCGCGCCGATGGCAACGCCGAGCGACATTTCGACAAGCGCCTGCGCGTGAATGTGTCCATTGTCGATAATGCCGAAACTGTCGGGCGAATACATGGCCGCAGCCGCGATCATCACGGCGGCGAGGCCAACCAGCGAGTGGAAGGCGGCGACCAGCTGCGGCATCGAAGTCATGGCAATGCGCCGCGCAACCACCGCACCGACCGTGCCGCCAATAGCCAGTCCGACCACAATGAGCACCAGGCCTTCAAAAGAGGGGAGCGCCAGAAGCAGCGTGGTCACGATGGCGATACCCATGCCGATCATGCCGTAGAAATTGCCCTGGCGGCTGGTTGTCGGATGCGACAGGCCACGCAATGCCAGAATGAACAGGATGCCTGAAATCAGATACAGGAAGGAGGCAATGTTTGCGGACACTTTACTTGTCCTTTTTCTTGTACATGGCGAGCATGCGCTGGGTCACGAGAAAGCCGCCGAAAATATTGACTGAGGCGAGCACGAGCGCGATGAAGCCGAAACCCGTTGCCACGCCGGAAGCTGAGATGCCCACTGCCAGCAGTGCGCCAACCACGATCACCGACGAAATTGCGTTGGTGACAGCCATCAGCGGCGTGTGCAGCGCGGGCGTGACCGACCACACAACGTAGTAGCCAACAAAGATCGCCAGCACGAAGATGGCGAAGCGGAACACGAACGGATCGACCACGCCGCCTGATACAGCGTGGGCTGCCTGACCGGCGGCGTCAGCAACGCCGGGCGAAGTCACGACACTATGCGCAGCTTCGCGAACGGCGAAAATCGCCTGATCGAGCTGTTGAAGAGCATTGTCCAACTCGTTCATCACGCATCCCCCTTCTTCTTCGCGGGTGCCTTTTTCTGCGTTGCTTTAGGTGCCACTGTCGGTGTGGCAGGCTTGGTTGCAACTTTTGTCGGCTCCGCAGCCTTGGCAAATTGGGGATGCACCACCGCGCCACCGTCGGTCAGCATCGTCGCCTTCACCAATTCGTCGTCGCGATTGATCTTCAGCGCTTTCGCTTCCTTGTCGATCATCGTTTCAAGGAAGGCGAACAGGTTCTTGGCGTAAAGTAGCGAGGCGGATGCCGCCACACGGCCTGGAACATTGAGGTGGCCGACGATCTTTACCCCATTGGCAGTTGTTACGACCTTGCCGGGCACTGCGCCGTCGACATTACCGCCGCGCTCTACCGCCAGATCGACGATCACCGAGCCGGGGCGCATAGAGGCTACCATCGCAGCAGATATGAGCTTGGGAGCAGGACGGCCCGGAATGAGCGCGGTCGTGATAACGATGTCCTGCTTGGCGATGTGGTCAGCGGTCAGCGCGGCCTGCTTGGCCTGATATTCCTTGGACATTTCCTTGGCATATCCGCCAGCAGTCTCGGCCTGCTTGAACTCTTCATCCTCAACCGCGATGAATTTCGCGCCGAGCGAGGCAACCTGTTCCTTCACGGCCGGGCGCACATCCGTTGCGGTCACAACAGCGCCGAGGCGGCGTGCCGTTGCGATTGCCTGCAGGCCCGCAACGCCTACGCCCATGATGAACGTCTTTGCAGCTGGAACCGTGCCGGCGGCGGTCATCATCATCGGGAGCGCACGGTCATATTCATATGCCGCGTCTATCACCGCCTGATAGCCTGCGAGGTTTGCCTGCGAGGACAAAACGTCCATCACCTGCGCACGTGTGATGCGCGGCATCAGTTCCATCGCGAAGCCGGTAACACCTGCTTTGGCCATTGCTGCCAGCGCGGCGTCATTGCCGTATGGGTCCATAATGGCGAGAACTGCTGCGCCCGATTTGTAGCCTTTCAGTTCGGCTTCGCTTGGACGTCGCACTTTCAGCACGACATCGGCCTTGGCTGCATCTGCAGCCTTGCCAATCCTCGCTCCGGCCTTTGTGAAATCTTCGTCGATAATGCGCGAGCCAGCGCCAGCGCCGGTTTCGACAACCACATCGAAACCGAAACCCACCAGACGCTTGACTGTGTCTGGAGAAGCGGCAACGCGCTGCTCGTTCGCATCAGTCTCACGCGGGATGAAGATTGTTTGTCCCACCGCATCCACCTCTTTGCATAGCGCGCCCCTGCCTGCGGCGCACTTGGACGGGCCGCGACCGTGGCGGGAATTCCTATAAGGATTAACGCAGCAGGAAGCCGCCGACGAGGCAGATCAGTGCGAACAGAATGACACTGGAGATCACGCCTGCGCTTGTGAAAAAGCCGAAAGCCATCGCCACCATGAGCGCAGCGCAAACCAGCGTTCCGTACTTAGCCAGGCCAAGGAACATATGGTATGTTTTGTCGTGCTCGGAATAGTCCATCGCTGCGCCGACTTCGACAGGCCCGCTCGGTGAATGATCTGCCATGGGAAACCCCTCCATAAACTGTTAGTGCCCAATTAGCGAAAAGGGCGGCGCAGGGCAATGGCACCTTTGCCATCTATTGCGTTGAAACGCTTTATTGTCGCGCCTATCCGCAGCTTCTATCGAATCCGCTTTAGAATTGCGTCGCGCAGCATGATTGCAGCGGCCGAAAGCGTGCGGTTTCTGGCTGTGATCAGGCTGTAAGGCTGCACCTCTATTTCGAAGGCCAGCGGTACCACATCTATCGCGCCGCCCAAGCTTTGCCGAATAAATCGAGCGACGTCGATGGACACGGCGGCTATCGCATCTGACTGCGCGACCATCACAAGTGTCAGCAGCAGCGAACTTGTGTTCAGGATTCGCTCTGGCAGCGGCACATCGTGCCTGATAAAATGCTGTTCGACAGTGCGGCGTAGCAGAGAGCCGGAAGGCTGCAGAACCCAATCGAACGCGGCTGTTTTTTCCAGCGGCACCTTCCGCGCACCAAGAACCGGATGGCCGCGTCTGGCGATCAGGCATGCTTTTTCAATGCCGATAACACGCGACTCGAACAGACGCGGATTCAGGTCTTCCGGGATGCGCGCGATTATGAGGTCATGCCGCGAGGCAAGCAGTTCGCGCGCAAGCACGTTGCTTGTCTCTACCTGTATCGAAATTTCCAGCCGTGGATGGCGGGCACGCAACTCGCGAATCGCGGGAACCGCAAGATCAATAGCGGGTGCGGTCACTGCGCCGATGTTGACCGTGCCGCCCGTTCCAGATCGTAGATCCGAGATTTCACGGTCAGCCTCGCGCAATTCCAGCAGAATCGACCGCGCTCGGCGCGCCAGTGCCTGACCGTATGGCGTAAGGCGCACGCCGCGCGGCAGACGTTCGAGCAACCGCGCCCCAGCGATCTGCTCCATTTCAGCGATGGTGCGGGAGGCTGCGGGTTGCGATACGTTCATCGTTTCCGCCGCCGCGCTCACCGAGCCGTGTTCATCGAGCGCCACGATCATACGCAGATGCGTGAATTTGAGCCCGCCCCGAAGCATCGAGTCATGCGCCGCTGCGCCTCGCGGTGCGGCTTTTGTCTGCTCTTCCATCGCGTACCCTCTCGCGGAGCAAAGATTTTTGCCATATCGAAACTGTTATGGCAAACCCTCTCAATTGCATTTGACTTGTATGGCGGTCGGTTCCAAGTTCGCGGCAGGTTGGAGCGGGGTATCCGTTTCGAGCTGCTGCGGGCTCTGGAGGAGCGAACGGCCTGCGGTTTGTGGAGGCTACCAGACATCTAGGCTTGCGGCGCCCAGTTGCGATCTGAGGCGTGCCGGGATGTACGGTTGCGCGGTTTTCAGCGCTTTTCAGGGAGAAGCAAAAGTGAAGTTCACCAGAAGACTCGTTCTCGCCGCAACGGCTGCCGGTTTCGCGGCCTTTGCCATGCCCGTGCACGCACAGGAAAAAGGCCTCGTCGGCATCGCTATGCCGACCAAGTCGTCCCTGCGCTGGATCAGCGACGGCGACAGCCTGAAGGCTGCGCTTGAAGCCAAGGGCTATACCGTCGATCTGCAATACGCGGAAGACGACATTCCGAACCAGCTTGCCCAGATCGAGAATATGGTCACCAAAGACGCCAAGGCGCTCGTGATTGCTTCGATCGACGGCACCACGCTTTCGGCAGTGTTGCAGCAGGCCGCCGACAAGGGCGTCAAGGTGGTGGCTTATGACCGCCTGATCCGCGACAGCCCGAACGTCGATTATTACACCACCTTCGACAACTTCAAGGTTGGCGTGCTTCAGGCAGAATCGCTGCTCAAGGGGCTCGGCTACCCTGAGAAGCAGGGTCCGTTCAACATTGAACTGTTCGGCGGTTCGCCAGACGATAACAACGCGTTCTTCTTCTATGATGGCGCGATGTCTGTTCTCCAGCCGCTCATCGACAAGGGCGTCCTCGTCGTGAAGTCCGGTCAGATGGGCATGGAGAAAGTCGGCACGCTGCGCTGGGACGCTGCTGTTGCACAGGCACGCATGGATAACATCCTGTCGGCCAACTACTCGGACGGCAGCCGCGTTGATGCGGTTCTGGCTCCATATGACGGTCTATCACGCGGCATCATTTCGTCGCTGCGCGGCGTTGGTTATGGCAGCGCAGATCAGCCTTGGCCGATCATTTCCGGTCAGGATGCGGAAGTTCCGTCTGTGAAGGCGATCATCGCCGGCGAACAGTATTCGACCGTGTTCAAGGACACGCGCGAACTGGCAAAAGTCACGGGTAATCTGGTCGATGCGGTGCTTTCCGGCGGTCAGCCTGAAATCAACGACACCAAGACCTACAACAACGGCAACAAGGTTGTTCCTTCGTATCTCCTTGAGCCGGTTTCCGTCGACAAGACGAACTACGAGAAGATCCTCGTGACCGACTCGGGCTATATCAAGGCCGAAGACCTCAAGTAAAATCGACAAGGGCGGAGGGCCGCAGGGCCTTCCGCCTTCGTTCATCCTTGAGTAGCGTAGAGGTGCGGATATTGTTTGTTCCGCGTCCAGGGAGGCCCTGATGAGCGACTACATTCTTGAGATGCGGGGCATCACCAAGGTGTTTCCCGGCGTGAAGGCTCTGGAGAACGTCAATCTCAAGGTGAGGCGGGGCGATATTCACGCCATTTGCGGCGAGAATGGCGCAGGCAAATCCACGCTGATGAAAGTGCTTTCAGGCGTGTATCCCTACGGCACTTACGATGGCGAAATTTACTACGAAGGCAAGGAATGCCGATTTACCGGCATCCACGATTCCGAAAAACTCGGCATCGTCATCATTCATCAGGAACTGGCGCTGGTTCCGATGCTTTCGATTGCCGAGAACATGTTTCTGGGAAACGAGCAGGCAACCGGTGGCATGATCAATTGGAGCGTGACGCGCAAGCGCGCACACGATCTGCTGCGCAAGGTGGGCTTGCGGGAAGACCCGGATACGCTCGTCACAAATATCGGCACGGGCAAACAGCAATTGGTCGAGATCGCCAAGGCGCTGGCCAAGGACGTGAAGCTGCTAATTCTGGACGAACCTACGGCGTCCCTGTCGGAGCGTGACAGTCAAGCGCTGCTGGACCTGCTGCTGGAATTCAAAACGCAGGGCATGACCTCGATCATGATCTCGCACAAGCTGAACGAGATCAAACGCGTCGCAGATCAGATCACCGTTATCCGCGACGGCCAATCCATCGAAACGATGGAGCGCGAGGACGTTACGGAAGACCGTATCGTAACCTCGATGGTGGGCCGCACCCTTGAAAATCGTTATCCGCACCGGACGCCGAAGATCGGCGAGACGATGTTCGAGTTGAAGAACTGGTCCGTTCACCACCCTATTCACCCTGAGCGCCAGATCATCAAGAACGTCAATCTGACCGTTCGAAAAGGCGAGGTGGTGGGCATTGCGGGATTGATGGGCGCCGGTCGCACAGAACTTGCAATGAGCGTTTTTGGACGCACCTATGGCGTCAACATTACCGGTGAAGTTTTCCTGCACGGCAAGAAGGCCGATACGTCAACCGTGGGCAAAGCCGTCAAGGCAGGGTTGGCCTACGCCACTGAAGACCGCAAGGTTTATGGTCTCAATCTGATCGACCACATCAAGCACAATGTTACCATCGCGAACCTGCCGGGCGTTTCGTCCAAAGCCGGCGTTATCGATGATATGCACGAACTTAAGGTCGCGAATGAATATCGGCGGAAGACGAATATCCGCTCCTCATCGGTTTATCAGATCACGGGCAATCTTTCCGGCGGCAACCAGCAGAAGGTTGTTCTGTCGAAATGGCTGTTCGCAGACCCGGATGTGCTGATCCTCGATGAGCCGACGCGCGGCATTGATGTCGGCGCCAAATATGAAATCTATACGATCATCAATCAGCTTGCCAGCGACGGCAAAGGCATCATGATCATTTCGTCCGAGATGCCGGAATTGCTCGGCATTTGTGATCGTATCTATGTTTTGAATGAAGGCCGCATCGTCGGAGAGATGGAAGCAGCCGAAGCCAGTCAAGAAAAAATCATGCGGGCAATCGTGCGCGGTCACGCGCGGGAGGAACAGTTGGAGGCAGCATCATGACGACCGAAACCGCAACTCCCACTGTCAATGCCGCAAAGGCCTCGGCGCGCGATGCGATCAAGGCCAATGTGCGCGAATACGGCCTGATCATCGCGCTCATCGCGATCATGATCTTTTTCCAGATCATGACCAAGGGCGTGCTTTTCTATCCAGTCAATCTGACCAATATCGTCCTGCAGAACTCCTACATCATCGTCATGGCGCTCGGCATGTTGCTGGTCATCGTGGCCGGGCATATCGATTTGTCGGTCGGATCGGTCGCGGGCTTCATCGGCGGCGCTGCCGCCGTTCTCATGGTGGATTACGGGTTCAATCCGTTCATCGCCGCGGTGCTTTGTATTGCGCTCGGGGCGGTGATTGGCGGCGTTCAAGGCTATTTCGTCGCCTATATGAAGATTCCATCCTTCATTGTGACGCTGGCTGGCATGTTGGTCTTTAAAGGCTTGCTGCTATGGCTGCTTAGTGGACGCTCGCTCGGCCCGTTCCCGGTCGAGTTCCAGATGCTGTCTGCAGGCTTTATTCCTGATTTCATCGGCCCGTGGACATTGGTTGCGCCGACGCTCAACGCCAATGGCGGACCGACGCCCGGAACCGGAATTGTCCTGCACGCGACCACGCTATTGATCGGCATAATCATCGTTGCGCTGATGCTTTTCTTCGCTCTGAAAAGCCGCCGCAATCGCGAAAGCCACGGCTACGAGGCCGAACCGTTCGGCTTCTTCATCGTCAAGAACGTCGTGATGGCCGCTATCATCATGTTCCTGATGTACAAGTTCGCTTCGTATAAGGGTCTGCCGAACGTGCTGATCGTTATGGCAATCCTGATCGCGGGCTTTGTGTTCCTCACCAAGCGAATGACCTTCGGGCGACGCATTTATGCGATGGGTGGCAACATAAAGGCTGCCGCGCTTTCGGGTATCATGACCGAACGCCTGACGTTCTACATCTTCTCAATCATGGGTGCGCTGGCCGGGCTGGCGGGCCTCATATACGCCGCCCGTCTCAATCAGGCGACGCCGAAAGCCGGTCTCGGCATGGAGCTTGACGTTATCGCTGCCGTGTTCGTCGGTGGCGCGTCGGCCATGGGTGGCATTGGCGAGGTGGCGGGCGCTGTCATTGGTGCGTTCATCATGGGTGTGATGAACAACGGCATGGGCATTATGGGCATCAACATCGACTGGCAGCAGGTCATCAAGGGGCTGGTGCTGCTCGGTGCTGTTGCCTTCGACCTCTACAATAAGAAGAAGGCGTAAGCGCCCCGGTAGTAGGACGCCGCGACGCAGCGCACCGCGCGTAAACGAGGCGGCGACCGATAGGTGAATTGAAGAACTCCAGACGCGGCGGCACCTCCGACGCGAACGAGAGAGCTTTGTCCGACGTGTGCGGCAGGGAGGATGTTGTGCTGATTTCACAGATTATCGAGGGTGACGCTCTCCGGGTCGCCGTTCGCATCGACGGAAAAGCGCGCATCCTCAATGGCGAGCGCACCGTCTATTCACTCGCACTGGAAGCGGCACGCACCGGCAGCGGATTGGTCGAACTTGTGGAGCGCATCGGTATGGGTCGCACTGTCGATCTCGACGCTGCTTACAGGGAAGGGCGCATTGCCTCGCCGATAAGCCACCCCGACCCGACGCATATGCATATCACCGGCACCGGCCTGACCCATCTTGGCTCTGCAGCCACGCGGGATTCCATGCACAAAGCGGCAGCAAATGACGATGTGGCGCAACTCACGGACTCCATGAAAATGTTCCGCATGGGGCTTGAGGGTGGCAAGCCTGCAAAAGGCAAACTCGGCGTTCAGCCCGAATGGTTTTACAAGGGCAACGGTTTCATGGCGGTCGCGCCGGGTGCGCCGCTTGTTTCTCCGGCCTTTGCCGAGGATGCGGGCGAGGAGCCGGAAATCGCGGGCATTTACATAATTGGTGACGACGGAATGCCGTTCCGTGTCGGCTTCGCGCTGGCTAATGAATTTTCCGACCACATCACCGAGCGTGGCAACTATCTCTGGCTCGCGCATTCCAAGCTGCGCAACGCGTCATTCGGTCCAGAAATTCTCGTCGGCGACCTGCCGGAAAATGTCGAAGGTGTCTCGCGCATCCGACGGGATGGCAAAGTGGCGTGGCAGAAACCTTTTCTTTCAGGAGAGGCGAACATGTCCCATTCCATCGCCAACCTGGAGCATCATCATTTCAAATATCCGATGTTCCGGCGGCCGGGCGACATTCACGTCCATATGTTCGGCACCGCAACGCTTTCTTTCGCGGATGGCGTGCGAACGCAGGCGGACGATGTGTTCGAGATTGAAGCGCCGGATTTCGGCCTGCCACTCCGCAATACCCTCAAGCTTGATGCGCCAACGCCTGTTTCCGTCCGGGTGCTTTAAGGCTACTCTGCCCGAGACTCGACGGAGGAGCAGATGCAGGAATTCGGTAATTGGCGGCATATGAAAAGCGCTCCCAAGGATGGCAGCCGCATTCTTGTGACAATCCGTCCCGTTGAGCAGGGAGCCGCCGACGTCGATGTCGCCTATTGGGCGAAGGCCGATCAATTTGGGATCGAGGGTTGGCGCGCTGTCGACTCTTCGCCGGGCTGCATCATTGGCTATGCCGACCCCGAGCTAAAGTGCTGGATGCCGCTGCCAACCGCCAATCTGGGTTCGATGCGACCCGATCCTTGGGAAGGCGAAGACGAAGAACAATTGGACGGTTCGGGCATATAACTGCCGACATCTTGCCAACGGAACCATTCTGTATAATCTGGTCCTACCAGATGTTTGCGGTATGGGAGGAGATACTGGCTGTGACTACGATTCCGTTTGACAGTGTGCGTGCTGACCGTCTGATGGGCGAGGCGGGAATTGACCTCCTGCTCACCACGTCCAAGCATAATGTGCAGTATCTGCTCGGCGGGTATCGTTTTATTTTCTTCGTTGCAATGGATGCGATCGGCCACAGCCGCTATCTGCCATTCGTTATTTATGAGCGCGGGACTCCCGAACATGCGGGCTATGTTGGCAATCGCATGGAAGGTTCAGAACACGCGGTGAATCCGTTCTGGACGCCAAGCGTTCACGCAGCCGCATGGGGGGCGACTGACGCTGCGCGGCTCGCAGTCGAGCATGTCAGGAAAATTGGCAAGGCCAATGCGCGCATCGGCATCGAGCCATCATTCCTGCCGCTCGATGCGTATCAGGTGCTGGTCGATGGCTTGCCCGACGCCGTGTTTGTGGACGCCACCGGCATGCTGGAGCGCCTGCGCGCGATCAAGTCGCCCGCCGAGTTGGAAAAGCTGCGCAAGGCTTCGGAACTCATCACGGATTCCATGCTCGCGACGTTCAACGCTCAGCCGGAAGGCGCGACGAAGGCCGACATCGTCGAGACTTTGCGTCGCGAGGAAACCAATCGCGGTTTGCATTTTGACTATTGCCTGATCGCTGCCGGTTCCAGCCATAACCGTGCAGTGTCGGCGCAGACTTGGGGCAGGGGCGAAGTGCTGTCCATCGATTCCGGCGGCAATTATCACGGATATATCGGTGACCTTTGCCGCATGGGCATTCGTGGCGAGCCGGACGCCGAGTTGCAGGATCTGCTGGCGCAGATCGATGGGGTGCAGCAGGCAGCTTTTCGGCTCTGTAAACCCGGCACGCTGGGCGGCGATATGATCGCGGGTGCCGAAGCCGTTTTGAAAGAATCGGCGGTTGCGAATTACACCGACTTCTTCGCGCATGGCATGGGTTTGATAAGCCACGAAGTGCCGTTCCTCATGACCGATCACCCGGTGACATATGAGGGCGTTGACGCGGCGCATCCGCTGGAATCGGGCATGGTGATTTCGGTTGAAACGACCATGCTTCATCCAACGCGAGGCTTCATCAAGCTGGAAGACACGGTCGCAATCACCGACACCGGCTATGAGATGTACGGTGATCGCGGCCGCGGCTGGAACGTGGTCGAGTAAGTTATCGCTGCCCCTCACTCTTACCCTCTCCCCGTAAGAACAGGGTAAGGGTAAGGGGCGGCGCTTAGCTCTCAGCTTCCCGCCGGGATCAGCCTGAAGTCCGGCAGATCGCGAAGGCCCTTCTCCGGTCCGGCTGGCGAGTAGACCACGAACAACTGCATGGGCGTGCTGCCAGTGTTCAGCGTCGAATGGAATCGACTGTCGGGAACGAAGATCGTGCAACCCGGACCCACGTCGCGCGTAACCGGATTGCCGTCGTCGTCTTCCACCATTTGCTGCCCATTGCCGGAGATCACGAAAATGATTTCTTCCGATCCGGGGTGGTTGTGACGGGAGTGTCCCTGGCCCTGCGGCAGGTCCACCACGCCGGCAGAAAACTGGTTCGCTCCGTTCACTTCCGGTCCCACCGTCAGCGACAGCTTTCCCCAGTCAAATCCGAATGCGCTGACGTCCTTGGGGTAAAGAAACATCTTGTCTGGTGTGGGCATTTCAATCTCCGCTCAAAACTGAATTGATTTGAATTTTCTGGTCTGTTCGGCGAGTGCAGTTTCGACGGGCAGGCGCTCCATCGAACTGGCGCCATAAAAACCGTGGCAGTTCTTGGCGTTCTTGAGGATGAAGTCCGCATCGTTCGGCATGGCGATCGGTCCGCCATGGCAGAGCACGATCACATCCTTGCGTACCTTGCGCGCCGCCTCGGCAATTGCGTCAATCTCACCGACGCAAGATTGCAGCGTCTTGGCGCTGGTTGCTCCAATTGAGCCGCCCGTTGTCACGCCCATATGGGCGACGATGATGTCGGCCCCGGCCTTGGTCATCGCAGTCGCCTCATCCGGGTTGAACACGTAGGGCGTGGTGAGCAGGTCCAGCGCGTGAGCCTGCGAGATCATGTCCACCTCAAGGCCGTAGCCCATGCCGGTTTCCTCGAAGCTCTGGCGCATGACACCATCGAACAGGCCGATGGTGGGGAAGTTCTGCACGCCGGAGAAGCCCATATCCTTCAGTTCCGCGAGAAAGCGGGGCATCAGGATAAACGGGTCTGTGCCGTTGACGCCGGCAAGCACGGGCGTGTGCTTCACGACCGGCAACACCTCAACCGCCATTTCCTTGACGATTTCATTGGCGTTGCCATAGGCCAGAAGCCCTGCAGCAGAGCCGCGTCCGGCCATGCGGTAGCGGCCTGAATTGTAGATGATAATCAGGTCGATGCCGCCTGCTTCTTCGCCCTTCGCGGACAGGCCGGTGCCTGCGCCGCCACCCACAACCGGGATGCGTCGGGCAACCATGTCATTAAACTTTTCAAGAATTTTCTTGCGCGGAATGGAGGGCATTTTTGGCCTCAGCGGTTGGCGATTTCTTCGAATGCGGCGACAGCCGCGCTGGCGAATTCAGGATCGTTGATGTGCAGCGGAAGGCGGATCAGCTTGCGCCGCGCTGTCTGCTTCAGCGCAGATTCGATAGTGTTGAAAAGGGCCGTGTCCGCTCCATGATCGAAGAAGGTACCGCCCTCGATGTCGATTGCCGAAATGCCCTTTTCGGGAATGAGAAAGCGGACCTCGCCCTCACAGCGGTTCAGCCGTTCCGCGATCCATTCGCCGATGCGAACGCATTCCTCCGGCGTCGTGCGCATCAGCGTGACGTTGGGGTTATGTTCGTAGAAGAGCCGGCCCTTGTAGCGATTTGGAATGGTCTCCGGTGCCCAGAAGTTCACCATGTCCAGGGCACCGACCGATCCGACGTAAGGCAGTTTGGTGCGCGCAACTGCGCCGAAGCGATCATCCGTTGCGGGCAACACGCCGCCCATAAGCAGGTCGCAAACCTCAGTCGTCGTGATGTCGATGATGCCTGCCAGCAGCCCGCTATCGGCCAGCTTTTCCATGGAGCGCCCGCCAGTGCCGGTGGCGTGGAACACCATGCAATCATAGCGGTTGCGCAATTGCTCGCTGATGGCCATCACACATGGCGTCGTGACGCCGAACATGGTTAGCCCGATTGCAGGCTTACCGCCTTCTTCCGTCGCAGGGCTTAGAGCCATGCCGGCAATAGCCTGCGCCGCGTTGTGCAATATGGTTCTGCTCAGGCGATTCAGGCCTGCGAAATCCGTCACCGACGGCATCATGATGATGTCGGAAACATCGACATAAGGCGCGACGTCGCCGGATGCGAGTGTCGAGATCATCAGCTTCGGCAGGCCGAGCGGCAGCGTACGCATGCCGGCGGTGATGATCGACGTTCCACCGCCGCCGCCAATGCCCACAATGCCGGCAATATCGTTGCGCGTCGCGACGAAAGCCGAAAACGCCGCGCCCATCGCTGTAACGGCTGTGCCTCGGTCATCCGTGCCCAGCACTGCTGCCGCGCCGTTCGGATGGTGAGACGCAATGATGTCAGCTGCAATATCGACATCGACGGTTGGCGCTCGCGTTCCCACATCGACGCGCATGACAGGAACGCCTGCGTCGGCGATGCGCTGCGCCAGCCACGCCAATTCTTCTCCCTTCGTGTCGGCCGTGCCGACCACGTAAACGCGTTTCATGGGCAGTCCTCCCTGTTGCTCGCGCTCCGCTGGCGGCAACCGTCTCCGCAACAATGCCGATTGCAAAATTGTGAGACGTGAGTATCATATTGATATGGAAGTCTCACGTCAATCAAGTGAAATGACAGTCACCGCTGCGCGTGGTCCGCGCGCCCGCACGCGGCGACTGATACTGCAAACCGCGATGCAACTTATGCAACAGGGGCAGACCCCATCGGTGAGCGAAGTTGCGGAGGCGGCGGGCGTTTCCCGAGCAACGGCCTATCGCTATTTTCCCAGCCAAGCTGCTCTTGTGCAGGCTGTGGTCGATGAGGGACTTGGACCTATCCTTGACTGGAAGTCGCGCTCGACCAATGCGGAACGGCGGATGGCGGATTTGCTCGACCTGTCCATGCCACGAATCGATGAATTTGAGGCCACTTTCAAAGCCGCACTGCGCTTGTCTTTGGAACAGTGGGCAAAACGTCAGGCCGGCACGTTGGGCGAGGAACCGCAGTTCACGCGTGGGCATAGAATTGATCTTTTGCGCTCGGCCATCGCTCCCTTGTCCGGGCGCTTATCAAAGCGTCGGTTTGATCGACTCGCACAGGCCTTATCCCTGGTGTTTGGGGTTGAGGTGCTTGTCGTGTTGAAGGATATTTGGGGCTTGGATGTGCAGGAGGCACTGTCCGTAAGCCGCTGGGCGGCTTCCGCCCTGATCCAAGCGGCAGAAGGGGAGGCAAACACCTAATCCTAATGACTATCTGGTTGGACCAGATTATCGCGCGTATGCGTGAATTCTCGAAATCGTCTTGACGACATGTCGGATTTGGTACTACCAGTTTGATGAGAAGGCGGTTCGCGATCTGAGGAGTTCAGCGAATCGAGGCCGCGGAGGGCCTAAGGCAAGATAAGCGTTTCCAGCATTGCTGTCGCACTACCGGAAGAGGCCGGCTTGAGGCGGCAACTCAGCGCGCGCGAAAGGGAGGAACCATCATGCGCAAGAGACTAACCGGCATACTGGCCGGCATCGGACTATCGCTCGCCTGCACGACATCAGTGTTTGCGCAGGAACTGACTATTTTCTGGGCCGAGTGGGATCCTGCAAACTATCTTCAGGAACTCGCCAACGAGTATGAAAAAGAAACCGGCGTAAAGGTTACGGTGGAAACAACGCCGTGGTCGGACTTCCAGACAAAGGCATTCACCGAATTTAACGCCAAAGGTTCCGCCTACGACCTTATCGTGGGTGACTCGCAATGGCTCGGTGCGGCTTCGGAAGCGGGTCACTATGTCGATCTCACCGACTTCGTGAAAGAGAACAAGGTTCTCGAAACAATGGCGCCCGCCACGGTCAAGTTCTATGCCGAATACCCCGGCAATAGCGGCAAGTATTGGTCGATCCCAGCCGAAGGCGATGCGGTTGGCTGGTCCTATCGTAAGGATTGGTTCGAAGATCCCAAGGAGAAGGAAGCGTTCAAAGCCAAGTACGGCTATGAACTCGACGCTCCCAAGACCTGGAAAGAACTGCGCGACATTTCCGAATTTTTCCATCGTCCGGATGAGAAGCGCTATGGCGTAGCAATCTACACCGATAACTCATACGACGCGATGGCGATGGGTTTTGAGAACGCGCTGTTCTCCTACGGTGGCGATCTTGGCAATCCCGAGACGTATCAGGTCGAAGGATACATCAATTCAGATAAAGCCGTTGCAGCGCTTGATGCCTATAAGGAACTGTACAAGTTCACGCCTCCGGGCTGGGCCAAGACCTTCTTCGTTGAAGATAACCAGGCCATCACCGAAGGTCTGGCGGCGATGAGCATGAACTACTTTGCCTTCTTCCCGGCACTGCTCAACGAATCGACCAATCCACATGCGAAGAATACTGGGTTCTTTGCAAATCCTGCAGGTCCGGGCGGCGATCAGTACGCAGCGCTTGGCGGGCAGGGCATCTCGATTGTGTCCTATTCCGAGAACAAGGAAGAGGCGTTCAAGTTCCTGAAATGGTTCATCAAGGACGAGACGCAGAAGCGCTGGGCCGAGCTCGGTGGCTATACCTGCAACAAGGCTGTTCTGGAGTCTGAAGCTTTCCAGAAGGCAACGCCTTACAACAAGGCGTTCTACGACACCATGTTCAAGGTGAAAGACTTCTGGGCTGTTCCGGAATACGCAGAGCTGCTTACCCAGCTTAACCAGCGTGTTTATCCGGCAATTGTCGGTGGCGAAGGCACCTCGAAAGAAACGCTTGACGCCCTTGCAAAGGACTGGACGGAAACGTTCAAGAAGTATGGCCGTCTGAAGTAGCTATAGTTCGCGGGAGGGGTCGGGCTTTCCGACCCCTTCTTTTTCTTAACTGCCGGCTTACGATTGCCGCATCCGAGGAGACTTGCAGTGGCTACGGCAGTCATGACGTCGCTTGACCCAAAATCGCGCGCCGCCGCTCGCGGCATGAGCGATATTGCAATCCGAAATCTCTTCATCGTCCCGACGATCGTCTTTCTGATCGTCTTTAACGTGTTTCCCCTGATCTACTCGCTGGGATACTCGTTTACAGATTTTCGGGCTTCCACAAATTCACCTGCCAATTTTGTCGGGTTGCAGAACTATCGTGCGCTTCTGAACGATCCATTCATCTGGAACAATTTCGCGATCACTGCGAAATACGTGATTGTTTCAGTTGTCGGCCAGGTGCTGGTGGGTTTCGGAACTGCCATGCTGCTTAACCGAACAATTCCGTTCAAGGGGTTGCTCACCACGCTTTTGCTGTTGCCCATGATGCTATCGATGGCGGTGGTCGGCCTGTTCTGGAAGCTGCTCTACGATCCTTCCTTCGGCATCATCAATTATGCGCTCGGATTGGGTACATTTGAATGGCTGGCCAATCCCCGGATGGCGCTCTACGCGGTTGCAATCACTGACATCTGGATGTGGTCGCCCTTCGTGATGCTGCTTTCGCTCGCGGGCCTTTCAGCGGTGCCGAAACATCTCTACGAGGCAGCGGCGATTGATCGGGCAGGTCCGTTCTACACCTTCTTTCGCATCACGCTGCCGCTGGTCGCGCCGATCCTGATGATTGCAATCATCTTCCGCACGATGGAGGCGTTCAAAACATTCGATCTGGCCTATGTTTTGACAAGCCAGCCGACGACCGAGCTGATCTCCATCCGGCTTTACAAAATGGCGTTTCAGGAATGGCAGACCGGCATGTCCTGCGCCTTCGCTTACATCGTGCTGCTCATGGTGCTGGCTATCACCAATATCTATGTCAAATACCTGAACAAGGTGAAGGAACGCTGAGATGGCTGCCGTCACCACCTCTACAGAACGCTCGCTCAACAGGCTCGCAATTGTGGGTGTGTTGATCGTCACCATGATCTTCCTCGCGCCGATCTACTGGATTGCATCTACGGCCTTCAAACCGCGCAATCTGTCCACCACGATCCCGCCGACAGTGGTGTTCACGCCGGAAGTTTCGCCTTTCGTGAAGCTGTTCACCAAGCGCTCGCAACTTCGCACTCCGCCCACGCCGGAAGAATATGCTGCTGCTCCGTGGTGGGAGCGCATGGTGTTCGACGGCGGCGAAAAGGTAGTGCGCGATGGCAAGGGCAATGTTCAATGGTCGGGCTATCCCAGCCGCTTCATGAACTCGCTGATCGTTGCGATCGTGTCCACCATTCTGGCGGTGGGCATGGGCACGCTGACGGCCTATGGCTTCTCGCGCTTCAAGGTTAAGGGGGAGGGCGATTTGCTCTTCTTCATTCTATCGACGCGCATGCTGCCGCCTGTCGTCGTCGCAATTCCCATGTTCCTTATGTACCGCGCGGTAGGGCTGAACGATACGCATCTTGGCCTCATCATTCTCTATACGGCTTTCAACCTGTCCTTCTCGGTCTGGCTGATGAAGGGTTTTATGGATGAAATCCCGAAAGAATATGAGGAAGCCGCGCTCGTTGACGGTTACACGCGCATGCAGGCCTTCTTCAAGGTCGTGCTGCCGGAGGCCGCAACAGGAATCGCCGCCACAGCAGTGTTCTGCTTCATCACGGCATGGAACGAGTATGCGTTCGCGCTTATCATGACCAACCGTCGCGCACAGACCGCGCCACCCTTCATCCCAAGCCAGGTGGGCTCCGGTCTGCCGGACTGGACAGTCATCGCCGCAGGTACACTGCTGTTCCTGTTGCCGGTGGCAATCTTCACCTTCCTGTTGCGCAACCATCTTCTGCGCGGCGTTACATTCGGAGCGATCCGCAAATGATCCGTGCCGACAAGCTTCAGAACATTTCGGAGGTCGTGATGGTGCTTGGCATCATCGCACTCTGCCAACCGTGGAACCTGTTCCTGCATCGCTATGGCCTGACTATCATCATTATCGGCCTTGTCACCTTCATGTTGACCAACTGGTTTGGTGGCGAGAAGGCGGCTGTCGTACCGGATGATGACGAAGGCTCCGGCCATTCGGGGGAGGCGGTTCAATGACCAGCATCGAACTCCGGGACGTCCAGAAGTTTTTCGGCGCGGTTCAGGTCATCAAGGACATGAACCTGAAAATCGCGGATGGTGAGTTTATCGTTTTGCTTGGCCAGTCGGGTTGCGGCAAGACGACGACGCTTCGCGCCATTGCCGGTCTCGAAACCATCGATAGAGGCGATATTCTGATCGACGGTCAGCCGGTTCAAAACCTCAAATGCTCCGACCGTGACATCGCGATGGTGTTCCAGTCGTTCTCGCTCTACCCGCACATGACGGTGTTCGAGAACATCGCCTTTCCGCTTCGTGCTACCCGCATGAGCAAGGCTGATACCGACAATCGCGTGCGTGAAATCGCGAAGGTGCTGCGTATCAACGATCTGTTGGACAAGCGGCCCTCGGCGCTTTCCGGCGGCGACATGCAGCGCGTTGCAATCGGCCGTGCACTGGTGCGTCGTCCCAAAGCCATGCTGATGGACGAGCCAATCGGCGCGCTGGATGCCAAGCTTCGCGAGGAAATGCGTGCGGAGATCAAGCGTCTGCACGTCAAGCAGGGATCGACGACCATCTACGTGACGCATGATCAGATCGAGGCGATGAGCCTCGCGGATCGCATCGTCATCATGCATGAGGGACGCTTGCAGCAGGTCGGCAGCCCGACCGAAGTTTATGCGCGCCCTTCAAACCTGTTCGTCGCGCAGTTTGTCGGCAGCCCGGTCATGAACATCGCGCCTGCCGAAGTGAAATCCTCTAAGGATAGCGCGGAAGTCGGTCTTGGGGGCGGCCAGAATTTCGGCTTTCCGTCTGCACTCATCTCTCAACTGGATGCAGCGCGGAGCCGCAGCGGGCAACTTGCGCTCGGTATTCGCCCGGAAGGTGTGCTTGTTTCGCGCGAAGAGAAGAAGGGCTACCTGCCGGTGGAGATTCATCTCATAGAGCCGCTTGGGTCATATGACATTGTGGACCTGAAGGTGGGAGAGCAGCTTTTGCGCGCGCGCACCCGCAGCGGCTATGTCGAGCGAACCGGCGACAAGGTCTACGCACGGATCGACCCGGAACAGACGCATTTCTTTGATACAGCCAGCGGCAACAGTCTCGGCGTACGGTTGTGATTTTCAGGGCGCGGATGAACTGACATGGCACATATCGAACTCAGGAATATCACCAAGACGTTCGGCGGCCATACGGCGCTGAAGAAGCTCAATCTCGAAATTGAAGACGGGCAGTTTTTTGTGCTGCTTGGCGAAACAGGTGCCGGCAAGACAACCACGCTGCGTCTGATTGCGGGCTTGGAAAAGCCGACCTCCGGGCAGATTCTGATCGATGGCGTCGATGTGGGCGATTGGGGTGCCGCAGAGCGCGATGTCGCGCTCGTGCTTCAGCAATATTCGCTATACCCTCGCTATACCGTACGCGAAAATCTGGAATTTCCGCTGAAGTCGAAAATTCGCCGCGTGCCGGATGATGAGATCAAGGAGCGCGTTGGGCGGGCGGCCAAAACGCTGCGCATCGAGCATTTGCTGGAGCGCAAGACGGACCGTCTCTCCGGTGGCGAAATGCAGCGCGTTTCGATTGGCCGTGCAATTGTCCGCAAGCCGCGCGTGTTCCTGATGGATGAGCCGCTGTCTGCGCTCGATGCCAAGTTGCGCGAGTCGCTGCGCACGGAGTTGAAAGATCTGCAACGCCGCCTGGGCGCAACTTTTCTGTTCGTGACGCATGACCAGATCGAGGCCATGTCGATGGGCGACCGCGTTGGCGTCCTCAATCACGGCCATCTCGTGCAGACCGGAACACCGAAGGAAATCTACGACAATCCGCGCGATACTTTCGTTGCCAGCTTTGTCGGTTCACCGCCCATGAATTTGATCAAGGGTTCCCTGGTGGGCGGTCGGGCGGTTATTTCAGCCAAGACCTTCGAGTTGCCCTATGAGGGGCTGGCCACATCAGGGGCCGACAATCGCCCGCTCACATTCGGCATTCGCCCGGAAGATGTGGTTCTTGAATCTGGCGCGCCGGTTGCGGCCAAGGTGCATGACGTGGAAAATCATGGCGTTGAGAAGATCGTCACTCTGCGGATCGACGACACCATGTTGCGTGCCACCGTTCCGGCTTCGACGGATGTCGAGATCGAACAGGATGTTCGCTTTGCGTGGAACCCGCGCAAGGTCGCACTGTTCGACCGCAACAGCGGTGTCAGCTTGCGTCACGCCGGATAGCTATTTCTGCGGGAAGCGCTGCCGATAGTGCTCGACAACATCGGGGTTGCGTAAATTGTGGGGCAGGTCGCCCCGCAAAATGCTCACGGCCTCTTCTGCCGCTCCCACACCCATGCGCATCATGGACTCGTCCGTGATGCCTGCCATATGTGGGGTGATGATCACATTTGGAAATCCGAAATAAGGACTTTCCGGCGGCAATGG
Source organism: Mesorhizobium denitrificans (assembly GCF_003403035.1). GTDB lineage: Bacteria > Pseudomonadota > Alphaproteobacteria > Rhizobiales > Rhizobiaceae > Mesorhizobium_G > Mesorhizobium_G denitrificans. The sequence goes on along the minus strand of NZ_QURN01000010.1, from coordinate 7,631 downwards.
CTGCTCGGCAAAAACGTCCAGGGCCGCGCCTCCAATACGCCCTTCGCGCAGCGCTGCGAGCAAGGCGTCATCCACGATTACCGGTCCGCGCGAAACATTCACAATCAGTGCGCCGGGTTTCATCAAGCCGATACGCCGCGCGTCGATCAGGCCTCGCGTTTCTGGCGTAAGCGGACAGCAAAGCACGACAATATCGGCGCGCGTAATCAGCTCATCCAGAGCTAGAAACTCAACACCCGGTGCAGGCTTTGGGCTGCGATTATGTGCAATCACATTCATGCCGAAGCCATTGCGCGCCATCTCGGCCAGCGCAGCGCCCACATTGCCGAATCCCACAATGCCCAAGGTTCGCCCGCCAATGTCGTGGCCGTCATTGGAGTGCTCGCGACCGGCCAGCCAGCCCTTGCTGCGCAGATCGGAATCCACGATGCGGAAGCGCCGCAACAGCATCATGCTCATCATCAGCACGTGCTCGGCAACAGTCCGCGCATTCGCGCCCGGCACGTTTGCGATTAGCACGCCTGCGCGGGTGGCTTCCTCAAAGGGGATCATGTCTATCCCGGCGCCATGCCGGATTGCAGCGCGCAGCTTCGGCGCATCGTCAAACAGTACAGGGGGTAACGGAGCGCGCACGATGATGACGTCGGCCTTGCGCCCTTCCTCGATCAGCACTTCGTCTATGAGCGCGGACGCGATGACGAGGTTGCCTGCGCTGCGAAGTATATCCTCGGCGCGCGGATGGAGCTTGTGCGTCGAATAGATCGTGGCGCTCATGCTGTCAGCTTCTTTCGAGTTGCGGGTGCGCCCAATCCGGCCTGCCGCTCGCAATCAGGCCCTTCCAATAGCTCTCCGCACCCTGAAGGTGCGCGCTCATCAAGGCCTGCGCGAGATTGCCATCCCGCCGCAACAGCGCGCCGAATATCTGCAGATGCTCTCGATGCGATTGCCGCCCGCGCTCTGGATCATCGAAATAGATCGGCAGACGCTGCTCGCCCAACACGTAATAGACACTGCAAACGCGATGAAAGACGCTGTTCTGCGTGGCGCGAACGATTTCCAGATGAAACTCGCGGTCCTGCCGTGACAGCCCCTCGCCGCGTGCCAGACAGTTTTCCGACTCGCGCAATATTTCGCGCAGCCGTTCGAAATTCTCTTCCGTTGCGCGAGTGCATGCGAGTTCAGCGGCCTTGATCTCATGAATCTTGCGCAGTTCCACCGTCTCGTAGATCTGGATCGGGTCAAGAGGTACGCCCGCCTTGGCAAACAAGGCCAAAGCCTCGACGCTCGCCTCTCTCGTCGTCAGGTAAATGCCGGATTTCGCCCTGCGTTCCACAATGCGCATGGCTTCCAAAATAGCGAGCGCCTCGCGGATCTGCCCGCGGCTCACTGTAAAATGGTCTGCAAGTTCTCTTTCTGATGGCGTGCGGCCGTTCTCCTTGTCCGAGTGGGAGAACAGGTAGGCTGCCAAGTCGGCCAGAAGATTTTTTTCTTTTGTCATCCGGTGTGTATGTGCGCCGCTAAAAATTCCTCATCAATGGTAAAGCCCAAGCCGGGTTCGTCCGGAATTGCAACCGTGCCATTCTGTGCGTCCACTGATTCCTTTATCAGGTTGTGTATCATCGGGTTGGCGCCAAGCGAATATTCGATAATGAAACTGGATGGCGCTGCTGCGCATATGTGTAAACCGGCGAAGAAGCACGGCGCGCCGGCCCAAAGATGCGGCGCAAACCGCAAATTAAACGCGCTGGCCAGTGCCGCGATCTTCATCGCTTCGCTTATGCCTCCGCAGAAGGCTGGGTCCGGCTGGAAAATATCCGCTGCCCGCAATGTCGCAAGATCGCGGAATGCGAAACGTGTCGCCTCGCTTTCGCCGGCCGAGATTGGCACCGAGCCGAAGGCGCGCACCTCCGCCATACCAACCTTGTCATCGGCGATCACCGGCTCCTCGAACCATGCAAGGTCGCAGTCTTCGATCATGCGGACGAAGCGCTTTGCCTCAGCTACCGTATAGGTGCCATGCGCATCGACTGCGATTTCTACGTCAGGACCAAGCGCCTTGCGCGCAGCCCGCACGCGTGCAGCGGAAACGTGCGCCGCGCCGTCCATGGCGCCCACGCGCATCTTCACGGTGCGAAAGCCGCCCTTGTCGATATAGGATTGGAGTTGTCCGCCAATCTTGTCGGCGCTTTCCCAGCCGCCCGAAGCATAGGCGGGCAGCCTGTCTGCCTTGCGCCCGCCAAGCAACTGCCACACCGGCACGCCAAGCGATTTTCCGGCAATATCCCAAAGCGCTATATCAACGGCGCTGATTGCGGCCACGCTCAGGCCGCGCCGCGAGAGTTCAGGCATGGCATGACCACCGGTCGCCGCTTTCTGGTGACGCACGCCGTTGTAGAGCAGTTCCCAAATGCCGGAAATGTCGCGTGCGTCCCGCCCGATGAGCTTTGGCCCGACCTCGTCATTCAGCATGTGAACGAGTGCGCTATAGGTTCCCGCGCTGCCCGCTGCGTTTTTGCCTTCGCCCCAGCCAACGATGCCGTTGTCCGTTTCGATACGCAAAATAGCGGCATCGAAGGTCGTCAGCTGACCGAAGTCGCTTTTGTGCTGACGACTGGTTTCGATGGGTATGCGAACCCACCACGCCTGCAGTTTGGCAATCCGCATCCCATCGGTCTCCAAAGTTCACCGGCCTCGCTCCGTCACAACGGCGGAGCGTTAAATGCTCACTTGATCAGCGGCAGGATCGTTTCCGCCGTGATGCGCATCTGGTCGGTGTAGAACTTCTCGGTAAGCACGCTGGAGCCGTGATCCTGAATGAATTTGAGCTGTTCGGGCGAAATATCGACCGGGTTGCGCTCCACCATTTCCGGATAGCGGTTTGCGGGAGTACGATCGACGGGCGCAACAAACTCGTTCGTCAGCGCGCCGTCATAACCAATATCTCTCAAAATCCCGATGATCTTCTTCCAGTCGATCGTACCCAGGCCCGCAGCGAAACGATTGTTGTCCGCGACATGGAAGTCAAACAGTCGCTTGCCTGCCTTGCGAATGGCTTCTTCGACGTCGAACTCTTCCATGTGGATATGATACGCATCAAGACACACGCCGCATTCGGGGCTTACAGCATCCGCCAATGCCAGCGCCTGTTCGCCGCGATTGAAAAGATAGGTTTCGAAGCGGTTCAGCGGCTCAATGGCAATCCTCACACCAACTTTTTTCGCGTGGGTGAAGCATTCGCGTGTGGCGTCTACCACCCACTTCCATTCTTCTTCCTCGGTTCCGTCTGGAACCACTTTGCCAACGGTCGCTGGAACAAGCGTGATGATCTCGCCATCCAGTTCCGAAATCATCGTTAGAACGTCCTTCACATACTGGACGGACCGTTCGCGCTGTCCCTGATCCTTGGCCGCTAGGTTTCGGTCGCCAAGCATCAACGTCACCGCACCCCAGCAACGAATGCCGTGTTCCTTCAACGAGGCGCGCGTTTCCTTGGTCTTGTACTGTTCCGGCTCGCCCGAAATCTCGATGCTTTCGTAGCCGAACTTCTTGATGCGGCGCAGCGTCGTATCCAGTGGCTCGGCGCGCATCCAGTTGTGAGTCGAAAGATGCATTGATCGTCCTTTCCTCTAATCCGGCTTCGTTTTTTTGACGCAGCGCGTCAATCTCCGCCCAAACAATCGCCAGAGATAATCTGGTTCGACCAATTTGGCTCTTATGAATTTCTAACGGAATTCAGAATTCGCTGCAAGCATGTTAGGAATTACTCGTCGAAAAATCATAAATTATAATTATTTCAGTATGTTATTTGATTTTTGAAGATCAAAACGGGTGCGTGATTTAACCTTTCGCCATTATCGATGACTGGTAAGACCAAAGAGGTTTTGATAACTGAATAGGGAGGCCGTGTCCGGCTACGCAACGCCGACTTAGACGCGAGAGCTTGTGCCGCTGAAACCGAGGAAGTCTAGCGCAGGCGGCGCAGGAATTTCTCGCGGTATGTGTCGACGATTACAGCAAGAATGATAACGGCGCCGATGATGATGGGTTTGTAGTTGTCACCGACGCCGAGCAGTTGCAGCCCCGTGGCGAGCACCTGCAGGATGCACGCGCCGGCCAGTGTGCCGATGATAGAGCCTTTGCCGCCATTAAGGCTGGCGCCGCCGATGATGACCGCGGCGATTGCGTTAAGTTCGTAACCAATGCCCGCGATCGGGCTGCCGATGTTTAGCCTGAGTAGATATACGATTGCGGCTATGCCGGCGGTGAGCCCGCAAATCGTGAAGGCGGCAATCTTGTAGGCGTCGGGATTATGCCCCGAGAGGCGCACGGCTTCGTCATTCGCGCCGACCGCGAAGATCATGCGGCCGAACACGGTGAACCGCAGGATGAACCAGCCGATCAGGATGACCAGCAGCGCGACGAGGAAGATCGACGGCATGATGCCGCCCAGGATCAGGTTTCCGAAATCGACGAATTCCTGCGGCAGGCCGGTTATCGTCGAATTGTTACTCAAAACGCGCGCCGCGCCCGACGCGATATTGAGCATGCCAAGCGTGACGATGAAGGAGGGCACATTCCAGTAGGTCGAGACCTTGCCGTTCACGAAACCGCAAACGGCTCCCGTTGCGGCGCAACCGAGAACCGCGAGCGGAATGGACAAGGAAGACTCCATTCCCGAAGTCATGATCAGTGCGCCAACCACTGTGCACAGCGCCATGACCGAACCGACTGAGAGATCAATACCACCGGTGAGGATGACGAAGGTCATGCCCGCTGCCAGCACGGTATTGATCGCGATCTGCACCAGGATTTTCAGGATGTTGCCTGACGTCGCAAAATAAGGAGCGGTGAAGGCGAAGACCAACGTGATCAGAAGCAGCGCCAGAAACACGCCCGCGTCGCGCAACAGGAGACGCGCCAGCTTCGCCTTGTCGTCTGACCCCGTCGGCGCAGGGGCGGGAGGTGGCGAAGACGTGTCTGACATCAGCGGACATGCTCCTGATAGGCGAGCGACAGGATGCGCTCTTGGTCGAATTCGGACCGTGGCAGCTCACCCACCAGCGCGCCGTTGGAAAACACGACGATGCGATGACACATGCCGATCAATTCTGACAGGTCGGACGAGACCATCACGATAGCTTTCTGCTCGGCAGCGAGCATCCACAGCAACTGGTAGATTTCGCGCCGCGCGCCCACGTCGACACCCCGCGTCGGCTCGTCCAGTAGCAGCGTGGAGGAACCACGGAACAGCCACTTCGCCAGCACAACCTTCTGCTGGTTGCCGCCGGAAAGGTTGCGCACCGGCGTTTCGATGGAGGATGTCTTGACGTGAAGCTGGCGCACCAACTCGGTTACTGCGGCCTTCTCCTCACCTCGGTCGAGCAACCCGACATGGGAGATTTTCCTCAAGTCGGAGATGGTTACGTTGAGGTCGACCGGCATGTCCAGCAGCAGGCCCTGGCTCTTGCGATCCTCCGTCAGAAAACCGATGCCGTCGCGCACCGCATCGCGTGGCGAGTTGATAGCGACAGCGTGGCCATTGATATCGATCTCGCCCGCAAACTTCGGATCGGCGCCGAAGATGGCGCGCATGACCTCTGTGCGACCGGAGCCGACAAGCCCGGCGACGCCGAGGATTTCGCCATGACGCACCGAGAACGAGACAGGCGCGAAGTTCGGCCCGCGCTTAAGGCCTTTCACGTCCAGCGCCACGTCGCCAAGCGGTATGGACGCGTCGAAGCCGTATTCGTCGGTGATATCTCGCCCGATCATCATCCGCACGAGATCCTGCACTGTGTGTCCAGCCAGCGGCTGCGTCGCTACCAGCCTGCCATTGCGAAGAACGGTAACACGGTCGCCAATCTCGAACACCTCGTGAAGGCGATGGGAGATGTAGATGATTGTGACGCCGCGCGCCTTGAGCCGCTTGATGATCGAAAAGAGGCGCGCGATCTCTGGCGGCGTCAGTGTCGCGGTGGGCTCGTCGAGCACGAGCAGCGTGCTCTCGTAGCCCAGCGCCTTGGCGATCTCGACCAACTGCATCTGCGCGACGCCAAGCTCTTCGACCCTGGTTCGTGCATCGACATCGAGTCCGACTTCCGCAAGCAACGCTTCCGCGCGGTCGTTCAGCGCTTTCTGGTCCACAATACCGAAGCGCCGCGGCAGATGCTCCAGCATCAGATTTTCTGCAATCGACAGGTACGGGAGCAGATTGAGTTCCTGGTGCACAATCCGGATGCCCTGCACCTGGGCATCGTGCGGGCTCTTGGGGCGATAGGGCTTGCCTTGGAAAAAGATCTCGCCGGTATCTGGCTGATAGATGCCCGCCAGGAGCTTGATCAGCGTAGATTTGCCCGCGCCGTTTTCGCCAAGCAGGATATGTGTCTCGCCACGAAGAAGATCGAGCGTTATCCCGCTTAAAGCTACAACGCCGGGAAAGGTCTTGCCGACATTTTCGAGTCTCAGGACGATGCCGGCAGACGCCATGCCACATTCCCGCGCTATTATGGATTGCCGGACGGATTGCCGTCAGAAAGCCGGCGCCGAGCGCCGGCTCTCACAGTTCCAAGTTCAGAGATCCTTGGCGGTGATCATCTTGATTTCAGTCTTGACCCAACCGGAATATTTCTCGCCCGCGAGTTCCTTCAGGCCGTAGTCGATGCCCATGGCCGCCATCTGCGCGCCAAACTGGTCGATGGTGGCAAGCATTTTGCCGTCCTTGATCAGCGGCTGAACGGCGGGGATATTGTCAAAGCCGACGACCTTGATCTGACCCGCCTTGCCGGCGGCGTCGAGCGCTTTCACCACGCCGAGCGCCATTGAGTCGTTGGCCGCCATGACACCCTGAATGTCCTGGTATTGGGTCAGGAAATTGGTCATTAGCGTGTTGGCTTCCTCGGTCTCCCAATGGGCCGTCTTGGAGTCGAGAAGTGTCAGCCCGCCGGAAGCGACCGCGTCATCGAAGCCTTTCTTGCGCTCCTTTGCGTTGTCGGCTTCCGGATTGCCTTCGAGGATGACGACCTTACCGCCTTTGCCGAGTTCCTTGGCCAGAGCCTCGCCAACCATCTTCGCGCCTTCGCGATTGTCAGGCCCGAAGAAAGCGAGGTCGATGCCGGCCTGTTTCTTGGCTTCCTCGTCCAGGGCAACGTCGATATTGATGACCTTGATGCCAGCGTCCAGCGCCTTCTTAACGGGAGTGACCATTGCTTTGGAATCCGCAGGCGCAAGCACGATCACGTTGAATTGCTGCGTGATGAAATTCTCGACCGCGTCAACCTGTGCGGCGAAATCGCGCTCATCCTTCATGCCAACGGCCGCGAAAGAGAATTTGTCGGTGTTCTTGGCGGCGTATTCCTCTGCGCCAGCCTGCATCTGCTTGAAGAACTCGTTGGCGAGCGACTTCATGACGAGGCCGACCTTTGGTTTGTCGGCCGCGAAGGACGGCGTAAACGGTAGCAACAACGTACCGGCTGCGGCAGCGCTGACCGACAGAAATTGGCGGCGCGAAAAGGGGCTCATGCCAGCAAGTGGCGACTTCAGTGTTGATTTCCACTCAGAAGTGAGCCGGGTTTTCCATCGAGAAGTGAGCCACCTCTGATTATGGATTTCGAGTCATGCTGGGGTCAATACGG
>NZ_QURN01000001.1 GCF_003403035.1 Mesorhizobium denitrificans | reverse complement strand
CCGCCGCTCACCGCTTTGGGGAAAGGTTCACATGGCTCAATTCTCAGTGGAAATTAGACGCCTACCCGGCTCACTTCTGGGTGGAAATCAACAGTAAGATTGAATGATTGTACGAAACTTTTCAGGAGTGCTTCGAGGCGATTCCATTGTGGGGTGACACCGCAAGTTCGGGGTTTCCGGTTCACGCTGGCGTATGAGGCATTGAACCTTGATGAGCCGCTTTGGCGGTGCGCTCACGGTTCAACCCCGTACAGTTTTGCGAGGGCTGCCTGCCGCCTTATCATTTCGGAGGACAGGGCTTCGAAGGTGTATTCCGCATCGGCGATGCGGTCGAAGATTTCCGCGCAGACCAGCAGGGAAGCGATGGAATAGCATTGCATGGCGTTCATAGGCACGATGCGGGCCGCCTTGGTTCGCGCATCGTTGGCCGCGTTCCGGAATGTCTCGGCGCTCATATGGTCGGGGAGGTCGGGGGTTGCGCGCAACTAGCCGGTCCTCCCCTCGTCCCAGGCTTGTATGATTTCCGCGCAATGATCGCGGAGGACGCGCCACTTCACGAGATTTTCCGGTGGGCCGGTATAGTGGGCGATGATGTCCACATACTCGGCATGGCGATGGCGAACCTCCACGATTGCTTCGTCCGAAGTGGCCGTGTGGAGCCACCATCGGCGAAGTTCTCGCAGCCTGACACTTGCGAGAACATCTGCTTCGAAAAACGCAATTGGCCGTAGGCTGTAGTCCTCCTTCAAGGCTTCGCGGTAGGCATGGTCGGCTTCCGCGATGGCGACACGAAGGTCCTGCAATCTCTCAAAGCGCGACATCGCAGGGTGATCCACGAGGGGTGCATCGATTGCAGCCTTGAGCCGCCTTGTCGCTGCCGACAGGCGGGCTGCTCGCTTGACCGGATCGGAGGTCATCGCGCCGCCTCGATCATCGCCCGGACATCTACGCGTGGGAAGGTCGAATGGATTTCATAGGCCCATGAGCAGACGAGGAAAGCGTTCGGATCGTCCGGATCAAATCCGTAGTCGATCTCTGCGATCCGGTCGGGCGACATATGCAGCACATAGAAGAGCATGTGGAACTGCTCTTCCCATGCATCCGCGTCCTTATTTGAGAACAGGTCGCGCCTAGGGACGGGTTCGCCGCCGATCATAGGCCGCTCCGATAGGTTTTTTCACGCATTCGCTGGATTGCGCGCCGGTCGCGGTAAGAATCGAAGTTGGCGATGCTACCCCGCCGCCCGCTGTAGAGAACGCGCCAGATGCATTCGAACGTATCGATCACCGCCAGCGCGATGTGCAGCGGCACGGGTTTGGCATTGTCATTGGCGGCATTTCGAACAGGCATTTCCCCTCCGCAGGGTCGCAAAGACGGGTTCGCCGCAGACATCTGCGGCGCTCGCGGTATTCAAAAATGAGAAGGTCCGGTGAGTGTACGCGAAACGGGCGAAATGTGAATCCCCTATTTCCTGAAAACGCCGAAACGCTTCCCCTCAAAAGAGGGAAAGCGTCATCGGGTTTTGACCGGAGCGGCCCCATCAATACTCGCTTGCGAGCATGATGGTGAGGACGCGGCATGTCTTCGCCGGATCGGCGGGGTCTTCGCTGCCGCCCGTCAGGTCGCGATTGTAGTAATCGACCTTCCAGAAGATTTTGCCGGGACCGGCAACGTCGATACTCCCGAAATCATGTTCGCCGTAGGGATCGTTGTCCGGCGTGAAGGCGTCGAAGCGCTGGACTCTTTCCATGACCTCGGAGCGCATTGCATCCGGGAGTGCCGCGATGCCTTCGGTGATGACCACCTTCCCCGTGAGGAAGGTGGTCCGAAGCAGATCGTTCATCTTCGCGATGCGGACATTGGCGGGGCTCATCGTGCGCCTCCCTCGTCGTCGGTGGGTACGAGGAACAGCACGCCCTGGCGCTGTGTCAGCTCTATCGGGATAAGGTCGAGGGTGAGGATGCCGCCTGACTTCCCGTTCCGGCGCGGCCACACGGCCCCGATTTCCTTGGGCCTGCCCAGCATATCCTTGCCGTCTTCGTCCTGTCCGGTGATGCGGGCGAAACTGACCCGGTAGAGAGGACGCTCTGTTTGCCTGGTTTTCATGGTCTTTCCTTTCATTCATGGGCTGGACCATCCAGCCGATGCGCGGAACAGACCGATCGAAAGAGAGGACGTGCATGGACAACACGGGAGGTGCGCAGCGCCGAATGGAGCGGGCCGGACATTGCTCGGCTGAACGCGAACGGTAAGCGCAATCGGGTAAGGCTGGAGGGAGCCTGCCCGTATGGAAGGCTGATGAAAATCAGGCTTGCGAAAGCCTTCCGGATCAGGAGTGCCTGTTGCCGGGAACGTGGCAGGAGATGATTGGACGGTGCGTTAGTCGTCGCCGCCGGAGGCCGGTGGGATGGAAGAAGTGCGATCCCGGAGCCTTTTTCGAAGACGTTTGCGCGCCTCGACGATCAGGACCTCGTAACCCGCGATGAGCGAGCGATGACTGTCTCGGCTGACATGCCGCATGGCGCGGAGTTTGACGATCTGCCGTTGGCAGACATTGATGTAGTGGCGCTCATGCCAGAGGTCGGCATCGCGGGGCGGACGGTTGAGCGGTCCTGTCATGCGAAGGGCCGTGCGGATTTCATGATAAAGGGCGTCCGATGTCATTTCATGGTTCTCGGCGCGGAAGATCATTTCGGCGACATGGTAACGCACAGATTCATCCGATGCGCCGCGCAGGCGGTCCGACTGGTCCCCAATGCGTTGCGCGGTCTTGCTGAAAGGAAAGTTTGCGCGAAGCTCGACGGAACTGTTGGCCCATTCGGCATAATCGGCCGGGTCGGGAAAGAAGCGGATTTCCAGCAGTCGCTTTCGGATCAGGTCATAGATATTGTAAACCGTGCCGGAGGCGCGCGAGGGTTTGCCTCTGTAAGACAGTTTTTCCAACGCTTCCTTCGCGGACATGCCCTCGGCGAAGCTGCGCATGATTTTCTCGATCTGATAATCGGAAAGCTTCTGTGAGGCCAGATAGCGCCCCTGCTTTGCCATCGCACACTCCGCCGCCGATTCTGATTTGCGATATTGAACCAGCGGTGCGTTGAGATTTTTATAATGTTTGCTTGCGTTTAGCAGCCTGCCTGTTGGGGCTCCCAGATTTTTTGCTGGGAATGAACTGCCCCGCAGTCCCTTGAAATACTGAACATATCCGCGTTGTACTACCGCAGTAGAGAACAAAGTGTAGGAATATACTCCTTGTTTGTTCTTGTTGTGTTCTATATACTTTTCGGACTTGGAAACGACCGGAAAGAAAGGAGGTCAGCATGAGCAAGTTCGATGAAACCGGCCTCCCGGAGGCCATGGAAAACGGCGCATCCGTGGGTGTGGCTGGCATCCTGCCCGCGCCACGCCTCGATCCGTCCGACTATCTGGAGGATATGAGCGAATTCGATTTCAGTGAGGCCCAGAAACAAGAGCTTCTGGAAACGCTGTGGTCGATCATGGGATCGTTTGCCCGCATGGGCTTTAATGTCGATCTCTGTGGGCTGATTTTCGAGGGATTCAACGAAGCCTCCGCGCCCCGTCCCGCGCATGATATCTTGACTACCTCAACCGATATGGAGACGCCATCGAACGACGCGGCGCGGGAGGCATTGCATGAATGAACGGGACCTGAAACCGGCGGTGATCTACTGCCGCGTTAGCGAGGAAAAAGGCGGCAAGCGCGGGGACTCCCTGCGCTCGCAGGAAACGGCCTGCCGCGAATATGCGCGCTTTGCGAATTTCGAGGTCCACGAGGTTTTCACCGACAGCATGACCGGCGGCGCAACCAACCGTCCCGGCATGAGCGCGATGGTCAAATTTCTGAAGAAGCATCGCGGGATGGGGTACAGCGTCATCATCGACGCCATCGACCGTTTTGCGCGCGATATTCGCGGACATTGGGATTTGCGCGATCTTCTGCGCGAAGCGGGCGGCAGGCTTGTCAGTCCGAAGATGGAATTCAAGGACGATGCGGACTCCATGATGGTGGAGAATATCCACGCGACCTTCGCCCAGCATTTCCGCCAGAAGAATGCCGAACAGACGACGCGGCGCATGCGCGCCCGCGTGATGAACGGCTATTGGCCATTCCAGGCTCCGGTCGGCTATGAATTTCATTCCGTGAAAGATCGCGGACGGATGCTCCGCCGCGCCGAACCTGCCGCATCAATCGTGCAGGAAGCGCTCGAAGGCTATGTCTCAGGCAGATTCGACACGCAGGCCGATGTGATGAGGTTCCTGCAAGACCATCCGCTGTTTCCGAAAGATGCCAGCGGGATCGTGCGCAACCAGCGTGTTTCGATCATGCTCCGCAATCCCGTCTATGCGGGATATATCGAAGTGCCGAAATGGGACATCCCTCTTCGCGAAGGCCAGCATGAAGGTCTGATTTCCTACGAGACGTTCCGGCGCATCCAGGACAAGATCGAAGGAAAGACCACTGCGCCGCGCAGGCGCAATCTCAACGAGGATTTTCCGCTGCGCGGTTATGTGCTGTGCGCGGATTGCGGAACGCCACTCACTGCCTGCTGGTCGAAAGGCCGAACGGGACGCCATCCCTACTATCTTTGCCCGAAGCGTGGCTGCGATAGTTACGGTAAATCGATCCGCCGGGACAGAATCGAAGGCGACTTCGATTCCCTGCTTCACACGGTCCAGCCCAATGACAAGCTGTTCACGGTGGCCGAGCGTATGCTTCGCAAATGGTGGGACCACCTTCTTGCCAACGCCGGGGATCAGAAGAAGGCGCTGGCGGTCCAGCTTGCAAAGGTCGAGCGCGACGTGGACAAGCTGCTTGAGCGGATTTTGGATGTAAGCGAACCGCGCGTGCTCGCCGCGTTCGAAGAGCGGGTCCGCAAGCTCGAAGATGAAAAGGTCATTATCCGGGAGCGGATGGGAAAAGGCTCGCGTCCGGCCAGCAGTTACGACGAAACAGTTAGAACCGCGCTCGAATTCCTCGCAAACCCTTGGAATCTCTGGCGTTCCGAGCGCTTCGAAGAGCGGCGTATCGTCCTGAAATTGATGTTCGGGGAGAGGCTTCGCTATGCACGAAATGAGGGTTTTAGAACCCCGGAATTATCCTTACCGTTCAAGGTCTTAGGTGCTTTAAAAAGTGGTGAAAACGAGATGGCGCGCCCGAAGAGATTCGAACTCCTGACCCCCAGATTCGTAGTCTGGTGCTCTATCCAGCTGAGCTACGGGCGCGCAATGCCTAAATCGGCAAGTCCGCAGGTCGATTCCGACCGCGAATGCGCTGCTAACTAGCGAGGCTCCCGCAGAAATGCAAGCCGCAAGCCAAAGTTTTTCTAATGCTGTGGAACGGCAAGCTTACGCTGGTCGCCTTATGCCCCGTCGCGCGTCTTCCAGTCGGATAGGCTGATCCGGTATCGCGACCGCGAAAACCGTGCGTCCGCCTACGCTTTCGACCAATTCCAGCGTGCCGCCATGCGCCCTCACCAATTCCTGCGCGACAGCAAGACCAAGGCCCGTTCCGCCGCTGCGCGCCGATCCCCTGAATGCCGTAAATAGGTTTTCGCGCGCTTTTTGCGGAAGACCCGGCCCCGTATCTTCCACCAGCACCCGACTCACAGACCCGTGCCGTTCCGCCGTTAGCGTCAGCCTGCGCACCACTGCATTATCGCGATCCGACAGCATCGCCTCGATTGCGTTGCGACAAAGATTTGTCAAAACGCGGAAAAGCTGCTCGGAATCGGCGTCGATTTCAAAAGCAGGGTCAATCGCATTGACGAAAGTGATGTCGCTGTTTGCGGGCACGCCCAGAAGCTCGTGAACCTCCTCAACCAACTGGCGCAGCCTCACCCTGCGGCGCGACGGCGGAGCCTCCTGCGTTTTGCCATAGGCCAGCACGCCCTCCGAATACGCCACTGCCCGGTCGAGCGCGCGCAGCAGCTTCGGTGCAAAGGCCTGCACGCCCGGATCTTTCACCTGCCGCAAGCGATCTGACATGAGTTGGGCCGACGCCAGAATATTGCGCATGTCGTGATTGATCTTGGACACCGCCAGCCCAAGGTCGGCCAGGTGCTTCTGCTCGCCCAGCACCTTGTGCAAGCGCTCCTGCATGGCCGAAAGCTCGCGCTCGGCAACGCCGATTTCGTCTTCGCGCGGCACCGGGCGAATAATTCTGCCGGGGTCGTCTGGAGCTTCTGCAAACCGCAGCATCGAGCGCGTCATACCGCGGATCGGGCGGATCATCATCCGGTCGATCAGCGCATACACCAGCCCGGCTGTGATCAATGTTATGAGCAGCGAAACGCCCACAACGTTGCGCGCATAGGTCAGCATTGCTACCCGCAAGCCGCGATCGGACATAACAATTTCGTAGCCGCGATTGCTTTCTCCCACCGGCCCGAACACACGCAAGATGCGACGATCTTCGGAAAACAGGGTGCTCATCGCGGCGCGTATCGCGCCCAGCTGACTGGTGTTCGCAAGATCGACATGCTCATCGACATCGGCGGGCATCTTTGTCGATGCCAGCAGTCGCGATGCCTCACCGTCGCGCATGGCTATTGCTTTGACACCGATGGATTTCAACACGTCATCCTGCACGCCTTGCGGCAGGTTGGCCGGGTCCACCTCCATCAGCAGCGTCGACATGGCCGCTGCTGTGTGCAGACGATCATCCAGCCAGCGCAGGCGAAAATTCGCGACCGAGGGCAGGAATATCAAGACCTCTACCAGCAGCACGCACGCCACCGTTATGAGCAGCAGCTTAATGGAAAGGCCCCGCGCCCGCGACACGGCAAGCTCGCTTTGAACCTTCGCTTCCTGATTGACCGTCTCGGCCTCGCTCATAGCCCCTAAGCCCGGCTCCTGTTGCCGACGTCAGCGACGTCGAAAGCCCCTCACCGCAAAGAATAGTGCAGCGGCGCGAAAAAGCAAAGTTCCTGCGGTTTTCTCTTCAAAGGGCAATGAAGCTGTTCGGTTGACTTGGAGGCGCGAGACACCTATAAGCCGCGCACGCTCGGGCTAGCCTCCCGGCGCATATTTTGTTGCGCCAGAGGGCTACGAGCCAGCTCCTGTTCACGAACAGAACCAAGAAGGGCCGCACACCGCGGTATTAAAATAAATGAAGCGCACTTACCAACCCTCCAAGCTCGTCCGCAAGCGTCGTCATGGATTCCGCTCGCGTATGGCAACCAAGAGTGGCCGTCAGGTCGTAGCGGCTCGCCGCAACCGCGGTCGCGCGCGCCTGTCCGCTTAAGGCGGCTGGGCACGGCCTAACATGGCCGATAACAAGCCTTATTGGCGTCTTCGCAAGCGTGCGGAGTTCTTGAAGGTTCGGCACGGACAAAAACGTGGCGGGCCGCTTTTCCTTATGGAAATGCTCGCACGCGGAGATGACGAAGCCGCCCGTATCGGCTTCACGGTTTCGAAGAAGAATGGCAATGCCGTTCAGCGAAACCGCATTCGCAGGCGGCTAAAAGAAGCCGTGCGCGTTCATGCCGCCGCTGACATGGCGGCAGGCAATGACTATGTGATCGTCGCACGCAAGGATGTGATTGCGGCGCCGTTTGAAACGATCAAGGCCGAGCTTTCGCGGCGGCTACGCCGCAAATAGTCGACGACCCAAGGGCTTCTCATGGAAAATAACCGCAACTTCTTCATCACCATCGCCTTGTCGGTGCTGATCCTGACGCTGTGGCAGGTCTTCTACATGAACCCGCGCATCGAGCATCAGCGCCAGCAGCAGCAGGTCGAAGCCGAGCGCACGCAGGCGCAGCAGCAGACTGCTCAGCCGAGCAAGGATATTCCCACCACAGCAGCGCAAGGCGCTATTCCGGGCGGCGCCACTGGTGCAGGTGCCGCAGCCGATGCAAACCGCGCACAAACGCTGGCTACCTCTGGAACGCGCATTCCTATTGATACACCGAGCCTTTCCGGCTCCATCAATCTGACCGGCGGTCGCCTGGACGATCTGGAACTCAAGCACTATCGCGAGACCGTTGAGCCGAATTCACCCAATATCGAGCTGCTTAATCCGCAAACATTGCCGAACGGCTATTTCGCGGAAATCGGTTATACCGGCGGCAGCGACGTGGGCTCCCTGCCCGGCCCGGAAACGGTGTGGACCGCAGAAGGCACCTCGCTCACGCCGGCAACCCCGCTGACGCTGACCTATGTCAACGACAAGGGCCTCACCTTCAAGCGCACGATTTCGGTCGACGCCGAATACATGTTCACCGTCACAGACACGGTCACGAACGCGTCCGGCCAGCCGGTAACGCTGTCGGGCTATGGCCGCGTGACGCGCTTCGACAAGCCGAACCACGCTTCGATCTACGTTCTGCATGAGGGCCTTATCGGCGTAACCGGCGAGGAAGGCCTGCAGCAGATCACATATAAAAAGATGGAAGACGAAAAGCAGGTGAAGCCCGGCAAGTCCAGCGATGGCTGGCTCGGCATCACTGACAAATACTGGGCGGTTGCTCTCGTGCCGTCGGGCAAGCAGCCTTTCCAGCCAACTTTCTCGCACTTCGATGATGGGCGTCCGCGTTTCCAGGCAGACTTCCTGACCGATGGTTTCACCGTCGCACCGGGCGATTCTGCAACGGTGGAAAACCTGATTTTTGCCGGCGCGAAGGAAGTCGACACAATCAATGCTTACGAGAAGGACCGCAGCATTCGTCAGTTCAACCTGATGATCGATTGGGGCTTCTTCTATTTCATCACCAAACCGATGTTCCAGCTGATCGACTTCCTGTACAAGGTGCTGGGCAATTTCGGTCTCGCCATTCTGGCCACCACGGTCATCGTCAAGGCGATCTTCTTCCCGCTCGCCAACAAGTCCTACAAGTCGATGGCGAAGATGAAGGTCGTGCAGCCGAAGATGCTTGAAATCCGCGAGAAATATGCGGACGACAAGATGAAGCAGCAGCAGGCCATGATGGAACTGTACAAGACCGAGAAGATCAATCCGCTCGCGGGTTGCTGGCCGGTGCTGGTGCAGATTCCGGTGTTCTTTGCGCTGTACAAGGTGCTCTACATCACCATCGAAATGCGTCACGCGCCGTTCTATGGGTGGATTCACGACCTTGCCGCGCCGGACCCGACATCGCTGTTCAACCTGTTCGGCTTGCTGCCGTTCTCGGTCCCGGCTTTCCTGATGATCGGCGTCTGGCCGCTCATCATGGGCGTCACCATGTTCCTGCAAATGCGCATGAACCCGACCCCGCCGGACCCCGCGCAGGCCATGATCTTCAACTGGATGCCGGTGATCTTCACCTTCATGCTGGCGTCGTTCCCAGCCGGGCTGGTCATCTACTGGGCGTGGAACAACTTCCTGTCGATCGTGCAGCAGGGCGTCATTATGAAGCGTCAAGGCGCGAAGATCGAGTTGTGGGATAACCTCATTGGTCTGTTCCGCAAGAAGCCATCACCAGCCGAATAATTTCCGGCTGTCCAAAGGCCGCTGCGAGGCAGCGGCCTTTTTTCATTCAAGCGGGAGCGCATATTGTGAGCAACGAAGCTGCCAGCGCGCAAAGCTATTTCGGTCAGCCTTGGGTTTTTATCCGGGGCGTACCTGACATGCATTTCCTGCCCCCGGAAGGCCCTGCCGAAATCGCCTTTGCCGGTCGCTCCAATGTTGGCAAATCTTCGCTTATCAACGCACTCATCGGCCAAAAGGGTCTGGCGCGCACCTCAAACACGCCGGGCCGCACGCAGGAGCTGAACTATTTCGTTCCCGATGGCTATTCCGGCGAGGCTGGCGATTTGCCGCCGCTGGCGTTGGTGGATATGCCCGGCTACGGATATGCCAAGGCTCCGAAGGAGCAGGTCGATAAATGGACACGGCTGGTTTTCGACTATCTGCGTGGCCGCGCCACGCTCAAGCGCGTCTATGTGCTGATCGACGCGCGCCACGGCATCAAGGCCAATGATGAAGAGGTTTTGTCCCTGCTCGACAAGGCTGCTGTATCGTACCAGATCGTGCTGACCAAGACCGACAAGATCAAGGCCGCGGGCATTCCCCGCCTGATCGAAGAAACAGCCGCGCGCATAAAGAAGCGTCCAGCCGCCTACCCTCACATCCTTGACACATCTTCGGAGAAGAATGTGGGCATGGAAGAACTGCGCGAGGCGATTGCCGCCGCAGTCGAAGGACGCTAGACGAGACGCCGAACGCTGCCATTGAATGGACTTACGATGACCGCTGACATACCGAACACCGCCGAAGCGCAAGCCGCCCTGCTCTCCCGCGCCCTGCCCTACATGCAGCGATACGAGAACAAGACGGTTGTGGTGAAATATGGCGGGCATGCAATGGGCGACAACACGCTCGGCAAAGCTTTTGCGCGCGACATCGCGCTCTTGAAGCAATCCGGTGTGAACCCCATCGTTGTACATGGCGGCGGGCCGCAGATCGGCGCGATGCTCACCCGCATGGGCATTGAATCGAAGTTTGAAGGCGGCCTTCGCGTTACAGATCAAAAGACGGTCGAGATTGTCGAGATGGTGCTCGCTGGCTCGATCAACAAGGAGATCGTTGCGCTCATCAATGCCGAGGGTGAATGGGCCATTGGCCTCTGCGGCAAGGATGGAAACATGGTCTTTGCCGAAAAGGCCAAGAAGACCATGATCGACCCGGATTCGAACATCGAAAAGGTTCTGGATCTCGGTTTTGTTGGCGAACCCGTCGAGGTTGACCGCACGCTGCTAGATCTGCTCGCGCGGTCCGAGATGATCCCGGTTCTCGCGCCGGTCGCGCCGGGCCGCGATGGTCACACCTACAACATCAATGCAGACACCTTCGCAGGTGCGATCGCTGGCGCGCTTAACGCGACGCGCCTGCTGTTCCTCACCGATGTTCCGGGCGTGCTGGATAAGGACAAGAAACTCATCGACGAGTTGACTGTCGCGCAGGCGAAAGCGCTCATCAAGGATGGCACGATCTCCGGCGGCATGATTCCCAAGGTCGAAACCTGCATCGAGGCAATCGAACGCGGCGTCGAGGGTGTTGTCATTCTGAACGGCAAGACCGCCCATTCCGTGCTGCTGGAGCTTTTCACAGAACACGGCGCCGGCACGCTCATCGTGCCGTAACAAACGAACTCAGCGTTGCCCTTCATCGGCAGCAGCGACCCTCCCAACCTACCGCACCGCCGACCTATCAAGTCAGACGTTATCCTCGGGCTTGTTCCGAGGATCTACCTCCGTTCAATCAAATAAGTGATTGCAAAAAAATCCTGATCTGCCCCAGATCCTCGGGACAAGCCCGAGGATGACGGGTGGGGAACGGCGCAGGGTGCCGGCAGGCGGATGAGGGGTAGTCAACTCTTCAGCAGCGCAAACCCCACCACCCAACCACCCTCACGCGTTCGACAGCAGCAGCAGAATTCCGCTCACGATCAGCAGGCAGCCCGCAATTTCCATCGCATTGATCTTTTCTTTGAACACAAAGACCGAAGTCGCAAAGGTAAAGATCAGCTCGATCTGTCCGAGCGCGCGCACATAGGCGACTGGCTGCATGGCCATCGCCGTGAACCAGCACGCGGATCCCACGACGCTCGCCAGCCCAACCACGGAGGACGACCGCCAAGCGCGTTTCACACGCCCGAACTCGGTCGGATCACGCAGCGCGATCCAAATAACCATGATGATGGTCTGCAAGGTTGTTGCCACGGCGAGCGCAAGCGCCGCCTGCATCATCCGGTCATCGCCGCCGAGCGATAGCGCGGCTGAGCGGTACGCGACTGCGGAAATGCCGAACAGCGCGCCGGATAATATCCCCGTAAGCGCCGTTTTTCCGAACAGTGCCGATGCCAGGCTGCGCCACGACAACGGGGTGCGCGCGACGGAAATCAGCATCACGCCGATCACGCCGACAATGATCGCCCAAACCGCTCCCGAGGTCAGCCGTTCGCCGAGGATCACAAATCCGAATAGCGCGGCCTGCACTGGCTCGGTTTTGGAATAAGCCGTACCCACCGCGAAATTGCGCAGCGTGAACATGTGCACCAGCACGATTGTCGCTGCAATTTGTGCCACACCGCCCACCAGCGCCCAGAATGGAAATTGATAGGACATTTCCGGTATTGGCTTGCCGAGCAGAAAATGCAGGCCCAACACATATAAAATCGCCACAGGAAAGCCGAATCCGAACCTCACGAAGCTTGCGCCCATGGTTCCAAGCGAACCCTGCAATTTCTTTTGCGCTGCGGTGCGCAGATTTTGCAGAAACGCGGCGGTTATGGTGATGGGTATCCAGAGTTCCATGGCATTCACGGGCAAGATTGGAGCATGGGCCTAGCCATCCATCATGCGCTTGGCAACCAGCCCACGCATGCCACATACATCAAAGCGTCATGCCAACTCTTCAATCTGCTGCAAACTTGGCCTAATCATCGATCATGACAATAAAACCTGATCCCGCCAGATTCGCCCACATCACCGATTGGGTGTTCGACCTCGACAACACGCTATATCCGCACCACTCGAATCTCTTTTCGCAGATCGATGTGAAGATGACGGGCTACGTGTCGGAGCTTCTCAGCATATCGCGCGAAGAGGCGCGCAAGCTGCAGAAGGAACTCTACAAGGAATACGGCACGACGCTGAACGGCCTCATGGTGCGCCACAACATCAACCCCGACGATTTTCTGGAGAAGGTCCACGATATTGATTACTCGTGGCTGGTGCCCGATCCTGTGCTCGGCGCGGCGATCCATCAGCTGCCGGGCCGCAAGTTCATCCTAACCAATGGCGACCGCCGCCATGCTGAACGCACCGCGCGTCAACTCGGGATCCTCGATCACTTCGACGACATTTTCGATATTGTCGCAGCTGACATGTCGCCCAAGCCCGCGCGCGAAACCTACGACAAATTCGTGCAGCTTCACCGCATCAACGGCGCGAACGCGGTCATGTTCGAAGATCTTGCGCGCAATTTGCAACAGCCGAAGGCTATGGGCATGACCACCGTTCTGATCGTGCCGCACAATTTCGAACCGACATTCTCGGAAATCTGGGAGCGCGATCCTGCCTTTGAAGATGACGTGGATTTCGTCACCGACGATCTCGGATCTTTCCTCAATGCGATTGTTCAAGCACCCAGATCGTAGAACTTGCCGATTATGCCCCAAGCCTCATCAGCGGTATCGGCGTAATCGATAATGTCCTGATCGCCGGGCGAGATGGTTCCCTGCTCGGCCAGATAGTCGAGATCGAATGCGTGCTGCCAGAACTCCTTGCCGAAAAGGATCACCGGCACGCGTTCCATGCGCCCGGTCTGGATCAGCGTCAGCGTTTCGAAAAACTCGTCCAGCGTGCCGAACCCGCCTGGAAACACCGCGACTGCTTTCGCGCGCATCACGAAGTGCATTTTGCGAATAGCGAAATAGTGGAAGTTGAAGCACAAATCGGGCGTCACATAGATGTTCGGCGCCTGCTCATGCGGCAGCACGATATTCAGCCCGATCGAAGGCGCACCAACATCCGCCGCTCCGCGATTACCTGCCTCCATCACGCCGGGACCGCCGCCCGTCACCACCACGAATTCACGGTAGTAAGACTCAGCCGAATGCTTTGAGCAAAGCTGTGCAAACAACCGCGCTTCCTCGTAATATTTCGAGTTTTTCAGCAGGTTTTCGCGCTGCGTTTCATTCTTTGCGGCCCAGGCGTCGCCGCCCGGCTCAGGCAGGCGCGCGCCGCCGAACATCACCACCGTTGAGCGAATGCCGCGCTCGGCCAGCGTCAGTTCCGGCTTCAGCAACTCCAGTTGCAGCCGCACAGGGCGCAATTCCCGCCGCGTCATGAACTCTTCGTCGGTCCATGCCAGCTTGTATGTCGGCGAACGGGTTTGCGGCGTATCCGGCACGCTTTTGGCGCGCTCCAGATCCTCATCCGAATGCGGCAGAGGTGTCCAGCCGGCCTTATCCTGATTCATTCACAATTCCTCAAATTCACACTGCGGCATCCTGTGCCGCACACGCGATTGACCCACCGATGTGCTTGACATAGGGTCCGCCGCGCTTTCCAACCCACTGTCGCGAACAGCCCTTAACACCGCGTAACGGAGCAATCCATGCCGAAACACGATCTTGCCGCACTCGAAGCAACCATCGAGAAGGCATTCGATGATCGCGAGGCGATTTCCACCTCCACACGCGGCGAAGTGCGCGAAGCCGTTGAGGCCTCGCTGAACCTGCTCGACAAAGGTACGACGCGCGTGGCCGAACGCCAGAGCGACGGCCAGTGGAAGGTCAACCAATGGCTCAAAAAGGCGGTGCTCCTCTCCTTCCGCCTCACGCCGATGGGCATGATCAAGGGCGGACCCGGCGAATCGGCATGGTGGGACAAGGTGCCCTCCAAATTCGACGGCTGGGGGTCGATGGAGTTTGAAAAGGCGGGCTTTCGCTCGGTTCCAAACTGCATCGTGCGCCGCTCGGCATACATCGCGCCGGGTGTGGTGCTAATGCCGTCCTTCGTCAATCTCGGTGCTTATGTCGACACCGGAACGATGGTTGACACATGGGTCACAGTCGGCTCCTGCGCGCAGATCGGCAAGAATGTTCACCTCTCCGGCGGCGTCGGCATCGGCGGCTTGCTGGAACCCATGCAGGCTGGTCCGACCATCATCGAAGACAATTGCTTTATCGGCGCGCGCTCGGAAGTCGTGGAGGGCTGCATCGTGCGCGAAGGCTCCGTGCTCGGCATGGGCGTTTTCATCGGCAAATCCACGAAGATCGTGGACCGCGCGACCGGCGACGTATTCTACGGCGAAGTGCCGCCGCATTCCGTCGTCGTGGCGGGAACCATGCCCGGCGCGGCGCTGCCAAACGGCAATCCGGGCCCAAGCCTGTACTGCGCCGTAATCGTCAAGCGTGTTGACGAAAAGACCCGTTCCAAGACCTCGATCAACGAATTGCTGCGCGATTGAAAACCCGGATCGACTATATCTGGCTGTTCCTGAAGCCGGCGGGCAGGCTCTCCCGCCTGCCCTATTTTCTTGCGACCATGTTGATCTCGGTGCTCGCCAGCCTTCTGGTCTATCGCCACGTGCTCGCTTACATGCCCGCCGACGCAGTCGATCCATGGCAGACACCACCCGGCCTCGAGCAACTCATCACTGTTCTGTTCATCGCGACGCTTTGGCCAATGATCGCGCTGACATCGAAGCGATTGCAGGATATTGGCAAGCCGCCGATCATGTCCGTCGCCATCGCGTTGCCGGTGATTTCGGTCGTCGCCTATATCGTCCTGAGTCTGTATCCCGGAACGGGTGGACCAAACAAATATGGCTCCGTGCGCGATATGCCGCCTAGGTGACAGCGCAGCCGCTTTCTACTATCGCTTTGCGCATGAAACTGCCAACCGATCCCATCGAAAACCTTGCAACGCTCATCCGTTGCCCCTCCGTTACACCAGCCGAAGGCGGCGCGCTGACGGCCCTTCAAGCTATGCTCGCGCCTATGGGCTTTGCGTCGGATCGTCCGGTTTTCTCCGAAGACGGCACGCCGGATGTTGAAAACCTCTACGCTCGCCTTTCCGGCAACGGGCCGCATCTCATGTTCGCCGGCCACACCGACGTTGTGCCGGTTGGCGACGAAGCCGAGTGGACGCATCCACCCTTCTCCGCCGCCATCGCCAACGGCCAGATGTATGGCCGTGGCACGGTCGATATGAAGGGCGGCATTGCCTGCTTCGTCGCGGCTGTCGCGCGCCATATTGAAAAGAACGGCAAGCTGAAAGGTTCTGTTTCGCTCGTTATCACTGGCGATGAAGAAGGCCCCTCGATCAATGGCACCGACAAATTGCTGAAATGGGCTGTGGATCGCGGCGAAACCTGGGATGCGGCAATTGTGGGCGAACCCAGCAACCCGGATGCGATAGGCGACATGATCAAGATCGGCCGTCGCGGCTCGATCTCCGGTACCATCACCATACATGGTGTCCAGGGGCACTCCGCCTATCCTCACCTCGCGGACAATCCGTTGCGCAGTCTGGTCAGCCTGCTGGATGCGCTGCTGGTGCCGCCACTCGATGCAGGAACACGGGATTTCCAGCCGAGCAATCTGGAACCCACAACCATTGATGTAGGCAATCCGACGGTGAACGTTACGCCTAGCAAGGCGACCGCATCCTTCAACATTCGCTTCAACGATACGTGGACCGCCGAAAGCCTGCAGGCTGAAATTCACAACAGGCTGGACCGCGCTGCGCGCCGCACAAAATATCGCAAGGGCCGCAAAGAACCGGTTTCGTTCGACGTCGTCTGGCGTGATCGGCCAAGCCACGTTTTCCTCACGCGTGACGACAGACTCGTCAACACGCTTACCAAGTCAGTCGAATCCGTTGTTGGCAGACGCCCTGCTCTCTCGACCTCCGGCGGCACATCCGACGCCCGTTTCATCAAGGATTATTGCCCCGTCGTCGAGTTTGGATTGGTGGGCAAGACAATGCACATGGTGGATGAGCGCGTCGATATTGCCGATCTTGAAACCCTCACGCAGATCTATGAGCGTTTTCTTGTGGATTGGTTTGGATAAAATGCCGGAAGCTGGTGTTGTGCAGAGCGCGCTGTCAGGTGCGGCGCGCATGATGTTCGGAAAGCCGGATGGGCTGCGCCGTATGGACCTATCCATCGACGGCTTCTGGGATTCCTTCATCGCAATTCCGTTGGCCGCACCACCGCTTCTTGTCGGCTGGATCGCGTCAACGAGCGATTACCTTGCCAAGCCCGGCGCGAGTGGTTCCCAGCTATCAGTCGTCGCGGCCAACGGCGTGGTCGAACTGGCCGCGTGGATTGTTCCGATTCTGTTGCTTGGATTGATCGCGCGACCGGCCGGTATTGCCGACCGCTTCGTTCCCTATGTCGTCGCGACCAATTGGGCGTCGGTTATCATCGCCTGGTACATGCTGCCAATCTCTCTGCTGCGGTTGTTTACGCCCGAATCACATGACCTTATCGCCTCATTGTCGCTGGTGGCCTTTATTGCGACCATGGTGCTTATCTGGCGGCTAACCAATGGCGCAATCGGCAAGGGCGCAGCAGTGAGCACCGCAGTTTTCACAGCTATGTTGGTTGCGTCCATCGCGACGGTTTATTTGTTCGCCTGGCTGCTCGGCATCGACGCTTAATTTTTGCGACCCCTCATCCGTAAAAATCGCCGCCCCTTCTAATAATCGACGTGCACCAGATACAGCCCTTCGGGCGGAGCGATGCCCGCGCACGCCGCGCGGTCGCGTGCATCAAGTGCGGCCTTCACTCCATCCACAGGCCAGCCGCCTTCGCCAACACGCTTCAGAGAACCCACCATCGAGCGCACCTGATTGTGCAGGAACGCGCGCGCCGACGCATGCACCTCTATCGCCTCGCCGGTGCGGATCACATCCAACCTGTCGAGCGTACGAAGCGGGCTATTCGCCTGACATTGCGTAGAACGAAACGTCGTGAAATCGTGCTTCCCAAGCAAAGGCTGCGCCGCTTCGTGCATGGCTTCTGCATCCAGCATTTTCGGCACCCACCAAACCTTGCCGGCGTCCAATGCCGGGGGCGAGCGGCGGTTCAATATCCGGTAGATATAATGACGTGCCTTCGCAGAAAACCGGGCATCGAAACCCGCATCCACCGCTAGCGCCGCAATGATTGAAATGCGCTCGCCGCTTAATCGCAAATGCGCGTTTATCGCATCGCGCACCTTGTCGGCTTTCCATTCCCGCGTCAGGTCGATATGCGCGACCTGCCCCGTAGCATGCACCCCTGCATCCGTGCGCCCCGCGCCGCGCAGCGCGCCATCGTCGCCTGAAAACGCGAGAACGGCCTGCTCAATTGCCGCCTGAATCGTGTGATGCCCGGTCTGCCTTTGCCACCCGGCATAGGCAGAGCCGTCATACTCGATGTCCAGCCGGTACCGATACACTTGTCAGGCTGCGAGCTGCGTGCGGAACGGCCCGGCATAGGCCAGTTCCCCGCTTTCGGGCGCATCGCCCCAAGCAAGCGCCTGCAACGCGTCACATTGATAATCGCTCGCAAAGCCTGCCGCGCGAGCATGCGTATAGCCAAAACGGCCATAATATTCCGGATCGCCCAGCACGACGGAAAGCGTTTCACCAGCGGTCTTCAACCGTAGATGCGCCTCGCGCACCAACGCCCCGCCAATGCCCGTGCCATGAAATGATGGCTCAACCGCCAGCGGAGCCAACGCGACGGCAGGCGTGCGCGCACCGTCCTTTTCCACATAGAGTCGCGAAAAGAGAATGTGCCCGACCACAGCGCCGTCTTCTTCCGCCACCAGTTCCAACACCACATCGGCGCTGTTCACAAGCGCGTCGACAAGCCCCGCTTCGGTGGATTGCCCGAAAGCGTGTTCTTCGACGTGACGAATGGCTGCGCGGTCGCGCTGTGTGGCCATGCGAATAGACATCATGCTCATTGGAGTTTCATTCCTTTTTTCAATTGTGCGCCACGCAGGAATTCCTGCGCGGGCATCGGTTTTCCTCCAGCTTTTTGAACTTCGACAAGGCGCACAGCGCCGCGTCCACACGCAACCGTCAAATCGTCATCAAGCAGCATGCCCGGCTCGCCCGAACCCTCCGCCTGTGTCGAGCGCAGCACCTTGACCCGTTCGGCCTTCGCGCCCGCTTCGTACCAGGCGCCGGGAAAAGACGACAAGCCACGAATGTGGTTATGAACCTCAGCCGCCGGGTTCGACCATTGGATGCGCGTCTCACCTTTTTCGATTTTGCTGGCGTACAGCACCCCGTCCTGAGCCTGCGGCGTCAGCGCCAGCGCACCATCTTCAAGCTTGGAAAGTGCGCGCACCATCAACTCCGCGCCCACCGTCATCAGCTGGTCATGCAGCTCGCCTGCCGTCATGTCCGCGCCGATCTGGACACGTTCGCTCAGCGCGACGGGACCGGTATCCAACCCACGATCCATCTTCATGATCATCATGCCGGTTTCTTTATCGCCCGCCATGATTGCGCGCTGTATTGGCGCTGCACCGCGCCACCGCGGAAGCAGCGAAGCATGACCATTGTAGCAGCCAAGTCGCGTTCCGTTGAGGATCGGCTCCGGCAGCAGCAATCCATAGGCAACAACGACCGCCACATCGGCCGCCAATGCTCGAAACGCGTTCTGCGCGGTAAGGTCTTTCAATGACATCGGCGTGTGAACGGCGAAACCTCGCCGGTCTGCTTCCTGTTGAACCGGCGATGGCACAGTCTCAAGACCGCGCCTCCCCGCGGGTCGCGGCGGTTGAGTATAGACCGCAACGATCTTATGCCCTGCATCTGCTATTGCACGCAGCGTCGGCACGGAAAATTCCGGCGTACCCATGAAGATGACGCGCATGCGCTGTTCCTCAAACCGCCGGAGAGCGGTCCCGGGCGAGCTTCCTGAACTTCTTCACCACCATATCGCGCTTGAGCTTTGAAATATGGTCGATGAAAAGCACGCCGTTGAGATGATCTATCTCGTGCTGCAGGCAGGTCGCCAGAAGGCCGTCGGCATTCAACTCCTGCTCCTTGCCCGCACCATCAATAAAGCGAACGCGCACCGATGCCGGGCGCTCCACCTCGGCATAATAATCGGGTATCGACAGGCAACCTTCCTCATAAACCGATCTCGCATCCGATGATTCGACGACCTCCGGATTGATGAAGACTTGCGGCATCTTCGGCTCGTCCTCTTTCGCGAGGTCGATAACCAGCATACGCAACGGCACGCCGATCTGTATCGCGGCCAAACCGATCCCCGGCGCGTCGTACATCGTCTCGAACATATCCCGCGCCAGCGTCTTGATGCGCGAATCGACAGCGCCCACCGGCTCAGAGGTCTGGCGGAGAATCGGATCGGGCAAAATGATCAGCGGCTTGATCGACATGCGCCTCACCTAAGATGTAGCTCGGCTAGCGTCAACACCTTGAATGCATAAATGTTCATGTTTTGATCTGGTGGATTGTGGCGAATCGGCTATGGTGCAGGAATGAATGAACTCTCGAACGTACTGGCTGAGCCGATCGCCCGGTTTGGCGCCACCGTTGTGACCCTGGGGCAGGCGCTGCTGCTCGGTGCGGCTCTTTTCCTTATATTGCTGGTTGTGCTGGTCGTTGCGCTCTGGCGGTCGGCGCATGCGCGCCGGTTAGCGGCGGCGGAAGCAGCCGATCATACGCGAGAAATGGAAGGCCGCATGGCTAGCATTATGCAGGCGCAAGCGGAAATGCAGGGTCGTTTGGGGACGGTTGCCGATGTTTTTGGCGCGCGGCAGGCCGAACTTACGCAATCGTTGAGCCAGCGACTCGATGCAATGACCGGGCGAATCGGCCAAACGATGGCTGAGCAAACCAGGTCTACGCACGAAAACCTCGCGAAACTTCAGGAGCGATTGGCCGTCATCGACACAGCGCAAAACAATATCCAGTCTCTTGCAGGACAGGTGGTGCAGTTGCAGGCCATTTTGTCGAACAAGCAGACGCGAGGCGCTTTCGGTCAGGCACGGATGGAAGCCATCGTTGCCGATGGGCTTCCCTCTGGTTCGTACCAATTTCAGGCGACGCTGACCAATGGCAACCGTCCCGACTGCCTTGTGACGATGCCAAATGATTCGCCTTCGCTGGTAATTGACGCCAAGTTCCCCCTTGAATCGTGGAATGCAATCCGCGCCGCCGAGGGTACGGATGCTCAGCGCGCCGCAACGCAGTCTTTTCGGCGAGATGTCGAGGTCCACATACGCGATATTTCCGAGAAATATCTGTTGCGCGGCGAGACGCAGGATACGGCCTTCATGTTCGTGCCGTCGGAATCGATTTTCGCCGAGATTCACGAAAACTTTGAAGCGCTGGTGCAGCGCGCGCATCGGGCGCGTATCGTCATCGTGTCCCCATCACTGCTGATGCTCTCCATTCAGGTGATACAGGCGATCCTGAAAGACGCGCGCATGCGCGAGCAGGCGCATCTCATTCAGGGCGAGGTCGTGCGCTTGATGGAGGATGTCGGTCGTCTGGACGAGCGCGTACGCAAACTCCAGACCCATTTCGGCCAAGCGGCGAAGGACATTGACGATATTCTCGTCTCGTCAAACAAGGTCACGAGGCGCGGCCAGAAAATCGAAGCGCTCGAGTTTGCAGCCGAAGGTGAGTTCGCGCAGGAAACTACGGAGCCTAAGGCGTCTCCCCGCACTGTCGAGTCGCCGCAAGGCACCTTGCGGCTGCGCGTTGTCGATGAAGCTTGATCTGTGAGAAATTTCAGCTACGCTTAATATGCCTTGGCGAGGCCGTTTGTGCGGGTTCGAGTTCAAGCAATTGAGAGGATACGACGATGGCTAAAGGTGCGTCGAAGCCCAAGAAAGAAGTTCGCAAGCCAAAAAAGGATGCGAAGAAGCCCGCAATCGCTGGAGCCAAGCCGCCGGCACCAACGTTGGCAGCAAAACCGAAGTGAGCCGCACATAGCTTACTTTCTTGAAATTGCACGGTAAAACCTATATCTGAGTGGCGCAGGGACGGCCCTGCATTCCTGAATATTTGCGACGGGACGACCCGCCATTTTTATGGAGGGCTGTAATGGCTTGGCTACTTCTCTTCGTCGCCGGTCTTCTCGAAGTCGGCTGGGCAGTCGGACTCAAATATACGGACGGATTCACGCGACTCGTGCCGACGGTCTGGACACTGGCGAGCATGCTTGCCAGCGTTGTTCTTCTCGGCATGGCTTTGAAAACCTTGCCTGTTGGCACCGGCTATGCGGTCTGGACCGGAATCGGTGCTGTCGGCACTGCAATACTCGGCATCTATTTGTTGGGAGAGCCTGCGACACCCATGCGCATCGCCAGCATTATGCTGATCGTCGCCGGAATTATCGGCCTTAAGCTGGCGTCATAGCGCCCAGCAGTGCGCGCGAATAATAGTCGCCGCGATATGCATCGCGGCGGCTATTCATTGATTCTTGCCGATCAGCGACCGGGAGGTGCGCGGCGACCGCGAGCCTTGCGCGCCGCATAGCGAGCGTCGCGCTTGGCCTTCTGCGCTGCTTCCAGACCAAGCTGCACCGTCAGCCGCTCTTCTTCTTCCTGTTCCCTGATACGGGCCAGTTCAGCAGCTTCCTGTTCAGCTTTTGCGCGCGCTGATTCGGCTTCAGCTTCGCGCTTCGCCTTTTCAGCAGCTTCGCGTGCAAGCCGTTCAGCCTTCAGTTGCGCTTTTTCCGCTTCGCGCTTTTCCCGTGCTTCCAGTATCGCGCGGCGTTCAGCCAAGCGTGCCTGTACTGCCGGATCGTCAGCGGAGGGCTTTGATTTGTACTTTTCGAGAAGCGCCTGCTTCGCGGTATTGGCCGCATCGCGCCGCTCGGAAAACGAGAGGTCCCTGTATATTGCCAATTTTCTTTCGTCCTGAAGAGATATTCCGCGCCTTACATACTCACAGAGCGCGAGACTTCAAGGCCAAAATTGCCTGATTTTGCCAATGCAATGCTGCCATGTTGCAACTGCAAAACAGTTCTGGTCGAAAATTGGGAATTCACTGTTCGCAATTCGGTCACTGGCAATGCCGCGTGGGAGTCTCTACCTCAGGCGTTGGCAACGGAGCATCTTGATGGAACTCGGTCTCTACACCTTCGCTGATGTCAGTCTCACAAGCGGACCGGATACAGTAAATGCCCAGACGCGGCTGAACAACCTGATGGAAGAGATCGAGCTGGCGGATCAGGTCGGGCTCGACGTGTTCGGGCTCGGCGAACACCATCGGCCAGACTATGCCGCTTCCGCGCCTGTCGTCGCGCTTGCCGCCGCATCGCAGCGCACCCGCCACATCCGCCTGTCGAGCGCCGTCACTGTGCTTTCCTCGGATGATCCTGTGCGCGTGTTCCAGCAGTTCTCGACGCTGGACCTTCTGTCCGGCGGGCGCGCCGAAATCATGGCCGGTCGCGGCTCCTTCATCGAGTCGTTTCCGCTCTTTGGCTACAATCTCGAGGACTATGACGAGCTTTTTGCCGAGAAGCTCGATTTGCTGCTGCGCATTCGCGACAGCGAGCGCGTCACTTGGGCGGGCGGCCGGCTGACGCCGAAGATCAACGACCGCGGCGTTTACCCGCGCCCTGTGCAAAACCCGCTGCCGGTCTGGATCGCCGTTGGCGGCACGCCGCAATCTGTCGTGCGCGCCGCTCAGCTTGGCCTGCCTCTGGCGCTGGCAATCATCGGCGGCGAGCCTACCCGCTTCGCGCCTTTCCTCGAGCTATACCGCGAGGCCGCGCAGCGTGCGGGCCACGACCCGGCAAAGCTTGCCACCAGCATCAATGTCCACGGCTTCGTCGCTGACACGAAGCAGCAGGCTGCAGATGATTTTTACACGCCGCAGGCGGAAGTCATGAACCGCATTGGCCGCGAGCGTGGATGGGGTCCGACCAGCCGCGCGCATTTCGACCAATCGCTTAGCCCGAATGGCCATTTGTTTGTTGGCGACCCGGAAGCCGTTGCGGAA
The DNA here is from genome assembly GCF_003403035.1 of Mesorhizobium denitrificans. Lineage (GTDB taxonomy): Bacteria > Pseudomonadota > Alphaproteobacteria > Rhizobiales > Rhizobiaceae > Mesorhizobium_G > Mesorhizobium_G denitrificans. Next base: position 510,812 of record NZ_QURN01000001.1, on the reverse strand, counting down.
AAGATCATCGTCATGCATCGCATCTTCAAGAACAGCCGGTTCATGATCCAGATGGCGATTGGTGCGCTGCCTCATGCCAAGCTCATGAAGGCGATCGAGCTTTACGGCACCAAGGTCGCACCCATCGTGCGCAAGGAGACGGCGAAGTCATGATTCCTTTTTCGGTCCTCGACCTTTCGCCCGTTCCAGAGGGCAGTGACGCCTCTCAGTCGCTCGCGAACAGCCTTGATCTCGCACGCCACACGGAAGCGCTCGGCTTCAACCGCTACTGGCTTGCCGAACACCACAGTATGCCCGGCATTGCGAGCGCCGCCACCTCTGTCGTCATTGGCCATGTTGCGGGCGGCACGAGCCGCATTCGGGTCGGCGCGGGCGGCATCATGCTGCCCAATCATTCGCCGCTGATCATTGCCGAGCAATTCGGCACGCTGGATTCGCTTTATCCTGGTCGCATCGACCTTGGGCTTGGCCGCGCGCCCGGCACCGATATGCTCACCGCTCGCGCGCTGCGGCGGAACCTCGAAGGCGGCGCGGACAGTTTCCCGCAAGATGTGGTCGAGTTGATGAATTATTTCGCGCCGGCTCAGGAAGGCCAGCGCGTGCGCGCCGTTCCGGGTGAAGGCCGCAATGTTCCCGTCTGGATACTCGGCTCGTCAACTTATGGCGCGCATCTCGCTGCGCTGCTTGGCCTGCCCTATGCCTTCGCGTCGCACTTTGCGCCCGCTGAGCTGGATCATGCGCTTGATGTCTATCGCTCGCGTTTTCAGCCTTCTGCCCATTTGGACAAGCCCTATGTGATGCTGGGTCTGAACGTAAGCGCTGCCGAGACGGATGCCGAGGCGCAGCTGCTCTTCTCGTCTCTGCAACAAGCATTTGTGAATCTGCGCACAGGCAGGCCGGGCAAGCTTCCCGCTCCGCGCGCCAACTTCGAACAAAGCCTCGACCCCAGCGCAAAGGCCATGCTGGACCATGCGCTTTCCTGCGCTGTCGTAGGCTCGCTGGAAACGGTGAAAATCGGCCTCGCTGCATTCATCGAACGAACCGGAGCCGATGAACTGATGATTACGGCCCAGATTTTCGACCACGACGCGCGCAAGCGGTCCTATAGCCTCGTCGCGAAGGCGCACGCCTCACTTGGCTAATGCCTCAACGATCTTCCTGGTCGGAAAGCAAGTTGGTGCGGCTCCGTTCTTGGCCTGCCACGCGCCGATAGAGCGCCGCGTCTTGAAACCGGGCAGACCGTCAGCGCTGCCCACATCATAGCCCTGCCCCTCAAGCGCGCGCTGCATTGCTGCAATATCGGAGCGATAGAGCGCATCGACATTGCCCCATTTGCCGAGAAAATTCTTGTCGCTCGCCGCGATCCGGTCAGCGGCATGGCCTATAAACAGCGCGTATAAATCGCTCTCATTATATTCTTTCAGCACATAGAAATTCTTGCTGACAATGAAGGCAGGGCCGTTACGCCCCGCTGGCATCAGCAGAAATCCCTCGCGTGCCGCCTCCTTGACCGGGAACGGCTTCCCGTTTGCGCGGGCAATGCCAAGCGTGGCCCATGCCGAAATCTTCTTGCCTTGGTCCGGCCCTTCCAGCGCACAGGAAACGCTTTCCGGCACCACCACTTCGAAGCCCCATTCGCGGCCTCGTTCCCAGCCATAGTCGGCCAGATATTTGCCGATTGAGGCCAGCGTATCCGGTTCGGATCGCCAGATGTCGATCTTGCCGTCGCCGTCGAAATCGACGCCATGCTTCTGCACCGAGGTCGGCAAAAACTGCGGCTGCCCCAGCGCTCCGGCCCAGGAGGAGCGCATCGCCTTGCGCTCCGCAACGCCCGTCTCGACAAGTTGAAGCGCCGCAATCACTTCCGTGCGAAACATGTCCTTGCGCGTTGCGAGCCACGCCTTCGTGCCAAGCACTTCAAATGCATCGTAGGGCATCTTGGCCGCGCCAAAGCCGGATTCGCGACCCCATATTGCGAGGATGATTTCGCTCGGCACACCATAGCGTTTCTCGACAGCCGCCAGCGTTTTGCCCAGCCGTCCCGCCCGCGCGCGACCGCCACTGGTCACGGCCCCTATTGTCTTTTCCGCGAAATATTTTGCAGGCGCGTTGAACTCCGCCTGATGCTGATTTTTCGGTGTGGTCGGCTTTTCTCCCGGCAACACCAGATCGGGCAGCTTTGCATTGGGCCGAACGCCGTCAAACGCCGCTTCAAAAGTCGTGCGCGAAACGCCCTTGGCCGAGGCTTCCGGCCAGAGATCTTTCTCAAGCCACGCGCGAAACTGGCCGTCGAGTTTCGATTGTGCCTGCGCGGGCAGCACTCCCAGAAGCATTGCGAAAATCAGTGCTACCGGGAATCGCGCCATGACCCGTCCTAGAAAATTGTCCGAGACTTGAGCGCAGCAGCCAAAGTCCCCTCGTCCAGATAGTCCAGTTCTCCCCCGACCGGCACCCCGTGCGCAAGTCGCGTAATCTTCACTTCCATGTGGGCGAGCTGATCGGTCAGGTAATGCGCGGTCGTCTGCCCCTCAACAGTTGCGTTCACCGCCAGCACCACTTCGCTCACGCCGCCTTCCGAAACGCGGTCCACCAATTGCTTGATGGTCAACTGGTCTGGGCCGATACCGTCCAGCGGCGATAACACTCCGCCCAGAACATGATAGCGGGCATTCATCGCGCCCGCGCGCTCCAGCGCCCAAAGGTCGGACACATCCTCAACCACGATAATCATGGCCGCGTCGCGCTTCGGGTCGGTGCAGATCATGCAGGGGTCTGCTGTATCGACATTGCCGCAAGTCGAGCAAACGCGCACCTTGTCGCGCGCATCGGCCATCGCGCCTGCAAGCGGCCCCAAAAGCTGGTCTTTTTTCTTGATGAGATGCAGTGCGGCCCTGCGCGCCGAACGCGGACCCAGCCCCGGCACTTTTGCCAGAAGCTGGATCAGGCGTTCAATTTCGGGGCCGGCGATTCGCTTGGACATGCAAGCGGTATAGAATCATTGCGGCAAGGCGAACAGGCTGCACTATTCGGTGCGCTGCGCCAAAAGCATGGCTCCAATGGCAGACGCCTGCTCAGGGCTGGCGTCAAACGCAGCGACTGAAGCATTCGCCGTATCGAATTTCGGGCGTATCTCGGCGGTCATCACCGGAGCATCCCCGCCGAATCGCGATTTGGAAGGCTCGTCATCGGGCAAGCCAGTCACACCCGGCAATTGGTCGGGCGAAGTACCGGGCCTTGGCGTCGGTACTGCCGTCGTATTCATCGCCAGCACCATCTCGTCAGCCTGCGGCGCGGCATCGTTCGCCGCAAGCGCTGTCAGGCTCGTATCGGATGCGACCGGCTGCAAGATGTTTGCAGCACCCTGTAGCGGCGCCGCGTCGTTGGAAGCAACCATGACGGAAGGCTGCTCGGTCTGGGGCAGGTCGTCACGCATCGGGCGACGGCTGCGCTTCTCATAAAATGCATTTCCGCCCGCAACGGTCGTGTAATGCATGTTTTTGTAGGGGAATTTCAGTCCAGCCGTATGGAAGAACATCACTTCTGGCTTCACGTCCGGGTGCCGCTCGCCTTTCAGCACGGCATCCGCTGCGGCCATCACATCCGGCAAAGCCTTGGAATTCATCGGGCGGGTCATAACGCCGGGTGCAAACTGCTTGTTGGCTCCCACAACGCCGCAAATATTGTCGCCCCAGCGACGGGATTGCAGGCGGTTCATAACCACCGAGCCAACCGCCACAAGCCCATCACGGCTCGAACGGTTGCTTTCGAAGAACATAGCTCTGGCGAGGCATTCGCGGTCCTGTTCGTTTGCGCGATAAGCCAAAGCGGCCTTGCCCGACGAAGTCGTCGGCGCAGCACTATAGGCGGCTGAAGATTTCAGCCCCTCACCAAGTCCGTCTGCACTTTGGCTGCAACCAGCCAACGCCAAAGCACCAAAAGCAGCCAAGGCTGCATAAACTCGTCCTGCAATTCTCACGAAAAGCGCCTCATTAGTCCCCCGGCCGCTGCTTCGAGTGCGGCCAGAATGCGGACATTTCAGGCAAAAGCATGGCGCGATAATGGTTAATTGTTTGCGACCCATCTGCCTGAAAGGCCCGCGCCGTGGCCCATGAGGCTATTCGCCGCCGTTTAAAACGGCAGTTTCAGCCCCGCAGGCAGGCCGAGGCCAGAGGTCATTTCCTGCGTTTTTTGCTGAATCGCGTGCTCGATTTTGTTTTTCGCATCATTGTGCGCTGCCAGAATCAGATCTTCCAGAATCTCGCCTTCGCCTTCCTTCACCAGAGAAGGGTCGATCTTGAGCGACTTCATCTCGAACTTGCCGCTGAGCGTAACCGTCACCAGCCCGCCGCCAGATTGGCCGCTTGCCTCGATGGTGGTCATTTCTTCCTGCATGGCCTGCATTTTGGCCTGCATTTCCTTGGCTTTGCTCATCAAGCCCAAGAGGTCTTTCATGGAGTGATCCTTCGCTTCTCAAAGAGCCTCGTCGTCATCGGACGACGGCTCAATATCTTCAACAGTCTCGACTTCCGGCGCATCGGGAATGCGAACATCGATTATCCGCGCACCGGGAAAACGGGAGAGTATCGCCGCAACCGCAGGGTCGCTGCGGGCATCCATAAAGGCTGTTTCGCGCTTGGCCGTTTCTTCTTCGGCCAAGGTCTGGCCGCCAGCTTCCTGAGACAGCGAAACCATCCAGGTTCGGCCAGTCCACGCTTTCAGCTTTCTGGAAAGCTCGTTCGGCAGGTCGCGCTCCGCGCCATCGGCGAGCGCAATCACCAGCCTGCCCGGCTCCAGCCTGACAGGCCGAACATAGCGCTTGATCGCGACCTTGAGCTTCATGTCGCGATTGCTGTCGGCCAGACCGACAATGTCGGCCAGCGAACGAACCGGCACTTCCGCGACCTCCGGCTCCATTGCCGGTGCAGGCTGGAAAGCAGGCTCTGCCTGCGGCTGGACGAGGCGCATTGTCTGCGCACCCCCGCCGCCAGAAGGCGTCATGCTCGTGCCGGATATTGCAGACGTGCCGTTGCCATTTGGCGTGGCGCGACCACCGTTGGAAGCAGGCGCGCGCGGCGCTACAGAGCCGCCTTCCTGCCCTTCCAGAGATTTCAGAGCCTCGTCCAGCGTTGGTAAATCCGCCGCGTGGGCGAGCCTGATCAGCGCCATTTCAGCCGCCATCGCCGGTCGATTGCTGGCCTGAACCTCCGAAATCGCTTTCAAAAGCATCTGCCACGCACGCGATAGCACGCGCACGGAAAGTGTTTCCGCAAACTCCGCGCCCCGCTTGCGCTCCGTTTCCGTCAGCGAAGCGTCCTCGACGGCAGACGGCACGAAGCGCAGCCGCGTCACCAGATGCGTGAATTCCGCAAGGTCGGTGAGGATCGCCACCGGGTCGGCGCCGGTATCATATTGTGCGCGAAAACCGGCCAAACCCGCCGCAACATCGCCCTTCATCAGGACTTCAAACAGGTCCACCACTCGCGCGCGGTCGGCCAGTCCAAGCATATCGCGCACGGCCTGCGCCGTAACCGTTCCCGCGCCATGCGCAATCGCCTGATCCAGAATCGACTGTGCGTCGCGCATCGAGCCTTCAGCCGCGCGCGCAACCATCGCAAGCGCTTCATCCTCGATCTGGACATTTTCCAGCCCGGCAATCCGGCCCAGATGATCGGTAATCAGCGCAGCATCGATACGCCGCAGATCGAAACGCTGACAGCGCGAAAGCACAGTAATCGGCACCTTACGAATCTCGGTCGTCGCGAAGATGAATTTGACGTGCGGCGGCGGCTCTTCCAACGTCTTGAGCAGGCCGTTGAAGGCCTGCGTCGAGAGCATATGCACTTCGTCGATGATATAGACCTTGTAGCGCGCCGAAACGGGCGCATAGCGCACGCGATCTATGATGTCGCGAATATCGTCGATGCCGGTGTGCGAGGCGGCGTCCATCTCGATCACATCGACATGGCGACCTTCCATGATTGCGCGGCAATTCTCGCCCTCAATGGGCATATCCACCGAAGGTGCATCAACCTCGGCGGTCTTGTAGTTCAGCGCACGCGCCAGAATGCGCGCGGTCGTCGTTTTACCCACGCCGCGAACGCCGGTCAGCATCCAGGCTTGCGCGATGCGCCCCGTTGCGAAGGCGTTTGTCAGCGTGCGGACCATCGGTTCCTGACCGATCAGTCCCGTAAAATCCCTTGGCCGGTATTTGCGCGCGAGCACGCGGTATCCGCCCTGCTGCGCGGCTTCCTTATTATCGGGCCCATGATCGGCTTCGTCGCTCATGCGCCGTAATTTTCCCGAACGCGCCGCAAATTCATTCCTTTCGCAGCGACAGGCTGCCGATTCCATTTCTCACTTCATGCGAGTTTCGCCCGTCGAGTGCGGGACAGTCAACTTCGACGCATGAGAGAAATGAGGCGGGAGGCTGGCACGATGACCCGTGCCGTGGCTCGTTAGGGCTGCTTCCTTCCGGACCTGACCCGGTTGGCGAGTGGCTCGTCCACCACCAACCTCCCACGCTCCATATCGTCAATTGCGCACTCAAATGCAAGGCCCGACTATTGCGCAATTCTCAAATGATTGCGCACCCCATCTTGCTGTTGAGCCAGCCAAGCCATAGCGTGCAGAAAAATGGGAGGAAATCTGTTGGCAGCGGTCATGCAGAAGGGGTTCGAGCTGGATCGTCGGCTTGATGCCGACAGCGAGCCGTTGCTTTGGCTCGGCTTGTGCGAAATGCGCCTGATGAACGACCGCCGCTGGCCGTGGATCGTGCTTGTGCCGCAGCGCTCAGACATTGAAGAATTGCATGAACTAACCCCGCTGGATCAGGCCATGCTGACCTTTGAGACAAATCTGGTCGCGCAGGGGCTGAAACAGGTCACGGGCTGCACCAAGATAAATGTGGCCGCGCTCGGCAACATCGTGCGGCAATTGCACATTCATGTCGTAGCCCGCAACGAGGGCGATCCGGGCTGGCCCGGGCCCGTCTGGGGTTATGGACAGCGCGAACCCTATGAGCGCACCGAAATGCATCAGTTCAAGGAACGGCTGAAGAAAGCGCTGTAACTTTCGGCCAGTTACTTTCGGCCTGTAACTTTCGGCCTGTAACTTTCGGCCTGTAACTTTCGGATTGTCGCGCGGGGCTAAAGCCGATTACGTTGGCATTCCTTCCAAGAATCAGCTCGCCGGTTTCCCCTATGGCCTTCCGAATTTTCGATGCTCCCTTCCCAGAGCCCAGCGCGGCGATGGGCTTTGCCGGAAACCGCATCTGGCGGCAGTCGGAAGAGCGTACAGACGATTCCGTGGCGCTTGCACTGCGCGATCCATCCGTCCGCGCTCTTGTCGTCACCAGCGGGCGGCTGTGCCTGAAACTCGACGGCAGCAGCTTCGATCCGTGGTTTTCGCCCGCAGAAGCTTCCGCGCTTGGCGGCGACATTGAAGCGTCCATCCTGCTCGGTCGCGATGCGCGCGGTCCGGTTCTGGCCGTGCCCAGCACCATCGATCCGGAAACCCTGACCGACAACATCAAGGCCATCGATTTCCGTTCCATCAATGTGCAAGGGCTTCTCGAACCCGAGCCGCTCGGCGCGCTCGCTCAGGGCGCGGCTCTGCTCGCCTGGAGCCAGAATCACAGATTTTGCGCGCGTTGCGGCTCGCCAACGGAAATACGCGCCGGCGGCTACAAGCGCGTTTGCACGAAATGCGGCGCGGAGCATTTTCCGCGCACGGACCCTGTAGCGATCATGCTGACCGTCACGCAAGACCATTGCCTGCTCGGTCGTGGGCGGCATTTTTCACCGGGCATGTATTCCGCACTCGCGGGCTTCATCGAACCCGGCGAAACCATTGAAGATGCTGTGCGCCGCGAAACGCTGGAAGAAAGCGGCATCCAGCTAGGCCGCGTGCAATATTTCGCCAGCCAGCCTTGGCCCTTCCCCTATTCGCTGATGATCGGATGTTTTGGCGAAGCCTTGAATGAAGACATCAACGCCGACCTTTCGGAGTTGGAAGACTGCCGCTGGTTCACGCGCGGCGCGGTCCGGTTGGCGCTTGAAAAGCAGCATCCGGACGGCATTTTCATGCCACCCAAGGGTGCAATCGCCCACCATCTCATCCGCACATGGGTCGAGTCCGACTAGTCGGCGACCTTCCATTCGTCTCGGGATTCGCTCGCAGGATAGACGCCGAGTATCCGCACTTCGCGTGAGAAGAAGCGCAGTTCTTCCAGCGCGTTCTTGACGCTGGTATCATCTGGATGCCCTTCAATGTCTGCGTAAAACAGCGTCGCGGTAAACGCGCCGAGCTGATAGCTCTCCAGCTTGGTCATGTTCACGCCATTCGTCGCAAAACCGCCCATCGCCTTGTAGAGCGCCGCAGGAACGTTGCGCACGCGAAACATAAAGGTGGTCATCATTCGGGTGTCGGGCGTTGGCCGCTCCACCCAGAACTTGTTCTTGGTCAAAACAACGAAGCGCGTGACGTTCGAGTCCGTATCTTCGACATTTTCTTCAATGATATCAAGTCCGTAAAGCTCTGCCGCCAGCCGCGGCGAAAGCGCCGCCATGGTCCTGTCGCCAACTTCACCCACCAGCTTTGCCGCGCCTGCCGTATCGCCCGCGACTACAGCCTTCCAGCCGTTCTTGCGAATATATTTGCGGCATTGGCCAAGTGCGTGAATGTGGCTGTGAACCGTCTTGATGTCCTTGCGATCCACGCCGGGCAGCACCATCAACTGAAAATGGATAGGCAGAAAATATTCGCCGATAATGTGCAGCTTGGATTCCGGCAGCAGATGGTGAATGTCCGCGACGCGCCCCGCAATCGTGTTCTCGATCGGGATCATCGCCAGATCGGCCTTGCCTGTCTCCACCGCGTTGAACGCATCTTCGAATGTCGGGCACGGCAAGGGCTGCATGTCTGGAAACATGTTTCGGCAGGCTGTGTCCGAGTTTGCACCCGGTTCGCCCTGAAAGGAAATGCGATTTGTCTTTGCAGCGTTCATGTTCAGGCTCTCGACAAAATTTCTCGTGCGCGCTCAAGGTCTTGAGGCGTATCGACCCCCAGCGGCACAGTCTGGATAATTTCAGCATCTATGCGCATGGAAGCCTCCAGCGCACGCAATTGCTCCAACCTTTCGCGCCGTTCAAGCACTGATGGCTTCAGCGCGACAAAGCGCTCCAGCGCGGCGCGACGATAGGCATAGAGCCCGATATGGTGATAGAGCGGTCCATCGCCCCACGGCGCGGTCGCCCGCGTAAAATACAGCGCGCGCAGACGCGTTTCAGACAGCGGCGAACCGACAATCTTCACCACATTCGGGTTGTTGCGCTCATTTTCTTCCGCAATTTCCACGCCGAGCGTGGCAATATCGACCGTCTTATCCTCAAACGGGCGAAAAGCTGCCTGAATCGTAGCGGGATCGATGGTAGGCAGGTCGCCCTGCACATTCACCACCGTTTCGACCTCGCCGCGCGGGTCAACCGTGCCCAGAGCCTCGAAAATGCGGTCGGAACCTGATTCGTGGTCGCTTCGCGTCATCACAGCTTCAAAGCCATGCGAACGCACTGCATCCGCTACAGACTCGGTGTCCGTCGCAACGACGACGCGGCCCAGGCCGCTTTCAGCCGCCCGTTGCGCGACATGAACAATCATGGGCTTTCCCGCAATATCTGCGAGCGGCTTGCCGGGCAGGCGCGTTGAAGCCATGCGGGCCGGAATGAGTATCAGGGTGGACATGGCAACGCGGCCTTCGAAGGAAAGTGTCAAAAAGTCTCACTGGATGCGCCCTTATAGGTGTTGCAACACCCAGTCAAAAGACCTAGACGGAAAATGATCGCCATCTGCCGGGGATGCAGCGTGGCGGTGGAATTTTTGCACCACTACGCGGTCCTGAAGCAAGTGAATGGACCGGCCGCAAAGGGAGCCTAGGGCGGATGAACTCTTTCGAATTTAACAAGATCATCGGGGCGGTGCTCGCTACGGTGTTCGTCGTCCTAACGCTAGGCATTCTGTCGGACGCAATTTTTGCTTCGCCAGCGCCGGAAAAGCCGGGTTTCGGCATCGAAGCCGCTGAAGACACCGCTGGTGCGGGCGGCGAAGGCGGCGGCGCTGCTGCTGTCGAATCAGTTCTGCCGCTGCTCGCCAGCGCGAATATTCAGGACGGCGAAGCTATTCATAAGAAGTGCATGGCCTGCCACACAGTTGAAAAGGGCGGCGCAAACAAGACCGGCCCGAATCTGTGGGACATCGTAAATCGCCCGATCGCCTCGCATGAAGGCTTCTCCTATTCCGCCGCCATCAAGGATTTCTCCAAGGGCAGCACGGAAAAGTGGACCTATGAAAATCTCGACCACTTCCTCACCAGCCCGAAGGGTCTGGTGAAGGGCACCGCAATGGGCTTCGCCGGCGTCAAGAAAACGCAGGAGCGCGCCGACCTGATCGCTTATCTGCGCACGCTGTCAGACAATCCGGCTCCGTTGCCTGATGCTGCTGCAGCGGCTCCGGCTGCTGCCCCTGCTGGCGAACAACCGGCTGCACAGCCTGCAGCAGGTGAGGCTCCTGCTGCTGCGCCCGCAGCACCGGCTGGTGAGGCTCCTGCTGCTGCGCCGGCAGCTCCGGCTGGTGATGCGCCGGCAGCTCCGGCTGAGCCTGCAAAGCCTGCCGAACCGGCAAACTAACGAAGATTTCATCCAGACATCACGAAAAAGCCGGGTTCAGCCCGGCTTTTTTGTTTCTGCTGCACTTGCGGGCAAATCCCCGGTCACTCAAAACAAGGAAACGCCGTTGATGAAAGGAATCGACATGCAGAGCCGCTTCAAAGCTTTGGCCACAATGGTCATGCTCGTCTCGCTCGCACAGGTCGCTTCCGCTCAAGACTGGCAGACAAGTTCCTCACTTATGGGCGATTCAAAATATGGCGCCAACTTCCAGCGCTATGATTATGTGAACCCCGACGCGCCCAAAGGCGGCCAACTCAATCAGACGGTTCCCGGCACTTTCGACAGCTTCAATCCGTATATCGTGCGCGGCAGTCCCGCCGCTGGTCTGGCGCCGTTCGGCGGTGGACTTCTGTACGACACGCTCATGGAGCAGTCCGTGGATGAACCGAGCGTCAGCCATGCGCTGATTGCGGATGCCTATAAATATCCGGACGATTATTCGTCGGCCACCTACCGGCTGAATCCAGCGGCGCGCTGGCATGATGGCCAACCGATCACGGTCGATGACGTTATCTGGTCGTTCAAGGTGCTGAAAGAAAACAGCCCCATGTACGCCCGCTATTATGAGAACGTCACCGACGCCGTGGCGCTGAATGATCGCGAGGTGGAATTCCGCTTCGACCAGAAGGGCAATCGCGAATTGCCCAAGATCATGGGCGACCTTGTCGTGTTGCCGAAACATTGGTGGGAAGGTACGGACGCCAAAGGCAACAAGCGCGACATCACCCAGCCGACGCTCGAGCCTCCACTCGGTTCTGCGGCATACAAGATTTCCAGCTTCAAAACCGGCTCGGAGATCATCTGGGAGCGTGTGCCGGATTATTGGGGCGCAAAGCTCGCCGTCAAAGTCGGGCGCGAAAATTTTGACCGCCGCCGTTATACCTATTTCCTCGACACCAACGCCGCCTGGCAGGCTTTCACCAAGGGCGGGCTGGAAGACTTCCACGAGGAAAATATTTCGCGCCGTTGGGCCACCGCCTATAACTTCCCTGCCCTTCAGGCCGGCGACGTCATCAAGAAAGCTTTCCCAAGCGCCTCGCGCGCCAAGTTTCAGGGCTTCGTCATCAACACGCGCAGGCCGCAGTTCAAGGACCCGCGAGTGCGCAAGGCGCTCACAATCGCGTTCGATTTCGAGACCCTAAACCGGACTTCCTTCTTCAATTCCTATGTGCGGACGAAGAGCTTCTTCGTTGGTGGCGACCTTGCGTCGAGCGGCATACCAGAGGGCAAGGAATTGGCGATTCTGGAGCCGTTTCGTGACAAGCTGCCGCCGGAGCTTTTCACCACTGCTTACGACCTGCCTGTCTATGATTCACCCAAGGCGGAGCGCGCCAATCTTCAAGCCGCAGTAAAGCTGTTCGGTCAGGCTGGCTGGACGATCAAAGGCGGCAAGATGATCAACGAACAGACCGGCGAGCAGTTCAAGGTCGAAATTCTCGGCAATGATTCCACCGATGAGATCATCTCTCTGCCTTATATTAACTCGCTCAAGAAGATCGGCATCAACGCATCGCTGCGCATCGTGGACCCCAGCCAGTACATCAATCGCGAAAACAATTTCGATTTCGACATGGTCAGCACGGTGCTTGCGCAGTCCGAATCTCCGGGCAATGAGCAGCGCGATTTCTGGTCGTCAAAGGCGGCGGATACACCGGGTTCTCGCAACCTCTCCGGCATCAAGGACCCCGTTGTCGATGCGCTGGTTGATCGCGTTATTTTCGCCAAGGATCGTGACGATCTGCTGGCTTCCACCCATGCGCTGGACCGGGTTCTGTTGTGGAACTACTATGTCATTCCTCAATATAACAAGGCAGAGCGCTGGGTCGCCTACTGGAACAAATTCGGGATGCCGGAGAAGCAGCCGGAATATATCGGTCCAGACCTCGATTCGTGGTGGATCGACCCGCAAAAAGAAAAGGCGCTCGCAGCGAAATATAAGAGCATCAATTGATGGATCGCCTTTCGCGCCGCGGCTTCCTCGCAGTAACCGGCGCTGCCGCCGCCGCACCTCTGTTGCCCCATCGGCTTTTCGCAGCCACGCCGTCAAACGTCCCGGTTCACGGACTGTCCGCATTCGGCGAGCTCAAATACGCGCCGGATTTCACCCATTTCGATTATGTGAACGCGGAGGCGCCCAAAGGCGGGCAGATGAATTTCCAGCCGCCAAACTGGACTTTCAATCAGACGCCATTCACCTTCAACACTTTGAATTCGCTTACACTTAAGGGCGAGTCTCCGCCGCGCACGGAACTCTGCTTCGACACGCTTATGGAGCGCGCGCTGGACGAACCCGATGCAGTTTATGGCCTTCTGGCCGAAACCGTAACTGTCTCGGACGACCGAAATATTTTCACCTTCAAGCTGCGGCCGCAGGCGCGATGGCAAGACGGAACGCCGCTAACTGCCGACGATGCAGCCTTCAGCTACAACCTCTTCAAAGACAAGGGCCACCCCGATCTGGCGCTACCGTTGCGCGACTTGACCGAAGCCACTGCGGTTGATCCGGCAACGCTCAAGCTTGTGTTCAACGGCAACCAGTCGGCGCAGAACATCCTGTCCATCGTCGTCATGCCTATTGTGTCCAAGGCCTTTTATACGGTCAATGATTTCGAGGCTTCGTCGCTCACACCGCCGCTCGGCTCCGGTCCCTATAGGCTCGGCAAGGTCATGGCGGGGCGCAGCATCGTTCTTGAGCGCGTCGAGGACTATTGGGGTCGCGATCTGCCCGTTCGCAAGGGCTTGTGCAATTTCGACCGCATCCGCATCGACTTTTATTCCGAGCGTCAGGCCGCGTTTGAAGCCTTCAAGAAGGGCGACACGACCTGCCGGGAGGAATTTACATCGCGCGTTTGGGCAACCGGCTATGATTTCCCCGCCATAAAGGATGGCCGCGTCATCAAACGCGAGTTTCCGGGTGAGGCATGGCCGCAAATGCAGGCCGTCGCGCTGAACCAGCGCCGCGTGCAATTCCGGGACGTCCGGGTGCGCCGCGCAATTTCGCTGTGTTTCGATTTCGAATGGTCGAAACGCGCGCTGTTCTTCGGCTCCTATGACCGCTCGCAATCAACCTTCGAGCGATCCGATTTCAAGGCGCAGGGCATGCCATCGCCTGCTGAGTTAGCGCTGCTCGAACCCTTGCGCGCAGACCTTCCGCCGGAAGTGTTCGGCGAGGCAATCATGCAACCCGTATCGGATGGTTCCGGTCGCGACCGCAAGCTGCTCAGCCAGGCAGCGAAATTGCTGGCCGAAGCTGGCTGGAAACGGCAGGGCAACTTCGTCGTCAACGACAAGGGAGGGCGGCTGGCGGCCGAATTTCTCGCGAATGATGATGGCATTGTGCGGCTCTATTCGCCTTGGGTCGAAAACCTCAAGGCCATCGGCGTCGATGCCTCCATCCGCCTTGTGGACGCCACGCAGTATGAATCGCGCCAGAGCGAATTCGATTTCGACGTGAACATGCTCGCGGTCAATATCGGCGCGACGCCCACATTCGACTCGCTTCAATCTCTCTATCATTCCCGCGCAGCCAAGCGTCCCGGCACGCGCAACTATCCGGGTACGGAGAGCCCTGCCGTGGACGCTCTCATCGACAAGGCCGGTCAGGCAAAAAGCCGCGAAGAGCTTGTCACGGCGCTGAATGCGCTCGACCGGGTCTTGCGCGCGCGGCTCGACTGGATTCCAACATACTATCTGGCGAATCACCGCGCTGCCTATTGGGATATGTTCGGCTTCAAGGAGCCAAAGCCCGATTATGGCTTTCCGGTCGAAACGCTGTGGTGGTTCGATGAGGCAAAGGCAAAGGCGATTGGGAAAGCTTGAACACAAAACGCGATACCTTTCGGCCATAAGCGAAACTCGGACGTAAGCTGATGGCAGCCTATGTTCTCCGCCGCCTGCTGCTGATGATTCCGACCATTTTCGGCATCATGGCTATTTCCTTCGCCGTCATTCAGTTTGCGCCCGGCGGCCCGGTCGAGCAGGTCATTGCACGTATCAGCGGTCAGGGCGGTGATGACCGCCTCTCCGGCGGCGGTGCAGACGCCGGTGCCGGCGGCAATTTCGACGCGGGAGGCGAAAGCTCGAAATATCGCGGCGCGCAGGGGCTGGACCCGGAATTCATCGCCAAGCTGGAAAAGCAATTCGGCTTCGACAAACCGCCGCTGGAACGCTTCGGCAAAATGCTTTGGGACTATGCCCGCTTCGACTTCGGCGAGAGCTATTTCCGCGATATTTCCGTGCTGGACCTGATCCTTGAGAAAATGCCGGTGTCGATCACCATCGGCCTTTGGATCACCATTCTGTCCAATCTCATTTCCATCCCGCTCGGCATTCGAAAAGCCGTGAAAGACGGCTCGCGCTTCGACATCTGGACCAGCGCCATCGTCATTGTCGCTTACGCAATTCCCGGCTTCCTGTTCGGCATTCTGCTGATGGTGCTTTTTGCGGGCGGCTCATTCTTCGATTGGTTTCCGTTGCAGGGCCTGACCTCGGATAATTTCGACCAACTCTCGCTCGGCGGGAAAGTCCTCGATTATCTCTGGCACATCACCTTGCCGCTGGCCGCGTTGGTGCTGTCGGCGTTCGCCGTCACGACCCTGCTGACGAAAAATTCCTTCCTCGAGGAAATTCGCAAGCAATATGTCGTCACCGCCCGCGCCAAGGGCCTTTCCGAGCAGCGCGTGCTTTACGGTCACGTTTTCCGCAACGCCATGTTGATCGTCATCGCAGGCTTTCCCGGCGCGTTCATCTCGGCCTTTTTCAGCGGCTCGCTGCTCATCGAAAACATCTTCTCGCTGGATGGCCTCGGCCTGCTCGGCTGGCAGTCCGTGCTGAACCGCGACTATCCGGTCGTGTTCGCAACGCTCTACATCTTTTCCCTGATGGGTCTGCTCGTGAACCTGTTGTCCGACATGGTCTACACCTGGATCGACCCCCGCATCGACTTCGAGCGGAGGGATGTCTGATGACTGTCGCAGACGCCATCGCCAAGCCCACCAAGCGGCCACTCGTCTCACCGCTGAACCAGCGCCGCTGGGCGAATTTCAAGGCAAACCGTCGCGGCTACTGGTCGCTCTGGATTTTCCTCGTCCTGTTCATCCTGTCGATGTTTGCTGAATTCATCGCCAATGACCGTCCGGTGCTGGCCTCGTACAAAGGCGAAATCCTGTTCCCGACAGTGGTGGACTACCCTGAAGAAAAATTCGGCGGCTTCCTCGCCATCACGGATTATCGCGATCCTGTCATTCAGGACGAGATCAACTCGAATGGCTGGATGATCTGGCCGCCAATCCGCTATTCCTACCGCACGCCCAACAATGAGATTCCGCAGGCAGCACCCGCCAAGCCGTCTTGGATGTACACCAAGGAGGAGCGCTGCCAGCGCTATCCGCAAGGCGTCAACGATGCGAACTGCACGCTCGGCAACTGGAACTGGCTGGGCACGGACGACCAGACGCGCGATGTGCTCGCCCGCGTCATTTACGGCTTCCGCATTTCGGTGCTGTTCGGCCTGCTTCTCACCATCGGCTCCGCCGTCATCGGCGTATCCGCTGGCGCTGTGCAGGGCTATTTCGGCGGCTGGACCGACCTGATCTTCCAGCGCTTCATCGAGATATGGTCGGCCATGCCGATGCTGTACCTGCTCATGATTATTGCGGCGATCCTGCCGCCCGGCTTCTTCATCCTGCTTGGCATCATGTTGCTGTTTTCGTGGGTCGCATTCGTTGGCGTGGTGCGCGCCGAGTTTCTGCGCGCGCGCAATTTTGAATATGTGAACGCAGCCCGCGCGCTCGGGGTGCCAAATGCCACCATCATCGTCCGCCATCTTTTGCCCAACGCAATGGTGGCAACGCTCACCTTCCTGCCATTCATTTTGAACTCGTCCATCACGACGCTCACCTCACTGGATTATCTCGGCTTTGGCCTGCCGCCCGGCTCGGCCTCGCTGGGCGAATTGCTCAAGCAGGGTCAGGGCAATCTGAACGCTCCGTGGCTCGGCCTCACCGGCTTCGCCGTCATGGCTGTCATGCTGTCGCTGCTCATCTTCATCGGCGAGGCGACGCGCGACGCCTTCGATCCGCGAAAGACGTTCAAATGAGCGAGCCGCTGCTTTCCGTCAAAGATCTGTCGGTCACGTTCACGCAGGGCGGGCGCACCATCACTGCCGTCGATCACATCTCGTTCGACATCGCCAAGGGCGAAACGCTCGCGCTGGTGGGCGAATCCGGTTCGGGCAAATCCGTATCGGCACTGTCCATCCTCAAGCTCCTGCCCTACCCGCCCGCCAGCCACCCGAATGGCTCTATCGTGTTTGAAGGCAAAGACCTTCTGCAATGCAGTGAGCAGCAGTTGCGCGGCGTGCGCGGCAACGACATCACCATCATTTTTCAGGAACCGATGACCTCGCTGAACCCCCTTCACACGATCTCGCATCAAGTGATGGAGGTGCTCAAGCTGCACAAGGGCATGGGCGACAAGGCAGCGCAAACGCGCACGCTCGAACTCTTCAAGGAAGTCGGCATTCGCGACCCTGAAAAGCGCCTGGACGCCTATCCGCACCAATTGTCGGGCGGCCAGCGCCAGCGCGTCATGATTGCGATGGCGCTCGCCAACGAGCCCAAATTGCTGATCGCGGACGAGCCAACCACCGCTCTAGACGTCACCGTGCAGGCGCAAATTCTCGAACTGCTCGCCAAGCTCAAGCAGGAAAAGGGCATGTCCATGCTCTTCATCACGCATGACCTCGGCATCGTTCGCAAGATTGCGGACCGCGTTTGCGTCATGACCCAAGGCCGCATCGTCGAGCATGGCCCGACCGCTGAAATTTTCGCTAATCCGCAGCATCCTTACACAAAAAAGCTGCTCGCCGCAGAGCCCAAGGGCAGACCGCCAGTGCCGGACCCCAAGGCTGAAACCGTCATGTCCGGTGATGACATCAAGGTCTGGTTTCCCATCAGGCAGGGATTTTTCCGCCGCGTTGTCGACTATGTGAAAGCAGTCGATGGCATCGATGTTCAGGTCCGCGCGGGGCAAACGCTCGGCGTCGTCGGCGAATCCGGCTCCGGCAAAACCACACTCGGCCTTGCCCTTGCCCGCATGATTTCGTCAAAGGGTCGCATCGATTTTGCCGGTCAGGAGATCGACCAGCTCAGCTATTCGCAAATGCGCCCGCTGCGGCGCGAATTGCAGATCGTTTTTCAAGATCCGTTCGGCTCGCTCAGCCCGCGCATGTCGGTGGCTGAAATCATCGAGGAAGGTCTGAAAATCCACGAGCCCAAGCTCACCATCGACGAGCGCGACCAACATGTCGTCGATGTTCTGAACGAAGTCGGGCTCGATCCGAGCACGCGCTTTCGCTATCCACACGAATTCTCCGGCGGCCAGCGCCAGCGCATCGCCATTGCGCGCGCCATGGTGCTGAACCCGCGTTTTGTCATGCTGGATGAGCCGACCTCGGCGCTGGATATGAGCGTTCAGGCGCAGGTGGTGGACCTGCTGCGCCGCCTTCAGGAAAAGCACAATCTGGCTTACCTGTTCATCAGCCACGATCTGAAAGTGGTTCGCGCCCTGGCCAATGACGTCATCGTCATGCGCAATGGCAAGGTGGTTGAGCACGGCCCCTCGCGCCAGATTTTCGAGAATCCCGAAACGGATTATACGCGCGCCCTTATCTCTGCCGCTTTCCATATGGAAACCGCGAAGGAAGGCGTCGTCAGTCAGTAGTTGCGATTACAGCGAGCCATGCGTATGGAATCTGCATGGATCGCATTCTTCTTTCTGTAACTGGCTTTAACCCGCATCGCTGGCAGGAATTGCTGGCGCAAGACCGTGAGGTCGTTCTGGAGCCGGATGGGTCAAATGACCCGTCGATCCGTTATGCGGTTGTCTGGAAGCAGAAGCCTAATGTTCTGGCGCGCTTGCCCAACCTGAAGGCCATTTTCTCAATCGGCGCAGGCGTCGATCACATTCTCGCGGATCGCACCCTGCCCGATGTGCCGATCGTTCGTGTGATCGATCCGAACCTTACGCAACACATGGTAGAATACATTGTCTGGCGCGTTATGGATCACCATCGCCAGGGCTTGGCCTACCGCGCGCAACAGGCTCGGAAGGTTTGGAACGAGCGCGCGCAGCGCACCGCACAGGATATTTCGGTCGGCATTATGGGCATTGGTGCATTGGGAAGCGCTGCCGCGAAGGCGCTCACCTCGCTTGGTTTTCACGTCAACGGCTGGAGCCGCACCGAGCGCAAAGTCTCGGGTGTCAATGCCTATCACGGCGAGAGCGGCCTGATCCCATTCCTGAACTCGACAGACATTCTTGTCGTGCTGCTGCCACTCACTGACCAGACGCGCGGCATCATCAATTACGAACTTCTGCGCGAGCTGCGCCGCCGCAATGGCCTTGGCGGAGCCGTGCTGATCAGCGCGGGACGTGGCAAGCTGCACAAGGACGCCGACATTCTTCGCGCGCTTGAAGATGGCACGCTGAAAGAAGCCAGCCTTGATGTTTTCGAGCAGGAACCCCTGCCGAAGACCAGCCCGATCTGGGGCAACCCGAAAGTTTTCATCACACCCCATGCCGCCGCTACATCCAATCCCGCGCACCTTGTCCGCCCCATGCTGGAGCAGATGCGGGCGGCCGACGAAGGCAAGCCTTTGCTAAACCTTGTGGACCGCGCTGCGGGATATTGAGGTCGGTGGGCTTGCGAGTTTTGAGTATCGCGTGAACTTCTCAATTCTCCATCTCCCTGCTTACGGGGAGTGAGCAAGGGTGAGGAGCAGCACGAGTTATCGCAATTTGCAAACCCCTCGCGCCACCGACGCTAAGCAACACTAAGGCCGTCTGTAGCGGTTGGGATGTCCGTAGAGATAGCCGATGCGCTCTATCGCATCGGCCAGCAGTTCCAACGACACCAGCATGGTGTGGCCGTTTGCGTGTATCATCAGTTCGGGATCGACCATGATCGCGACGTGGCCCTTCCAGAAAACGAGATCGCCGCGGCGCAGTCCATTTTCCGGATTGATTTCTTCGCCGATCGTCGCTTCCTGCATGTCCGTATCGCGAAGCACCTTCCGGCCAGCCATCATCATTGATGTCTGCACCAGCCCGGAACAATCAATGCCGAAGCCGGTCGTGCCGCCCCAGAGATAAGGCGTGTTCAGAAAAAGCTGCGCGATGGAAACATAGTCGTCCGCCTCGGCATCAATCGGCTGAAGATGCGCGGCAATCAGCGCGTTGCCATCGGCCGTCAGTGCATACCGCGTGCCGCGGGTTTCAGCTTCGCCGGAAATCGCAACTACCGATCCCATTGAAAGCACGCTGGCTCTTGGAAAGCGCAGATCGGCACCGGGATAGATGAATGTGCGCGGAACCACTACACGATGCGTCGGATGCTCCTGCGCTTCAGCAAGCGCACCGGCATCGACATAGCCAACATAACCATCCTGCTCGGCTTGCACCCAGGCCCAACCTTCGGCCTCATCAAACAGCAGAACCGGCGCGCCATATATCAATTGCGTGTCGATCCCGGCGCTTTCGGACGGCTTGCGCTTGAGATCGACAACGGGCGCGCGAACGAACGCGCGGCGACCTTGGACATAGCGTGGAGCAGCGACTTCGCTCTTCAGCCGCGCATCTGCAAGATCGTCACGGATCGCATGAAGGCGTTTGTCGAAATGCGTCAAAGCGGAAGCTCCCTTGCCTTGGCGATGATCGTATCACCAAAGCGCTCGACATAAAGTGCGCCCTCTACCGTGCGTCCGACAAGCACGTTGCGGCGGTCGTTTTCGTCCCGATGCCGATGCACCAGTTTGAGCGCGCCCATCGTATCCAGCGCGCGCGATATGACAGGCTTGGTCACGCCCAATCTTGCAGCCAGCCCGCGAACCGTGTGCGGTGGCCGCTCCAGATAGATGCAAAGCAGAATGGCAATCTGGCGCGTGCTGAGGTCAGGTCCATCGTCGTGGACCTCTGCCAATGCCACCCGCTCCCAGAGGCGCAACGCTTGTATCGGACGCAGAACAATCGACATACTTGCAGGATATGCAACAATCGTTTCGCATCCGTTTCAGATTTTATGCGCCGAAGCGTGTGGTCAGCAGTTGCTCCAGCGCGCGAATACATTGCGCCTCGCCACCCACCGGCGACCAAGGTTTCGCAGTCGGATTCCAGCCGAAAATATCGAAATGCGACCAGCTCGCGGCCTTTTCGACAAAGCGCTGCAAGAACAGTGCGGCAGTGATCGAGCCTGCAAATCCATCGGTCGTCACATTGTTCGTGTCAGCGATTTTCGAGTCCAGTTTGGGGCGATAGGCCTGCCAAAGCGGCATACGCCAAAGCGGATCGGCGACCTTCGCGGAGGCTGCTTCCAGCTCAGCCGCAAACGCGTCATCATCCGTATAATAAGGGGGCAAATCCGGGCCGAGCGCGACACGCGCGGCGCCGGTCAACGTTGCCATATCGATCAAAAGCGAAGGCGCTTCCTCATCCGCAACGGCGAGTGCATCGCCAAGAATCAGACGGCCTTCCGCATCCGTATTGCCGATCTCGACCGTGATGCCCTTGCGGCTTTGCAGCACATCGCCGGGGCGAAATGCATTGGCCGAAATAGAGTTTTCGACCGCCGGAATCAGTACCCGCAAGCGCAATTTCAGCTTTGCAGCCATGATCATTGAGGCCAGGCCGAGCACATTTGCAGCGCCGCCCATATCCTTTTTCATCAGCAGCATTCCGCTGGCTGGCTTGATGTCCAGGCCACCAGTATCGAAGCAAACGCCTTTGCCGACCAGCGTTACCAGCGGCGCATTCGCCGGTCCCCAGCGCATGTCGATCAGTCGCGGCGCATGCGCCGATGCGCGGCCAACCGCGTGGATCATGAAAAGTCTTTCCTTGAGCAAGGCATCGCCCGAAGTAACCGAGACTTCGGCGCCATGCTGCTTGGCCAACTGGCGGACCGCATCTTCGAGCTGGTCAGGCCCCATATCATTGGTCGGGGTGTTGATGAGATCGCGGGCGAGAAAAACGCCATCCGCAATGCGACCGGCGCGCGCCATGTCGGCACCTTCAGGCGCAACGAAACGCAGCGTGCGATCGGTTTCTTTGCGATAGCGGACAAAGTCATATGCGCCGAGTTTCAATGCCAAAGCAGCGAATGTGGGATCGGCCAGCGAACCTGAAACGGCCCAATCGCCTTCCGGCAAATCGCGTGTCAGCGAAGCCAGCTTGAGCGTTGTGCCGAGTTCATCGGACTGGCCGAAAAAAGCGCCCGCCACGGCGCCAGTTGCATCAGGAAAAGCCAGCAATTTACCGGCTTTGCCCGTATACCCATTGGCCTTTGCCCAAGCCAGCGCCTGCGCTCCAGCGCCACTTTCCGCCAGCCCATCGACGGTAACGAGGTGGACCGTTCGCGCAGTTTTTCCAGCGTCCAGAAACTCAAGCTGCATGGTCATTCCTTAACAAGTTCCGGCGGTAATTAACCATCCGTTAGGGTTAACAGAATATTTCTTCGTGATAGCGCGGCCAACGAAGCCGCTGTGGAGTGAGGGACATGGTGGCGATGTGGACCAATAGGGCTGGGAAGGCAACCGGGAAACGCATGATCAAGGTTGCTGCGGCAATAGCGCTGGCGGCCAGTGTTTCAGCATGTGCCAACAGCAAGATGACAACCGGATCAATCAATCGCGATGGTTCCGGCACGCAAACAGCAATTGCAACGGGCGATGCGACGACGCTCGGAAACGCTTATTCCAAGAACCCGACCGACAAAGGCACGGCATTGGGTTATGCCAGTGCATTGCAGGCGAACGGCAATAGCGATCAGGCTTTGGCGGTCGTTCGCAAGCTCGCAATTGAGCATCCGAAAGACCGTGAAGTCCTTGCGGCATATGGGAAAGCGCTGGCTTCCGACGGTCAACTCGAGCCGGCATTGGACGCAGTTCGCAGAGCGCAAACGCCGGAATATCCGGATTGGCGATTGATGTCGGCAGAGGCATCGATTGTGGACCAGCTGGGCGATCGCGAGCTGGCAAGAGAGCTTTATCGCAAGGCGCTGGACATCCAGCCGAACGAGCCGAGCGTACTTTCAAATCTCGGTATGTCCTACGTTCTGGAAGGCAATTTGAAGACCGCTGAAAGCTATTTGAAAACAGCGGTTTCGCAGCCGGGTGCGGATAGCAGGGTGCGGCAGAATCTGGCGCTGGTGGTCGGATTGCAGGGCCGGTTCGGAGAGGCCGAACAGATTGCCGGGCAGGATATTTCGCCTGAACAAGCGAAGGCGAATGTCGCTTATCTTCGCAGCATGTTGTCGCAGCAAAATGCCTGGGGCCAGCTCAAGGCGCAGGACAAAAACACGAACTGAGCGCAAAAACCGCGCAAACGAACGGGTCTTTTAAGCGCAAAACGCGCGGTTTTCGGAAAAATACGGTCATAAAAGCTCGCGCTTTGCGCGAGCTTTTCATGTTTTACGCCCGTAAAAGCGTGCTTAGCGAGGCGCGCTGTTCATCATGCCGGAGAAGCCGCCCTGCGCACTGATCTGCATACCGGCAGGTCCGAGAATGATCAGGAACAGCACTGGCAGGAAAAACAGGATCATCGGAACGGTGAGCTTCGGCGGAAGTGCGGCAGCCTTCTTTTCGGCGGCGGTAAGACGCGCTTCACGGCTTTCCTGAGCAAGCACACGCAAGGCATGCGCAACAGGAGTACCATAGCGCTCGGCTTGGATCAGAGCTTGCGCGACCGACTTGACGGCTTCGACGCCCGTGCGGGAGGACAGGTTATCGTAGGCCTGGCGACGCTCCTGCAGGAATGAAAGTTCGGCAGTCGTCAATACAAGTTCTTCGGCAAGATCGATGGACTGGGAACCGATTTCTTCCGACACCTTTTTCAAAGCGGCTTCGACCGACATACCCGATTCCACGCAGATCAGCATGAGGTCGAGCGCATCCGGCCAGGCGCGCTGAATTGAACCCTTGCGCTTGTTAGCCCGGTTATTGACGTAAAGGATCGGCGCGTAAAAGCCAGCATAGGCGGCAAGGACGCAGATGAAGAAACGGATCGGAGCCGCCTGCTCGGCAAATTCGCCAAGGCCATAGACGTAGAAAAGCGCACCGCCGAAGAAAAGGAATGGCAGCACAAGGCGGAAAAACAGGAAGCGGTTCAGCGGATCATTGCCGCGAAAGCCGGCGATTTTCAGCTTGGCAAGCGTGTTTTCATCGGCAAGTGCGCGGCGCAGATCGAGCCGATCAACGATTGATCGCATGCCTTTCGATTCTTCGATGCGCAAACCACGACGACGGCCTTCGGCTTCCGCTAATTTGCTGCGCTGCCGGTTGCGAAGTTCTTCGCGCTCAAGAGCTACGGTTTTCATCCGCGATGCAAGTGTATTGCCGCCGAAGCTTGGAAAAACGGAAAGCAGCGAAGCGAAGACCGCGATAGCGACAAACAACGAAACGAGAAACGAGCCGTCGGTGAGCGTCGAGAATACGTAACTAGTCATGGCTCATACCTCGAAGTTCATCATTTGCCGCATGATGAAAATGCCGATGCCCATCCAGAACCCACCAATGCCGAGCATCAGATTGCCGGTCGAGGTGGTGAAGAGCGGCATGATGTAAGTGGGGCTGGTAAGGTATACGAGAAACGCAACGACGATCGGCAAAGCGCCGATGATGACAGCGGAAGCTTTTGCTTCCATCGAAAGCGCGGCCACTTTGGCCTTCATCTTTTTACGGTCACGCAGCACGCGCGAAAGATTGCCAAGCGCCTCGGAGAGATTACCACCTGCTTGCGACTGAATCTGAATCACGATGCCGAAAAATCCGGCTTCCGCGCAAGGCATCGTTTCCGTCATGCGCATGGACGCTTCGGGAATGGAAATCCCAATCTGCTGAGCCTCGACGATGCGCCGAAATTCGCCCTTCACGGGTTCTCGCGCTTCCGTTGCAATGAGGCGCACGCCATCGTTCAAGGGCAGACCGGATTTGACCGCGCGGACGATAATGTCGAGCGCATTCGGAAACTCTTCGAGGAAATGCTTGATGCGGCGCTTGCGAAGGAAAGAAATGACAAAGCGAGGCAGACCAAGCGCACCAACCAAAGCCACCGCCGGAAGCAGATAATAGGGCATGTTGATGAAATATGCGCCGAATGTCAGCATCACGCAGGAAATTGCGGAATAGATGTAGAAGCGTTCCATTGAGGTTTCCAGGCCAGCCTGCTTGATCTGGATCTTCAACGGCGGGCGCATGGTGTTGCGCTCGCGAGCCTTGTTCCTGTCCTCAAGATCTTTCAGCGTTTCCTGCACCGCCTTGCGGCGCTTGCTCACATCTGCCTGACGGTCGCGAACGATTTTGGCAGCAGAACGGTCGTCCTCAGCCCGTTTCACATTTTCGAAACGCCGCTGCTGGACCTTCTCTTCGCGCACAGTGTTGAAAAGGATCGCATAGGCCAAGGCCCCGGCGGAAATTGCCGAAAGCACGAGAATGCCTATGAAAGTAAGATCGAAACCGAACACGAACGCTTTCCTACTCTACTGTACTGTACTCTAATCTACTCGGCCGCAGCGCCAGATACCCATCCTCACGCAAAACTCAGTCCCTCTGGACCTCCATGGATTCGAGTGAATTGGCGAGGCGCTGCTCTTCATTGAAATAGCGAGCGCGCTCCCAGAACTGCGGGCGGCCAATGCCTGTCGAAACATGCCGACCGACGAGCCTGCCGTTCTGATCTTCGCCCGTGATGTTGTAGAGGACGACATCCTGCGTGATAATGACGTCGCCTTCCATGCCGATCACCTCGGTGATGTGCGTGATGCGGCGTGAACCATCGCGCAGACGCGCAGCCTGAATGATGACATCCACCGAACCGACGATGATTTCGCGCACGGTCTTCTGCGGCAGGGAAAAACCACCCATCGCGATCATGGATTCCATACGGTTCAGGCATTCGCGCGGGCTGTTGGAGTGGATCGTGCCCATCGAGCCATCGTGGCCCGTATTCATGGCCTGCAGCAAGTCGAACACTTCGGGTCCGCGGACCTCGCCCACGATGATCCGTTCAGGACGCATACGCAGGCAGTTCTTTACGAGATCGCGCATCGTAACCTGACCTTCGCCTTCGAGGTTCGGTGGACGCGTTTCAAGCCGCACGACATGGGGCTGCTGGAGCTGCAATTCGGCGGAGTCCTCGCAGGTGATGACGCGCTCGTCGCGGTCAACATAGTTGGTCAGACAATTGAGCAATGTGGTCTTGCCCGAACCCGTACCACCGGAGATAATAACGTTGCAGCGCACCCGGCCAATGATCTTCAGGATTTCCGCGCCTTCGGGCGAGATGGCCCCGAAGCGCACGAGCTGGTCAAGCGTGAGCTTGTCCTTCTTGAACTTACGAATGGTGAGTGCGGCGCCATCGATGGCGAGCGGAGGCGCGATAACGTTGACACGCGAGCCATCTGGCAAGCGCGCGTCGCAGATTGGCGAAGATTCATCAACACGACGGCCAACCTGGCTCACGATGCGCTGGCAGACGTTCAGAAGCTGCTGGTTGTCGCGGAAGCGAATGCCCGTTTGCTCGACCTTACCGTTGACCTCGATATAAATCTGCTTCGCGCCATTGACCATGATATCGGCAATGTCATCGCGCGCCAGAAGCGGCTCCAGCGGACCATAGCCAAGCACGTCGTTGCAGATGTCGTCGAGCAGCTCTTCCTGCTCGGCAATAGACATCGCGAAATTCTTGATGGCGATGATGTCGTTGACGATGTCGCGGATTTCTTCGCGCGCATTTTCTGGTTCGAGCTTGGCAAGCTGCGAAAGATCGATGGTGTCGATGAGCGCCGAAAAGACCTGACTCTTGGTGTCGTAATAGGCTTCGCTGCGCTCGCGAGCGGCAACCGGCTTTGGCGGCTCGGGCGCACGAACGGGTTCAGGAGCCGGGCGAGCAGCGGGACGCGGTGCAGTCAGCACAGCCGTATCACCAGCCGGTTGACGCGCGGGCGGGGCAGGAGGAACAGGCGGCTTCGCGCCAGTTACCCTCGGCTCCTCATTACCTCTTCTACCGAACATAACTTCCTACACACCACTTTTGTACATTGAGCGAGCGGACAAGAAATAACCCCTCATCCGCCTACCGGCACCTTCTTCCGCAAGGGAGAAGGCAGAAACGTCAACGCCTCACAAACATTGCAACGTTGGTGATTGAACCCAGCATCGCCATTGCCCCCTTCTCCCCATTTGAGAGAAGGTACTGGCAGGCGGATGAGGGGTATATCTCCACCAACATCCAACTATTTCTTCCGCTTCAATCGTCCCAGCAACCCGCCGAACGACCGTGACTTGCGCGCCTTGATTTCGCCGCGACCCGTCAGGATGCGGGCGATTTCGGAAAGCTGCTGCGTTATCGGGCTTTTGGCATCCGTCTCGCCAATCATGCGACCGCTATTGCCGGCCTTGCCGAAAAGCTGGGGATCGAATGGGATGACTGCCAATGGATCGATGCCCAAAGGATCGGCAAACTCTTTCGGCGAAATTTCCGGACGCTTCGGCATGCCCACCTGATTGAGGATCAGCTTCGGCGGCGCATCGTTTGGCCGAAGCTTCTTCAACATATCGATCATGGTCTTGGCGTTGCGCAGATTGGCAAGTTCCGGCGTTGCGGTGATGACCACTTCATCAGCGCGTGTCAGGATTTGCCGCGCCCAACCCGTCCACACATGTGGCAGATCGAGAATAAGCACCGGCGCGCTGCGCTGTGCGGTGTCGATGATCTGGCTGAAGGCATCGCTGTCGAAATCATATGTGCGGTCGAGCGTGGACGGCGCAGCCAGCAATGACAGATGCTCAGCGCATTGGGTAAGCAAGCGGTCCAGATACACCTCGTCGACACGATCCGGCGCGAACACGGCTTCGGCCATGCCCTGCGGTGGATCCTGATCGAAATTGATGTTTGCCGTGCCGAAAGCCAGATCGAGATCCGCGACAA
Source organism: Mesorhizobium denitrificans (assembly GCF_003403035.1). Taxonomy (GTDB): domain Bacteria; phylum Pseudomonadota; class Alphaproteobacteria; order Rhizobiales; family Rhizobiaceae; genus Mesorhizobium_G; species Mesorhizobium_G denitrificans. The sequence continues at coordinate 483,114 of NZ_QURN01000001.1, read as the reverse complement.
CGACTTCGGACTTGAAAAGCGTGGAAATGCTCCACGCGATATTGTGCGCGATAGTTGATGATCCAACGCCACCCTTTGCGCCGACAAATGCGATGGAGTTGCCCATCGGAGCGGCTTCGGGGTCGATAAAGATGCCGGCAATGACATTGATGATGTCCGTCATTGTGACCGGAGCAACCATGTATTCGGAAATACCGGCGCGCATCAGGTCACGGTATAGGCCGACATCATTATAGTGGCCGACGACGATAACCTTGGTTGCAGGATCGCAATATTCGGAAAGCTGCTGCAACGAGCCCATCAAATCCTTGGGTTCGTTGCGCGATTCCAGAATGATGAGATTCGGCGTGGGTGCGGTCTGGTAAAATTCCAGCGCCGTCGACAGGCCGCCCATGTGCACCTTAAGGTGCGTCTTGAGCATGCGGCGGTCCTGTCCCGCCCGTTCTACCGCGCTGGCAACGGCTTCCGTCTCACAAAATGACTGAATCGAAATTCGCGGAACGGGACGAACCGAGCGAAGCGCTGCCGCATCGCCATCATCCTCTCCGCCGTGATCCTCATATGCCAGGTTGCTCATGTCAGCGTCCCCTGCCCTCTACCAATACGTGCAGAGTATCTCTATTAAGTTATTAATAGTTGATAGTTGGTATGAATGATCGCGAATTCACGCGATAATCCTCGATAACGACGGCCCGATTTTCCGCGTCGATCGTGGTCTGTTTGCGTGGTCCAAGCAGATCGTTCGGGTTGGAAATCTGCGCTGCAATGTTGTTCTGATAGGCGCAGCCGAAGTTTGCATAATGTGTGTTGTCTTTGTTGCGGGTGAGGTCTTCCGGCCAGACACCGCACTCATTGGTGTGCGCCTTAACGCCCATGAAGGACACGCGGACGGGCGCGGAAGCGTCTGGCGCACCAGCCTGATAGGTGGTGACGCTGATGCGGCCGGCCGGCACGCCGTTTGCCTTTGCGACACGCACGAAATCACGCGCAGCGCGCGAAGCGGCGAGGTCGTTCATCGCACCAACGGGACGCATGATCGTCAATGCGGGCGCGGCGTGCTTGTCATAATTGGCCAGAAAACCTTCGAGCGTTTCCACCTGCGCCTTTGTGGCGCCGCGATCGGTCGAACCGACGGGAAGGTCGATCGCGGATTCCTGCTCCGAAATCATGATCGGGTGGTTGGTCCGATAATCATCGGGGATGGCGCCGGTTTTGACGCGGTCCGCACAGCCGGCAAGCGCAAGCATGGCCAGTGGGGCCGCTATAGTGACGATCCGCAAAGAAGAGCGAAGCATGATGGTCCCCTCAAATCACTTATAAATGTAGCCGACAGTGCCGTTGTATTGACCGGCAGGCATCGCTGTTTTGGTGTTTCCGTAGATGCGGTTCACTTTGCCCATGAACATGGCATCGAGTTCGCCGGCGGGGTTGAAATTGTCGGTCGGCAAAGCCTGATCGGATCGCGCGGTCGGCTTGGTCAGATACGGCGTAACCAGGATCACCAGCTCGGTTTCGTTGCGGACAAAATCACGGCTGCGGAACATCGTGCCGAGCACCGGAATCTTGGACGCGCCGGGCAGACCATTAAGAACCTGACGGACATCATCTCGGACCAGACCAGCAATCATCATAGTGCCGCCGGAAGGCAACTCGACCGTTGTATCCGCAAGGCGCTTGCGGATGGATATGATGTTCGTCTGCCCGCCCAATGCGACCGCACCTTCATTCGTCGGCTCGGAAACGCTGGTGCGGACCTTCAGGCTTATGCGGCCGGCCGACAGAACGACCGGCTTGAATTCCAATCCAATGCCGTACTCGATCTTCTGGAGCGCCCATGTGGGATTGCCGGACATGTTGTCGTTCGAACGGTTTTCCGTGTAGCCGGTAACGAGGTTGAATTCGCCGCCGACCTTGAACGTTGCCTGCTCGCCGGAAACGGCGGAAAGAGTTGGCTCGGCAAGCGTTTTCATAACACCGGCCTGCTCCATCGCACTAAGCGAGGCGCTCAGCGCGGTGACACCCGTCTTGGCCAACGCAATAGAGGGGCTTCCGGCTCCGATAAGTGACTTGCCGAGACCGTAGATATTTTGGCTGGCCGATTGGAAGGTGATGCCGTTGGAACCTTCGTCCTGGGCGAACAGGTTAACCCCGAGCTGCTTCATGACGTTGCGGCTGACTTCAGCGACAGTCACCTTCAGCATGACCTGATCTTCGCCAATGATCTGGAGAAGGTTCACGATCTGCGATTTTTGGCGCACCTCGTCCGGATTGCTGATGGAAACACCGCCGCCATCCGTTGGAGCGGAAGCGGTCTGCGAATATTGCCCGGTGGTTGCCTCACCGCCGGTTACGAAGATATTTGCCAGATCGGCTGCACGCTTCGCGTCGAGAGGTGTATCGACCGTGCCGGTCAGGATCACGTTGTCGTTCAGAAGCTCGACCTTGACGTCCGAGGTCGGCAGAATTTTCTTGATGTAGGATTCGAGGCCGGCAACATCGCGCTCGATCTGGAGATCGAGGCTGGCGATCTGCTCGCCATTCGCACCGAATACGAAGATATTGGTTTCACCGACAGCCTTGCCGAAGAGATAGATGCGGCGCGATGTGCGGGTTACGGCATCGGCAACTACCGGATTTGCGACCAGAATGTCATAGGCATCGGACGGCAGGTCGATGACGATCGACTTGTTAAGACCAAGCTTGACGCGCTGGCTTGCGGTCGTGGCCGTTACGCGGGTGGATGCCGCCAAAGCGTCCGCTGCCTGCCAGCAAGGCGAGGTAACAAGCATGGCTGCAGTCGATGCCGCGAGGATTGCTGCCCGCGCTGATTTCAACATCGCACTCATTTCCGTCCCCCAACCTCTGAAATTTCACCGGACTTGATAATCCGGACCGTACCGGCACGCCCTTCACCAGAGACGAGGTAATCCGCCTCGTGGTCAGCCTTTTGCTGGGCATCCGCAACGGAGCGCAGAGCCAGTGTCAGACGATCCGCCATCTGCTGGGCGACGGTAATGATTTCCGCTTGCTGTGAGGTCAGTTCCAGCGTGGCGGTGTCGCCGACCTTGACCTTCTTGCCGTCCTCGTCTTCCTGAATGGTCTGGTCGATGGCCAGAACCTTGATGTTCTGCAGGATGGTTTCAGTCGTGAAACCATTTGCGCCACCTTCCTGCGCGTTGGAGCGGCGCGTCATGATGACGTCGACATAATCGTTCGGCAGGATGAACCCGCCCGCAGATGTGTCAGCTGCAATCTGGACGGCCACGGCGCGCTTGCCCGCGGGCAAAATCGAAGAGAGAAAGCTTTGACCATCGCCGACAAGCTTGGAGCGGCGCAGCGGCTCGCCCGTGTAAAGCGGCACGCGAGCCAGCGAGGTATTCAGCTTTTCCAGAGCATCGCCTTCTGCATCACGCGTGATGAAGCCTTCCGCAACATTGCTGGCCGGCCAAGCCTGCCACGCGATCTTGCCTTCCAGTGACGAACCCATCGGCACATCGCCGGTGAGAACCATCACATCTTTCAAGGCGATGCTGGGCTTGTCTGACTGAACGACGATCTGCTGCGGAACCAGCATGGTTTTGGCAACGTAGCCGGCACCAATGGCTGCTGCGACTGCCACCCCTAATATGAGGATTCTCGATGCTGCCATTCGCGTGGCTCCTGCCCGTACGGATCACATGTTGTGACCCGACATTGCCCCGCCAATCGTCAAATTATGGTTAATGAAGCGCTTACGTTTGTGCTTAATTTTGTATTTCGAGCTAATACTCGCTCAGGATGCGAGCTTGGCCAGCGCCCAGAGCATCAGGGGCGATTCAGCAAAGGCGATCATGCCGCCCGCACCAAGCGCGATCCCATAAGGCACGCCCTTTACGTCCGACGCGAAGTTGCGCAGGAACTGGTTTTGATAGGCGAGATGATGCCAGGGCGAACGGCGGAACAATAATATAGCAAGCGTGAGCTGCCCGCCGATAAGCGTTATCGCCATTAAATATGTGATGAGTGCAGGGCCGAAACCCATCCAGACTGCGGTGGCTGCCATAAGCTTGGCATCGCCGCCGCCCATTCCCCCGAAAGCGAACAGCGCAAAGGTTATTGCGAGGACTGCGGCACCGGCTGCCAGATGCATGCCGATTGCGCTTGCTTCCATGCCTGTCATCGGCGCGACGATGACAAATGCGCCGAGCATCAGAAGCGGCACGATATTGTTGATCTTCATGGACAGCACATCGGAGATGGCTGCATAGACCATGCAGAACGGGAACACGACGAAGATGATGGCTTCAAGCATTGCTATCGTTCCGTGGTCTGAAATGCCTTGCTATAAAAAAAGGCCGCCCATAAGGACGGCCTTCTGTTCGGTAAAAACCGACCGGCCGTAGCCGAAAACTTACTGCGGCTGATTAGCGTCAACCGTTGCAGAGATGTTCGAGAACGTGGTGTTCAGCGAACCGCCGAGCGAACGTGCGCCGACGATGATAGCGACTGCGATAAGGCAGGCGATGAGGCCGTATTCGATTGCGGTTGCACCCGACTCGTCCTTAACAAAACGTGCGATCAGTTTGGACATTCCCTTACTCCATTTGTTTGCAGCTCTCTGTCCGTCGGCTTTTTTCTTTGCAGATCGGATGCTGCAAACCTATGCGAGAGCCGTTGCAATCACCTTAAGAAATACCCTTACTAATTCCTTTCTTTTCTTATGTGCGATATGTAGTTAATGTTCACTCAACTGAACATTACAAAGTAAATCATTTATCTTTTTAGTTAAATTGCCGCTTTATTGCGCCGTATATAATATAGACGCGCTGCAGCGCCTAATGTCCATCCACATTCCGCTTAACCGTTAATTCACCAATTTCATTCACTTTCCATTGAACTCAAAGTGGCCATTGAACTCGAAGTGGCGGGAGCCTCGCATGAATCGGTCTTTCTTCAATCGCTGCGCAGCAACGGCGATTTCGTGCGTGGTGCTGCTGGGCGCACTTTCCGCGCAGGCAGCAGAGGGGATCGCTGTAGAGACCAACCAGGCGCGTATCGTTAAACTGCCACAAGCGGCAGACACAGTGATCGTGGGCAATCCCGAAATCGCGGATGTGGCTGTGCAGGACGACCAGACGATTGTTCTTACCGGCAAAGCCTTTGGCGTGACCAACCTTGTCATACTCGCAAAGGATGGCACCGCTATCGTTGACCAACAGGTTACGGTTTCTCGCCAGACCGTATCGACGCTTCGTGTTTACCGCCGCGCGGCGGTGCAAACACTTTCGTGCACCCCGCTGTGCGAACGCGCTTATACAAGCAGCTATGAAGCACGCTCCGATGCTTCGATGGCGCAGCCAATAATTACCACCGGTCAATAGCTAGGCGTTAATTGAGCGTAAATATACGCTTAGCATTTCGATCTTCGCCTCAAACCCTACTGCAACAAGTTTCGTTCATACTCTGCCTTGGTGGGAAGTATCAGGGTTACGGGTATGATGACGAAAACAGGCTCAGGGGCGCGCGCACGCGGCGCGAAGCGCTGCTTTCTTTTAAGGCGATACGCGCGAAATTCAGACGGCACGACGGCGGTCGAGTTCGGCTTGCTGGCAGTTCCTTTTTTGATGGCGTTGTTTGCAATCCTCGAATCAGGTGTTTCGATGGCTGTGCAACAATTGCTTGTGAACGCTACGGATAGTGTCGCGCGCCAGGTGCGCACAGGCGAAATCAAGGCCACTACGCAAACGCAGCTCAAGCAATTGATCTGCAATCGCATACAGTCGCTGGTGCCGGCGGGATGCCCCGGTCTGCGCGTAGATTTGCGCACTTATGCGACATTTCAGGCTGCCGCCAATCAGGTCGTTACCGTGCTTCCCAACGATGTTGCGTTGGAAATGAATGGCGGTGGCGCCGCGCCGCTGAAGGCACAAATCGGAGGGGCCGGCGCAAAGCAAACGTTGCGCACCTTCTACTTCTGGCCGCTGATGACGAATTTGCTAAGCGAATCCATGGGTACCGCCGGAAGCGGTCGTATTCTGCTGGGAGCAACGCAAACCTGGCAAAACGAAGTTTATTGAGGCGCGCCATGAACACTCGCACACCAATGGCAACCAAGAATGGAAACTCGCTTTTCAAGCGATTTGGCCTTGATCACAGCGGCGCTGCCGCCGTTGAGTTCGCAATCCTGATTCCTCTGCTGCTTTGCATGTATTTCGGCTCGATGGAGGTCATGCAGGCAATCGAAACCAACCGAAAACTGAACCGGACAACCGCCCAGATCGCGGATCTCGTCTCGCAGAATATGAACCTTGATAAGGCTGGTATCGACGCAATCATGCAGATCGCGCAAGCATCCATGATGCCTTACGATCGCTCGACGCCGGACGTAAAAATCACGGCGGTCAAGATGTCGAACGACGCAGTGCCTACCTCGACAGTTCTGTGGAAACGCAACCGCGTGAACGGGGCTTTCTCGAGCGCGGGCTCTTCCAACACAGCCGTAGCCGTTCCGGCGACGTTCAGGGAAAAGGGGCAGGTTGTGATCATGGTCGAAACCACGCTTCCTTATAATCTGATGATGACCTGGGATGGGCAGCATGCTTCGTCATATGGCGTTGCGGGCTTCTTCAACGGAATCCCGATGAAAAAGACCTATTACTTCCGGCCTCGCGTCGGCGGCACTGTGAACTGCAGCGATTGCTAAAACCCCAGGGTCGCACTATTTCTCACCTGTGTTTCGCAACAGGTGAGCCTTGCCCAGAGCATTTATATTTGTGCTGGATTCCTTCGGCATCGGCGGCGCGCACGATGCCGCCGCTTACGGTGACGAAGGATCGAACACCTATGGCCATATTCTAGACTGGTGCCGCGACGGCAAAGCAGACCGGGAAGGTTTGCGCAAAGGCGCGCTCGACCTGCCTGTGATGCGGTCGCTGGGCCTCGACCACGCCGCGGCGATTGCAGGCGATGCGAGGCAGGACGCGTCTGCCAAGCTGCAACCCGGCTCTTTTCATGCGGCGGCGCAGGAAGTCTCACAGGGCAAGGACACGCCTTCGGGCCATTGGGAAATTGCCGGCGTCCCGGTGCCATTCGACTGGGGCTATTTTCCCCAGACGCAGCCAACCTTTCCACCGGATTTGACACGCAGCATCATTGAGGCCGCGAAGCTGCCCGGCATTCTGGGCGACCGACACGCATCCGGCACTGAGATTATCGATGAGCTGGGCGAGGAGCATATCCGCACCGGCAAGCCAATCTGCTACACCTCTGCGGATTCCGTATATCAGATTGCAGCGCATGAAACCCATTTCGGTTTGGAGCGGCTTTATGCGCTATGCGAAATCGTGCGCAAGCTGGTCGATCCACTGAATATCGGGCGCGTTATCGCACGGCCATTTGCAGGAGAGCGCAAGGGCGAATTCGTGCGCACGGCAAATCGGCGCGACTATGCCGTGCCGCCAGCCGAACCAACCCTGCTCGACCGACTGACCGCGCGCGGCAGCAAGGTGATAGGGATCGGCAAGATTGGCGATATTTTTGCGCATCAGGGCGTATCTGAAGTGCGCAAGGGACCAAGCAATGACGCCTTGTTCGACAAGACGCTTGGCGCGATGGACGATGCGCAGGACGGCGAACTCGTATTCGCGAATTTCGTGGATTTCGACACTCTGTTCGGCCATCGGCGCGATGTTGCAGGCTACGCCGCCGCGCTGGAGGCTTTTGATCGTCGTCTACCGGAGGCAATTGCCAAACTGCGCGACGGCGACCTTTTGCTGTTGACGGCAGATCATGGCTGCGACCCAAGTTGGAAGGGCAATGACCACACGCGCGAACGGGTGCCCGTTATCGGCATTTTGGCGGACCGGACGGGAGGCCCTGCGGGGCTGCGCCCAAGCTATGCGGACCTTGGCGAAACAATTGCCCAGCATCTGGGCCTGAGCGCGGGAAAGCATGGCAATTCCTTTCTGAGCGAGATTTCCTGACGTGCCTGAACTGCCCGAAGTCGAAACCGTCAGGCGCGGTCTTGCGCCCGTTATGGAAGGTGGCCGCATTACGGGGCTTCTGACACGACGCGCCGATCTGCGGTTTCCGCTGCCTGAGAAGTTTGCGGAAAGCCTGACAGGCAAGACGGTCATTTCCGTGGGCCGCAGGGCAAAATATCTGCTGATCGAGGCGAGCGATGCGCCATTGCTCATTTCGCACCTCGGCATGTCCGGCTCATTCCGCATTGAAGCGACGGGTGGACCGGCGACGCCGGGACTGTTTCATCATCCCCGCTCGAAAGACGAAAAGCACGACCATGTGGTGTTCGAGATCGGACATGAGGACGGCCGAACCTATCGCATCATCTACAACGATCCGCGGCGCTTCGGCTTCATGCTATTTGCGCAGGACCGCGAGACGCACCCCATGCTGGCCGAACTCGGCGTAGAGCCAACCGGCAACGCGTTTGACGGGCCGACATTGGCCTCGCTTTTCCGGGGCCGGTCAGCGCCGATCAAATCAGCCATGCTCGACCAGCGGCTGATCGCGGGGCTAGGCAACATCTACGTATCCGAAGCGCTGTGGCGGGCGGGAATCTCGCCGAAACGCAGCGCCGGAAGCATTGTGCCCGAAAAGCAGGATACCGGAGCGCGCACGGACCGCCTTGCCGACGCCATACGCGCGGTGATCGCGGAGGCCGTGGAAGCCGGCGGCTCATCGCTGCGCGACCATCGCCAGACCGATGGCTCGCTTGGCTATTTCCAGCATCGCTTTGCGGTTTATGATCGTGAGGGCGAGCCTTGCCTGCACGCAGGCTGCACCGGAACAGTGCGGCGGATCGCGCAGGCAGGACGCTCCACTTTCTATTGCCCGGTGTGCCAGCGTTAGCTAGAAGCCTTCACTAAATTACGAGGAGCAAAGCCGTGACATATGAATCCATTCTTGTCGAAACGCGAGGCAAGGTGGGGCTCATAACGCTCAACCGACCAAAGGCACTGAATGCGCTGAACAGCCAGGTGATGGCCGAAGTGGTGGCGGCGGCGCAGGCGTTTGACGCGGACGCCAATATTGGCTGCATGGTGATTACCGGCTCAGAAAAGGCCTTTGCGGCGGGTGCGGATATCAAGGAGATGCAGGCCAAGGCCTATGCGGAAATGTATCTCGAAGATTTCTTCGTGGGCTGGGAAGGGCTGACCCGTATCCGCAAGCCCATTATCGCTGCCGTGGCCGGTTATGCGCTTGGCGGCGGATGCGAACTGGCAATGATGTGCGATTTCATCATTGCCGCAGAGAACGCGAAATTCGGTCAACCGGAGATCACGCTCGGCGTCATGCCCGGCATGGGAGGTTCGCAGCGCCTGACACGCTTTGTCGGCAAGTCGAAGGCGATGGATATGTGCCTGACCGGTCGCATGATGGACGCAGCAGAGGCCGAACGCTCCGGTCTGGTGTCGCGCGTGGTGCCGCTGGAGCAATTGCTCGACGAAACCATGAAGGCCGCCGACAAGATTGCAGCACTTTCCCTGCCCGCCGTCATCATGAACAAGGAATCGGTAAACCGCGCCTACGAAACCACGCTGGCCGAGGGCCTGCGCTTCGAGCGGCGCGTGTTCCATTCCATGTTCGCATTCGAGGACCAGAAGGAAGGCATGGCCGCCTTTGTTGAAAAGCGTCCGGCAAATTTCCGTAACCGTTGAAATCAGGCATCGAGGCCGTTGACGGGGCGCGGAAGCTGGACTATAAGCCGCGCCAACTGAGGCGGCCTTTGGCTGCCCCTTTGTTTTTGGCCCGGGCTTGGTCCGACGCCAGTCACCTGAAACGTCTAGAGAGGCATCATGGCCAATACTCCCTCGGCCAAGAAGGCGACGCGCAAGATCGCACGCCGTACCGAGATCAACAAGAACCGCCGTTCGCGCGTGCGCACCTATGTCCGTAAGGTCGAAGAGGCAATCGCTTCCGGCGACAAGACGGCAGCAGAAGCAGCCTTCCTCGCAGCGCAGCCGGAACTGATGCGCGCCGCAACCAAGGGCGTGATGCACAAGAACACCGCATCCCGCAAGGTTTCGCGCCTTGCCAAGCGCGTACGTTCTGTTCAGGCCTAAGCCTTAACAAAATTTGACTATTTGGATGAAGCGCCCTTCTGGGCGCTTTTTTCGTTTGCCGGCAAATGATCGGCTTTGACGCGCTGGTGCGGTGTTCAGGATTTGGTTCCGACCCCCGGCGAGAGCACTACTTAAGCCGCGCTCAATTTGTTACGAAAGATCAATTGGCTAAACGGATTTAAGGAAATTCTACCCATAGTTGCGGCGTTTCCTTGACGACATTTTTTCATATTTTTCAATGACTTATAGAACATAGCGAATATGGTCTATGTGACTCCTCCGGCCCAAGCCGGCTAGCTTCGTGTCAAGGGCAAAAAAAAGAAATTTTGATCCTTCTAGCAGCACATTCTGAAAAGGTTTGAATCACAATACCTTGCCGTGAGGTTGAGGCCATTTGAGAGCTCGGGATGAGCTTGTACGTTAAAAAAACGTTATTCACGCCCTTGCTCTTATCTCCGCGATATCGATAAGGTCGATCCATCAAACAGCGGGCCACGCCCGACAAACCAAGCCAAAGCGGCGGCTGTTCTGACCTTGGGAGCGATTCCGGGGCCAGATAAGGTTTGTCTCCGTGTGGCGGGGAACGAGGTTGGTATTAGTCTGCGTGTTCTTTGCGCCGGTCGAGTTTTCATGACCGGAGGGGTTTTCGTACGCAAGGAACTCAAACCAAATTAAGTATGCGCCGACCCTGCCGTGCCCCAACGCGGCGAGAGGACAGTGCGCGTGGAAGAAAAGGAAGGGTGGATGTCGATCAGTGTGGTGCCATCGCATTGGGCGCAAGAGGATAACGGGGAGGACATGGAAAAAGTCGATGCTTCAGCGCTGACTTTTGAACGCGTCAAAGCCCAGTTGAAAGCGCGCCTCGGCACGGAGGTATATTCGAGCTGGTTCCAGCGCATGAAGCTGGCGGAAGCATCGAAGAGCCTCGTTCGCATTTCGGTCCCAACCGCTTTTCTGCGCTCCTGGATCAACAGCCACTATCTTGACCTGATCGTGGAGCTGTGGCGCGCGGAAGAACCGGAACTGCTGAAGCTGGAAATCGTCGTGCGTTCGGCGGCACGTCAGACACAAGCCACCGTGGCTGTTCAGCCTGCGCCGCAACCGGCGCGCAGCGCAACTTCTGCACATTCGACCGCTGCCGCGCCTCGTGTTGAGCGCCACGCCAGCCCAAAAACTGCGGCGCCATCGGCTGCGGCGATAGATGCCGGCCGTTCGCCGGTGCTCGGCTCGCCCCTCGATACGCGCTATACGTTTGGGTCTTTCATTGAAGGCCCATCGAACCGCGTTGCCTTCGCGGCGGCTCGTGCCGTGGCGGAATCCCATGCCAGCGCGGTGCGGTTCAATCCGCTTTTCCTCCACGCTTCGGTTGGACTCGGCAAGACTCACCTGCTGCAGGCCATCGCGGCAGAAGCTGTGAAGCAGAATCCGAAGGCGCGAGTCGTTTACCTGACGGCGGAATATTTCATGTGGCGCTTTGCGACCGCCATTCGCGACAATTACGCGCTGGTGCTCAAGGAGCAGTTCCGCGACATCGACCTGCTAATCATCGACGACATGCAGTTTTTGCAGGGCAAGTCGATCCAGCACGAGTTCTGCCATCTGCTGAACATGCTGCTGGACAGCGCCAAGCAGGTCGTGGTTGCGGCCGACCGCCCGCCATCAGATCTGGAATCGCTGGAGCCACGCGTGCGCTCGCGCCTTGTCGGCGGCGTTGCGCTGGAAATGTCAGCGCCCGATTACGCAATGCGGTACGACATGCTGAAGCAGCGACTGGATTCGGCCAAGGGCGATGACGCGTCTGTCGAGATTTCTGCGGAAGTGCTGGAGCATGTCGCGCGCACCATAACCGGCAGCGGTCGCGATCTGGAAGGTGCATTCAACCAGCTTCTGCTGCGCCACACACTCGAACCGCAGATAACCGTGGATCGTATCGACGATATTCTGGGCCGCATCTACCGCTCGGGTGAGCCGAAGCGTGTGCGCATCGAGGATATTCAGCGCATCGTCGCGCGGCATTACAACGTGTCCAAGACGGAGCTTCTGTCGAACCGCCGCACGCGGACGATCGTAAAGCCGCGTCAGGTCGCAATGTTTCTGTCCAAATCCATGACGCCTCGCTCGCTGCCGGAAATCGGACGGCGGTTTGGCGGAAGGGATCACACGACCGTGTTGCACGCCGTGCGCAAGATCGAGGACCTGTCATCGTCGGACCAGACACTGGCGCAGGAGCTTGAACTGCTGCGCCGCCTGATTGTCGATCAGGCTTGAACAATTACAGGGGCGGCGCGCCAAACCGCGCGCCGCTATTCCGGTGTCGTATCGCTCGCGGCGGTTTCGACCGCTTTTATCCTGACGACCGAAACGGAGCACTTCGCTTCCGCCACAACCTTGGTGGAGACGGAGCCAAGGTGCCGCCGCATGGCGGATGACGCGCGCGCGCCCATCACGATTCGGCCTGCATGGTTGCGCTCCGCGAAATCCAGAATCGCATCTGCAGGACTGACGGCCTCCAGCACGTGAAAACTAGCGCGACCATCCGGCAAATGCAGCGGATGCGCCCAATCTTTCAATGAAACCAGCATGTTGACGTAGTTTGAACGGCCATCCGCATCGACCTGCGGTGAATCGCCGATGATCTCGGTTTTGAGCACTGCAACGCACGCCAAGCGCGAATCGCGCCGCGCGGCGAGAACGATTGCCGTCTCGGTGCGGATTTCTTCGGCCAAGGCATCGATGCCACCGGAGAGGTCTACCGCCGTGACAATTACCGGCGGCCCCTCGCCCATGTCAGTGCTTTTCCTCAGCAAAAGCTCGGTGCGCGCATCGCCGCCGCCAAACAGTCGGTGGAAAAGCGCCTTGAGCCCCGTTGGCTCTGGCTTACGTTCGATCAATCTGACTTGATCTGGATTTCGCAAATCGTGAACGAGCTGCCCTGCATCGGTGTAGCGGCGGGCGCGGTCAACCTCCATGCATCTCTCGATGATCTGTTCCAGCCAGCGTGGCACATTGGGATTGAGTGAACGCAATGCAGGTGGACGCTGGAACAGACGGCGGCGCATTCCGGCAGTCGTCTGTGGCCAACCGAACGGTTCCTCGCCGCTGGCGAGTTGGTAAAGAATGCAACCCAGCGCGAAAATATCGCTGGATTTGTCGTTGCGAATGCCAAGAACCTGCTCCGGCGCAATATAGGCGGCGGTGCCCATCGGAACGTCGCTCTGTTCGGCCAGCAGGTCTGGTAATTCTGCGTGACGCGCCAGCCCGAAATCCAGCAAGACCGCGCCACGCTTGGCGATGATAATGTTTTCCGGCTTGAGGTCGAGATGCGTGACCTTCTGCTCGTGCAGCGCGGCGAGCGCTTCGCCCGTTTGAATACCGATGCGGCGAACTTCCTCGAACGGCAAAGGCGCGGACTTGGCGAGCGCGGCAACGCTGGTGCCTTCGACGAACTCCATCGCAATGTATGGAACGTTTCTGAGGTCGCCAAATGCATGAAAGTGCGGAACATGCTTGCCCGAAAGGCGGCGCGCAATCATGTCCTCCACTTCGTACCCAATGACGACGGACACATCCTGACCGGGGTCAAGAAACGGGATTTTCAAGATAACATCGCCATCAATGCCCGGCTTCCGCGCTTTCCAGACGGACGCCATGCCGCCTGACGGAAGGCGCTCGACGAGCTCAAACCCATCTATGACCACGCCGGGGGCGAAAGTCTGGCTCATGCACTACCTCCCGATTTTCAGTCGCATGCCAAGCCAGCCTGGCAGGCCAGCGCGGCTGATTTTCTCGGCTGTTTTGTCCCAATCGTAAGCGATACGTAACATAGTGACGTCCATGGCGCCTGTGTCGAGCAATGCGACACAGGCCGCGGGGTTGCCATCGCGCGGCTGGCCCACCGAGCCGGTGACGATGACGCTGCGAAGCGTGGCGAACAGCGGTGCGGGCTTGTTTGCCAACGGCGTGAAGCTGCTGACCGAGCCGTGCGCCGTGGAATAGAATATCGCCGGAACGTGGGTGTGACCGCAAATCGCGATGCGCGCCGGCACGGCTTCAAAAGAACGCCTGGCGTCCGATGCCTCCATCACATAGGGCCAGGACTGAGGCCGCCACGCGCCGGCATGCGTGTAGAGAATTTCGCCGTCCAGATGTGACAATGGCAGCTTTGCCAGAAAGTCGCGCTGATCGGCGGAGAGTTGTTCAATGGTCCAGCGGATCGCATCGCGCGCGTTTTCCGACATGCCGGATGTGTTACCCGTGGCCGCCGCCTCGTCGTGATTGCCAAGAATACCGACCGCGCCGGAGGCTATCAGCGCGCGGCTTTTTTCAACGACATAAGTCGGGTCGGGACCGTAGCCGACCAGATCGCCCAGCAAAATTATGCGCTGCGCCCCCGCCTGCGAAATTGCTTCGAGCGCGGCGTCAAACGCCTCTCGATTGGCGTGAATGTCGGACAATATGCCAATCAACATGACAGTGGCTTAATTAGTGTAATCATCGCCCTCCTCCCGAGCGGCACCACCGGCCATAGCACGCGGCCGACTCGCGAGCGATTGGGCGAAGGTATGACGGCGCAGCAGGACAGAGAAGGGCAGCGCACCTTGGCAGGGTTGTAGCACGGTCGGGCGCAGAACGTTGCGAGGGGGCGGATCGAGGTTATCAACAAGGGGGCGATCATGAGGCTTTACTGCCAGTCTAACCCTTGCCTTTCGCCTGCTTTTCCTGTCATTTGAACCAAATTTATACGCGTGGCAGAAGACCCTTCCGCCGCGCCAAGTTCGTCAAGTGAGCCTCCAATGCGTGTCATCATCGAACGGTCGAATCTTCTCAAGTCGCTCAACCACATTCATCGCGTGGTGGAACGGCGCAACACCATACCGATCCTGTCGAACGCGCTGCTGACGGCGGAAGGCGCAACGCTGGAGATGAAGGCAACCGACCTCGATCTGGAAATGAACGAGGCAACGCCCGCACGCGTTGAGCAAGCCGGATCTACGACCGTGCCCGCGCATCTGCTCTATGACATTGTTCGCAAGCTGCCGGATGGCGCCGAAGTTATGCTCAAGGTTGACGACGGCGGCGCGGCAATGTCGGTGATTTCCGGCCGCACATCGTTCCGGCTGCAATGCCTGCCCGCATCGGATTTCCCGGCGCTTTCAAGCGGTTCCTATCCGCATATTTTCCGTCTCGAATCGACGGCACTGAAAGGTCTTATCGACAAGACGCAATTTGCGATTTCGACCGAGGAAACGCGCTATTATTTGAACGGCATCTATTTCCATACCCATGAAAGCGGCGGAAAACTGAAACTGCGGGCCGTCGCGACGGACGGTCACCGTCTGGCGCGAGCCGAAATGGACGCGCCGGCGGGCTCCGAGGGAATGGCGGGAATCATCATTCCACGCAAGACCGTCAGCGAAATGCAGAAGCTGCTCGACGATCCGGATATTGCGGTGACGACCGAAGTTTCCGAAAGCAAAATCCGCTTCACAATCGGGCCTGTGATTCTTACGTCGAAGCTGATTGACGGGACATTCCCGGATTATCAGCGCGTTATTCCGGCGAATAATGACAAGAAGCTGATATTGGACCGGCAGAGCTTTGCTTCGGCGGTGGATCGCGTTTCCACGATTTCATCCGAGCGCGGGCGCGCAGTGAAGCTTTCCATCGCCGACGGACAGGTGACGCTGGCGGTGAACAACCCGGATTCGGGCAGCGCGACGGAAGAGGTTGCGGCGGACTATTCGTCAGACCCGATCGAGATCGGCTTCAACGCCAAATATTTGCTGGATGTTGCGGCGCAGCTTGGCGGCACGGAAGCGCGCTTTTTGCTGGCCGATGCGGGTTCGCCAACGCTGATACAGGATGCGGCAGACGAACACACGCTTTATGTCCTGATGCCGATGCGGGTCTAGCATGAGCTTTATTGGTAAGCTTACGCTTACTGATTACCGCAACTACGGAAATCTCAGCATCGAGTTCGAGCCGGGCGCTGTGGTGCTGACCGGCGACAACGGGGCGGGCAAGACGAATTTGCTTGAGGCGATTTCGCTTCTTGCGCCCGGTCGCGGATTTCGGCGCGCAACGCTGGCGGAGGTGGCGCGCGAGGGCGGCAGCGGGACGTTCGCGATTCATGCAAGCATTGATGGCGAAGAAGGCGATGCCGAGATTGGAACCGGCACGACCGCGCCCGATATTCTGACCGGAGAGTCTGTCAGGAAGGTGCGGATAAACGGCGCAAATGCAAAAAGCGCCGATGCGCTGCTGGAATGGCTGCGCGTGATGTGGCTGACGCCAGCGATGGACGGGCTATTTACCGGACCAGCGGCAGACCGACGGCGTTTTCTCGACCGCTTGGTGATGACGGTCAATACATCGCATGGCCAAGTGACGTCGGCCTATGAAAAGGCCATGCGTGATCGTAATCGTTTGCTTACGGATAATGTGCGCGACGTGGGTTGGTTTGAGGCGATTGAAGCGCAAATGGCTGAAGCCGGGGCAGCAGTTGCGGCGGCGCGTGTCGAGACTTTGCGGCTGATCGCGGCAATGATTGAAAAGCTGCCAAACGACGGGCCGTTTCCTCAGGCCGATTTGGCGCTGGATGGGGTGGTCGAGGGGTTTGTCGCGGAAATGCCCGCGGTTGAGGCCGAGGAGTATTTTCGACGGGTTTTGGCGGAGGGGCGCGAGAGGGATCGAGCATCCGGGCGTGCGCTGGACGGCCCGCATCGCGCGGATTTGCGGGTGCGACACCGGCCCAAGGACATGCCCGCCGATTTGTGCTCAACCGGCGAGCAAAAGGCGCTTTTGGTGGGGATTGTGTTGTCGCACGCGCGACTTTGCCGTGACATGTCCGGTTTGACGCCGATTCTGCTGCTGGATGAGATTGCCGCGCATCTGGATGCCGGACGCCGCGCAGCATTGTTTTCGATTCTGGAAGAACTCGGTTGTCAGTGCTTTATGACGGGCACAGAAGCGACGCTGTTCTCCAGTCTGCGCGGACGCGCTCAATTTTTGACCGTCGATCATGGGAGTGTGCAAGAGACGGAAGGTTGAGGGGTAAAGTGAACTAACTGGTGGCAATGGCCGAAATGGTCGCTATGTTACTGAAATGACAACGATGCCGCCGCTTTCCGATAGTGAGATTGAACGCTATGCGCGGCATATCGTGCTGCCGGAAATCGGAGGCACGGGACAGCAAAAGCTGAAACAGGCGCGTGTATTGGTGATTGGTGCGGGCGGGCTAGGTGCGCCGGTGCTGCAATATCTGGCGGCGGCAGGGGTTGGAACGCTCGGTATTGTCGAGGACGACACAGTTTCGCTTTCCAACCTTCAGCGGCAGATTATCCACGAGACAGGCGCGCTCGGACTGCCAAAAGGCGAAAGCGCAAAAGCATCGATTGTGCGCACAAATCCAAATGTAAGCGTTGAACTACATAAAGTCAGATTGAGCGCAGAAAATGCCGCAGGTTTGGTTATCGGCTACGATATTGTCGTGGATGGATCCGACAATTTTGAAACGCGGTTTGCATTGGCGGATGCATGCGAAGCAGAGAAAAAGCCGCTGGTTCATGCAGCGGTGGGGCGGTTTGACGGCTCGCTGACGGTGCTGATGCCGTTTGGGGTGGATGATGAGGGCAGGCAGAACCCGCGCTATCGCGACCTGTTTCCTGAGCCGCCGCCTGACGGGTTGGTGCCATCCTGTGCCGAGGCGGGCGTCATTGGCGCGCTGACGGGCGTGATGGGAACCCTGCAGGCGATGGAAGTGATCAAGCTGATTACCGGCATAGGCGAGCCGCTGGTCGGGCGGTTGCTGCTCTATGACGGGCTGGCCGCGCGGTTCGACACCATGCGCTACAAGAGGTGACGGCGTGAGCCTCGAATTATCGGCGCAGGAGCGGTCAACGCTGGCAGGCGACACCGGAGCCGGCGCGGCAATGGCCATGCGCATCGTGGTGGAATCGGCGCGGCTGCTGGGAGCGCCGCGGCTTATTCCGGTGCAATCCGCGCATATCGATGGCGCGCTTTATCACGGCGATTCCGGCACATTGTTTGCGGAAAAGCTGGTCGAAGGCGGTGCGAAAACCGCCGTACGCGCGACGCTGAATGTCGGCGCGCTGGACCTGACCGGATGCGCGCGCGTGCGGCTGGTCGGACACGAGCGCGAGATGGCGCAACGCATGATGCACGCCTATCTCGATCTTGGCTGTGAGCCTAGTTGGACATGCGCGCCCTATCAAAGCGGGCATCGTCCAGCGCTTGGCAGCGATGTTGCGTGGGGCGAATCCAACGCCGTGGTTTTCTGCAATTCCGTGCTCGGCGCGCGCACCAATCGCTATGGCGATTTTCTCGATATTGCCTGCGCTATAAGCGGTCGCGCGCCGGATTACGGGCTGCATCGAAGCGAAAACCGGCTGGCCCGCTTTGTTTTTGACGTTTCTGGGCTGGACCGCGCGTTTCTGGAATCCGAAATCGCGTGGCCGGTTCTGGGAAGCCTTTTTGGACGCTTGGCCGGTACGGAAATCGGCGTGGTGGCGGGGATCGGCAAGCATCCGGGCGAGGATGCGCTGAAAGCATTCGGCGCTGCGGCGGCTTCTTCCGGTTCGGTTGGGCTGTTCCACATGGAGGGCATAACGCCCGAAGCGCCGGATTTGGCGAGGGTGCTGCGCGGGGCCGAACCGGCGGAGCGGATTGTCGTGACAGGCCAGATGGTGCGGGACGCGCAGGCTCGCCTTTCGACCGCAGAGCGAACGGACCGGATCGACGCGGTTGCTATCGGCAGTCCGCATTTGTCGGTGGAGGAGTTCGCGCGGCTACGGAAATTGCTGGCCGGACGGCGGGTAGCTGTGCCGTTTTACGCGTGTACGGGCAGGCATGTGCTGAGCGAACTCGACCGCGACGGAGGCCGCGTGACGCTGGAAGCGCAGGGCATCACGGTTGTGGCGGATACGTGTGTGGTGGTAACGCCGATCATGGCTGATATGCCCGGCGGTGTGTTGATGACGAATTCCGGGAAATTCGCACATTATGCGCCCGGAAATACTGGCTATGCGGTGCTTTATGGATCGATGGCCGACTGTGTCGAAAGCGCTGTCAGCGGCAGACCGAGGTTCGGCGCATGATGCATAGCGGCAAGATATTGGTGGAAGGTGCTGACGCGAGCGGTCCGGCGCTCGTGCTTAGTCAGCCGATCAGTTTCTGGGGCGGCGTCGATCCGAAAAGCGGGCGGATAGCCGACGTGCGCCATCCGCAATGCGGTGTGAATATTGCTGGAACCGTGCTGTTTTTACCGGGCACGATCGGGTCGTCCTCAGCCTCGGCCGTGCTGATGGAACTGGTGCGTAACGGCCATGCGCCGGCGGCGATGGTGCTACACGAGCCGGATGCGATCTTGCTGCTCGGCTTGATTGTTGCGCAGGAAATGGACTGGCAGACACCACCCGCGATCCAGCTTGATCGAGGGTTATACGGCGCATTTGAAGGGCACTCAGTTCGCGTCAAAAAATCTGAAATTTCAGCTATTTAGACGCGATTTGGCAGCACACGATCCGGCGGGCGGTGACCATCCGCATAGGCGCGAATGTTGATGATGACCTTTTCGCCCATATCGATGCGGCCTTCAATGGTGGCCGACCCCATATGCGGCAGAAGGACGATCTTGCCCGCGGCGGCGAGCGCCAGCAAATCGGGCTTGATGGCCGGTTCATGCTCAAAAACATCCAGCGCAGCACCGGCAAGCTTGTCCTGCTGGAGCAGCTTGATGAGCGCGTCTTCATCGATGATGTCGCCGCGTGCGGTGTTCACGATATAGGTGTTTGGCTGCATGAGTTGGAGCCTGCGCGCCGATAGCAGGTGGAATGTTGCGGGCGTGGACGGGCAATTGACCGAGATGATGTCCATGCGCACAAGCATCTGGTCGAGGCTTTCCCAATAGGTCGCCTCAAGCTCGTCTTCTATGCGCGGCGCAACGCGGTGCCGGTTGTGATAGTGGATCGACAGGCCGAACGCCTTTGCGCGACGCGCAACCGCCGTGCCAATGCGGCCCATGCCGACAATGCCCAGGCGCTTGCCCCAGATGCGGCGGCCGAGCATCCATGTGGGTGACCAGCCGGGCCATTTGCCATCTTCGATGAGCATTTGTGCGCCAACGGTTACGCGGCGCGGGACGGCAAGCATGAGCGCCATCGTCATGTCTGCCGTATCTTCCGTCAGCACGTTGGGCGTGTTGGTGACAGCAATGCCCTTTTTCGCGGCGGCGGCGATGTCGATATGCTCGACGCCATTGCCGTAATTCGCGATGAGTTTGAGATTCGGCCCCGCGCGCTCGATGAGTGCTGCGTCGATCTTATCCGTTATGGTTGGAACGAGAACTTCGGCGGTCTGCAATGCATCCGCCAGCTCATCCTGACTCATGGGATGGTCGTCGAGATTCAATCGGGCATCAAAAAGTTCGCGCATCCGGGTTTCCACCGGATCGGGCAGCTTGCGCGTGATAACCACCTGAGGCTTTTTTCTGCCCGCCATTATTTCCTCGAATCGGACCCCGTTGAGACCTCTTTAACCAAGACCGGCGAAACTGGAAACCGGATTGGCCTGATGCGTTCTAGCAAGGCCGGCGCGCGATGCAAAGCAGCGGACAGGAGAAGAAATTGGTGGGGTTGTTCTGGCGCGGTTTGCTGGCGGTTGCCTTGACGGCGACATTGGCTATCCCCGCCACATTTGCGCAGGAAGTAACACCTGACACACAACCGACTGGCAGCATACAGCGCGGCCCAAGCGGCCTGCCGCTGCCGCGATTTGTCAGCCTGAAATCAGGCCGCGTGAATGTGCGCACCGGGCCGGGAATCAATTATGCGGTGGAATGGCTTTACCTGAAGGCCGGACTGCCGATGGAAATTCTGCAAGAGTATGACAACTGGCGGCGCGTGCGCGATTCCGAAGGCGCAGAAGGCTGGGTCAACCAATCGCTGCTTTCCGGCAAGCGCACAGCGCTCGTTGCACCCTGGCAAAAGGGCAAGGATATCCACATCAATCTGATGTACGAGCCGGACACGAAATCTTCCATCGTCGCAATTCTGGAGCCCGGCGTTGTCGGCAAGATCAAGACTTGCAACGGCGCATGGTGCGAAGCGACCTTCGACGGCAATTCAGGCTGGATCAGCCAATCGCTGATCTGGGGCGCTTATCCCGACGAGCAGGTCGGGGAATAAAAGGCGCCTAGGCGCGCTTTGGCCTGACGCGGATTACAACGTCCACATTGACGATTTCCATGCCTTCCGGCGGAGTCGGCAGGTTGGAAACCGCGATGGGCGATCCATGGAGCTCAATGTCGAAGACGCGGTTTTCGCCCTCAACGAAAAAGTGATGGTGATCGGACGTATTGGTGTCGAAATAAGTGCGTGAGCCTTCGACATTCAAAATGCGCAGCATTCCAGCTTCAGTGAACTGATGCAGCGTGTTGTAGACAGTGGCCAGCGACACAGGCACGCCTGCGCAAACGGCTTCTTCGTGCAACTCCTCTGCCGAAAGATGACGGTCGCCCTTCGCAAACAGCAGGCTTGCCAGCGCAATGCGCTGACGCGTGGGGCGCAAGCCCGCAGTGCGGACACGATGATCCGCCATTGCCTGCGAGTTATGTTCCTGCCCGTTATGATCCTGATCGTGCGTCATTTAGCCCTTATCGGTCGCAAGTTCGCGCTTGTTTGGAGATAACTGTAAACTCCCTACAAACTCGCCTTTTCCTTTCCACATATATTCTGTACCCGAAAACCGATCAATAGCGGCACATTGACCACAGGCGACCGGCAGTTTAACCGTGCGTAAAAGTCTGATGTGTCGGGCGTTACAGGCGAATAAGCCATATAACGACAGACAACATGTCGGCGGCAATGGGGATGGTTTTATGACGGACCGGAAGTCCAGCTACGAATACGCAGATTTGCTAGCCTGCGCCAAGGGCGAATTGTTTGGCCCAGGCAACGCACAACTGCCCTACCCTCCCATGCTGATGTTCGACAGGATTACCGAGATCAGCGAGACGGGCGGAACATTCGACAAGGGATTTATCCGTGCGGATTTCGCGATCCATCGCGATCTATGGTTCTTCCCCTGCCATTTCATCGACAACCCTGTGATGCCCGGCTGTCTGGGTCTTGACGCGCTGTGGCAGTTGACCGGCTTTTTCCTTGGCTGGCTCGGCGAACCGGGCAAGGGAATGGCGCTTTCCACAGGGGAAGTGAAATTCAAGGGCATGGTGACGCCAAAGGTCAAGCTTGTTGAATATGGTGTGGATTTCAAACGCGTGATGCGCGGTCGTCTCGTGCTGGGCATCGCCGATGGCTGGCTGAAAGCAGACGGCGAAACAATTTATACGGCGACCGACCTGAGAGTCGGCCTCGCAAAGCAGGAAGCTGCCACCTAAATTCTCCAGGCAGCTTTTGAGGGCAGGAACGGAGTGAACAATATGAGACGTGTCGTCGTCACGGGCCTTGGCATCGTGTCTTCCATCGGCAACGATGCCGCCGAGGTACAGGCTTCGCTGCGCGACGCCCGTTCGGGAATCAGCTTCAGTCAGGATTTTGCGGATCACGGCTTCCGCTGCCAGGTTTGGGGCGCGCCAACGCTGGACCCAACGCCACTGGTAGATCGCCGCGCCATGCGCTTCCTGCACAAGGGCGGCGCGTGGAACCACGTGGCAATGCAGCAGGCTATCGCGCAGGCAGGACTGGAAGAGTCGGAAATATCCAATGAGCGCACCGGAATCATCATGGGTTCCGGCGGGCCATCGACGCGCATTATCGTGGATGCTGCGGAGATAACCGAGAAGAACCATAGCCCGAAGCGAATCGGGCCATTTGCGGTGCCAAAGGCGATGTCGTCCACCGCGTCCGCGACGCTGGCAACCTGGTTCAAGATTCACGGCGTGAACTACACGATTTCGTCGGCCTGCTCGACCTCGGCGCACTGCATCGGCAACGCCTATGAGCTGATCCAATGGGGCAAGCAGGACCGCGTGTTCGCAGGTGGTCACGAAGATCTCGACTGGACAATGTCGAACCTGTTCGACGCGATGGGCGCTATGTCTTCCAATTTCAACGACCGGCCATCGGTCGCTTCGCGCGCCTATGATGTGAACCGCGACGGCTTCGTGATTGCGGGCGGTGCGGGCGTGCTGGTGCTTGAAGAACTGGAAGTGGCGAAGGCGCGCGGCGCGAATATTCTCGCTGAAATCGTCGGCTATGGTGCGACTTCGGATGGCTATGACATGGTTGCGCCTTCCGGCGAAGGGGCGATCCGCTGCATGAGACAGGCGCTTTCGACGGTCAAGAACCCGGTCGATTACATCAATACGCACGGCACTTCGACGCCGGTGGGCGACTCCAAGGAAATGGGCGCGATCCGCGAAGTTTTCGGGGCCAACTCGCCCTATATCAGCTCCACCAAGTCGCTGACCGGCCATTCGCTCGGCGGCGCAGGCGTGCAGGAAGCAATCTATTGCCTGCTGATGATGCAGGGCAATTTCATTGGCGAAAGCGCCCATATCGAAGAACTCGATCCCGAATTCGAGGGCATGAACATTGTGCGCAAGCGCATAGACAACCCGAAATTCGATGTGGCGCTCTCCAACTCCTTCGGCTTCGGCGGCACTAACGCAACGCTGGTCCTGCAGCGCTACGCATAAGGATTTTCCCTCATGGACGGACTGATGAAGGGTAAGCGCGGCCTTATCATGGGCATCGCGAATGACCATTCTATCGCCTGGGGCATCGCGCAGACGCTCGCCGCGCATGGCGCGGAAATGGCCTTCACCTATCAGGGCGAAGCCTTTGGAAAGCGCGTTGCGCCTTTGGCGGAAAAGGTTGGCACGAAGCTGCTACTGCCTTGCGACGTCGAGGACAGCGCATCGGTGGCCTCGGTGTTCGACGCGCTTAAATCGGAATGGGGCAGCATGGATTTTCTGGTCCACGCTATCGGCTTTTCCGACAAGAACGAGTTGAAGGGCCTTTACGCCGACACCAGCCGGGACAACTTCACGCGCACCATGGTGATTTCGTGCTTCTCCTTCACGGAAGTGGCGCGCCATGCTGCGGAGCTGATGACTAACGGCGGCTCGCTGCTGACACTGACCTATGCAGGGTCGGTGCGCGTGATGCCCAATTACAATGTAATGGGCGTGGCAAAAGCTGCACTTGAAGCAAGCGTGCGCTACCTCGCCAATGATTACGGCCCGCGCGCAATACGCGTGAACGCGCTTTCGCCTGGACCGGTGCGCACGCTGGCGGGTGCTGGCATTGCCGACGCACGCTATATGTTCTCCTTCCAGCAGCGCAACTCACCGCTGCGCCGCCCTGTAACGCTGGACGAGATTGGCGGCTCTGCGCTCTATATGCTTTCCGACCTCGGCAGCGGCGTGACCGGCGAAGTGTTGAACGTCGATAGCGGCTATCACGTCGTTTCGATGCCGACGCTCGACGAACTCAAGCGCACGGATATGACGGGCAAGGATTGAGTTGCCAGGCAGCGGTGTGACTTGCACACCGCTGACATCAAAGGTTCACACAGCATAGCTATTAGATTTCCCTAATGCTTCTGAAGTTTCTCAAAGTGTTTGAGGCACCCTGAGAATTTCCAAGCATAAACGACCACGGGGCGGTCGAGTTCTTGGGGAAAACTATGCTGATTTTGGACAGCGTCGCGAATGTGGCGCTAAGCGTTGATGACGTTTGTGCGTTGGATGCGAGCCGTATTTCAAACCCGGTGATGTTCCGAAAGTTTGCGGGCGGCCTGCGGGTGGATGAAAATTTTCTGCTCAATGATCGTTGGGAAAAGATGCCGGCGCTGAATGCGCCGTCCTTGTTGTTTGGCGCAATCATGCAAGAGATGCTGCCGGTCAGCTACGATGCCGGCTGGCTGGAAGGGCTGGGCGGTTCGTTCAGCATTCGCATCACCGGGGTCGGCGAATATACGTTGATTTCTATGAGCCGGCGCGTCGTGACGCTGTGCGGTTTGCCAACGGACGCGGTCACGAATGAACAGAGCGCCGATCTGGAAATTGCGCCTGAGGTTATGCTGGCTTTCTGCCGCGGACTTCTGCTCGAGATGGCCGACGATGTTCTGGCCGATGAAGATGAATTTGAAGACCGCGAAATTTCGAGTGCCGAACTGTTGTTCAACGGTATGCCTTCGGGTGGTTACGATTTCGGCGCGTCCATCAAGGATGCACAGGCAGGCAATATCGGGTTTCTGAACGCAAACGCCGCCGCGACCGGCTCGATTGAAAAGGCGGGCGATCAGGACTGGTTCGCGGTGATGCTGAATGCCGGAGTGCCATACAGGATCGACCTGCGCGGCTCGGGGTCAGGACGCGGCACGCTGAACGATCCCATGATCCACGGCATCGTCAGCGCCAATGGGGCCTCGATGGGCCTGGCAAATGACGACGCCATCGGGCTGGAGTCGCGCATTGTCTTCACGCCAACGAACTCGGGCACATACTATATAGCCGCGGGCGCATATTCGGCGGGCACGGGTACCTATCAGCTACAGGTCGTCAACAACGCATATACCGAGCCGCTTTTGCCGTCCGTCGAGGTCGGGGGAGATTTCGCATCCGATATCACTTCAGCGCGAAACGAGCGGATTGGCTCGGTCGCGATCAACGGTATGGCGAAGGGCACCATAAGCACCTCCGGTGACAGGGATTGGTACGCGGTTACGCTTTCAGCCGGAACGACATACCGCATCGACCTGCGTGGGGCGCCGACCGGACGCGGCACGCTGACGGACCCCTATCTGTGGGCGATCTATGACTCATCGCCCAACCCCGTCGACATTTTCGGCAATGTCAGGCCGGATGGCGTTGGACGAGCCATGAATGATGACAGCAATGGCACGGTCGACTCGATGGTCTTCTTCACGCCGCAGCGCAACGATACTTATTACATTGCTGCTGCCGGCTACAGCTCAAGCACCGGAACATACCAACTCACCGTTTCGACCGACACCAACGGCTATGCGCTTGCCTGGGCAGGGTTGCCGGTTCTCGCGGTGCGATTGGGTCTTCGCCATCTGCAATCGCTACGCCTTGAGAGCCAGTCGCTGGACACCACATTGAAAATAAAGCGGGCGTTTCTTGATCGGCTCTATGCTCGTCCAACGGTGTTTTTCGATGCGCATTTTGCAGGCGAGCTGTTTGGCCGGCTAAAAGATCTTGATCAATGCCTGCGGCTGTCCTTGCGTGCGCATCACTCCGTCGTGCCGCAGGCGATAATCGCCGTTGCGTCCACTGCTGCGCTCTTCTTGATCGCGCCAATTATCGCGATTCTGCTAATCATCCCGCGCGTGGCGATTATTGGCTGGATGTATGTGGTCTCCAAACGAACGCATGAGCTTGAACTCAAGATCAGAGATGAGGGGGATCGCAACCGCGCGCTTCAAGCGCAGAGAGCGGGCGGGTTCCTGCGTTTCTTCGCGGCAGGTCTGCAAGACCACCTGCTGACAACCTGCCTGCCCGGCATCAGCCGCTGGCAGACCGCACGGGCAAATTATGAGCGCCGGTTTATCACGTTCCGCGCCTTCCAACGCGCGATTGACACTTCCTCCCAACCGCTCGCTGCATTTGCCGGAGCTTATCTGATGATTGCCGGTCAACTGACCTATGGCGGTTTCATGCTGGCGACGGCGCTGGGACTGGTCCTGTCAACACAGCTGACCGAATTGTCCGACACATTCCAGAAATACCGTGCCTTGGGGCCGGTGGTGCGTCGCGTGGCCGAAGTAGTGCACGAGGTCGATCGCGACGAAGGGTTAGCTGAAAACCAGATCATTCTGCCAGAGCAGCCGATTGAGCACAGAGGCGCGGATATGCTGATCGCGGACCGGCTGAGCTTCGGCTACAATGGCCTTGATGCTGATCTGTTTGCAAATCTCAACTTCGCTATCAAAAGACGCGAGGTCGTCAACGTTCTCGGTGAGAGCGGCGCAGGCAAAAGCACTTTGCTCGATTTGCTCGCCGGTTTGCGGCGTCCGATCGCAGGTGGCGTCTATTTCGAAGGAATTGCCGTAACTGGCCCCATTTCTGCCGGCTTCGTTGTCGCGGATGACGAGTTTGTAGAAGGCCCGCTCGCGGCGTTCGTTGCCAGCGGACGCGAGATCGACATTCCGCGGCTGGTCTATGTGCTGAAGTTCGTGGAACTTTGGGAGCGGCTCGGCTTCTTTGTCGACGGTGACGGTTCCGAACGCCTTGAAAAGCAAGGGCTTAGCCGCGGCGAAATCCAGCGCCTCATGCTTGCTCAGGCGCTCTATCGCAGTGGTGAATGCCTGATATTCGACGAGGCTTTCACACATCTATCGCTGGAGCAGAGCGTTCGCATTCTTCAACGCCTGCGTGACCTTGGAACGACCGTTATAATGGCGACGCACAGGCCGGAGATTCAGTCGCTATGCGACCGCACTATCTCCCTGTCGCCGCAACAAGGCGGGCAAATGCCGATGGAAACCGCGCCCAACGGCATGACTTCGAGACCACCGATCAACCGTGAGCGCTTCCAATGACACGCAAAAGCATTTCCGTTCTGTTTTTCGTCGCGCTTGCAACACTCGGTACGGTCGCAATTGTGGCGTGGGCAAACGTGCTGGAACCGGGACCGCGCGTTGCGCTGTTGTACTCGTTTTCCATCGTGGAATTAACTGCGGCGCTGTTGGTCTATCGAAAGGTTGCCGGCAGCGCGTTCATGGCTGACCTGCTGCCGCGTGGCGGGTTGCGCGCAGTCAAACGTGAGGTCAGTGCGGTGGCCCTGCTCGCGTGGGTGCTGACCATCGCGACGATGGTCTTTCTGACGGTTCGCGCGGACAGTATTTTTGCCGGAAGCGGGAATATTGCGTGGCAGTTCATATATTTTATCGTCCTCATCGCCCTGCCCGAAGAGTTGATCTATCGCGGAATTGCATTTGAAGCGTTCAAGAAGCGCGTTGGTCTGGCCATTTTCGCCAGCGCGGCGCTTTTCGCTTTCATGCATTTGAACAATGGACTGCCGATGCTTCCCTACTATTTCGCGTTCGGCATTTTATTGGGCACTCTGCGCCGATTTGGGCTGACGATTGCCGAACTCGTTATCTGGCACGGCATGTTCAATTTTGTGAACGACACAGTATGGCCCGCGACCGCGTTCAGATCGGATCAAATTTCATTCTGGGTCGTTGCGCCGCTGGCCCTGCTCGCGATTACCGGCCTTGTCGGCTGGTTGATGACCGAGGGCGGCAAGTGGCTCACGCCACCCGCAGAAACTACTTCAGGCGGTTGAGATCGAGGGGACGATTTTTGACAATCGCCTCCATCGAAAAGAAGCCGGTAACAGCGGCTAGATCGAAGCTCGAAATGAGTTTTTGATAGAACGCGTCATAGCCGGACATGCCTCTGGCTATGACCTTTATCAGATAATCCCAATCGCCTCCGATGCGATAAAAGTCGGTCACTTCCGGCAATTTCATCACATGAGTCTTGAACGCTTCGCTCCATTCGCGCGAATGGGAACGCGTGCGGATCATCACGAACACGGTCAAATCCAGACCCAGAGCGCTCAGGTCGAGTTCCGTGCGCGAACCCTGAATAATGCCGATGGATTGGAGCCGCTGGAGCCTTCGCCAGCAGGCGTTTTGAGACAATCCAACCTTGTCCGCCAACTCGCGCTGTGACTGCGCGGAATCCTTTTGCAAGGCATTCAGCAACTTCAAATCAAACGCATCAATCTTTTCCGATTTTTCGATCATGTGACCCAATGTTCTACTAATATTGCATATATTAGAAGATATTGATTGCGACGGGAATATTAAAATCAGCTCGGCTTAGGGAAATTTGGGGGGCCGATCTTGTCAGTCACAAACGTTCATATGCACGAGAACAGCACGAGTTTGGCGCGGTTTCGCGATACGCTGCTTCAAGGCGATGTGCTTGCAGAACTAAGGGCGGGCTTGATCGGAGCGAATGCGCGTGTGATTGGCCGCTATGGCAGCAAGGACATGGTCTACGCGGATTATGTGGCTTCAGGACGGGCGCTAAGGCAAGTCGAGAACTTTATCCTCGACGAGGTTCTGCCCTACTATGCCAACAGCCACACGGAAGACTCATATTGCGGAGGATTCGTAACGCGCCTGCGTCGCGAGGCGCGCGCAATGGTAGCCGACTATTGCGGGGCAAGCGCAGACCACGCCGTGATATTTACCGGTTCAGGCGCAACCTCCGGCCTCAACCGGCTTGTGTCCTTGTTTGGCACTGCCGAGGCTGTGGCAGCTGGAAAGAACGTACGCGTTATTGTGGGGCCGTATGAGCACCATTCCAACATTCTGCCCTGGAGGGAAAGTGGTGCGCAGGTTGTCGAGATCGATGAGGCCGCCGAAGGTGGTCCCGACCTTGGACAGTTGCAGCAGGCGCTGCGCGATACGTCCTATGATCTGACGGTGTGCACGATGTCTGCGGCGTCGAACATCACCGGCATTCGCAGCGACGTGCTCCACATTACGCGCATGGTGAAAGCTGCCGGCGCAAAGATGGTCTGGGACTATGCGGGCGCAGGTCCATATGTGCCGATCAACATGTCTGCGGGCGTGGACGCGGAGATCGATGCGATAGCGCTTTCGCCGCACAAGTTCATAGGCGGCCCCGGCGCATCCGGGCTGCTGATCGTACGCCGCGACAGTGTTGCTACCGGCAAGCCCTCATGGCCCGGCGGTGGCACGGTGAAGTTCGTTTCCTCGCATTGGCATGACTATCTCGACAATGTCGAGGCGAGAGAGGAAGCAGGCACGCCAAATGTGATTGGCGACATACGTGTCGCGCTGGCCTTTATCGTCAAGCATGCGATCGGGTTGGAAGAAATGCAGGCGAAGAACCGCGAGTTTCGACAACGCGCATTCGCCATCTGGAAGGACATTCCGCAAATGGAAATGCTGGGACTTCCGCTGGCTGAGCGGCTCCCCATATTTTCGTTTCGTATCCGAAACGGCAAAGGCGCCTATGTTCATCAACAGCTCGTCACCAAAATGCTGAGCGACAGGTTCGGCATTCAGGCGCGCGGTGGATGCGCTTGTGCAGGCCCTTATGCGCACAGGCTGCTGGCGATTGGCGAAGAACAGTCTGATGACATTCGTGCGGCCATCCTCGCTGGCGACGACATCAAGAAGCCCGGCTTCACCAGGCTGAATTTCAGCGTGTTGCTTCCTGATGATAAGGTGAATTTCATCATCGAATCCGTGGCACAACTGGCCAAAGATGCACCGCTGTTTGAGGACGAGTATACGCGGTCTGCGCAATGCGTTCCGGGTTCTGTGATGCCCGTGGGCGCAATCGAAAAAGCGCCGCGCAAATCTGGAATTGCTGCCTTTGTGGCCCGGATTTTTGCCTGAACCGGCGATTCCATGAAGATTGTCGGATAGTACAGTTGCCGCCGCGCCCTAGCCGCGCCACCATCGTCTCGCGGGAGGCCCGGAGGAGACGAGATGCTAGAAAAAATGCCCAGCACAAAGGTGTCGGCGTTCCTGGAGAAATTCGGGAAGGCGCTGGCTGAGCAAGACATTGAAGCGGCAGTCGGCTGCTTCCAGACAGATTCTTATTGGCGTGACCTGATCGCGTTTACCTGGAATATCAAAACGCTGGAAGGCCAGGACCAGATACGCGACATGCTGAAAGCGCAGCTCGCGAAAATTGCCCCATCCGGCTGGAAGATTGCCGAGGGCGAAGAGGCAACCGAAGCGAACGGGATTACTGAAAGCTGGATTCAGTTCGAAACTGAAGCCGGTCGCGGCTATGGCCTGCTGCGGCTCAGGGACGGCCGCATCTGGACACTGCTGACCGCGCTGACCGAACTCAAGGGCCACGAAGAAAAATCCGGCTATACGCGCCCGCTCGGCGCGAAACACGGACACGGCAAGGACCGCAAGACGTGGCGCGAAGAGCGCGACGAGGAAATTGCCCAGCTGGGCCACAGCAAGCAGCCCTATGTGCTTATCATCGGTGGCGGTCAGGGCGGCATCGCGCTGGCGGCACGGCTCAAGCAACTCGGCGTGCCGACCATCATCGTGGAGAAAAACGAGCGGGCGGGCGATAGCTGGCGCAAGCGCTACAAGTCGCTCTGCCTGCATGACCCGGTCTGGTACGATCACCTGCCCTACATAGATTTTCCGAAGAACTGGCCGGTGTTTGCTCCGAAGGACAAGATCGGCGACTGGCTGGAAATGTATGCCAAGGTGATGGAGCTGAACTATTGGGCTTCCACCACGGCCAAGAAAGCGACCTACGACGAGAAGACCAAAGAATGGACTGTCGTCGTTGAGCGCGACGGCAAGGAAATTACCCTGAAGCCGAAGCAGCTGGTGCTGGCGACAGGCATGTCTGGCAAAGCCAACTGGCCAAAGATCAAGGGGCAGGATGTTTTCAAGGGAGAGCAACAGCACTCCTCGACGCATCCCGGACCGGACAAATATAAGGGCAAGAAGGTCGTCGTTATCGGGTCCAACAACTCCTCGCACGATATTTGCGCTGCACTGTGGGAGGCGGGTGCTGATGTAACGATGGTGCAGCGTTCGTCCACGCACATCGTAAAGTCCGACACGCTGATGGATATTGGGCTCGGCTCGCTCTATTCCGAAAAGGCTGTAAACAGCGGCGTGACTACGCAAAAGGCAGATATGATCTTTGCGTCCATTCCCTACCGGATACTACATGAGTTCCAGATCCCGCTTTATGAACAGATGAAGGAGCGCGACAAGGACTTCTACGCCAATCTGGAAAAAGCAGGCTTCATGCTGGACTGGGGCGATGATGGCTCCGGCCTTTTCATGAAATATCTGCGGCGCGGCTCCGGCTACTACATCGATGTCGGCGCATGTGACCTCGTGATTGACGGGTCCATCAAGCTCAAGAGCGGGTCTGATGTGCAGGAATTGACCGAAGACGCGGTAATCCTGAAAGACGGGACGCGCCTGCCCGCTGATCTGGTGGTCTATGCCACCGGCTATGGCTCGATGAATGGCTGGGCGGCCGACCTGATATCAAAAGAAGTGGCGGACAAGGTTGGGAAATGCTGGGGCCTTGGCTCCGACACCACCAAAGATCCGGGACCGTGGGAGGGCGAGCAACGCAACATGTGGAAGCCGACCCAGCAGGACGGCCTGTGGTTCCACGGCGGTAATCTGCATCAGTCGCGGCACTATTCGCTCTATCTCGCGCTGCAACTGAAAGCGCGGATGGAAGGCTTGCCAACGCCAGTCTATGGGCTGCAGAAAGTGCATCATAAATCTTAGTTGCGCAGAGACGCGGGCAGCTAGATCGAAAATTGCGCGAGCGGGCCGAAATTCGGTCCGCTCTTGCTATTTTAGCGGGGGCGTAAACTCCCCATTGAAATCACCTTGAAAAGCCATCAGAAGCGTGGCCGACTGGTGTGGTAAGTTCACCTTGTCCGGTCAACCGGGAGGATGATCATGGCCAATAGCGCGCCTCTAAAATTTCACGTGCCGGAGCCTGAAGTCAGGCCGGGCGGCACTCCAGATTTCTCAAATGTCGTTATTCCGGAAGCCGGCTCGGTTGAGCGGCCGCCGGTCGATGCGGAACCTGAATCCATACGCAAGCTGGCGTTCTCGATTATTCGCGTTCTGAACCGCGACGGCGAGGCTGTTGGCCCCTGGGCGGGATCGCTGACGGACGAAGAGTTGACCGCAGGCCTGCGCCACATGATGACGCTGCGCGCCTTCGATGCGCGGATGCAGATGGCGCAGCGGCAGGGCAAGACATCCTTCTACATGCAGCATCTCGGTGAAGAGGCCGTATCGACGGCTTTCCGCAAGGCGCTGGCAAAAGGCGACATGAATTTCCCGACCTATCGGCAGGCTGGCCTGCTGATCGCCGATGGCTATCCGATGGTCGACATGATGAACCAGATATTCTCCAACGAGCGCGACCCGCTGCGCGGGAGACAGCTTCCAGTGATGTATTCATCACGGGAGCATGGGTTCTTTACGATTTCCGGCAATCTCGCGACGCAGTTTGTGCAGGCGGTGGGTTGGGCAATGGCCTCAGCCATCAGCAAGGACACGCGCATTGCGGCGGCGTGGATCGGCGACGGATCGACGGCGGAATCCGATTTCCACTCGGCGCTTGTTTTTGCCTCGACCTATAAGGCGCCGATCATTCTGAACGTCGTCAACAATCAATGGGCGATTTCGACATTCCAGGGCATCGCGCGTGGCGGTTCGGGAACATTCGCGGCGCGCGGCATCGGCTTCGGCATTCCTTCGCTGCGTGTGGACGGGAATGATTTTCTGGCCGTGCATGCGGTGGCCAAATGGGCCGCAGAGCGCGCACGCAGCAATCTCGGCCCCACGCTGATCGAATATGTGACGTACCGCGCGGGCGCGCACTCCACATCCGACGACCCTTCGGCCTATCGTCCGAAGACGGAGTCGGACGCGTGGCCGCTGGGCGACCCGATCCTGCGGCTCAAGAACCATCTTATCCTTCGCGGCATCTGGAGCGATGAGCGCCACAAGCAGGCGGAAGCGGAAGTGATGGACAGCGTGATTGCGGCACAGAAGGAGGCGGAGGGCCACGGCACTTTGCATTCCGGCGGCAAGCCATCCGTCCGCGATATTTTCGAAGGACTTTACGAAGAAATGCCACCGCATTTGCGCCGCCAGCGCCAGCAGGCAGGAGTATAACCCATGCCGCGCAAAACTATGATCGAGGCCATTCGCGATGGTCTGGACGTGATGATGGAGCGCGACAAGCGCGTCGTCGTTTACGGTGAAGATGTCGGCTATTTCGGCGGCGTGTTCCGCTGCACGGCCGGCCTGCAAGCCAAGTATGGAAAAGAGCGCTGCTTCGATGCGCCGATCAATGAATCGGGTATTGTGGGCACGGCTATCGGCATGGCCGCATATGGCCTGCGTCCCTGCGTAGAAATTCAATTCGCCGACTATATGTACCCTGCGTACGACCAGCTAACGCAGGAAGCTTCGCGACTGCGCTATCGCTCGGCGGGCGATTTTACCTGTCCGCTGGTGGTGCGTATGCCAACGGGCGGCGGCATTTTCGGCGGGCAAACGCATAGTCAAAGCCCCGAAGCGCTGTTCACCCATGTTGCGGGCTTGAAAGTTGTCGTTCCCTCCAATCCGGTCGATGCGAAAGGCCTGCTGATCGCGGCGATCGAAGATCCCGATCCGGTGATTATTCTGGAGCCGAAGCGGCTCTATAACGGACCGTTTGACGGGCACCATGACAGGCCAGTCACCTCATGGTCAAAGCACGAATTGGGCGAAGTGCCGGACGGGCATTATGTCGTGCCGCTCGGCAAGGCGTTGATCCGCCGCCCCGGTGCCGCGGTTACGGTGCTGGCGTATGGCACGATGGTGCATGTCGCGCTGGCGGCGGCGGAAGAAACGGGCATCGACGCTGAAGTTATCGACCTGCGCACGCTGGTGCCGCTCGACCTCGATACGATCGTTGAATCCGTGAAGAAAACGGGCCGCTGCGTGGTGATCCACGAAGCGACAATGACTTCAGGCTACGGCGCCGAACTGGTGACGCTGGTTCAGGAAAATTGCTTCTACCATCTCGAAGCGCCGGTCGCGCGCGTAGCCGGTTGGGACACGCCATATCCGCACGCGCAGGAGTGGGATTACTTCCCCGGCCCTGCCCGCGTCGGGCGCGCGCTGATCGAAACGATGGAGGCTTGAGACATGGGTGAATACGTCATCAAGCTGCCCGATGTGGGCGAAGGCGTTGCAGAGGCCGAGCTTGTCGAATGGCAGGTGAAGGTCGGCGATCTGGTGCGCGAAGACGCTGTGCTGGCCGCCGTCATGACTGACAAGGCAACGGTCGAGATTCCCTCACCGGTCGATGGCAAGGTTATCTGGCTCGGCGCTGAAATTGGCGACACTGTTGCCATCGGCTCGCCAATCGTGCGGCTGGAAGTGGCTGGCGAAGGCAATGTCAAGGCAGGCGATGCGCCCGAAGCCAAGCCGGCAAAGCAGGAAGAAAAGCCGAAGGCCGTTGAACCTGTAGAAGCGAAAAAGGACGAGCCTGCGCCAAAGCCAGTGGCTACGGCTCCGAAACCGGCGGCAACGCGTGCGCTTTCGGGCGCTCCGCGTGCCGAGGGCGAGAAGCCTCTTGCATCGCCGGCAATACGCCTGAGGGCACGCGAGGCCGGTGTTGACTTGCGTCAGGTTGCGGGCTCAGGGCCTGCGGGACGCATTACGCACGAGGATATTGATGCGTTTATTGCGCGCGGTCCGCAGCCGGCAGGCAAGAGCAGCGGGCTTGTTCAGAACAATGACGTATCCGAAATCAAGGTTGTCGGGCTTCGCCGCAAGATCGCGGAGAAGATGCGGATTTCAAAGTCGCGCATTCCGCACATTACCTATGTCGAGGAAATAGACGTTACGACTCTCGAAGAACTGCGCGCATCGCTCAACAAGGGCAAGCGCGCGGACAGGCCGAAGCTTACCCTTCTGCCCTTCCTGATGCGAGCGATGGTGAAGGCGATTTCCGAACAGCCGCAGTTGAACGCATTGTTCGACGACGATGCCGGGGTGATCCACCAGCATGGCGGCGTGCATATCGGCATGGCCGCGCAGACACCGACTGGCTTGGTGGTGCCGGTGGTTCGCCACGCCGAGGCGCGCGACCTGTGGGATTGCGCTTCGGAGGTGAACCGGTTGGCCGATGCGGCGAAATCTGGAACGGCGACGCGCGAGGAATTGTCGGGCTCGACCATTACCATTACGTCGCTTGGCGCGATGGGCGGGATCGCCACGACACCGGTTATCAACTACCCGGAAGTCGCGATTGTCGGCGTGAACAAGATGATGGTTCGCCCCATGTGGGACGGCACGCAATTTGTGCCGCGCAAGATGATGAACCTCTCCTCGTCATTCGATCATCGCGTGATCGACGGCTGGGATGCGGCGGTGTTTGTCCAGCGCATCAAGGCGCTGCTCGAAACGCCTGCGCTGATCTTCATGGATAACTAGGATCGGGACCATGAAAGAAATTTCCTGCAAACTTCTGGTTATCGGTGCGGGTCCGGGCGGCTATGTCTGCGCTATTCGCGCGGGCCAGCTTGGTATCGACACGGTTATTGTCGAGGCTAACAAGCCGGGCGGCACCTGCCTCAATATCGGGTGTATCCCTTCCAAGGCGCTGATCCATGCGGCCGAGGAATTCGAGAAGGCGACGCATTTTGCTGATGGCGCGAGCCCGCTCGGTATCAGCGTTTCGGCGCCGAAGCTTGATCTGGCAAAGACAATCGCGTGGAAGGACGGCATTGTCGGCCGCCTGACCGGCGGTGTTTCCGGCCTGCTGAAAAAGGCCAAGGTCAAGGTGGTGAACGGCTGGGCGACATTCCGTGACGGTAAAACCGTTGAGGTCGAGACGGAGACCGGCACGCAGATTATTCGCGCCGAAAATGTCGTGATCGCGACTGGTTCTGTACCGGTTGAACTGCCGTTCCTGCCGTTTGGCGGAAACGTTATTTCCTCCACGGAAGCGCTCTCGCTGACAGAGGTGCCGAAGACGCTCGCGGTTGTTGGCGGCGGTTATATCGGGCTGGAACTCGGCATTGCCTTTGCCAAGATGGGCGCGAAGGTCACGGTGGTGGAAGCTCTGCCGCGCGTGCTGGCGACATATGACGCTGAACTGACGCGACCTGTTACGAAGCGTCTTGCTGCGCTTGGCGTTACGGTGCTGACCGGCGCGAAGGCAAAGGGACTTTCGGCCAAGGCCGACGCGCTGCTGGTGGAAACTGCCGACGGCAAGGATGAGAAAATCGTTGCAGACAAAATTCTCGTGACGGTGGGCCGCAAGCCTCAGACCGCAGGTTGGGGTCTGGAACAGATCGACCTGACCATGTCTGGCCGATTTGTCCGCATCGATGACCAGTGCCGCACATCCATGCGCGGGATTTATGCGATTGGCGACGTGACGGGCGAACCTATGCTGGCGCATCGCGCAATGGCGCAGGGCGAAATGGTTGCCGAGATTATCGCGGGCCATAAGCGCTCGTGGGACAAGCGCTGCATTCCGGCGATTTGCTTTACCGACCCGGAAGTCGTGTCGGCGGGACTTACGCCGGACGAAGCGAAGGCGGCTGGCACCGAGGTCAAGATCGGTATGTTCCCCTTCACCGCCAATGGCCGCGCCATGACCAAGCTGGGCGAAGAAGGATTTGTGCGCGTGGTTGCGCGCGCGGATAACCATGTCGTGCTGGGAATTCAGGCGGTCGGACAAGGCGTTTCGGAGCTATCCGCAGCGTTTGGCCTGGCAATCGAAATGGGCGCAAGGCTCGAGGACATTGCCGGTACGATCCATGCGCACCCGACTCAGGGAGAGGCGTTCCAGGAAGCGGCGCTCAAGGCTCTCGGCCACGCACTGCATATTTGACGGTTGGGATTGTGGCGCTTTTCCTGAAAGGATAGCGCCGCCCCTCGTCTGCCTGCTGGCACCTTCTCCCCGTAAACGGGGAAGGTCGCGGCCACGGGATGCGGGACAGCGCCGACCTTTCCCTGAAAGCAATCCGGCCTTGATCGCTTCGTCTTTCAGACTCATCCGCCCGCCAGTCGAAACCAGTAGATCCTTGGGACAAGCCCAAGGATGACGAACTGAGAAACGTAGCTCCCGTCGACAGTGAGCCTGCTCTCCGCAGAGCTATCAGAGCCGCACTAAAGCAATCCGGCCTTGATCGCTTCGTTTTTCAGGCTTTGGCGGGGGCGCGGGCCTATCTGCTCGATGACCAGTCCTGCAGCGAGTGAACCAAGATCGCCGCAGCGCTTGAGGTCGAACCCCTGCGTGTAACCGTAAAGCACGCCAGCGGCGTAGAGATCGCCAGCGCCGGTCGTATCGACAACTTGGCGCACTGTTTTAGGCGCAATCTCGTAGGTTTCATCGCCGCGCACGATGAGGGAGCCCTTTTCCGAGCGCGTAACGGCAGCGAGCTTGCAGTCCTTACGGATCAAATCCACAGCCGTCTCGAAGGACGAGGTTTCGTAGAGCGATTTGATTTCGTGGCTATTGGCGAAAACGATATCGACGGTTCCAGAGCGCATGAGATCGAGGAATTCGTCGCGATAACGCCCGACGCAGAAAGAATCCGAAAGCGTCATCGACACCTGTCGGCCAGCGGCATGCGCGTATTTAGCGGTCAGGCGGATGGCGTCTTTGGCGCGGGGTGGATCCCACAGATAGCCCTCGAAATAGGTGACCTGAGCAGCACGTGCCTTGTCTTCTTCTACGTCTTCCGGTCCAAGCTCCACGCAGGCGCCAAGATAGGTATTCATGGAGCGCTCGCCATCGGGCGTAACGAAAATCATGGAACGCGCCGTTGGCGGCGGACCGGCCAGCGGCTGCGTATCAAACGCCACGCCCTGCGCGCGAATGTCATGCGTGTAGATTTCGCCAAGCTGGTCAAGCGCGACCTTGCCGAAAAACGCGGCCTTGCCGCCAAGGCTTGCGATGCCCGCCGCCGTATTTCCAGCGCTGCCGCCTGACGCCTCGATCGCAGGACCCATGCGGCTGTAAAGAAGCTCGGCACGCTCGGTGTCTATAAGGTTCATTGCGCCTTTGATGATGCCGTTCTCGACGAGAAATGCTTCGTCGCTGTGCGAGATGATGTCGACAATCGCGTTGCCGATGCAAAGAACGTCAAACTTGCTCATGCGCGCCCCAACTGTGTCACGCGCTGGGGTCTAAATGCTTTGGCTTGCAAAGAAAAGCGCAGAATTCAATTGCCGAGCGGAGCGAAGTTGATGTGCAGTTCCCGCCAATTGTCATAGGCCTTCGGGTGCTGCGCGACACTGTCGAACGGCGCGCATCTTTCAACCGCACGGATCGCACTGGTGGCCAGCGCCTTCGCAGTTTTGTCTTGCGGCAATGCGATGGCTGATGGCTTGCGCGCGAGCGAGCCATCCTTTTTCAGAAGCACCTGTATGGTAACTGGTGCTGGCGCCTTTCCGTCTATCGGCGGCATTGTCCAGCATGGTGCGATTTCTGCCTGAAGCATCATGACAAGCTGCATCTGCACGGCGTCTGGCAGCTTGGCGGCGTACGCAGAAATTGGCGTGAGCGCCGCGATCGCGGGCAGCAAGAGGATGGGCAGGTTCGTCATCGCAGCAAAAATCCTTTGCCGAGCTTGTCTCCCTCCTCCAGCGAGTATTCCGCTCTGCCTGTGTAATACGCCCGTCCGCCCACCCGCGCAACAATCGCTTCATGCGTGCCGACATTGGTGCGGCGAACCATCTCGCCCGAAAAATGCGCACCGGTGATGCTTTCAAACAGTCGCTGTTCACCTTCGCGAAGATCGCTCCTGGCGTGCATGGCCGCAAGCCGCGCCGTGACGCCGGAGCCGGTGGGGGAGCGGTCAACTTCGGCATCGGCAAATATGCAGACGTTTCGGGTTGCGATGCCTCCGCTGCCGTCGCCGCCATCCGTCAGAATGGTTCCATATAGAAAGCCAAGGTCGGCATGTTCGGGATGGATGATTGAATGCGTGCGCTTTACTGCCTCGGTCAACGCGGTTGCGGCATCGACAAAATCACGTATGCGGCTGCGCCCAAATTCCAGCCCCCACTGCGCGCAATCGGCCAGCGCATAAAAAGCTCCGCCATAAGAAATGTCGAATTTTACCGTGCCGACGCCAGCCAGATCCAGTGAGCGGTCACGCTCCAGAAGGAAGGCGGGAACGCTCTCGAACGACACCATGCCGGCCTTGCCGCCACTGACGGCGACGGATGCCCGGACCAGACCGCAGGGGCACTCGATATTGACGGTCGTGACAGGCTCGACAGGCGGCACAAGCCCCTGCTCCACAGCGTAACGGCCTAGCGCGATTACAGCGTGGCCGCACATGGTGGAATAGCCCTCATTGTGCATGAAGAGCACGGCCATATCCGCTTCCGGCAAGCTGGGCGTCACCAGTAATGCGCCGTACATGTCATAGTGGCCGCGTGGCTCGAAGATCAGGAGCTTGCGCAGATCGTCGAGATTGTCCCGCGCATAGGCACGCTTTTCCAGAATGGAATTGCCGAGAACAGCGGGATAGCCTGCGGTGATGATCCGCACCGGCTCACCGCCGGTATGCATGTCTACGACGGAGAGCATCATTTGGATTTGCCGGCCATTATTTGAGAGATACGCGCGGAAGGCATGATTTCAGCGGTGAATCCAAATTTGCCGCTGTCCAGAATTTCACGCGCGGCCCGCTCGATTGCGCCAAAAGCGAGATTGGAGAGGCGCGGCCCTAGCGAGATGCGCTTTACACCAGCTTCGGCAAGCGCCTCGACTGTGAAATGCGGGCTGCCTGCCAGAACGTTTACGGGCCGCGTGACCGCTTTACAGATTTCCCGAATAACACCGATGTCAGAGACGCCGGGCGCAAAAAGCACATCCGCACCCGCTTGCTCGAATGCTTGCAGGCGGCGGATCGTGTCGTCGGCGTTCGGACGGCTCCAAAGAAAGTTTTCGGAGCGAGCTGTCAGGACGAAGTCATGCTTCAGCGATCTGGCCGCTTCGGCAGCGGCGGCGATGCGCTCCACGGCGTGATCGAAGTCGTAAATCGGATTGGCGGGATCACCGCTGTGATCTTCAAGCGAGCAGCCCGCAAGACCGGCAGCCTCTGCAGCGAACACGGTTTCGGCGGCGCTATCGGCGCTGTTGCCCTTGCCCTTTTCGAGATCGGCGGAAAGCGGCAGGTCAGTTGCCGCGACCATTTCCCGGCAATGCTGTATCATGGCTTCGAAGCCAACGTCGCCGTCGTTTAAGCCTCGCGCCCACGCATAGCCAGCGCTGGTTGTCGCCAGAGCCTTGAAGCCGCAGGCTGCGAGCAGCTTTGCGGTTCCGATGTCTGCCGGATTCGGCATGACGAACACGCTGTCGTGCAATTCTCTGAATGCCGCGCCCTTGTCCACGATTCATCCCTCTGCTTCATCGCATAAAGACAGTATTACCGCGCAAGGTTGCAAAAAAGAGGGCAGATACAGCCGATTGGCTGGTCAGGCTGTTCCAGTGGAGCCGAAACCGCCCGACGAACGGTCGGTGGATGCTGCCGTGTTGCGCTCGCTGATGGTGGCGCGCGAGACAGCAGCGAACACGATCTGTGCAATGCGCATGCCGCGCGTGACCGTGAAATCATCCTCGCCCAGATTGACGAGCAGCACCTTCACCTCACCGCGATAATCGCTGTCGATTGTGCCGGGAGTGTTCAGGCAGGTGATGCCGTGTTTGAGTGCGAGGCCCGACCGCGGGCGAATTTGCCCTTCGAAGCCTTCCGGTATCTCCATAACGAGGCCGGTCGGCACGAGGGCGCGCTTTCCGGCCAAAATGACAAGAGGCCGGTCTTCCGGCACGGCGGCGCGCAAATCCATGCCGGCCGCGCCGCTTGTCTCATAAGCGGGCAGAGGCAGCCTCTCGGCATGAGCGAGCCGAACAATGCCGATTTCAGGATGACCGTCGCGGACGATTTTCATGGCCGACGATATTGGCCGGGTGAAGCGCGGGGTCAATTGTAAATGCGCATGTAAGACACGATATCCACGGCTTGCGCGTCTTTCTCGACAGGCAGCGTCTGCACTGCTAGAAGCCCGCCCCGAATGGAATCCAGAAAATGACCGAGCCGATTAAGAAGGCGGTCGCGCGCCGCCGCACATTTGCGATTATCGCGCACCCTGACGCGGGCAAGACCACGCTGACGGAAAAGCTGCTGCTTTTCGGCGGCGCGATCCAGCTTGCGGGCGAGGTGAAGGCCAAAAAGGACCGCATGAACACGCGCTCCGACTGGATGAAGATCGAGCG
The DNA here is from genome assembly GCF_003403035.1 of Mesorhizobium denitrificans. Classification (GTDB taxonomy): domain Bacteria; phylum Pseudomonadota; class Alphaproteobacteria; order Rhizobiales; family Rhizobiaceae; genus Mesorhizobium_G; species Mesorhizobium_G denitrificans. The sequence goes on along the minus strand of NZ_QURN01000001.1, from coordinate 441,228 downwards.
CGAACGCGGCATTTCGGTCGTGACCTCGGTGATGACCTTCGAATATGGCGACAACGTTTTCAATCTGCTCGATACGCCGGGTCACGAGGATTTCGCGGACGACACCTATCGCACGCTGTCGGCGGTCGACAGCGCAGTGATGGTGATCGACGCCGCAAAGGGCATCGAACCGCGCACGCTGAAACTGTTCGAGGTTTGCCGCATGCGCGACATTCCGATCGTCACTTTCGTCAACAAGATGGATCGCGAAGCCCGCGATACGTTCGAGATTCTGGACGAAATCGAGCATAAGCTGGCACTGGACACCGCGCCGATTACCTGGCCGATCGGTAGCGGCAAGTCGTTTGCCGGCACCTATCATTTGGCAGAAAATGCCGTGCGGCATGGCGATGCCGAGGTCGAGCGGCAAAAGGTTAATGGGCCGGATTCCAACAGGGTTGCCGGATTGCTGCCCGAGAATGACCGCGAAGCGTTTATCGAAGAGCTGGAACTGGCACGCGAAGCGTGCAGGCCGTTTGACCACAAGGCATTTCTTGAGGGACATCTGACGCCGGTGTTCTTCGGCTCGGCGCTGCGCAATTTCGGCGTGCGCGACTTGATCGAAGCGCTTGGCGCATGGGCGCCGCCGCCGCGCGACCAGGAAGCGGATACGCGCATGGTACACGCGACGGAGGACAAGATGACCTCCTTCGTGTTCAAGATTCAGGCCAATATGGACCCCAATCACCGCGACCGTATCGCATTTGTGCGCGTTTGCTCCGGTACGCTGGAGCGCGGCATGAAAGCCAAGCTGGTGCGCACCGGAAAACAAATGAGCCTCAGCGCGCCGCAGTTCTTTTTTGCGCGCAGCCGCGTGACTGCGGACGAAGCCTATGCAGGCGATGTTGTCGGTATTCCCAACCACGGTACGCTGCGCATCGGCGATACGCTGACCGAGGGCGAGGACGTTATTTTCCGAGGCGTTCCCAACTTCGCACCGGAAATTCTGCGCCGCGTTCGACTTGGCGATGCCATGAAGGCAAAGAAGCTGAAAGAAGCGCTGCAGCAGATGGCCGAGGAAGGCGTTGTGCAGCTTTTCCAGCCGGAAGATGGTTCTCCGGCGATTGTCGGCGTGGTCGGCGCGCTACAGCTGGACGTGCTGAAAGAGCGCCTGGCCGCAGAATATAGCCTGCCGGTCGATTTCGAAATGTCGCGGTTCTCGGTGTGTCGCTGGATTGCAGCGGATGATCGCGCCGAAGTGCAGCGCTTTATCGACGCCCATCGTGGCGACATTGCCCGCGATCTGGACAATGATCCGGTGTTTCTAGCGCAGCACAGCTTTTCGCTGAACTATGAGGCGGAGCGGTGGAAGGCAATCCGCTTTACCGATGTGAAGGATTATCAGGTTCGCACCGAAGCGGCGTAGCGATGAAGCCCTTGGGTCGATCGAGCAGCGTCATCATCGGGCTTGTCCCGAGGATCCACAACCGTGTTTTTAGACATTACCGCTCAACGCCGCAGATCCTCGGGACAAGCCCGAGGGTGGCGGAAAGGGTAGTTCAAGGGTCCAAATGGTTGCGGCCCCAAACCCTTTCGACTTCAGTCGAAAGGGTTTATAGCACGCGCCGGTTGAGATTTTCGGATACGAATGGCCACCGCTGATTCCTTTATCGACTCGGATGCGTTGCGCTCCAGACTCACGGCGTTGACGGCGCATTCAGGCGGCGACGGCTCCAGTCCGGCGATCCGGGCGCAAGTGCTGAGCATCATGAAGGAAGAGCTTGCCGCCGGGCGCGCCGAGGCGGAGGCTGCGCTCATCAAAACCGGCGACGGCACACGATGCGCCGAATGGCTCTGCCAGTTGATGGATGAGCTTATTTGCGTTCTCTATGACTTCGCGACCGAGCATGTTTATCGCTCGCAGAATCCTTCCACAGCCGAACGCATGGCAATTGTTGCGGTTGGTGGCTATGGGCGAGGGCTGCTCGCGCCCGGCTCGGACATCGATCTGCTTTTCCTGCTGCCCTACAAGCAGACCCCTTGGGGCGAGCAGATCGTGGAATACATGCTCTATGTGCTATGGGACATGGGGCTGAAGGTGGGCCACGCCACGCGCAATGTGGATGAATGCCTGCGCCAGTCAGAGGCGGATATGACGATCCGCACATCCATTCTGGAGGCGCGTTTCATCTGGGGTGAAAAAGCGCTGTTTGACGATCTGGTGCACCGGTTTGACAATGAGATCGTGCGCAATACGGGACCGGAATTCGTGCAGGCGAAGCTGGCCGAGCGCGACACGCGGCACGCCAAGGGCGGCGAAAGCCGCTATCTGGTCGAACCCAACGTGAAGGACGGCAAAGGCGGCCTGCGCGACCTGCATACGCTGTTCTGGATCGGCAAGTATTTCTACCGCGTGCGCGACGCTGCGGAACTGGTGGAAAAAGAGGTTTTCACCCGACAGGAATATTTGCAGTTCAAGAAGGCCGAAGATTTTCTATGGGCGGTTCGCTGCCACATGCATTTCTTTGCGGGGAAGGCCGAAGAGCGGCTGCATTTCGACCTGCAACGGGAAATCGCCGCACGGCTCGGCTATACCGACCACCCCGGCCTTTCTGCGGTTGAGCGCTTCATGAAAAACTACTTCCTCGTGGCGAAAGATGTGGGCGACCTGACCCGCATTTTCTGTGCCGCGCTTGAGGAAGAGCAGGCCAAACACGTTCCCGGCTTCAACCGCATTTTTGCTACTTTCTCGCGACGCAAGCGCAAGATTGCAGGCACATCCGATTTCATAGTCGATAATCATCGCATTAATGTTTCCGACGATGCGGTGTTCAAGCGCGATCCGGTGAACATGCTGCGGCTGTTCTGGTTTGCGGATCGACATGGGTTCGAGTTTCATCCAGATGCGCTGAAACTGCTGACCCGCTCGCTCAATCTGGTGGACCGGAACCTGCGGCGCGACAAGGAAGCCAACCGGCTTTTCCTCGATATCCTAAGCTCGGACCGGAACCCGGAACTGAACCTTCGGCGCATGAACGAAGCCGGGTTGCTCGGCAAGCTGATACCGGAATTCGGCAAGATCGTCGCGATGATGCAGTTCTCGATGTACCACCACTACACGGTCGACGAGCATCTTATCCGTTGCATCGGCGTGCTGTCTGAAATCGAGCATGGCGAAGGCGCAAAAGTACATCCGCTTTCCCACACGCTGATGCCGGGTCTGCGCCGGTATCGCGAAGTTCTTTACGTCGCCGTGCTTCTACACGATGTCGCCAAGGGACGCCCTGAGGATCATTCTGAAGGTGGCGCACGCATCGTGCGGCATATCTGCCCGCATATGGGGCTGTCGCCCGCCGATACCGAACTTGTGGCGTGGCTTGTGGAAAACCATCTGGCCATGTCCATGACGGCGCAGACTCGCGACCTGAACGACCGCAAGACGATTGATGATTTTGCCTCCATCGTGCAGTCGGTCGATCGGTTGAAGCTGCTGCTCATCCTTACAGTTTGCGATATTCGCGGAGTTGGCCCCGGCGTGTGGAACGGCTGGAAGGGCCAGCTTTTGCGCACACTCTATTACGAGACGGAGCTCTTGCTGACCGGTGGCTTCTCGGAGGTGTCGCGCGCCGAGCGTACACAATCCGCCCGCACCGAGCTTGAGGAAGCGTTGAGTAGCTGGCCGCAAGGGCTGGGCACGAAATATGCGGCCCTGCACTATGATAATTATCTGCTGACTGTCGATCTTGCCGATCAGGTGCGCCATGCGGAGTTCATCCGCGATGCCGACAAGCACGACAGAAAAGTCGCCACCATGGTGAAGGTGCATCGCTTCGAGGCGGTCACGGAGATCACTGTTCTCGCGCAGGACCACCCGCGCCTGCTCTCGGTGATTACGGGATCCTGCGCGGCGGCGGGCGGCAATATTGTCGATGCGCAAGTGTTCACCACGTCTGATGGGCGTGCGCTCGATACAATCCTGATTGCGCGCGAGTTCGAGCGCGACGAAGACGAATTGCGCCGGGGCGAACGCGTGGGACGGCTGATCGAGGATGCGCTGAGCGGCAAGAGCTGGCTGCCCGACATTATTGAAAAGCGCACCAAGCTACGCCGGGGTGCCAAGGCGTTTGTGATCGAACCGCGCGTTGCAATCCGAAATTCCTTGTCCAATCGTTTTTCGGTTATCGAAGTAGAAGGGTTGGATCGTCCCGGTTTGCTGTCCGAAATAACGCGGGCGCTGTCCGATTTGTCGCTCGACATCGCGTCGGCGCATATCACGACTTTTGGGGAAAAGGTGATCGACACGTTCTACGTAACCGACCTGACCGGCCAGAAAATCGAAAACCCCTCCCGGCAAAAAGCCATTCAGACGTGCCTGCTTGAAGCGCTGGCCGGTAGCCGCGAAAAGCCCGCCGAAAAAGAGCGCGCTTCGACGGCAGGGAAATAACGGAATGAGCGTACAGAGCTTAGAATACCCCGCATCCGCCTGCCGGCACCTTCTCCCACAAGGGGAGAAGGAGGGTAATTGTATAGCTTCGCTTGCCTTGCAGCGTCGAAGGTTGAAACCGGGAATGAAAGGTTCTGCCTTCTCCCCATGTGGGAGAAGGTGCCGGCTGGCGGATGAGGGGTTCCTTGCATGAGCCTCGTCAAGAAATTTGCCACGGTTGCGTCGGGCACGCTGATGAGCCGAATCCTCGGCTTCACGCGCGAGATGTTCATGGCGGCGGCGCTGGGCACAGGCCCAATTGCAGACGCTTTCAATGCCGCGTTTCAGTTTCCAAACACATTCCGGCGGCTGTTTGCGGAAGGCGCCTTTAACTCGGCTTTTGTACCGTTGTTTGCCAAGGAGATCGAGGCGAACGGCACGGATGGCGCCAAGCGCTTTTCGGAAGAAGTGTTCGGCGTGCTGTTCACCGCGCTGCTCGCGCTGACGATCATCATGGAATTGTCCATGCCGCTGATCGTGCGATACGGCGTGGCGCCGGGCTTCGCAGAGCAACCGCAGAAGTTCGACATGACCGTACGGCTCGCGACGATCATGTTTCCATATCTGATCTGCATGTCGCTGGCGGCAATGATGAGCGGAATGCTCAATTCACTGCGCCGCTACTTTGCAGCAGCGGTTGCGCCGGTGTTTCTCAATATCATCCTGATCTCTGTGCTGGCCTACGCCTGGTATTACGATTTGACGGATTTCGACATCGGCTATGCGCTGGCATGGGGTGTTTTGGCGGCAGGCATCGTGCAGCTTGCGATTGTATGGGCAGCCGTGCGCCACGCTGGCATTTCAATTGGCTTCCGCCGTCCACACCTGACGCCGAACGTGAAAAGACTGCTGCTGCTTGCGCTGCCGGCGGCCGTGACGGGTGGTATTACGCAGATCAACACGCTGGTTGGAACCGCGATTGCATCGGGTGTCAGCAGCGCGGTTTCCTCGCTGGCCTATGCCGACCGCATCTATCAGCTTCCGCTCGGTGTGGTTGGCATCGCCGTGGCAATCGTACTGCTTCCGGAACTGGCGCGCGCGCTGAAAGCCAACAATATGGCCGAGGCGGAAAACCTGCAGAACCGCTCGGTGGAGTTTACGCTGTTTCTCACACTGCCAGCGGCGGCAGCGCTGGTGGTGATAGCCGAGCCGATTGTGCGCGTGCTTTACGAGCGCGGGCAGTTTGCCGCGACGAACAGCACGCCGACCGTCTCCGCAATTCTCGCGATTTTCGGGTTGGGCTTGCCAGCATTCGTGTTGATCAAGGCCTTCACGCCAGGCTTCTTTGCGCGCGAAGACACGCGCACGCCGATGATCTACGCAGCGATCTCAGTGGCGGTGAACCTTGCGCTGGCGATCACTTTGCTGCCGCGCATGGGTGCGCCGGGTATCGCGGTGGCGTCCGTGGTTTCCGGCTGGCTGAACGCCGCGATGCTGTTCGTGACGCTGCAGCGGCGCGGCCATTGGGGGAAGGATACCGGGCTGCTGAAACGCATTCCGCGCCTATTCCTCGCTTCCGCGATCATGGCAGGCGTGCTGTGGTATGGCAGCGAATGGTTCGCGCCTTATCTTCACAGCGGTGTTCGGCTGCACACGCAGGCACCGGCGCTGCTGATGCTGACGGCTTGCGGCGCGCTGGTTTATTTCGTGGCGGCGTTTGCAATTGGCGGGGCCGACATTGGAATGATCCGGCGCAGCGTGCGGCGCAAGGCTGGCACAGCACCTGCGACCAACAACGAGCTTGATTGAGGGCCGCGCTTGCGCCATAAGCCGCACGCGATTTTCGCCGCGCGCGAAACGGCCCTCCACAAGCCACGAGGAATTTGACATGTCTGCCTTCAAACCGCTCGTTTTCTCGGGCGTCCAGCCTACAGGCAATCTGCATCTCGGAAACTATCTCGGTGCAATCCGGCGCTTCGTTGCGTTGCAGGACAACTACGACTGCATTTACTGCGTCGTCGATCTGCACTCGCTGACAGCCCAGCTCGTTCACGACGATCTGGAAGACCAGACGCGCTCCATTACGGCGGCGTTTCTGGCATCGGGCATCGACCCGCAAAAGCACATTGTTTTCAACCAGAGCCGCGTCATGCAGCACGCCGAGCTGGCCTGGATATTCAATTGTGTCGCGCGCATCGGTTGGATGAACCGCATGACGCAGTTCAAGGACAAGGCAGGCAAGGATCGTGAAAACGCCTCGCTCGGCCTGCTTGCCTATCCGAGCCTGATGGCGGCGGACATCCTGCTCTATCGCGCGACGCATGTGCCGGTTGGCGAAGACCAGAAGCAGCACCTCGAACTGACCCGCGACATTGCGCAGAAGTTCAACAATGACTTTTCGGAGCGCATTGCCGCGCGCAATCTCGGTGTGGAAATGCAGGTTGGCGACGAGACGGTGAATGGTTATTTCCCGATCACCGAGCCGATTATCGGCGGAGCCGCCGCGCGCATCATGTCGCTGCGCGATGGCTCGAAGAAGATGTCCAAGTCCGACCCTTCGGATTTGTCACGCATTAACCTGACGGACGATGCCGACACGATCTCGAAAAAGATCAAGAAGGCAAAGACCGACCCCGATGCATTGCCAAGCGAAGTCGATGGGCTGGCGGGTAGGCCGGAGGCGGAAAACCTCGTCGGCATCTATGCGGGTCTGGCGGACATCAGCAAGGAGCAGGTATTGAAGGAATTCGGAGGAACGCAGTTTTCGATCTTCAAGCCTGCGCTGGCCGAGCTTGCCGTTGTGACGATGGCTCCGATTGCTGAAGAAATGCGCCGCATCAGCGCCGACCGCACATATGTGGACGGCGTTCTGAGCGATGGCGGCGACCGCGCCCGCGCGCTGGCCGAAGCCACCATGCATGATGTGCGTTCGATCATCGGACTGTTGCAGGACCAATAATCCGGATAATCGGCCCGCTTGCGAGCGGGCCGGCCCGGTGGCAGATTGCCGGGAACAGCGACACCGGAAAACCTGATTCCATGGTATCCAAACGACTGAGCCGAGAGGCCGGACACAGACGCAAATTTCTGGCGATTATCGACGACACGCCGGAATGCGAGCGCGCCATTGCCTATGCTTCCAAGCGCGCGCTGAACACCAACGGCGTCGTCGTGCTGCTCTATGTGATCGACCCCACCGATTTCCAGCAATGGCTTGGCGTGGAGCGCATCATGCGCGAGGAAGCGACAGCAACAGCTAATGCGGCGCTGGACAATGCTGCGGCAAAGATCAGGAGCAAGCTCGGCATCGAGCCGGAACTCGTCGTGCGCGAGGGCAAGGCGACCGAGGAAATTCATAAGCTGATAGAAGACGATCAGGACATCGCGATCCTGGTGCTTGCTGCCGGCAGCAACAAGGAAGGCCCCGGCCCGCTGGTTGCCTCAATTGCAGGCAAGGCGGCCGCCTTCCCCATTCCTGTTACCGTCGTGCCAATGAACCTGTCTGACGAAGAGATCGACAGCCTGACGTAGTTATGGGCTGCGTTCACAACGGACTGTTTACCCCTCATCCGCCTGCCGGCACCACCCCGCCCTTCGCTATGGCTCCGGGCGTGGCAAAGCCGAGTTCAAACGCAGGCGCGCGTCTCTTTTCGTCGACGTGTCTGTGATATTGCGCGCGGATGCCATATATAGGCTGGAACAGACTTGAACGCAGAGCCGTTCCAGTCTATTTTAGAACAGTTCTAAGAAAGAAGCGCTACGCGCGCGGAGTTTATCATGTTCATCCAGACCGAAGCCACGCCGAACCCGGCGACATTGAAGTTTCTTCCGGGCCGTGAAGTGATGGTAGACGGCACTGCCGATTTTCGTGATGCCGACAGCGCGGCGGCATCGTCTCCGCTGGCTGGCCGCCTGTTCGCTATCAATGGCGTGAACGGCGTATTTTTCGGCTATGATTTCATCACCGTAACGAAAGCCGATGGCCCCGATTGGCAGCATCTGAAGCCCGCAATTCTCGGCGCGATCATGGAGCATTTCATGACCGGCATGCCGGTGATGGCGAACAGCGCCCCGCGTCAGGCCGATGCTGACGAGGCGGACGAATTCTACGATAAGGCCGACGAAGAGATTGTGCTGACGATCAAGGAATTGCTCGACACGCGCGTGCGCCCCGCGGTGGCGCAGGACGGCGGCGACATCACCTTCCGCGGATATGAAAACGGCACCGTGTTCCTGAACATGAAGGGCGCCTGCGCCGGTTGCCCATCCTCGACCGCCACGTTGAAGCACGGCATTCAGAACCTGCTGCGGCACTTCATTCCCGAAGTGCAAGAGGTCGAGCAAGTCTCCTGAAACCAGCGACAAAGCAGAATCAAAAAAGCCGGGCAATGCCCGGCTTTTTAGTACGCTTTTAGTCCTTGTTGCCGGACGGTTCGCTTACATCACTATTACTTTTGCGCCAACGCTGGCGCGATCATACAAATCGATAATGTCCTGATTCATCAAACGGATGCAGCCGGACGACATGGCCTTGCCAATCGACCACCACTCCGGCGTGCCGTGCAGACGGTAGCCGCTGTCGCCGCCCTTGTTGAAAAGATAAAGGGCGCGGGCACCGAGCGGATTCATTAACCCGCCCGGCTGTCCGCCCGCCCATTTTGCCAATTCCGGCTGGCGCTTGATCATCGCTGCCGGAGGAGTCCAGGTCGGCCACTCGCGCTTCAACGCAACGCGGGCCGTTCCATGCCACTCAAAACCTTCGCGACCTACTCCGATGCCATAACGAACGGCTTTGCCATCGGGCAGAACGTAGTAGAGAAACTTGCGGCCAGTATCGACAATGATCGTGCCCGGCTGCTCGCTGGTGTCATAACGCACGATCTGGCGACGATACTGCGCGGGCACCTTGTAAACGGGAATTGCAGGCAGCGAATAACCGAGATCGCGGGTCGCACCGTAATTGGCGACCATAAGCGTAGGCATGCCATCGAAGCTGCAACCGGCGAGCCCGGTGCTCAATGCCATCGCTACCAATGCCGCTTTCAGCTTCATCCGCTCTCCACCCGCCCGTTTCGATTCGGCCTCATCTTCGCCGCAATTGTTAAGCGGGCGGCCATTTGATTGCCAAGGTCCTCAACCCTATCTTTGGGGTTAGAGAGCGCGTGTCCTGTGCATCTATGGCATTTCGGCAACAACTTTGCGTTGCTACCGCGCTTGACGACGCGTTTGCTATATCGAACGGGCCGAAGTGCCGATCACAGATCAGTGAGGAATTGCAATGAATGTTGGTCAAGCTGCCGAACAATCCGGCCTGCCGTCGAAAACGATTCGCTATTACGAAGAGATTGGCCTGATCTTCCCCGCACGCGCGCAGAACGGCTATCGCGACTATTCGCAGGACGACATCCATCGATTGTCGTTTTTGAGGCGCGCGCGAGGCCTCGGCTTCTCAATCGATGATTGCCGCCAGCTCATGGCACTCTACCGCGACCGCAACCGCGCCAGTCAGGATGTGCGCGCCATCGCGCTTTCGCATGTGGACGAAATCGAGCAGAAGATCGCGGAGTTGAAATCCATGCAGGCGACGTTGCGAAAATTGGTCAGCGCTTGCCACGGCGACAATCGCCCGGATTGCCCGATTCTCGATGATATTGCAGGCGATGCGAAAAACGGGTTCAAAACGTGAACAAAGCGTGGCATGTTGATTCATGCCTATCGTTTCGCCATTCTCCGTGAACCCACTCGTCGACGGACGCCAATCAGATCGCGCGATGCTCGTGCGGCGGGGCGTCCAGCGACTGCTGACCGAAATGGGAATGCACGTGTTGCCGGAGCTTTGCCTCGCGACCGGGCGGCGGGCCGATCTCGTTGCGCTGACACGCCAAGGCGACATATGGATCATCGAAATCAAATCCTCGATCGAGGATTTTCGGGTGGACCGGAAATGGCCGGAATACAGGCTGCATTCCGATCGCTTTTTCTTCGCGACGCATCCGGGCGTGCCGTCTGAGATTTTTCCCGAGGAATGTGGCTTCATTCTCTCCGACGGCTATGGCGCGGAAATAATGCGCGATGCGCCGGAGCACCGGATGGCGGCCGCAACGCGGAAATCGCTCATGCTGCGGCTGGCGCGAGCGGGAGCGGCGCGATTGCTGGCGGCGGAGATTGCCGGTGTGCAGATCGCAGCGCTGGACGGCGAAAGCGAATAGCGGTTAGCGAGGCGCGCGTTTGGCGAGGATGCGCTGGAGCGTGCGGCGATGCATGTTGAGCCGCCGCGCCGTTTCCGAAACGTTGCGGTCGCACATTTCAAACACGCGCTGGATGTGCTCCCAGCGAACCCGGTCAGCGGACATTGGATTTTCCGGTGGGGCCGCGCGTTGCTCGCCGCTGTTGGTGAGCGCGGCGAACACATCATCAGCGTCTGCGGGCTTCGAGAGGTAATCGATTGCACCCAGCTTAACGGCAGTGACGGCGGTCGCGATATTGCCGTAACCCGTCAGGATAACCGCGCGCGCATCGGCGCGTTTTTCGCGGATTGCGGCAATAACATCGAGGCCGTTGCCGTCACCCAAACGCATGTCGACAACGGCATAGGCTGGCGGGTGCGCCTTCGCTTTTGCTACGGCTTCAGCAACGCTCTCGGCGGTGTCGACAACGAAACCACGCGCTTCCATAGCGCGGGCCAGTCTGGTGACGAACGGCTTATCGTCATCCACCAGTAAAAGCGAAGTGTCGTCGCCGGTTACTTGAGGTGCGTTGGCTTCGATGTTCATTTTGGATCAATGCTGCCTTTTTCTTGAAAACATATAGCCACTTTGAGCGACACGTTCCAACAGTGCATATGAATATTCAGGCAATTTCCTTGCGTATTTCGGATTGAGCCTCACTGCCAAGGAAGATTCGGCGTGGCCAAACGATTTCAATGAGTGCGCCCTCGCCTCTTCCGGTAGCGTTGCCGAACTTCAGATCGGCGCCCGAACGCTCAAGCAAAGTCTTTGCGATAAAAAGGCCAAGCCCCAGGCCGCCGCCTCCTGAATCGGGATTGCCCTGCCGTGTCGAGACGTAAGGCTCGCCAATGCGGTCGATGATTTCCGGCGGGAAGCCGGGGCCGTCGTCGAGGATCGAAATACGCACCAACGAGTTGTCCCAGTTCCAGCGGATAGTCACTTTTTCGCGCGCAAAATCGACGGCGTTTTCGACAAGATTGCCCAAGCCGTAGATGACACCCGGATTGCGCTGGCTGACTGGTTCCGGGCCAATCCGTACTTCGGGCACGAGATCAATGCCGATGCCGAAGTCCCGATGTGGGGCAGTGATCTCCTCGATCAGCGAGGTGAGCGGCAGGCGCGCAAGATGTTCCTCGCTTTCGCTGGAAAGGCTGGTGAGACGCTTGAGGATTTCGCGGCAGCGCTCGCCCTGCGTTCGCAGTAGCGTAACGTCTTCGCGGTAGCGGCTGTCATTGCCAAGCGATCGCTCCATCTCGCGCGCGACAAGAGTTATGGTTGCCAGCGGCGTGCCGAGTTCATGTGCCGCCGCAGCGGCAAGGCCATCCAGCGCAGACAGATGTTGCTCGCGCAGCAGGACGAGTTCAGTAGCGGTGAGCGCGTCGGCCAACTGGCGCGCTTCCTCTGCCACCCTGAACGCATAAAGACCGGTGAAGGAGATGCAGGAGAAAACCGCCATCCACATGCCGGCGACATAGACAAAGGGAATGTTGAGGCTTTCGCCATCAACCCACGGAAGCGGCAGATGGAAGAACACCAGAAGCGTTGCCGCCGCCATGACGCAGCCGCCGAGTATTGCGGTTAGCCGCAAAGGCAGCGACGTGGCGGAGATGACGACCGGAACCGTGAGCAGCAGCGCGAACGGGTTTGTCAGCCCGCCGGTCATGTAAAGAAGGCCCGCCAATTGCGCGCTGTCGAAGATCAATATGCCGAAGGCAGCAGATGGACCGAGCCGATGTGCCGCCGGATAACGAAACGCCAGAAACAGATTGAGCCAGGCAGAACACGCGATGAGCGCGAAGCAGAGGCTGACCGGCAAGGGGTAGTGGAGCCAATAGGCGACAGTGAGAACGGTGAGGCTCTGGCCGATGATTGCCAGCCAGCGCAAGCGGATCAGCGTGTTGAGCCGCAGCCGGTTGGATGGCGACGGATTGGAAAAGACGTCTTCTCTCATTGCGCTGTTATGCTCCGGGCAGGCCGCATGGGCAAATCATTTGCCGCGCGGCTTGGCGCGATTGGTTGCCTGCGCGGTCATCGGATCTTCGGGCCAGACATGTTTGGGATAACGGCCTCGCATATCGGCGCGCACATCCGCCCACGAGCCGCGCCAAAAGCCGGGTAGGTCGCTGGTGAGTTGGATTGGACGGTGAGCCGGCGAAAGAAGCTCCAGCGCCAGCGGCACCGTTCCATTGGCGATGGAAGGATGTTGCGAAAGGCCGAACAGTTCCTGCACGCGGATGGAGAGCGTAGGCTTCTCGCCTTCATAGTCGATGGGCGCGTTGCTGCCAGACGGCGCTGCGTAATGCGTGGGGGCGAGTGCATCCAGTTTGCGCTGCAAATCGTGCGGCACAAGCGACAGCAGCCCCATGCGCAAAGCTGCCGGGTCGATGCGCTTCAGGTCAGGCTCGCCGGTGAGGAACGGCAGGAGCCAGTCTTCCAGATGATCGATGAGGAACGCATCCGACATATCCGGCCACGGCTCGCCAAGGCCGCGATGAAGCCAATGCAGGCGGCGGCGCAATTGGATGGCTTCCTTGCTCCAAGGCAGAATGCCGAGGCCATGCGCGCGCACGGCAGCAATGATGGCGTTGTCGGCGTCGGCACCCTTCGGCGATGGCAACATGCGCTCGGCGAAGGTGATCGCGCCGAGCCGGGTGACCTCGCGTACACGGACGGAGCCGCGCTCGGGATCGAACTGTGTCTCAACCTGCCGTTCGATTTTATCGCCAAGTGCCGCGCGGATGTCAGCTTCGGTGAGGGCGGCGGCAGCAGCGATGCGGGACGACTGCGCCTTGCCCTGCAAATCCGCGACGACGAGAAATTGTCCGCCCGCAAGCGAGTCGGTTTCAGGCATGGAAGCGCCGCGCCCGTTTGCGAGAACGAAGGTACCACGCGCACCTCGCGCTTTAGCGACACGGTCTGGCCACGCATGGATCAGCAGCGAGCCGATATGCGCTGGCGCGACGACTTGAGATGGCTTGGCACCGGTCTGCCTTGCCAGCCGCTCGGCAAGCTGGCGCGCGGCGTTGGCTCGCGGCGAACGGTCGGAAGCAAAGCGCGACATGCGGCGTTCAAGATCGACGGCCTCACCACCCAAACCGCGCTCGGTGAGCAACACGGCGAGCAGTGCGGCCTCGTGAGCTTCGCCGTTGCGAGCGGCCTCGGCGACCATATGCGCCAGCCGGACCGGCAGCGCGAGCTTGCGCATGGATGTGCCCGTTTCCGTCAGACGACCGGTGGCATCCAGCGCATCAAGTTCGACCAGCAGAGCGCGCGCTTCAGCCAAGGCGGGAGCGGGCGGCGGATCGAGAAAGGCCAGTTGCGCGGGATCGGAAACGCCAAAAGCGGCACTGTCCAGAAGCAGGCCGGAAAGGTCTGCTTCGCGGATTTCGGGCTGAGTGAAAGCGGGAAGTGCTGCGGTTTGCTCTGCGCGCCAAAGGCGCAAGGCAACGCCGGGTTGCGTACGGCCTGCGCGGCCCGCGCGCTGATCGGCAGAGGCACGCGAAACGCGCACGGTTTCCAGCCGCGTCAGGCCAATGGAAGGTTCGTAGCGCGGTACACGCGCCAGACCGGAATCGATGACGACGCGGACGCCATCAATGGTGATCGACGTTTCCGCGATAGCGGTTGCGAGCACGACCTTGCGGCGACCGGGCGGCGGCGGGCGGATGGCCTGATCCTGCGCTTTACCATCCATCATGCCATAGAGCGGCACAAGGTCGGTGTCGGCAGGAATACGGTCCTGCAAGCGCTCCTTTGTGCGCTCGATCTCGCGCTGCCCAGGCAGGAAGGCGAGGATGCTGCCCTGCTCCGCTGCCAGTGTTTCGCGGATAGCGCGGGCCATCGCATCTTCAACCGGTTCGCCTGCCGGGCGCTCGGCATAGCGAATATCGACCGGGAAGCTTCGCCCCTCGCTTTCGATCACCGGCGCATTGCCGAGCAGCGATGCCACGCGCGCGCCATCAATGGTGGCCGACATGACCAACAGGCGAAGGTCTGGGCGCAACGCGCCCTGAACGTCGAGCGAGAGCGCCAATCCAAAATCGCCATCAAGCGAGCGCTCGTGAAACTCATCGAACAGAACGGCGGCGACGCCGGAGAGTTCGGGATCGTCGAGGATCATGCGCGAGAGCACGCTTTCGGTGACGACCAAAATTCGCGTTGCGGCAGAGGTGCGCGTTTCCATGCGCATCGCGTAGCCAACCGTCTTGCCGACCTCTTCGCCCAGTAGTTCGGCCATGCGGCGAGCGGCAGCGCGGGCTGCGAGACGACGCGGTTCGAGCAGGATAATCTTGCCATGGGCCGCCCAGGGCTGGTCGAACAAAGCCAGCGGCACAAGCGTTGTTTTGCCCGCGCCGGGCGGCGCAACCAAAACCGCACTGTTTCTGTTTGCTAGAGCATCGAGAAGCGGCGGGATTGCTGCACGAACCGGCAGTTCCAATTTTATGCGATCAAGCACCTGCACCATGACGCCCCGTTATCAGCTTGTAAGAATGGATTCCAGCGGCGACGCGTGGGTGCTAGAAAGCGAGATCAATGGAGGAATGTATGAGCGTTGAGACTTACAAAGGCAGCTGCCAGTGTGGCGCAGTGAGCTATGAGGTGGATGCCGACCTCGACAAGACGGTGAGCTGCAACTGTTCGCGCTGCAGGCGCCTCGGCTCGATCCTGACATTCGTGTCACCAGCATCATTCCGCATGAACTCCGGCGAAGGCGCGATGACCGAATATCAGTTCAACAGACATATGATTCATCACATGTTCTGTTCGACTTGCGGGATACAATCCTTCGCGCACGGCAAAGGGCCGGGCGGCGCGGAAATGATTGCAGTGAACGCGCGCTGCCTTGAAGGCGTCGACCCTGACAAACTGCATCCGAAAAAGGTCGACGGGGCCAGCTTCTAAAGCAGCTTGGTGTCGATGCGCAGCAAATGATTGTCCCAGACATAGTCCGGTTCGATCACCGGATTACTGCCGGGGGCTACAATTTCACCCTTACCCGTGCTGACGAGGAAGCCTGAGCCATCCGGTGCGAGGCCGCAGACTTCGGTCAAGCTTTTCGCGGAAAGCACATTGCCGGAAGCAGCGTCGATGATCGCATAGGCGTTGCCCTGCGGCGAGGACACGGCGACTGTTCCCGCATCGCGGTTGGCCGCAACCGAGCCGATATAATTGCGGAAGCCGCCGAGAATTTTCTCCGGCATGTCGATGAGGCCGAACGCTTTGCCGCGCTCGACCTTGCCGACGAGCAGCGGCGTTTCGGTTGCCGGGCCTTCGTGCTGACAGCCGAACCAGACCGTGCCATTTTTGTCGATGTCCATATGCCGGATGGAAAGCTGGTGCAGCTTGGTCGGTAGTTCGTGTTTTTCAAGCAGGCTGCCGGTCAGCCTGTCGATGAAAACGAATGACGGCTTCATGGTTGCGAGGTTGAGCTTGGCCCGACCGAAATCCGGGTGGGTTTCGATGCCGCCATTTGCAACCGCGAGCGTGCGACCGTCGCCAAGCAGGATCAGTTCATGCGGACCGACGCCATAGGTCGGGAATTCGCCGATGCGGCGGAACTTGTCGCGCGCATCGTAAATGCCAACCATGCCAGCCGCGTTGTCGAAATCGTTTTCTGTTGCGTAAAGCAGGCCGCCATCCGGCGAGAACGCGCCGTGACCGTAGAAATGCCGGCCTTCGAGGCTGTCGATTGTGACGGGCGCGGCCTTGCCCGCGGGATCGAACACCACGGCGAAGGTGCCGGGCTGGCGCGCAAAGATGACCGAACGCCGCGAGATTGGATCGAAGGTGATGTCGTGGCCGCGCTCCGGCAGCACCACTGAGTGTACGACACTCCCCTGCTCCGTCATTATCGCTGCACCGTAGCTGCCATCGCGGCGCTGGAACGCCGTTGCAAATACGGCGTCCGTCTCTGCGGCCGCGGCCAGGCCCTTTTGCGAGAGTGCCGCCACAAATCCAAGCCCGGCGGCTTTCATGAAGGCGCGGCGGTCGATCAGATTTCTGACCACGGTCAATCTCCATCCAGCGAGGAAAAGCCCGCGGTGAGCTTGAGCGCGCCGGAAAGACGCGTGCCGAACATTTCAGAAAGGCTGGAGGTCAACACGCGGAAGAAAGACAGCTTTTGTCGCATCTTTTCGTCGGCAAGTATTGCCTCGACGGGCTTGCCCTTGAGACTGCTCAAACTGTCGTGCGCGTTGGCAAACTGGAAGTCTATTGACTTGCCGAGATAGGATTCATCGCCGGTTGCAAGATCAGCGATATGCGATGCTTCGAAGAGCTTCGACAGGCCATCAAAATTAGCGTTGAGCGCGTCGATTGTGCCGTTCGACCTCCAATAGATCGCTTGTTTGACCTTGTCGTCGCTGGCGGATGCGCCAAAAAAGCCGTTCAGCTGGACGTCGCGAACCATTTCCGTTCCCTGCACGAAAACGTCGAGCAGATCGGTCAATGACTCCGCGTCGTCTCGATAGAGCGTGTTGTCAGGCGATGGATTTTCCCACGTGGCGGCGAAGCCATTCGGCGCGTCCCATGCCTTCGAAATGCTTGCGGCCATTGTGGAGAGATTGCCGGCGACCGCCTGCGCGTAGCGGCAACGATAGGTGTCGCCCCATGCGGCCTTGTCGTCTGCGCCGGTGCCGGAAACCAGATACTCCAGCGCGCCGAGGCCCTGCATAGCCACGCTCTTTTGCGCCAGACGGGCAGCGTCCGCTGCGGTGGGGTCTTCGCTAGAAAGCGCGGCCTGAACCTGTTTCAGGCCAATGCCCTTGCGGTCGGGCCAATGCAGGATGCGGTCCTGCCGGTTTTCCTCGGTGACAGGGCCGATGCGAATAATCTCCACCTCGCCCCATGCGATGAGCGCCTGCCTGAAGGCCGCGCGCGCACCCTCAAGCGATTGCTCGCTCGGCGACTGGCAGAGCGTGCTGAGTGCAGGATTGAGCTTTTCGGTAGCGTCCGCAAAGTTTCGGTAGGCGGGACGAATGAAGCCGTCCACCGCGTTGGTGATGGTCTGGTTGGCCGCTTGCGCCGGGCTGAGCCAACACGCGCTTGTCAGCACCGCGACGATCATGACATCCGGTAAACGGCGCCTGATATCCAGCATCACAGAGACTCCAGAAAATCGATCAGATTCTGGCGATCCGCTGCCGATAGCCCGGCAAAGGTGTCGCGAGCGGCTTGCGCCTCGCCTCCGTGCCACAGAATGGCTTCAGTGAGATTGCGCGCGCGCCCATCATGCAGAAAGAAGGTGTGACCGTTGACGCGCTTGGTGAGGCCGACGCCCCAAAGCGGCGGTGTACGCCACTCGCTGCCAGTTGCGACACCCACCTGCTGCCCATCTGCCAAATCCTCGCCCATATCGTGCAGGAGGAAATCGGAATAAGGCCAGATGAGCTGGAAGCTCTGCGCCTTGTTCGGCGCGTCCTTGCGCGTAACGAATTTCGGATGGTGGCAGGAAATGCAGCCGCTTTCGTAGAACAGCTTCTTGCCCGCAAGAACGTTTGGCTTGTCCATATTGCGGCGCGCCGGGACCGCCAGATTCTGCGAATAGAAAGCGACGAGGTCCATGACGGGCGGCGGCGCTTCGACAGGCCCAAGACGCTCTTGCACGCCAACCGGCATCGCGAGGCACGCGGCCTCCGCCTCGGTGCAATCGCCCCAGCTTTTCGGAACCTCCGGCGTGGAAATGCCAATGTCGCCAGCGAACGCATCGGCTGACTGCTCGCGAATGCTCGGCGTCTGCGCCTTCCAGCCAAAGCGGCCAAGCGTCAGTTCTCCGGTAGCGCCGTCACGCACGATGCTGACCTTGCCGGAAATACCGTCGCCATTCTTGTCGTCAGGATCGGCCAGAGCGAGAATATCGGCCGGGTGAATCTGCTCGACGAGGCCGAGTCCGATCATCTGCGGCGTCACACGCGGCGAAAGCGTGGTGCGCGGGTCCAAAGGCCCGTAACCAAGGTTCTCGACAGAATAAGTCGGCTTGCGCAGCGACAGCTTTGTGCCATCACTCAAAGTGACCGGGATTTCCTCATAGGCGATCTTCATGCGCCCTTCGCCAGCAAGGCCGGGAACCGCAAGGTCTTGAAGTTGCGAACCGTAAACGGGATCCGGGAAATTCAGTGCGCGATGATCGGCCACGGCGCGCTTTTCTTCTTCGGTGTCTGCCGCGCGGGCAAGCCGCAAAAACATGGAGGTGCTGTCGGCAGCGCCTTCCGGCGGGTGACCGCGACCGTCCTTCAAATGGCAGCTTTGACAGGCACGCGCATTGAACAGCGGACCAAGGCCATCCGACGCTTGCGTGGAGGACGGCGCGGAAACCCAAACCTTACGGAACAGCCCATTGCCGAGCTTGAAGGTGGCCTCTTCCTCAAAGGTGATGTTGGCTGACGATTGGGAAAAGGCGTCCTGATTGGGTCGCTTCTTCGTTGTGCCGGCACCTCCGGGCATCAGCTCGAAGGCTTCGGACTTGCTGAAATCGCCGGTAGGCTCGGTGACGCCGCGAATGCGCGCCAGATCTTTTGCATTGATGTCGCTGCGGATGCCGGCAAGCCCGGGCGGGTTTTGGTCATCCGAATGAGCGGGATAGACGGCCAGCACAAGGGTGCAGCCAAGGAAGGCGCGCGCAAGGCTTGGCGCACGCGGAAAACGCGTGAATGGCATGGTGACTACACGAGCTGTGCGGCGCAAAACGCTTATTTTGCGCCGCATGGCATTTCCTTAGTGAGCGCCCTCGGCTTCGTTGGCCGGGGCGGCGTTGAGCTGGCCATACTTGGCCTCGCCGATGGTTTCCAAAAGCTGGAGCTGTGTTTCGAGGAAGTCGATATGGCCTTCTTCGTCGATCAGCAGTTCCTCGAAGAGTTTCATGGTGACGTAGTCACCCTTGTCATTGCAGATTTCGCGCGACTTCTTGTAGGAGGTGCGGGCGTCATATTCGCCGGCCAAATCGCTTTCCAGTACTTCCTTCACGGTCTGGCCAATGCGCAGCGGAGCGACCGACTGAAGGTTCGGATGACCTTCGAGGAAGATGATGCGGGCGACGAGCTTGTCAGCGTGCTGCATCTCTTCGATGGACTCTGCTCGCTCTTTCTTTGCCAGATTCATAAAACCCCAGTCTTCCAGTAGTCGGTAGTGAAGCCAATATTGGTTTACGGCGCCAAGTTCGAGAAAAAGCGCCTCATTAAGCCGCTCGATTATTTCTTTGTCGCCCTTCATAGGTTTTGCTCCCAAATTGGACTCGAAGTCCTCTGACCCGGTCCAGGTGTGAAACGACATCCAAACCGCCCGCTTGCGAGCGCGAATGATATGCTTCGGTTATCCGAATGATCGTTTCCACCACATTTGGAAAGCAGCCGCAACAACGACCGCGCTTGTGAAGCCTGTGGTAAACTTTCGCAGGGACGATCAACTGCCAAGCATCCTCGTCAAGCAATTCAAGAATCGTTGCTTCGATCTCTTTTTCAGTGATGAGGTTGCAGTGACAAATCAGCATGATTTACTCTGGTGGCTGACAGGGCACGCGGCGCCCCGTCTGGCTAGCGGATTTTTCTTACTGGAACACCTTGTCGGGCGCATCCAGGCTGTCCGAACCCTCGAATGCGATAGCCTCGAGCTTAAGTGAAGACACGGCACGTTCAATCGACTTGGTCTGGTCAATGAGCGCATCGATTGCGGCCTGCACGGTCGCATTGCCTTCAGTGTTGCCCTCGCCGATCTGCTGGTCGTAAGCCTCACCGCCCTCCGCGCGCGCCTTCATGGCCTCCATCTTGGCAATCGTCGTGTCGAGCTTGCCGGTCAGTTCGGTGTTGATTGCCGGATCGGTCTCCTTGACCAGATCGGACACGGAAGGACCGGAAACAACGGAACCGTCCACACGCTTGTAGGCGCCGAGATAGATGTCTCGGATGCCGGTGGCGTCATAAAGATGCGAATTATAAGTGTTGTCGGAGAAGCAGTCGTGCTCCTCTTCCGGGTCATGCAGCATGAGACCCAGTTTCATGCGCTCACCAGCCAGTTCGCCATAGGAAAGCGAACCCATGCCGGTGAAGATGGTCGAAATGGCAGCATTCGGTTCACCATCTTCGAGCGCCTTACGCGCCTCCCCGCCTTCTTTCCAGTTGTTGACCATATCCTGCAGATCGCTGACCAGCAGCGTGGTCGCGGCCTTCAGATAGTCACCGCGACGGTCGCAATTGCCACCCGTGCAGTTGGCGGTGTCGTAATCCGTATAAGGACGGTTGCCGGCACCGGGACCGGTGCCATTCAAATCCTGCCCCCAGAGCAGAAATTCAATCGCGTGATAGCCGGTAGCGACGTTTGCCTCGATGTCTCCGGCTTCCTGCAGCGTGCCCGACAGAAGGTCCGGCGTTATCTTGGACGTGTCGACCTTCTGGCCGTCGATCTCGATTTCCTTATTGGCAATTACGTTTGCCGTGTAGAGCGCGTTCTCGTCCGACTCGGTGCCATATGACTTGTCGACATAGTCGATCAGGCCCTCATCGAGCGGCCAGCCATTCACCCTGCCTTCCCAATCATCGACGATGGCATTGCCGAAACGATAGACTTCGGTCTGCTGATAGGGAACGCGCGCGGCCTTCCATGCCGTGCGGGCGGCATCGAGCGTTTCCTGCGACGGCTTGGCGATCAACGCATCAACAGCGGTCTGCAGCGCCTGTGCCGTGGTCAGCGAGTCCGTGTACATTGCCAACGCAATGTCCGAATAATTCTTGACGACGGCCTTCGGGTCTGTTGCCGCCTTGGCGGGCAGGACGAAAACGGCAGCAGTCAACGCCGCAGTCGCCGCAATGGCGGCCAACCTGCCACGGCGCGGCGCGATTAGCGATGAAATCCCCATTATATTCTCCTTAGTGAACTGCGGCCCGCTCGGCGCGAGCGAGTAAATTGGCTTGATGTGTGAGCTTTTTCGGTGGGCGCGCGAAATGGTGGCCACTGCGACTAGCAAAGCTTTTCGCGGATTTGGCGCGAAGCCACGAGCGTGCGCTAACAACTGCACCGGGGTGCAGGAAAATGCGCTTTGCGCAGGGATGTTGGCGCGCACTGAAAGGCGCTGAGAAGAAGGCAATCACCATTTCCTCCAATCGAATGGGTTCAAGGCCCACACATCAAAGGTTCAGCGCCATAAAGCCGAATCCGGACCCGCTGTCAACAAACAGTCGAACAAAATCCTTTTATTTCAATACCTTAGAATTATTCTAAACTAAAATTATCCAGTTATTTCCGAACGCTCGGGCGCTTTTGCTACGGTTCGACGCAGATAGCCGAACTAACGGCGCTCATTTGCCCGCGATAGGGCGCACCCGCACCTGATTAACGTATTCCCATGTCCAGTTTACCCGACGGAACTTCAGCGCGACTAAATGTCAGCAAGAGTAAAATGATATTTCATACTATTGAAATTTATAGGAACACATACCCAATTTCTAATCTAAGATATTCTTTGCAATACTAATTCTCAACATGCGGAACCAAGGCGTACGGCTCGGCGTTGCCTTGCAATGGTCACATTGTGGCCCTGACAACTGCAAATTTCATTCTTACGCGGCGCGCAACGTTAATTGCACAGGAAACGCCTGATGAATGGATTAAAGCGGTCGGCGCTCGCCGGCATGGTCGCAGCGGCTTTGGTATCGGTCACTGGAATTTCGGTCGCGAATGCCCAATGCGGCAAGGCTTCCTGGTACGGACCGGGGTTTCACGGTCGTTCCACCGCCAGCGGGGAACGCTTCAATCAATCCAATCTGACGGCAGCGCATAAATATCTGCCCTTTGGCACCAAGCTGAGAGTGACCAACGCGCGCAACGGCAAGAGCGTGGTTGTGCGTATCAATGATCGCGGCCCTTACGTGCGCGGGCGTTTGCTTGATCTTTCCAAGGGCGCCGCAACGCAGATCGGCATGGTGCGGAGTGGCTCCGCTTCGGTCTGCATCGCTAAAGTCTGATTCAGTGCGTCAGGCGAGCGAGAGCAGCCTGCGCCATAGCCTCGGACAAGCTTAGGTTCCAGACGCGATTGCAATAATCGCGGAAATCGAAGCAGGGCAGGCCCGGACAAACTTCAAATTCGATGAGATGGAGCGCACCGTCCGGCTCCACCCTCAGATCCAGCGAAAACACGTCACGCAGACCGAGGGTCTGCATCAAGCGCGCGGCGACAGCGCGGATTGCCTGATCCGCGTGCGGCAGCGAAAGCGCGACATCGAGAAGTTCCGGCTGCGCATAGGTCCCGGATGCCTTGGCTGCCTCGCCTGTTTCTCCGTAAAGGGCGAGACTGTCCCGCATAGTTTGAAAATCGCCGCCGGAATCAACAAAACTGATGCCGAGCTTTTCGACCGTCGCAGTGCGCGCGACCGCGAGGAAGCTGGCCCTGACGTTTCGTCCGCCGACATATGGCTGTACAACCACGTCATCCCTATAAGCGGCATGAACGCGCCGGCTGATTTCGAGCGCGTCTTCAAGTTGCTGAACGTGCGAATCCGAATAAATGCCGATTTTCGCGCCGAGCCTGTTCGGCTTCACAAACCAGCCAAGCGCGGAGGCTGGAGGCTCGACCAGCCACACGCCATCGCGAGCAAGACCGGCGCGCGGACATGGCAAGCCCATTGCGTGAAGAACTGCGCCGGTTCTGAACTTGTCCTGACAAAGAGCGAAGAGAGAATCGTCCGAACCGAATGTGCGAAACCCGCGCAGGCGCGCCAGGGCGGGCGCAACGCTTCCCCGGAAATAGGCGATGCCGTCCGTCAGCGTCCAGACCAGAGTTTTTGAAGTATCGCTTTCGGCGAGAGTGGCATCGAGCCTGTCGAGTTCGACAGGCTGAAACGAGATGCCGAGGCGCGCGAATGCTGCATCGAGGTCGTCAAACTCCGCGGCCAGATCAGTAGATTGCGCGAGATATGAACTGACCTCGAAGGCGTGACGATCCTCGAACCCATCGCGAAGCAATTGAGCGCGGCAAGCGGCTTCGGTTTCGTATGCGAGCAGGAGCGCAGGGCGGGCCAATGTTACAACCGCACCGGCGGATCGAAACGACCTTTGACCTCAACGTCCAGCAGGAAGGTGCACCCGGCCTGCGGGTCGGCCGCGCGCTCTGGCTCGCTCATGCCCTTCCAGGCCGAGGTTACGACCATGTGCGACGCATCCTTGCCGACGAATACCGGACAGGTAACTTGCCGTGCAGGCACAGGCACGCTGCGCACATGCTTGCCATCTTGCGAATAGACATCGACGCACCCAGCCCCCCAGCGCGCATTCCACAACAGGCCAGCAGCATCGGCAACCGACCCATCCAAACCGCCTTCGCCAGTATGTGCGTAGAAGATTTGCGGTTCGCCTGCGGGAAGCCCCGTTACCGGATCGCAGGCAATGCGCATAAGCAGGTTCTGGTGCGTGTCAGTGTAATAAGCGATACGGCCATCCGGCGAGAAGCAGATGGAATTCGGGATGGTGATGGAAGGAAAAAGCAGCTTCACCTCCCCTTCCCTGTACCAGTAAATCGCGCCGGCGCCGGTGCGCTCGTCCTTGGCCATCGTGCTGAACCAGAGCGCTCCGCCGGGATGAACGCGGCAATCGTTCGAGCGCGTGATTTCATTATCGCCCTCGACCGCCTTGTGCAGCGTCAGCTTGCCGGTGGTGACTTCGCGAATGTAAAGCCCGTGTTCCGTGACAAGCATTTGCCGCACAGGATCAATGACCGCCAAGCCGCTTGCCATAAAGGGTAGCTCGTGGATGACGAGTTCGCCGTCCGGCATGCCCTTTTCGAGCAACTTGCAGCCGACAATATCAAACCAATAGAGCGTCCCTGTTGCAGGGTCGTAAGTCGGCCCCTCCCCGAGCTGGCAAACATGATCGGTAATGCGTTTTGTTCCGCTCATGGCTATTCACTATAGACTTCGTCGTAAGCAATGACCGCGGCGCGCGCGCGCAACGCGACATCTTCAACACTGAGCGATGGTGTGAACAGGCTGGAGCCGAGGCCAAAAGCAGTGACGCCGGCTTTTGCGTAGTCGGCAAAGTCATCTTCCGAAACGCCGCCGACCGCGCCGATGATCGTATTGGCAGGAAGCACCGCCTTGATGGCGGCAATGCCTTTCGCGCCCAATACGTTTGCAGGGAAAAACTTCAACGCCGAGGCGCCGAGCGCGATGGCCTGAAAGGCTTCCGTAGGCGTGAATACGCCGGGCATCGTTACCATGCCGTGCTGTGCCGCGCGGCTCATTACGTCCGCATCAATGTTGGGGCTGACGAGCAAGCGCCCGCCCGTATTGTGCAGACGGTCCACATCAGCCGCCGTCAAAACCGTGCCCGCACCGAGCAATGTCGTTTCCGGCAGCGCTTTCACAAGACGCTCGATGGAAACGAATGGATCCGGCGAATTCAACGGCACTTCGATCGCTTCGATTCCGGCCTCGAATATAGCGCGACCATAGTCGAGCGCAGTTTCGGGACGAAGGCCGCGCAGAATGGCGACGAGATTGCGCTTGAGCTTCGGAAATTCGGCTGTTTTCATTGATTTTATCCGATCATTCCACAGCGCTTGGCGGCGTCAAAAAGCCCATAACGTACCGCGTTTTCAGCGTCGGCACGTCGCGCTTCAATGCCCGCAACTTCAAAGGCGCGTTCGTAGAGATTATACATAAGGCCCGAACCGACCAGCACGACAGGCCCGGTGGCCGGATAGCGCCGCTCCGCCGCACCGATTTCAGCCCCGATCAACAGGCCAGACAGGCGCGCCGCCGCATCTTCCGGGCGAAGGCCGAGCAGAAGGCCGCCAGCGCGAATCCCAAACAGATGCGATGTGAGGTCCGCGCGGTCGGTGAGGCCAGTTTCGACGCCAGTCGCGAAGGCTTCGGACGAGACGAGGACCGCGTTCGCACCGCCACCAACCGAGTGTTTCAGAACGGATTGCTGAGTCAGGATCGAATAGAGTTCGCCCGTCATCCACGTGCCGAAGCCGGTGACTGCTCCATCCTTGATCGACACCCACTTGGAATGCGTTCCCGGCATACAGACGACATGACTGCCGGGCTGGCGCAACTCGGCAATACCCGCAAGCTGCGTTTCTTCGCCACGCATGACGTCCGGCGCATCTGCGTCGCGCTGCGCAAGGCCGGGTATGATGCGAACATCGCGGCTGTTTCCGGGAACGGAGATTGCGCCGCCAAGCACGGCGTCGAGCAACGCTGGCGTCTCGACATAGGGCGCTTCGATCCAACCCTGCCGCGCACCAGCCATGCCGCAGATTATGACCGGAAGATTGTCGGGCGCGCCGAGTTCGGCCAGGTGCCGGTCCAGTACATTCTTGAAGCCTATGCCTGCGGCGCAGAGCATACCTTCGTCGCTGCGCCGTTCGCCCAACGGTTCGCCTTTGGCATCCAGAAGCCAAACCCGCATACGCGTGGTGCCCCAATCAACCGCCGCGACGGCGGGTTTGGCGGCGCTCACAGGACGCCCCCGTCAACGATCAAGGTTTGCGCGGTGAGCATTCGCGAGGCGTTTGACGCTAAAAACAAAACCGGCCCAACCATATCATCCGGCACCATAACATCCTTGATGCATTGCTTCGCAACGTGCGCTGCGAGCGACTCTTCCGTAACCCAAAGCTTGCGCTGCCGTTCTGTAATGACCCATCCAGGCGCGATAGCGTTGACCCGAATATTATCTTTGCCAAGCAGGCCTGCGAGCCCTTTGGTGAGCCCCACAATACCGGCCTTGGCCGCCGTATAGGATGGCATGTCGGGGTGATTGATCAGGTAGGAGGTCGACGTGAAATTGATGATCGAACCGCCGCCCGCTCGCCTCATGCCCGGCGCGACAGCCTGCGCACTGAACGCGTGTGGCCGCAGATTGATCGATTGATTGTTTTCCCAGTACTCGACCGTCATTTCTTCGAGGTCGTGGCGCTGGTCCCACGCGGCATTGTTGACCAGAACCGTGATGGTGCCATGCACCTCGGCAGCACGGGCGATGGACGCCTTGAGCGCGGCAACGTCGCGCACATCTGTTTTCAGAAAGAGCGGACGGATGCCGGTTTCGGCCTCAACACGGGTGCACAGTTCGATGCTCGCATCTTCAGCGATGTCAAGAAACGCAACCCTGCTGCCCTGTCTGGCAAAACCTTCAGTAAGCGCGGCGCCGATACCTGACCCGCCGCCGGTTATGAGCACGGATGCTCCGTTGAGTTCGGGATAGCGAACAGCCGACTGCATGCGCCTGAAATTCCTCCGGGAGGCTATGCAACGCTTCTACGCCCTGCAAAGTGCGCCACGCAAGACGCATACTTGGACTAATCCCATCTATCGAGGCCGATTGGCAGCGCAACGCCAAGGCTGTACAGGAGTGCCGTCCAGCGCAATTTCGGAGTCGTCATGTCTTTAAAAGTCGCAGTTCAGATGGATCATGTCTCGACAATCACCATTGCGGGAGACACCAGCTTTGCTCTGTCGCTGGAAGCGCAACGGCGCGGGCATAAGCTCTTTCATTACACGCCGGACCGGCTTTCGATGCAGGATGGCAAGGTTTTCTCCCGCATTGAGGAAATGCAGGTGCGCGACGCGAAGGGCGATCATTTTTCGCTCGGCGAACCGGTGCGGACCGATTTGTCGGAGATGGATGTAATCTTGCTGAGGCAAGACCCGCCGTTCGACATGAATTATATTACGACCACGCATCTATTGGAACGGATTCACCCCAAAACCCTGGTAGTCAACGATCCGGCCTGGGTGCGCAACAGCCCGGAAAAGATTTTCGTTACAGAGTTTCCAGACCTGATGCCGGAGACGCTGATTACCAAAGACCCGCTGGAAGTGGCGGCATTTCGCAAAGAGCATGGCGACATCATCGTGAAGCCGCTCTATGGAAATGGCGGCGCGGGCATTTTCCACATGGCCGAGGCGGACCGGAACCTGGCATCGCTGCTCGAAATGTTCGGGCAATTGTTCCGCGAACCTTACATCGTGCAGCGCTACCTCAAGGATGTGCGCAAGGGCGACAAACGGATTATCCTGATCGACGGCGAGCCTGTTGGCGCGATCAATCGCGTGCCTGCCGATCATGACTCACGGTCGAACATGCATGTGGGCGGACGCGCCGAGAAAACCGAGTTGACAGCGCGCGAACGCGAAATTTGCGAGCGGATCGGGCCATCGCTGCGCGAACGTGGGTTTATTCTCGTAGGCATCGACGTAATCGGCGATTACATGACCGAGATCAACGTGACTTCGCCTACGGGCATTCGCGAGATCAAGCGTTTTGGTGGTGCGGATGTTGCGGCGATTTTCTGGGATGCGGTGGAAGCGAAGCGATAGGCTGCCGGCAGTTTAAAAGAAGCGTTGAAGGGTAAAGAACGCTACTCGAACGTCACGGGAATCGTGAAGGGATGGCTCGTGATGCCTGAACCTTCTGGCGGGGCAGGGACGCGCGCACCGCGAACCATGCTCAGCGCAGCCTGATCGAGCCGTGCGCTTCCCGAAGTCCGAGCAATGCCGGACGAGACAATGTTGCCGGATTGATTGACAACGAAACGGACGCTTACGCGCCCGGATTCGCCCAGACTGCGGGGCTTGCGGCGGGCGATGGCCGATTGCACCTGCACATACCAGCGATTTGGGCTGACCCGAGGCGCGCTTGGCCGTGACGCTCCTGCCGTTGACTTGTGCGATTTGGTAGGGCGCTTTTCGGCTTCAACGACCGGCGTCTTCACCACCTTGCGGGGTTTCGGCTTTTCGACCTCGACAACTTCTTGAACGATTTCGGGCCGAGGCTGAGGCAGCACAACGACTGCCTCCGGCGTTTCCGCTATTGGGTCCGTCTCTTCGGCGGTTTCCAGCGGCTCGACTTTTTCCGGCTCCGCAGTGTCCGGCTCTTCCACCGCGGGCTGTTCGGATGGCAGTTCGGGATTTTCCGCGAGCAGTTCTGGCAATTCTTCGGAAGCGGCGTCTTCAATTACGGGTTCGGCGGTGCTGACCACGAGCGGCGTCAGTTCGACATTCATGGCCTCTTGAACGGCCATCGGCTCCGGCTCCGGGGCAAGGGCGATCACGCCATAGGCGGCCGCACCATGAGTAGCACAAACGACGAGCGTCGCAGCGCCCCAACGCAGCGCTTCACGCGCCCAAGGCGTGCGCTGGATTTCAATCTCGTGATGGTCCTGAACGCTCATTGCCCTGCTGCTGTCACCTGCCCGGCTTCCAGCCCGACAAGCGCCACCTTCAGATAACCGCCAGCGCGCAGAAGATTCATCACCTCGGTGAGATCGCCATACGGAACCGTCTTATCGGCGCGCAGGAAAATGCGCGTTTCCTTATCGCCGTTGGTCAGCGAATTGAGCTTGGCGGCAAATGCTTCGCGCGAAACGGTTTCGTTGCCGAGCGAGATGGTGAGATCCTGTTTGAGCGTGAGGAACACCGGCTTTTCCGGGCGCGGAGCAACGGGCGCAGTCGAGCCGGGTAGATCAACGTTCACATCGACAGTGGCGAGCGGAGCTGCGACCATGAAAATGATGAGCAGCACAAGAATAACGTCGATGAATGGCGTGACGTTGATCTCATGCGTTTCTTCCAGATCGTCGCCGGAGTTTTCCCTGATGTGCGCGGCCATGATCTACTCCGCAGCCAGGCGATGGCGAGGTGCGGCGCGGCGGTCCAGATCACGGCTGACCAGCCGCTCAACGCCTGCCGCCACATCGGCCAGTATCTGCCTGTAGCCCGAAATCGCGCGTGCGAATATGTTGTAGATCACCACAGCGGGAATAGCGGCGACAAGGCCGATTGCAGTGGCCAGAAGCGCTTCGGCAATGCCCGGCGCGACGACAGCAAGATTGGTGGTCTGGGCTTCCGAAATGCCGATAAACGCATTCATGATGCCCCAAACCGTGCCGAACAGGCCGACGAACGGGGCCGTTGCGCCGATAGTGGCGATTAGGCCGGTGCCGCGCGTCATGCGCCGACCGGCGCGAGCCTCAATGCGCGCAAGCCGCGACGACACGCGCTCCTTCAGGCCATCGCCGCCGGTGTGGTCCACTACGAAATCAGACAGTTCCAATTCTTCGCTGGCCGCGCGGACAAGAAGCGCGGAGGGATCGCCACGCTTACCCATGATCTGCGCGGCGTCTTTCAAGCTTTGCGAGTGAACGACATCGACCAGACTGTTTTCAGCGCGACGGCGTGCGCCGAACAGCTCGATCGTTTTGTAGAGCCAGATGGTCCACGTCACCAAAGACGCAAAAGCGAGGCCGACCATGACCGCCTTCACGACGATGTCGGCATTCATGAACATGCCCCAAGGGGACAGGTTGACGGGCAGCAACGCGGCGTGTGAGCTGCCTGCGTCCTGTGCCGACGCGCCGAAGGTCCCCTCGGCGAGAGCGGCGAAAACGGCCAGCGCCTGCCACCTGAAAATGGAGGCGCGCATGTTTTTGCGTAAGGTGTCGGTCAATCTCTTGTCCAATCAGTATGCCGGAAGCCTGTCGCCTCACGTTCCAAATTCGACGCCAGCCTTGGACGTTGCCTTGAGCTGCCGTGAGCATGTTTCCGGAGCAATTCCTTCGCCCTCGCAGCCGGTCACCGCGTTAATGAGGACGCGACCAAGGTTGGTGCAATCCACATCCGACAGATCGAAGCGCGAAACTTTGGTCTTTCCGGCGGGCATGTCCTTAAAAGCTAACGCCGTTATACGGTCGACAACGCCTTCCTTGTTGAACAGGACAAGCTCGAATGACGCGGCCTTGAGAGGCGTGGAAAGACCATTATTAACCACGAATGTTAGCCGACAACCTTTTTCGGAAGGCTGCGCAGCGTTTAATTCGAGGGATAGCGCACCGCCCTGCTGAGCGGTGCCGGTCTGGGCGTGCGCCACCGCAGCGGCTGCGAGATGCAGCGCCGCGGTAGCAATGGCGATCTTGTTCAAATGTTTCATCAGAACTTCTGGGTTATGGCCAGGCGGAAGGTTCTGCCGGGCTCGGAGTAACGATCATAGATGTCCGGGGTGGTGCCATCCGGCACGTCCAGCGCATTCCAGTACTTCTTGTCGAAGATGTTGTAGACGCCGGCCTGGATGCGCAGCCCCTTGACCTGCGCTGGCTCCCAATAGCCGGTGAAATCGACAATGCCATATCCCGGCGCGGCAAAGCCGCCATCACTGACCTTGTCACGCGCAGAAGCCAGAGTGGTCGAGACATCGACGCCCCATGTTTCCTGCTCGTAGCCGAGGCCGAGAATGGCGCGCAGCGGCGGGATCGAGTTCAGATACTCATCCGTTTCGGTGTTCTTGCCGTGAGCATAGGCCAGCGAGCCCCATGCCTTCCAGTTGCTGGCGAAGCGGGCGTAGCCACGCACCTCCGCACCGTAAATCTGAACCTTGGCAAGGTTCTGCGTGGAGAAGATCAGCGGGAAATCCGCTGTCGGAGGCAAGGTCACTTCTTCGATGAAGTTGCGATAGTAGTTGTTGAAGATGTTGGCCGAGATGCCGTAGTCTGGCGTTTCATAAGATGCGCCGATTTCAAAGCCATTGCTGGTTTCCGGCTTCAGGTCGGGGTTACCGATGCGCGCATACTGCCCGGCATTGGCGAAGTTTTCATAAAGCTGCTGCGCACTGGGGGCTTTGAAGCCCTGCGCCCACTGCGCGAACAACTCGATATCCGGGGTCGCCTGCCATGCCGCACGGACCTTCGGCGAGATGCGCGAGTCGCTGTTGTCAACCAGATAGGCTGGATCGTAGTTCGGGCTTCTCTCATATCCCGGCGTAGTTTTCGGGCTGTGCTGATACCAGTCAAAGCGCAGGCCCGGCGTAAGCGTCAGCTGATCGTTGAAGAACTTGATGTCGTCTTCCACGAAAGCGCCGAAGAAGGTGCTGTCAACGTCGGGCATGTCCGATGTGTTGGTGTGCAGGAAGCGGCAGCTCTGCGGTCCGTATGGATCAGGAATGGTCGACCAATCGACATTGGGGCAGTTGTCCTCACCAAACGAATATTGAGAGGTCTTCTGGCCGTAGAGTTCGCCGCCAAAGCGCAACGTGTTGGAATGGCTGCCGAGGTCAAGCTCCTTGGTGCCATCGCCGGTGAAGCCGTAGCTGGTCTGCTTGATCCAGTTGTCGCGGATGTAGGGGCCGGACGGATAGCCATAAAGAAGGTCAGCGCCGCTCGGAAAACCGGGGAAGAACGGCGGAAAGGCCGGAATGGCCGGGATGAAGGAGCGCCCATCCGGCAGGCGAATTGCATCCGTGGTCGCGTCCAGCTTCTGCTCAAGCCAGTAGACAGTGAGGTTGGCCGAATCGACGAAATGCGACTTGTCCGGCGATTCGAACTTGTAGTCTGCGGACACGCGCTTGCGGTCAACCTCATTGCCCGACATGAAACTACCTTCCTGATAGCTCGATGTGGTGCCGCTCCTGTTTTCATAATTGAAATCGCGATTTGTCAGTTCGCCGGTAAGGCCGAAGCGATGACCGCCCTCGACATATTGGTGCAGCTTGACCAGCAGATTGCGCTGATCGTAGTCGCCGGGGTTCGGCTCGGTGCGGGTAGCGCCGTATACGTCGACGTCGCCCATGTTTTCGGTTTCATGGCCTTTGCGATAGCCGCCCTGTACGAGCAGCCATGTGTCATTGGCGCGACCAGCCACGGCAGCATTGCTGCGCCAGCTACGGTCGGCGCTGTCATAGCCGCCCTTGAGGATCGCGCCGAACTTGCGACCGTCTTCGATCAAATCTTCAGGATCGAGTGTGCGCAACTGCACGACGCCACCCAGAGCGCCGGAACCGAAGCGGCTGGAATCAGCGCCACGGACAATGTCGAGCGTGGAAAGCGAATCGAAATCGAATGCGTTCAGACCGCCCTTCGCGCTGTCGCGCGGATCAACCAGCCACGGCACGCGAACGCCATCGATGGTGGTGAGCACGCGATCATCCTGAAGGCCGCGCAAATTGATGCTGTTGCTGTTGTTGTCGAAATTGACGCCGGCATCTACGCGACGGCCAAGATCGTTGAAATCTTCGACCATCCGCTTCTGAATGGCGGGGCGCTTGATTTTGGTTTCAGTTCCCCGCTGAATCGGCTGATCGGTCGGGAGTTGCTGTTGCGCCCCCTCAACCACGACCGGTGCAAGCTCCACCTCTGTCCCGCCCTGTGCAAACGCGGCTTGCGAAAAAATGACGACCCCTGTCGCCACACCACAAGCCAGCAGCAGACTGTTCTGCCGAAAAATCCCCATATCCCACTCCAATTGCGTTGCCTGTGCTGGCTAGCGCAATCGCTTGCTTGCACTCATATTCCGGGTCGCCTTAACTTGACTATCACACTCCGGTAATGCACAGCTATTAAAGCTGATAAATATAGTCAAGATATATGCTTGCCTCGCAACGGCTACGCGTTGCGGTGCGGCGACAGGGCAACAGAGAGGGTGAGAATGAATAAGTCGGTGCGTCCTAGCGCAGCGGAAATCCGTCAGGCGAGGCAGGAAAACCCCAAAACACGGGAGCGCGATCTGGCGCTAAATCTCGGCATTTCGGAAGCCGAACTGGTGGCTGCGCATTGCGGCGACAATGTTACCCGGATTGCCCCGAACGTTGCAGAGATCCTTCGCGGGCTGGAAGCCGTTGGCGAGGTGATGGCACTGACGCGTAATGAAAGCGCCGTGCATGAAAAGATCGGCCTTTACGACAAGGTGATTCCCGGTGAGCACACCGTATTGACGCTTGGTGAACAGATCGACCTGCGCATTTTCCCGCATGTGTGGAAGCATGGCTTCGCGGTTGAAAAGCGAGATGGCGAGGAAATTCGGCGCTCGCTTCAGTTCTTCGATGCGGCTGGCGAAGCAGTGCACAAGGTGCATCTGCGCCCGGCGTCAGATGTGAAAGCCTTTGAGGCGTTGGTTGCTGCCCATACTTCCCCTGACCAGAGCCAGACTCTGACGGTGGAAGAAATCGCAGGCGAAGGTGCAGAGAAATCCTCTGCTACCGTCGACGAGCTTCGCGATAAGTGGAGCAAGATGACTGATGTGCATCAGTTCTTCGGCATCTTGCGCTCGCTGAAGCTTTCGCGCCGTGAAGCGATGCGCATGGTTGGACAGGATTATGCGTGGAGCCTGGACGAGCGTGCAGTTGGTGCGATGATGGAAGGGGCGGCAGCGACCGGCCTTCCGATCATGTGCTTCGTCGGCAATCGCGGCTGCATCCAGATTCACTCCGGGCCGATAGCTTCCATCAAGCCGATGGGGCCTTGGCTTAATGTGCTGGACGATACCTTCCACCTGCATCTTCGCACGGATCACATTCGCGAAGTCTGGGGCGTGCGCAAACCGACCAAGGACGGTCACGTGACTTCCATTGAAGCCTATGATTCCGACGGCCACATGATCATTCAGTTCTTCGGCCAGCGTCACGAAGGTGAAGGCGAACTGAAGGCATGGCGTGAGCTGGTTGACGGCTTGTCCCGCGTCGCAGCGCAAAGCGCAGCATAAGGAAGCGAGCATGAAAAAGCGTGGTTTGGCGGCAGCGTTCCTGCTGGCGGTGAGCTTTGCGGGTATTTCGCAATCCGAAGAGACATCGACGCTGAGCGATACGTCGCGCGTGGTGGCGATTGGCGGCTCGATAACGGAAATCATCTACGCGCTGGGCGCGCAGGACAGGCTGGTCGCGCGCGACTCGACCAGCGTCTATCCAGAAGCAGCGTTCAAGCTTCCCGACGTCGGCTATATGCGCCAACTTTCGCCGGAAGGTGTGCTGTCCGTGAACCCATCCGGGATTATCGCGCTGCAAACCTCCGGGCCGAAGGAGGCCGTGGATGTTCTGAAAAAGGCCAGCGTTCCTTATGTCGAGGTGCCGGAAACCTTCGATCACAAGGGCATCATAGACAAGATTGAGATTGTCGGCGCTGCACTTGGCGAAAAGGAGAAAGCCGACACTCTGGCCAAGCAGGTGGATTCCGAACTGAACGCCGCCGAGGCAATCACCAGGAATGTAACGGAACGCAAGCGCGTGCTATTCGTGCTTTCGCTGCAGGGCGGGAAAATTCTCGCGGCAGGCAGCGACACGGCAGCGGACGGCATGATCCATCTTGCGGGCGCAGAGAACGCAATGCAGGGCCTCTCCGGCTACAAGCAAATGACCGACGAAGCCGTGGTTTCCGCGAAGCCGGACGCAATTCTGGTCATGGATCGAGCGGGACAGTCGATCAGCGACGATCAGGTGCTTCAGCATCCCGCAATCGCGACAACGCCCGCAGGGGAAGCAAAGAAGATCGTGCGAATGGACGGATCATATCTGCTCGGCTTCGGTCCGCGTACGGCAAGCGCGGTGCGTGAACTTGCAACCGCTCTCTACGGCGAAACCGTAGGCAACTGACGGCGAGATCGTGGCTATCAGCACAATATCCGTGGACGAACGGCTGCAGGCATCCGACACAACCGAAGGCGACCGCACGCGTCGCGCGAAGCTGGCGATTGTGCTGCTCGCGTTGCTTCTCGCGGCAACGATGCTGCTGAACCTCGGATCGGGCGCGTCGGACGCTTCCGGGCTCGTTGTGCTGCGTGACCTGTTGGGTGGTGCAGATACATTCACGCTGCGCGACCGCGTCATCATCTACGACATTCGCCTGCCGCGACTGCTGCTTGGCGTGCTGGTGGGCGCGGCGCTGGCCGTGTCCGGCGCGGTGATGCAGGGGCTGTTTCGCAACCCGCTCGCCGATCCGGGCCTTGTCGGTGTTTCGGCAGGCGCGAGCCTCGGCGCGGTCAGCATGATCGTATTGGGACAAACGCTGCTCACCCCTCTAAATGACGCGTTGGGGTCGCTGGCGCTGCCGATGATGGCATTTGTCGGCGGTCTGATAACGACCTTCATTCTCTATCAGATCGCGACGCGACATGGACGCACATCTGTCGCCACCATGCTGCTGGCAGGCATCGCTCTTGCTGCGCTGGCGATGGCCGTGACCGGCATTCTGATTTTCATCGCCGACGACCGGCAGCTTCGCGACCTGACATTCTGGCAACTGGGCTCGCTCGCCGGGGCCACGTGGTCGAAGATTTATGCGGTTGCGCCGATCATCATTTCGGCGCTTGCGGTGAGCCCATTCATTGCCCGCGGGCTGAACGCGCTGGCGCTCGGCGAACCGACCGCGCACCATATGGGCGTGCCGGTGCAGCGGTTGAAATATGCGGCGATCCTTTCGGTTTCGGCAGCGGTGGGGGCGGCGGTCGCGGTGAGCGGCGGCATCGGCTTTGTTGGCATTGTCGTTGCACATATGCTGCGGCTCGCTATCGGGCCGGACAATCGCTATCTGCTGCCGGCTTCCGCGCTGCTTGGCGCCAGCCTGTTGCTGCTGGCAGACGCAGTTTCCAGAACAATCG
This sequence comes from Mesorhizobium denitrificans, assembly GCF_003403035.1. Lineage (GTDB taxonomy): Bacteria > Pseudomonadota > Alphaproteobacteria > Rhizobiales > Rhizobiaceae > Mesorhizobium_G > Mesorhizobium_G denitrificans. The sequence goes on along the minus strand of NZ_QURN01000001.1, from coordinate 405,256 downwards.
TTGCTCCGGCGGAATTGCCCATCGGCATCGTTACGGCGCTTGCGGGCGCGCCGTTCTTCCTCTGGATTCTTCTGCGCAAGCGCGGCGTGCTGGATCTCTGACCATGATCAAGTTCGAAAACGTATCAGTCGCAATCGGCAGCAAGACCATCATCAAAGGCATAGGCTTTGAGGCGAGGCCGAGCGAAATCACCGTGATCGTCGGGCCGAACGGTTCGGGCAAAACAACACTAATGAAGGCCATGTCGGGCGAAAGCGCCTATGACGGCTCGGTGAGCATTAACGGACATGAAGTGTCGGCTGCGCGCTCACGCGATCAGGCGCTGATGCGCGCGGTGCTGCCGCAAGCGACCACGCTCTCATTTCCGTTCACCGTGCGCGAAATCGTCAATCTGGGAATTCTTTCGGGCCGCAGCGGCGTATCGCGTATCAACGATCTGGTGGAGCGGGCACTGGCCGCCGTCGATCTGCATGGCTTTGCGGGACGCTTCTATCAGGAACTGTCCGGCGGTGAGCAGCAGAGGGTGCAGCTTGCCCGCGTGCTGTGCCAGGTGTGGGAGCCGGTGCTGGACGGGATCCCGCGCTACCTGTTTCTCGACGAACCTGTGTCGAGTCTCGATATCAAGCATCAGCTCGCGATCATGGAAACAGCGCGGGATTATGTTCGGCGCGGCGGCGGCGTGATTGCGATCCTGCACGATCTGAACCTCGCGGCGATGTATGCCGACCGAATTATCGTGCTGGCGCGTGGGCGTATGGTTGCGGTCGGCACACCGGACCAAGTGATCCGCGACGATGTGATTGCCGCTGCATTCGAGTGCCATTTGAGCGTCGGGAAAACGCCACAGGGCAACGCGCCTTTCATCCTGCCGCAATCATTTTCTCCTTGAGCGGCGTTCCCATTCGGCCCACAAGGCTCGGATGCGCAAAACGGTTGAGCAAATAGCTGGTGACACTCAAGGCATTTCATTTGCCTTTCCCGTCTATGTTTTCGAGGGCAAGGGCGGTGGCCCTACGGCCTATCTCCAAGCCGCGCTGCATGGCGGCGAGTTGCCCGGTGTGGTGGCCATCGATGCGCTGATGCCGATGCTGCGCAAGGCAGAGCTGCAGGGTCGCATTCGAGGCAAGATCACAATCGTTCCATCGGCAAATCCGATCGGCCGGGCGCAATATGCAGCGGGTGATCTGATGGGGCGTTTTCATTTCGGAACGCAGACGAATTTCAACCGCGATTTTCCGCTGCTCTCGTCGCCAGATGACAATCCAGAATATCTGCTCGACCAGTCGACGGTGGACCAACGGCTTAAAGCGCGGCTCGTGGCGCTCTCGATGGGTCACGACATTGTACTTGACCTGCACTGCGACGACGAAAGTCTGGCATATCTTTACGTGCCGACCGTGCTTTGGCCATTCATGCAGGATTGCGCCGCCGCGATGAATATGGATGCGGTGATTTTGTGGGATGGAGACTGCGGCGCGGCCTTCGATCAAGCATCCATCGACCCTTATCTTGGTGCACCAACCGAGCGGGCGCGCTTTGACCGGCGCGTGGTTTCGACGGTTGAATATCGCGGCCTGGCAGATGTGGATGCGGCGCTCGCGCAGCACGATGCGGAGGGGCTTTACCGGCTTCTGGTGATGCGCGGTGTGATCGAAGATGCCGCGGTGGCTCCGTCAAAGCCGTTTCGCGGGCTGACTTCTCCCATCGAGAATGTCGAGATGGTGCGCGCGCCCTGCGCCGGCGCGCTGCTCTATCATGTGAAGCCCGGCGATCGCGTTGAAGAAGGGCAAAAGCTCGTGACCATCGTTCATTCGCCGGGAGAGGTTGACGGACGACTCGATGTACTTGCGCCGCAAGCAGGATTAATCCTGACGCGACGTAACCGGCGCGCGGCCTATTCCGGCGATGATCTGCTCAAACTGGTTGGTAGTCGCCCAAGCGCTACACATCGCCCGGGTGCGCTGGAAGACTAGCGGCGCTTCTTTGCAGCCTTGCTGAATTGGTTCAGTTCGACGGATGATCTTTTTGACCCGTGCCAGCCATCGCCTCTGGGTGCCGGCATTATCCCTATAAATCAACCCTATTTGGCAAAATTACGAGGTCGCGTATCGTGACGTTCCGGGGGCGCGAAAGCATGAAAAGAACGCAGTCAGCGACTTCCTTGGGCTGCATCAAGCTACCGTCGGCGAGCGCCTCTTCCAATTTGGCTTTCGGCCAGTCGTCCAGCAGTGCGGTGACAACAGGACCGGGCAAAACTGCACCAACGCGAACACCATATTTCGAAACCTGCCTGCGGGTGGAATGCACGAACGCCTGAACCGCAAACTTCGACGCCGTATAGATCGGCTCCCATACAACCGGCACGACACCTGCGACCGAGCTGGTGAAAAGAATATCGCCAGAGCCTTGCGCGATCATGTGCGGCAGCACTGCATGTGCCGAGCGGAATGCAGCGTTAACGTTGAGATTGAGCATCCGGTCCCAGGCATCCGGATCACCCTCAGCGACCTGGCCGCCGATATAAGCACCGGCGTTGACATGCAAGATATCCAGCCGTCCGGCGAGCTTCAGTATTTGCGCCAACATGCCGGAAACCTGCTTTGGATTTAGCAGATCCACAGCCAGGGGAATCGCCCGCTCACCAATGGACGCGCAGGCCGCTTCAAGCCTGTCCTGAGCGCGATCAACGAGCACCACGTTCGCGCCTTCTGCGGCTAAGGTTCGGGCACATTCGAGCCCTATGCCGGAAGCCGCACCCGTGATTGCGGCAACCTTGCCCTTCATCAAATCAGCCATTGATTTGCTCCTTACGAGGCCAGACGGATTTGCAGCTTCACGTCCTGCGGCAAGCCTTTTGCCGCGCGGTCAAACGCAGCAATACTGTCCTTGAAATCAAATGTATCTGTGATGAGCGGCTTGAGATCGACCTTGCCCGACGCGATGAGATTGACCGCACGGTCGAAATTATTCGCGTAACGGAAAACGGTTTCGATGCGCGCCTCTTTCACTATTGCGGCGGGAACATCGAAATTTGTCGGCTCGACAGGCAAACCGACAAGCACCAGCGCACCGCCCGGACGAACAAGATCAAAGATGCCCTGATAGGCTCGTGGGCTACCGCTGGCCTCGAACACGACATCCGCGCCCCAGCTTTCAGTGGCTTCAGAAAGAACATCGGCCAGCGATTGCTTGGTGATGTTGACCGGAACGATACCGGCATATTGTGCAGCGATTTCGAGCTTCGGCGCGCTGAGATCGGAAATGAAAACGCGCGAGCAGCCGCCCGCGAGAGCAGCGAGCGCAGTCATGATGCCGATGGGGCCGCAGCCGATGACGACCGCGACATCGCCCGGCGTAATGCGAGCGCGGGTCGCGGCCTGCAACCCGACCGCGAATGGCTCGACCATCGCACCTTCGGCAAAGCTTACATTGTCCGGCAGTTTGAAGGTGAAGGCGGCAGGGTGCACCACCTCCGGCGCGAGAATGCCATGGACGGGCGGGGTCGCCCAAAACTGCACGTCAGGGTCCACATTGTAGATGCCGAGCTTGGTCGCGCGCGACGACAGGTTCGGCACGCCGGGCTCCATGCAGACACGGTCGCCGACTTTCAGGTTTTTCACATTGCTGCCGACTTCGATAATCGTACCTGCTGCCTCATGGCCGAGCACCATCGGCTCGCGGACGACGAAGGGGCCGATTGCGCCATGCGTATAGTAATGCACATCACTGCCGCACACACCAACCGTATGGATCGCTACCTTTACGTCATCTGCGCCGACGGCGGTGGGCAACTCGATTTCGCGTAGCGTCAGTTCGCCTTTGCGTTCTAGTACGAGGGCAAGCATATCCGTCTCCTGTTTTAGAGCGCGAGGCCGGAAGCGTTGAAGAGGTAAATGTTGTGCGGATCGATGCCTGCAGCGATTGTATCGCCAACAGCGATTTCAGGTCTGCCCGGCGCGACCATGATGATTGTTTCACCACCACTGCGCGCATAAAGCTGCGTCGCGCCGCCGAGATTTTCCTGAAGATCGAGCGTGAGCGACAAAAGCGGTTTGGCCGATGAAAGTGCGAGGTGTTCGGGGCGCAGACCGACGGTGACAGTGTCGCCGTTTTTGACCTTTGCTGCCTTGGGCGTCGGCAGGGTCAAAACGCCACCCGTAAACGCTGGGTGGGCCAATTTTAGCACCTTGCCGTCCGACTCCGCCTTCGCTTGCAGGAAGTTCATCTTCGGGGAGCCTATGAAGCCCGCGACAAAGATGTTTGCAGGGTGATCATACAGTTCAGTCGGCGTGCCGATCTGCTCAACCAAACCGGCCCGCAGCACAACGATGCGATCCGCCAGCGTCATGGCTTCGACCTGATCGTGGGTGACATAAACCATCGTCGCGCCGAGATTGTGGTGCAGCTTGGCGATCTCGACGCGCATCTGCGTGCGCAATTCTGCATCGAGGTTCGAAAGCGGCTCGTCAAACAGGAAAATCTTGGGGTTGCGAACGATGGAGCGACCAATGGCGACGCGCTGGCGTTGTCCGCCCGAAAGCGCGCGCGGCTTGCGTTCCAGCAGCGGCTCGATCTGGAGAATGCGGGCGGCCTCCAAAACGCGCGCCTTGATCTGGTCTTCGGGCTGCTTGTTCATGCGCAGGCCAAAAGCCATGTTTTCGAACACACTCATGTGCGGATAGAGCGCATAAGACTGGAACACCATCGAAACCTCGCGCTTGGCAGGCTCCTCATAGGTGACATCTCGGTTTTCGATGGCGAGCTTGCCATCGCTTACGTCTTCCAGCCCCGCAATCATGCGCAAAAGGGTGGACTTGCCGCAGCCCGACGGGCCGACGAAAACGACGAACTCCCCCTTCTCGGCGGCGAAGCTGACACCCTTGATGACTTCGATGTCGCCGAAGGTTTTCTTGATGCCTTCCAGTTTCAAGAAGCTCATTCGTCTTTTACTCCCGCACCGCTTGTTTCGAGGATAGCGGCGGCACACTTCTCGTCAGTGGCCAGCCGCTTCACATATCCCTTGGTAAGAATTGCCCGCACGATGGGCAGTTTGTGCATGCCGCCCGATGCCAGAATGGAGTGCGGCACAGATTTAAGCTCGGTAGGCGTCAAGGAAAGCACGCGCTCATTCAGCGGGTGATCGACCGGCTCGCCATCCAGTCCAAGAAACATGCCGAGCAGGTCGCCAACCGCACCTGCCGCCTTCAACTCTTCCAGATTTTCGGAGACGGTCGGCGTGCGCACAAGCAGCGAGCGCGTCGACGTATCGCCGCAAGACACAAGCACCACATCGACCGAACGCGCACGGCGCATCGTTTCCTTGATGCCGTGATGCGACAGGAGCACTTCGCGGCTCTCTGCAGTGGGGAAATATAGCGGCGCCGTGAGATAGTAGCACTCAGCGGAAATCGCACGCGCATAGCCGGTGGCAACTTCAAATGTGCTGGACCCTGAGCCGCGCGTTAGCCCCCCCATGATAGATGTTACCCAGCTTTCGCTCAAAGGACGCGGAGTGAGGCTTCTCAGGCCGGCCGACAGGGTTTCACCCCAGCCGACGCCCAGGCCCATGCCGTTTGTAAGTATGCGATCCAACATTCGGCAACCGGCATCGCCGATGACGCGCTGTTGCTCGGCCTCATCCTCAAGGCTTGGCACGACGCTGACATCTTCCAGACCGAAACGCTTTTTCAGTCGCTGTTCGAGTTCAGCGCAATTGGCAAGCGGCAGGCGGATGTCCACTACAACGGAACCATCGGAGCGGACCTGTCCAAGGATCTTGTTTACGCGTAGCCGCGTCAGGCCAAGCTGATCGGCTATTTCCTGTTGGGTGAGACCGCCGATGAAATAGAGCCAGGCCACGCGCGCACGCACCTGCTGCGCCTCAACATCGGCGGAGGCAGTCTGGACTGGCGTGCGGCTGCTCGTATCCATTGGTCAGGCATAGCTCCTTTTCAGGAGTGCTGTCGTTGCACGAAGCGCCTGAAGAATGGAACTGTCATCGCGCTCGAATGGATAGAAAACCTCTAGAAATGTCGGCACATGGCGCAGACCTGCCTTGCGCTGAATCGCGGCGGCGTCCGTGGCGTCTACCTTGCCCTTTTCCGTGAAATCCCAATGGCGGTCGAACTGGAAATCCGTCTGCTGGATGTGGATCGCAGTGATGCAATCCGACAGGCCAGTAAGCCAGGGCTCCATGTCGATGGCCTGTGAGCCATAAAGCGGCGCAAATGTGCCGTGGCCCCAATCCACGCAATAGCTCCATGGAACAGCGCTGCCTTTGACGTCGTTCGCCATGCGGCGTGCCTGCTTGACAGTCCACGGCCATTCGCGACGCATCGGGGTCGGTTCGACGTAAAGCTCGGTCAAGCCTTCCAACTTCGCGTGCTCGGCAAGACGCAGCATACGGTCGATGAGGTCGGCGTAATCTGCTTCGGGGATGGCGTCAGGTTCCACTCCATCGATGCGTGATGCGATTGCGCCTAGCGGACCGCCCACACGGGTGATGCCGGCGCGCGCAGCGAACGCGTAGGCGCGACCGAGCCAATCTTCCGCATAGGCACGAACATCAGGATCGGGATGCAGAAGCTGGCTGTATGTGTAATGCGCGAGGCCGATGAAAGCGCTGTGAATGGTGATGCCATGCGAATCCGTCTGGCTGCGGATTGCATCGGCATGGCGGTCAAGCAGCGCGGCGGGCCACATCGGATCGACCAGATCGTAGGAGAACTGCACGAGCTCCAGCCCCAACTGATCGCGCACGATGGGCGCCCACAGATCAGCCGTCACCCAGCGCTTGACGCAGAACGACAGGTTGATCCCCAATGGTATCGGGTTCGCGCTCATTTGGTTGCGCCCATGGTCAGGCCGCGCACCATGTGCCGCGAAACGATCAGCGCAAAGATTGTGACTGGCAGCACAATCACTGTGCCGGTGGCCATGATCTTGCCCCACGGCAGTTCGTAGCCCGACATAAAGCTGGTAGCGACGACCGGCGCGGTCTGCACGTTCTTACGGGTCAGCACCAACGCATAAAGCAGTTCGTTCCACGAGAAGATGAACGAGAAAATGGCTGACACGGCGATTCCCGGTGCGCCCAGTGGCAGGTAGATTTTGCGGAAGATAGTGAACTGATCCGCGCCGTCGAGACGGGCAGCCTGTTCAAGATCGGATGGGATCGATTTGAACTGATCGGTGCATATCCACACCACAATCGGCAGATTGAAGGTGAGATAAATCAGGATCAGCACCAGATGCGTATCCAGCAACCGCGCCTGCATCGCGAGGATATAGACCGGCAGCGCCAGCACGATGGGGCTGATCATGCGGTTTGAGATGAACCAGAACCAGAGATCACCCTTGCCGCGAAATTCAAATCGCGCGAGCGCATAGGCCGCGGGCGCGCCGAGCAAAACGGCGAGCGCTGTGGTGCAGCTCGCGACGATGAGCGAATTGCCAACTGCGCCGATAACTTTGGAATCGGCAAAGATCGCCCGATAGTTATCCAATGTCGGCATGAAGAACCAGAGCGGCGGTGAGGCCAGAATATCGGTCTGTGTTTTGAAGCTGGCTGTAACCATCCAATAGAATGGAAACATCGAAAAGATGATGACCGCGCACAAGCCGAGGGCGTGCAGGATGCTGCTGGAAGGACGCATTCAGTTCACCTCCCGATAGATCAGGCGAATGTAAAGTCGGCTGATAACGATGGTCAGGATCAACAACAGAATGGCTTGCGCCGAGGCGGTGCCTAGATCGAAGACGCGGAAGCCCACACGCTGAATATAGACGGACACAAGGTCGGTGGCCGAACCTGGCCCGCCGCGTGTCATGACAAACACCATGTCGAAAAGCTTCAGCACGTCTGCCGACCGCAGGATCATGACGGCGGTAAGGCCCGGCAGCAGATATGGCAGCTGCACATATCGCAAAAGCGCCAGTTTCGAAGACGTTTCAAGGCGAGCAGCTTCCTCGATCTCGCCCGGAACCATCGACAGACCTGCGAGGAAAAGCAGCGCGCAGAAAGGCGTCCACTGCCATATATCCATGATCGCGATGGCCGCGAATGCACCGCTTTGCGAGCCGAGCCAATCAAAGCCCGGAAAACCGATCCAGTTCAGGAACTGATTGGCAACGCCAAAGTCGCGGTTGAATATCAGGCGACCAATAAGGCCGACGACCGCATATGTGGTAGCTAGCGGAACAACGAGCGTGACACGCGCCAACGACTTGAGGAAACCCATGCCGGGCTTGTGAAGAAGCAACGCAATCGCCACTCCGAGTACGATCTGAATCGGCAACACGGTCACGTAAAAGCGCGCGGTGAGCAGCAGCGACGACCAGAATGTGCTGTCGCTCAAAACATTGATGTAATTCTCAAACCCGATGAATGGAAAACCGTCGCGCGGACGCGTGATGTTGTATTGCCTAAACGACGTGACCAGCGCAAATATGGTCGGATAGATGCCGATCAAGAACAGCGTAAGCACGGCTGGCGCGAGAAACCACAAGGGCGTCCAGCGGCCATATCCCCGATTGGGCGTAGCGGTTGTTTGAGCCATCCTGCTATTCCAGATTCGTATGATTGCCGCGCATGACGGCGGGTGAGATGTTCAGGCGCTGCCGCAGTTCGAGAATGAGGATTTCGAACAGGATGTATTGCGCGCCTTCATACAACGATCCCATTGGCAGCACAGAAGTTGACGCTCCTTGGTCGTTGGCCATGGTCTGTGCGGGAATGGTGAGAACCGTATCCGCCAGCTTTGCCGCGCCGCCATCCGGCACTGCTGTTACCAACAAGGTGCGCGCGCCGCTTTGACGTGCAACGCCCATCAGCCCGGCCACTGTCGAGAAGTTTCCCGGACCAGCCGAAACCACGAGCAGATCACCTTTGCCCACGGGTGGCGTTGTCATGTCGCCAACCACAGAAGCATTCAAGCCAAGATGAAAGAGGCGCATGGCGAAGCCCTTCATCTGCAGCCCCTCGCGACCGACGCCATAGAGCGCGATGCGATTTGCCGACGCAAGTTCATCCAGCGCGGCGTTCATGTCTGGACGCTTTATTTTAGCAAGGCAAACGCCGAGTTCGTCGAGAGCTTGTGCATAGAGTTCGGCCATCTGCACCACCGAATACGCAATCTGTTGCAAGTCGAGTGGTGGGCCCTTGCGGCAGGCCCACCACCGGCCAAGGCTACGCGCCTCAGCCTTGGGAGGTACTCTTACTGGAGAAGTGCCTTCTTCCCATCATAATAGCCTTCCTTGCCGAGAATTTCCTCGGTACGGGTGCCGATTTCCTTCGAGCCACCTTCGACAGTGACTTCACCAAGCATCATCTTGGTGCCCCACTCTGCGATTACTTCCGAAATCGCAGGCCAAGCAGGGAAACGAGGACGGAATTCCGGCACACCCGCCTGCCACGATGCGACCATCGGCTCGACGAACTTGTACTTCGCCTTGATGTCCGGATCGTTGTAGACCGCCATACGGCCAGAAACACCGCCAGCCTCAACATATGGCTTGGCGATTTCTTCCGATGTCGCCCACTGGATGAACAGCCAAGTAGCCTTCTTCTGCGCTTCGCTCGCCTGAGCGGCGACTGCCAGCGAGAAGCCGCCGAGTGCAGGCAGACGGCCAGCAGGACCTGCCGGTTCCGGCGCAACACCAAGGCAATCACCAAGCTTGGAGGTCGATGGATCAACAAGCGTGCCATAGAAGGCAGACCATTCGGTGATCATCGACACCTGACCCTGTGCAAGCGCGTTCACCGCTTCCGCGTGGTCATAGCTGACGATGCCGGGTGGCATGTACTTCATCAAATCCTGGCGGAAGTTGAGGCCGGCCTGGCTCTCCTTGCTCATCAGGTTGGACTTGAACTCCTTGTTCAGCAGCGAGCCGCCGAAGGGCCAGAGGAAACGCATGAAGCTGTCCGCCGACTGCGTTTCGCCACGCAGCGATTGCAGAGCGAACGCATACTGCTTCTTCGACGCATCGGTGAGCTTCGGCGCGTAAACGTCCTTCAGCTCTTCCCAGGTTGCTGGCGGCTTGTCGAAACCGGCATCCTTGAGTTGGCAGGAATTGTAGAAAAGCAGACCCGAATAGTTGTCGAACGGCAGGCCGTAGGTCGTGCCACCCCAAGTGCCGAACGCGTTGAGCAGAAGCGGGAAGAACCCGTCAAGCTTCAGATTGGGGTCGGTGATGGATGCGTCTTTGGAGAAATTCTCGATCGGATCGATCCAGCCGCTTTCCGCGAATTCGCCGATCCAGACGAGGTCGACCAGCGCCATGGTGAGATCACCCTGCGAGGTGAAGTTCAACACCTGCTTCTCGCGGGTGTTTTCGTAAGGCACGATCTCGTAATTGACCTTGATGCCCGTCTTCTTTTCAAATTCCGGAAGCAGCTTGATGATCGCGCGGTAGCCCGGACGATCAAGGAAAATACCGCTGATTTCAGTGCCTTTAAGCGGTGCTGCCGCTGTTTCGAGCCAATCCGCGAAAGCCGCGGTCGGCATGCTCGCAGTTGCCGCGGCGATGGCCGCGAAACTGGCGCAGATTTTCAACATACGCTTCATTTCACTCCTCCTTGTATGACGGTCCCCGCCTGCTCCGGCGGCCGCATGGAAACGGTTCCGGTTGGGCATCGGCCCAAGCTCTTTTTGTTGAGGGACAGCGGTCACCGGCTCTATCGAAGCAGAACGAAATCAATCCATCCACACTGCGGATGCTTCGTCCAAGCCGCGCGAAAAGCGATTTATCGCAATTCGTGAGCTACCTCCTCCCAACACCCTAGCGATACATTTGTATTTTTGTATTTGCAATAGCATTACCGTGCCTATGTTTGGGCCATTTGCAGAAATTGTTGCAGCACAGAAAAATCGCGGCTATGGATGCGGGCATGAAGATCAAGTCGATCGCAAATGCTTGGTGGTGGGCCTGCTAAGAGCGGCCTGATCCTGCGCGCGTGCGTGAAAATGAGGTGGCCGCAACGGAAATTCCGGGCGGCCATTTGTTTTTTGATGAGTTGCCAGGGTTCCTTGCCTGAGTGTTGGAGACGGGAATGACATTGGAAGTTCTGGACAACGGCGCCGAGCGCTTTACGACCGAGGGGGGTGTAGCGATCACCCGAACGCGGCGCGCGACGACCTATGCAGGCGCAATCGAAAGCTATGTCGATGGGCTGAACAGCCGTCGCGGCGCGGTTTTCTCCTCCAACTATGAATATCCGGGCCGCTATACGCGCTGGGACACAGCGATCATCGATCCGCCACTGGTCGTTACCGCGCGCGGCCGCGTCATGCATATCGAGGCGCTGAACCAGCGTGGAAGGGCTCTGCTCGCCATTGTCGGCAAGGCTCTGTCGGGCCTGACCCACGCCAAGGTTTCACGGCGCGGGGACGATTTGATCCGCGTGGACATCGCAGAGCCAGGCCGTGTCTACACTGAAGAAGAGCGCTCGCGTGCGCCCTCCGTATTTACTGTCCTACGAGCGCTGACCGCGATGATGAAGACGCAGGAAGACGCGACGCTCGGCCTCTACGGCGCATTCGGCTACGACCTCGCATTTCAGTTCGACCCGGTCGATCTGCATTTGGAGCGCCCTGAAGATCAGCGCGATCTGGTGCTGTATCTGCCAGATGAGGTGCTTGTGGTCGATCACTATTCGACCAAGGCCTGGATCGAGAGCTATGACTTCGCCTTTGCCGGAATCTCGACGGAAGGCCTGCCGCGCGAACAGAACGAACAGCCATTCAAGACGTCTGACCGCATACCTGCGCGCGGCGACCACGAACCCGGTGAATATGCAGCGCTGGTGCTTGAGGCGATGGACAGCTTCAAACGCGGCGATCTGTTTGAAGTGGTGCCGGGGCAGATGTTTTATGAGCGCTGCGAAACAGAACCTTCGGAAATTTCACGCAAGCTCAAGTCAATCAATCCGTCGCCCTATTCCTTCTTCATCAACCTGGGCGACGGCGAATATCTGATCGGCGCTTCGCCTGAAATGTTTGTGCGAGTAAATGGTCGTCGGGTGGAGACGTGCCCGATTTCCGGCACGATCAAACGCGGCGACGATGCGATTTCGGACTCCGAGCAGATTCTGAAACTGCTCAACTCCAAGAAGGATGAGTCCGAGCTGACCATGTGCTCGGATGTTGACCGCAACGATAAGAGCCGCGTGTGCGAGCCGGGATCGGTGCGCGTTATCGGGCGGCGTCAGATCGAAATGTATTCACGGCTGATCCACACCGTCGACCACATTGAGGGCCGCTTGCGCGAGGGCATGGATGCGTTCGACGCGTTTCTCTCCCACGCATGGGCCGTGACCGTGACCGGCGCACCGAAATTATGGGCGATGCGCTTCATCGAACAGCACGAGAAGAGCCCGCGCGCGTGGTATGGCGGCGCCGTCGGCATGGTTAACTTCAATGGCGACATGAACACCGGCCTTACGCTGCGCACCATCCGCATCAAGGATGGCATTGCAGAAGTCCGCGCTGGCGCCACATTATTGTTCGACTCAGTTCCCGAGGAAGAAGAAGCCGAAACCGAATTGAAGGCCTCTGCCATGCTCTCCGCGATTCGCGATGCCAAGACCGCCAATGCAAGTGGAACCGAGCGCCAGACCGCCCGCGTGGGCGAAGGCGTGAATATTCTGCTGGTGGATCACGAAGATTCATTTGTTCACACGCTGGCGAATTACTTCCGGCAGACCGGTGCGAATGTCTCAACGGTTCGCACGCCCGTGCCGAACGAAATATTCGACCGCTTGCAGCCCGATCTTGTTGTGCTGTCGCCGGGACCCGGTTCGCCGAAGGATTTCGACTGCGCTGCGACCATCAAGAACGCGCGGCAGCGCGACCTGCCGATCTTCGGCGTGTGTCTTGGTTTGCAGGCGCTGGCGGAAGCTTATGGCGGCGAGTTGCGTCATCTGCATGTGCCGATGCATGGCAAGCCGTCACGCATTCGCGTTTCAAAGCCGGGCGTGATTTTCTCCGGCCTGCCGAAAGAAGTGACCGTTGGCCGCTATCACTCGATTTTCGCTGACCCCGTGCGTTTGCCGGATGATTTCCTGGTCACTGCGGAAACAGAGGATGGTGTCATTATGGCTTTTGAACACAAGAAAGAGCCGATTGCCGCCGTGCAATTCCATCCCGAATCAATCATGACGCTCGGTCAGAACGCAGGCATGCGCATGATCGAAAACGTGGTTGCGCATTTGCCGCGTAAAGCAAAAGAAAAGGCCGCCTAGCGCGGTCTTTTGTTTCTCGACGGGATTAGAATGCCAGAACTCGCGATGGCCTCGAAATCAAAGGTTGCCACCCTGGCGATGTGGTCTATCCCCGTCGCCGTAGCGGTGTTCGCGCTGAAACTCGTGGCGTGGTGGCTGACGGGGTCCGTCGCTCTTTATTCAGATGCGCTGGAATCCATCGTGAATGTGATTGCTGCCGGGGCCGCCTTCTGGGCGATACAGCTGAGCCATAAACCACCAGACCACGACCATCAGCACGGGCATCACAAGGCAGAGTATTTTTCCGCCGTGTTGGAGGGCGTGCTGATTGTAGTGGCGGCGCTGCTGATCCTCAGCGAGGTCTGGAAAGCCTGGGAGCACCCTAGCCCGCTGGAAGAACCGGGGGTTGGCCTTGGCGTCAACGCAATCGCCTCGGTGATCAATGCTATCTGGGCAACCATTCTAATTCGCACTGGCAGACGTCAGCGGTCGCCGGCGCTCGTCGCCGATGGCAAACACATAATGTCCGACGTGGTGACTTCGGTTGGCGTTTTGGCGGGCTTGCTGGGCGCATTGGCTACCGGCTGGCTTTGGCTCGATCCCGCGCTGGCGGCAATTGTTGCCGTCAACATCCTTTATCAGGGATGGCAGGTGATCGGCTCATCGCTGAGCGGATTGATGGACAAGGCCGTCGAGCCGACCGAAGCGATGCACATCCGCGCGGTGATTTCAGCCAACTCGAAGGGCGCGCTTGAGGTGCATGATCTCAAGACGCGCATCGCCGGGCGCGCGACCTTCATCGAGTTTCATCTGGTGGTGGATTCGGACATGACCGTTGGCGAGAGCCACGTGATTTGTGATCGCATTGAGGAAGCGCTTAAAGCGGAAATTCCGAGTGTTCGCGTAACGATCCATGTCGAGCCCGACGACGAAGCGAAACTGCCAAAGGGAACTGTAGCCGTTCCGTTTGCGTGAGGGGTGGTTGCGTAAGACTCTAAGGCTTTGTGCAGTTCCGCTCAGTCCATCCGCTCTTTCAAATCCTCGTCGAGCCAGCGCGACATGAAGTAGTCGAGCTGCTTGTGCCACCACGGCCAATCATGGTCGACATCGCCGCCCCAGTAATCCACCCAGGCGGGAATCTGTTTGGCGTGAAGGATTTGCTCCAGGGAGCGCGTGTCTTCCAACATGCGCTCTTCCCAGGCGCCCTGCCCGCAGCAGAAAATCAGCCGCAATGACCGAAGGCGCGCAAGCACGGCCTTATCGTTCAAGCCCGGCAGATAATCCAGCGGCGAGTTGAAATAGATGTCGCCGCCAAGCTCTGATCCGAAGAAATCGCGCGTAGAATAAACCCCGGATAGCGCGATAACTCCGCAGACAAGATCGGGAAAGCGGAAGACGAAATTCGACGAATGGTAGCCGCCCATCGAGCAACCGGAGAACAATGGCTTAAGTATCCGGCCTCCGTTCGATGCGGATGCGATGGCCGTGATTTCCGGCAATGCCTCTTCCCGGATATAGCGGAAATATGCCTCGTGGCGCGCAATGCGGCGTTCATAGCTGGCGCGCTTGGCGAAGAAGCTTTCACTGTCGATGCCGTCGACTGTGAAAAGCTGTATGCGGCCTTCATCAACGAAACGAGCCAGCGCGCCAACGCCGCCGGAATCCTCGAACTGATAGAAGCGACCTTGAGAGGTTGGGAAAATCACAACCGGACGCCCGGCATAGCCGTAGCGCTTGTATTCCATGTCGCGCCCCAACGCTGAACTGTGGGCCTTGTGATAGGAAATATCCAACTCAAACCTCTTGCTGGATGAAAGCGACTGCCTCGCGCAAAGCTTTGGGGTCTTTTGAGCGCAATTGATAGGCGTAATTGCCCATTGCCCTGCTGAAAATCGGCTCAATCGCGTTGTGCCGCACCACCATGCTCTTAAATGCGCCCATCACCTCATCATGGCTGTGGCGATAACGGTAGTGATTTTTGCGGCTGGCATAGGCGGTGAAGTACTTGCCTTTGAAATTGCCGCTGACACGATTGTTTACAACCATATTCGCCCATTCGGCATAAATGTCGATGTCGTAAGTATAGTTGATCGCGTCGGTCATATAGCCACCGGGCGGTCTGATATTGACCTCCAAAGCGACAATGCGGCCATCTTTCGTCTCGAACAGTTCAATGTGAAAGAAGCGCTCTTTCAGGTCGAACGCCTTGACGATCTTGCGTCCCGCCTCTTCGATTTCAGGCGGGATTTCGGGGCGGCACACATAGCTCATGTGCAGGTTCTTATTGACGACGTCCATGATGGAACCGTCATATTTTGTGCTGGCCGCGAATAGAATTTCACCATCGCGATTCACTAGACCGTCATAGGTGACGACCAAGCCGTCAATGAATTCTTCCATCACGAAGCTGACGCCAGCGGGCTTGATACGGAAGAAATCGTCGAGTTCGCCGGCATTGGAGATTTTATAGGTGTGGGCCGCACCGGCACCGGAATCCGGCTTGACCACGACGGGATAGCCGACCTTGCGGATGAACTCCAAAGCCCCCGAACGCTCGGACGTCTTGCGCTGGGCTATCGTGTTGACCCCGCTCTTGCGAAACGATGCCCGCATGCGGCTCTTGCGCTTGATATTCTTGACGTAGTCCAGCTTGATGCCTTCAATATTGAAGTCGGTGCGAATGCCGGCCTCCAGATCGAGCCAATGCTCATTGAGCGATTCAAAGCGGTCGATACGTCCCCATTTGTGAATGAAATAGCCCATCGCGCGATAGGTGAGATCGTAGTTTTCCATGTCGGCGATGCGATAATATTCGGAGAGTGCCGCGCGCAATTTCGGGTCGAGCGCCTCATAGGGCGCATCGCCAATGCCCAGTACCGTTGCGCCTGCCTTCTTGAGGCGGTCGCAGAAATCGGATCCGGTGTTGGGAAAATGCGGCGAGAAGAACACGAAGTTCATGGATACCCCTCCCAAGGCAGAAGGACACTGTGGCCCATTTGATTGCGCCCGAAAAGCCCAACTCGGCCCTTGTGAAGATGGTTTGTCTCGGTTATTAGGCTCGCATGTCTTCGACGGGTGCAAAAACAATCTCGCGTTCAGCCGCTTTCGCGGTTGAGACTGTGCGCGCACTTGCATCCACCCTACTTCTTCTCGGCCTTAGCGGCGATCGCCGGGCTCGTTGAAGGAGCGCCCGGCGGTCGATGATCCGCCCTGTGCGCCCGCTCCTTGTCAGCACCCCATAACAAACCAAGCTTATGTTTGGCGCATTTGGCAGGTCATCGCGAACCACCCGCGCCGGGAGAAGATAAAATGAACGCACCGCAAACTATGAGCGCCTCGGCCGCCAAGGGTATGCCGACGGCATCGCGGAAATACGAGCCCTATCCGATGGTGGGGCTCAAGGACCGCACCTGGCCAGAGAAGCGCATCGACAAAGCACCGATCTGGTGTTCCGTCGATCTGCGCGACGGAAATCAGGCATTGATCGATCCAATGGGCCATGAGCGCAAGGCGCGCATGTTCCAGTTGCTGCTCGATATGGGTTTCCGTGAAATTGAAATTGGCTTCCCCTCCGCATCGCAGACGGATTTCGATTTCGCGCGCTGGTGCATCGAAGAAGGCAATGTGCCCGATAATGTCGATTTGCAGGTGCTGGTGCAGTGCCGTCCCGAATTGATCACGCGCACTTTTGAATCCTTGGAAGGTGCAAAGACGCCAATCGTGCATTTCTACAACTCGACCAGCGAATTGCAGCGGCGCGTGGTGTTTGAAAAAGACGTGCGCGGCATCAAGTCGATTGCAACAGACGCGGCCAAGATGATTACCGACATGGCGGCCAAGGCTGGTGGTGGCTATCGCTTCCAATATTCGCCCGAGAGCTTTACAGGCACCGAGCTGGAAGTGGCGCTGGAGATCTGCAACGCGGTTGCCGAGATCGTACAGCCGACCGCCGAGAACAGGTTGATCATCAATCTGCCGGCAACCGTCGAGATGGCTACGCCCAACATTTATGCCGACCAGATCGAATGGATGTGCCGCCAGATCGACAATCGCGACAAGATCATTATTTCACTGCATCCGCACAACGACCGCGGAACGGGTGTTGCCGCGACAGAATTGGGATTGATGGCGGGCGCCGACCGCGTGGAAGGCACATTGTTCGGAAATGGCGAGCGCACAGGCAATGTCGACATCGTCAATCTGGCGCTGAACATGTTCACGCAGGGCGTTGATCCCGAGCTGGATTGCTCGGATATTCCGCGCATGAAGGCGGTCTATGAATATTCCAACCAGTTGGCGATTGCAGAGCGCCATCCCTACGTGGGCGAATTGGTTTACACGGCCTTCTCCGGCTCTCATCAGGACGCCATCAACAAGGGCATGAAGGCGCTAACCAAGGCCAACAAGGAATTGTGGGAAGTGCCCTATCTGCCGATCGATCCGCAGGATGTTGGGCGCTCTTATGAGGCGATCATTCGCATCAACTCCCAGTCCGGCAAGGGCGGCATCGCCTATGTCTTGCAGGCAGATTATGGGCTGAACCTGCCGCGCAACCTTCAGATCGAGTTTTCGAAAGAAATTCAGTCGATTACGGATGCCGAGGGCAAGGAAGTTTCCTCCAAGCGCATTCACGAACGCTTCATGGAGGTTTATGTCGACCAACCCGGCGAACGGCTGAAATTCCTCGATCACGCCACCTTTACCGATTCGTCGAACAAGGGCAGGCGGAATCTCGAAGCGACTATCATCGACAATGGCAAGGAAGTGAGCATCACCGGTTCTGGTACGGGCCCGATTGATGGCTTTGTGGATGCATTGTCGCGCCATATCGGCGTGCCGATGTCGGTGTTCGATTATTCGGAGCATTCCATGCATCATGGCTCGAACGCTGCGGCGATCAGCTATGTCGAGATTGAGCATGATGGGAAGCGTACATTCGGGGCGGGCGTGAACACGAACATCGTTGCGGCTTCGCTCGAAGCAATCGTGTCGGCCGCCAACAGGATCCTCGCGAAATCATGACCGAGCTTTACGCCGAAGTTCAACCAGGCAGCGGGATGCCGATCGTCCTGCTGCATGGCTTCGGCGCAACCAGCGCGATCTGGCGGGCTGTGATTGAAAAGCTGCCCGGCCGCACAATCTTCGCATACGACCTGCCGGGGCACGGCAGGTCGCTTCATTATCCGAATGCCGGATCGCCGGGAACGGCAGCAAAGGCGATTGCTGCCGACCTTGCGGAGCGCAAAATCGAGCACGCGCATATTGTCGGGCATTCGATGGGCGGGGCAATCGCCACACTCATTTCAATGATGAACCCCGATTTGCCCGCGAGCCTTACCCTTCTTTCACCGGGTGGTTATGGACCCGAGATCAACGCGCCCCTGCTGCGCCGCTATGGTAGCGCGAGTGATGCCGACACGATTGCGGCTTGCCTGAAAGAAATGTCTGGGCCGGATGCCACGGCTACGAATGAAGATGCCGCGAAGCGAGCAAAGGGCCGTGAGGCGGTCGGCCAGATCGCGATGCTCGAAAAGATCGCGGCCTTGATTACCCGTGATGGGCGGCAGGGTGTAATTCCCGCAGAGGGTATTCAAGCGTTGAAGATGCCCGTTGCCGTTCTTTGGGGGGCGCTCGATAACGTGCTGCCAATCTCGCAGATGGACGCGATGCCAGCGCACTGGACCAAAATCACGCTGACGCGCGCAGGGCATATGCTGGCCGAAGAATGCCCCGATGAGGTGGCGGAACTGATCGCCAAACAGGCCGTTATCTAGCTCCCGAACCTAGCTCTTTTGACTCTGGTGCAATTCACAATTCGCTATGTTAACGCTTTGTTCACCATAGCAAAGCCGTTGAGTGCCATTGTATGAGTGACCCAAACGACAATGTGAGAGTGCTGGACCCCTCACGCAAACTCGCCGAGGCTGTGCGTTCGGTCAAGAACGCCGAGGCCGATCGCGACGATGTCGTGATTGAAATGCGCGACGCCGAGCGGATGCGGCTGGAAATACTCGCCAATGAGCTGGGTCCGATCATTCAGGAAGTGCCTACCGATCTCGACCTGTTTGATTTTGCGCTTTCGTCAGGACTGAAGCCGCGTTTCTGGATCGATGGCGTTAGCCATGTGAGCATGAGCCGCGACAAGCGGACCTATCGCTTTCTGAAAGACACGCGCAATGGCAGGGTAATATTGGCGGAATCCACCGATCCGAAGCCAGTTGCCGATCAGGTTACGCGTTATATTGCCGAGCGCATGGTTGAGCGCGAGCGGATGCTGGAAGGCGGCACGCCTCTCTCCTATCGCGCAAGTGTCAGCCCCAAGCCGATTTCTCGTTATGACGAGCCTAAGCCCTTGCGGGAGACCAGCGCGCCGGTTGCCACCACAACGTCTGAGCCACTGAAAGCTGAGCCTGTTATCGAACCGACGCAGAGCGGCTGGAAATCGTTCGTCTGGGGGCTGATGATCTTTATTCTGGGCGGTCTTTTCGGGCTCGCGATGCTGGCAAACTATCTGTGGGACCGCATCGCCCATCAATAGGCTTTAGCTTTCGACCGTTACAGTCTCCACCACCGGAGCGGGCGCGTGCACCAGGTCGATGCTCTGCAACTCAACCGGCGGCATGGACAGCCCCGTGAGGCCGCGGCGTATCAGCTTTAAAGACCAATGGTTCTTCCGACCACCAATCTCGAACATGTTCCACTGAGCGGCAGGCTTGGCGCCACCCGGCGCTTGCCCCGTGGCGGCAACGCCAATGACAGGGATTGGCCCGGACGGCCCTTGCACGTGAAAGAGCGAGGGGAGATGGGAATGACCGTGAATGACAAGTTCAGCACCGTGACGGAGCATGACGCGCTGAAAGCGACCAATGCCTAGCAAGCGCTTGTGCTGCGGGACCGCCGCTCGAATCGGCGGGTGGTGGATCATGACCACTCGGAAAAGTCCGGCCTCGCGAGTTTTGTCCAGAATTGCACGCAGGCGCGCTGCCTGACCACTTTTGAAATAGCCGCTTGCCATAAATGGAGCAGAGGCGCGCGCGGAGGTTACGCCTATGAGTGCCACATTACCGCGCACACGCAGATACGGAAAAGTTTCCCGGCTAACAGGCGTCGTCTGATCGTCGCCCGTCATCCATCGCTGCCAGGCGCGGCAGCACTTGCCGAATGCGCCCGGCACATAGGCATCGTGATTGCCGGGTACGACTGACACATCGTTGGGATCTCCGAGTGTTTCCAGCCAGAGGCGAGCCATCTCAAGCTCGGCGTCAAGCGCGAGATTCACCAGATCGCCCGTCACCGCGAGGTGATCCGCATTGTGCGCCTTGATGTCGTTCGTGATGGAGGCGACGATTCCATCGTGCAGCGAATGCCGACGATTGCGATGCCAGTTGACGTAGCCGACCATGCGCTTGGAAGCGAGTTCTCGATAGGATATGTCCGGCAACGGACCGAGATGGACATCCGAAATATGGGCGAGCCTGAACATTCCATGCATTTAGGACAGCGCGAGCGTTCTTGTCACCTTTGGATTTTCTGCTGATGGACGATGAAGAAGCACGATTTCGTCAGACCGGCTGGCCTGGGCTGCGCGCCCGGCTCTTTCACACCTACTTTCTGCTGCGCCGACCGATGACACTAGGCGTGCGCGGGCTTGTGCTGAACCGCGAAGCGGGAACAGTTTTTCTCATTCGCCACACCTATGTTCCCGGCTGGCAAATGCCCGGCGGTGGCGTCGAGACGGGCGAGACAATGCAATATTCGTTGGAGCGCGAATTGGTTGAGGAGGGCAATATCGAGATAACCGCGCCGCCCACGCTGGCCAGTCTGCATTTCAACCGGCAGGCCAGCCGCAGGGATCATGTTGCGCTCTTTCTGGTCGAGTCGTTCCGGCAAACCTCGCCAAAGAAGCCTGACCGCGAGATTGCCGAAGCAGGTTTTTTTCCTGTCGGGGATTTGCCCGCTGAAACGACACCCGCGACGCGGCGCAGAATCAACGAGATTGTGTTCGGAGCGCCCGCATCATCCTACTGGTAGGACCATCTCTCTTCTGGACGGAACGTAATTTTGGTGATAGCGGGTTCGCCCAATGAAAATCGTGTCAAAGCAGATCAGAATCGCACGACGACGACCGGCCATCGCCTAAGCGATCGCCCTTCGTGCCGCCATGCGTGCGGCCTTCCTTCTGCTCAATGAGTGACACAATGCTCCCTCTGGACGTTCTCTACCTGCCGGAAGAACCGGCCCACGACGCTGAAATCGAAGCCATTAACGCCGAAGCTTTCGGGCCGGGCCGCTTCGCAAAGGCTGCCTACAAGATCCGCGAGGGCGGGCCGCACGACCGCAACCTTTCGTTCGTTGGTATGCGCAATGACGTCGTTGTAGCGTCGGTGCGGCTGACTCCTGTCACCATCGGCAACGGACGCGCATTGCTGCTGGGCCCGCTGGCTGTTCGGCCCGCGCATAAAAATCTCGGCATCGGGCGCAAACTCATAGCGATTGCGCTGAAAGCGGCAGCAGACGACGGGCATAGCGCAGTTATTCTGGTTGGGGACGAGCCGTATTACGGACCGGTTGGGTTCAAGATGGTTCCGTTGGGACAGATCACCATGCCGCGCCCGGTCGATCCGCGCAGGCTGCTGGTGCATGAGATAACGCCGGGCGCACTCGCCGATCTGAAAGGCGAGATTAAGCATCTCGATCTCGCCTCAAACCTATAGTGTCGCGTTGCATCCAGCGCCGAGGCACCCTAGAGCTAGATTGAAATTTGAACTGTCGGGAGGAACCGCATGATAGCGGAAGGTCAAGTTGCAATCGTTACCGGCGCAGGTTCCGGTCTTGGTGAAGCCACCGCACGGGCGCTTGCTGCCAAAGGCGTTAAAGTCGCCGTGCTGGACTTGGGTCTAGAGCGTGCGGAGAAGGTTGCTGCGTCCATCGGTGGCCTCGCGATCAAATGCGATGTTTCTGACGCAAGCAAGGCAGAAAGTGCGATTGCGCAAGCAATCGCGAAGCTTGGCGCGCCGCGCATTCTCGTCAACTGCGCTGGCATCGTTGTCGGCGCACGCACCGTTAGCAAGGATGGACCGCACCCGCTGGATTCCTTCCGAAAGGTCATTGAGGTTAACCTCATCGGCACCTTCAATATGATCCGTCTGTTCGCCGATCAGGCTTCGAAGCTGGAGCCGCTTGAAGGCGGCGAACGCGGCGTGATTGTCAACACTGCATCGGTTGCGGCCTATGATGGACAAGTTGGGCAAGCCGCCTATTCCGCATCCAAGGGTGGCGTCGTTGGGATGACCCTGCCAATAGCGCGCGACCTTTCCCGCGTGGGTATCCGCGTCATGACCATTGCACCTGGAATTTTCAAAACACCGATGATGGCAGGGATGCCGCAGGAGGTTCAGGATTCGCTTGGTGCCGCAGTGCCCTTCCCTCCACGTCTCGGCGAACCATCAGAATATGCGGCTCTTGCGCTGCACATAGTTGAGAACCAGATGCTCAACGGCGAAACGATCCGCCTGGACGGCGCTATCCGCCTCGCGCCAAAATAAGCAGCGAATGGCCTGACATTTCAGGCGGTGGAGCGAAATCCTTTCGTTTGGAGAACCCGATGAGCGAAAAGAAGGATGTCATCCGCCCAACCGACGCTGAGGCGATAGGCCTTGCCAAGCAATTGCTGCGTACCGCTCAATTCGGTGCGCTGGCGGTTTTGGATCGCGATGATGGCTCACCCTTCGTCAGCCGGGCGGGTGTCGCGACTGCGATGGATGGCACGCCGATTATTCTGGTTTCGCTCCTGTCGCAGCATACGCAAGCCATTCTCGCGGACCCGCGATCCTCGCTCCTGCTTGGCGAACCGGGTAAGGGCGACCCGCTGGCCTATCCGCGCATTTCGCTTATCTGCCGCGCTGAAAAGATAGAGTGCGAGAGCGTGGCCTATGAGCAGGCGCGCCGCCGCTATCTCAATAGGCACCCCAAGGCCAAGCTTTATGTCGGGCTCGGCGATTTCAACTTTTTCGCACTTCGCGTGGAGCGCGCCAGTCTTAACGGTGGGTTCGGCAAAGCTTACCGATTGAGCGGAAACGAATTGCGAACTTCAGGCCCGAACGATGAACTCGAGGAAATAGAACAGTCGACAATCGACCACATGAACAGCGATCATGCCGATGCGGTGGAGCGCTATGCGCAAATCGCCGGAGCTAAAGAAGGACGTTGGCGAGTGACAGGAATCGACGCTGAAGGGGTCGATCTCTCGTCAGAATCGACCATCAAGCGACTCAATTTTCCTCTTCCGCTTGAAAAAATTGACGATCTGCGCGGAACTTTAGCAAAACTTGCGCGTATAGGGGTTGCTAATGATACGTCCTGCTAATACTCCTATAGTTGCATTAGCGGAATTGTAAGTTCCATTTTGTCGTTGCGGTGTGGCGTGCTAGTATTAGCAATTGTGCGGAGTAACATTTCGACGGGTACATGACTGCAATAGCAGGGGCTGTGCGGACGGCTCGTGCAAAACTAATTGGCGGATTAGAATGCTAAACAAACAGAAACCTGACGTGACCGGTGATGCTGCCAAATTTTTGACGGCATTGGGAAACCGCAAGAGGCTAGCAATCGTTGGACACCTTCTCGACGAAGAGATGTCGGTCAATGAAATTGCGGAACAGGTCTCGTTGAGCCAGTCGGCGCTCTCTCAGCATCTCGCGAAACTTCGCGGATTGAATCTCGTGCAGACGCGTCGTGACCGGCAGATGATCTATTACTCCTGCAAGTCGGAAGAAGTGCGCAAGCTTTACAACACGCTGAACGATATTTTCGGCGAAATGTAATTACGCTTCTCGCAGGCGAGATGGACCGGTCTTCGCGGCCGGTCTATTTGCTTGCGTATGAACCAGATAAGAATTGAAGAGCCAAACGACGCGCGCGTAACCGCCTATCGCGATATTAAAGAGCGCGATCTGGTTGGTCGGCAAGAACGATTTGTCGCTGAAGGCAAGGTCGTTCTGGAAATCCTGCTGCGCTCTGAACGCTTTATAGCCGAATCCATCCTGCTTCTGGAACGACGACTGCCGTTGCTGGCGGGTGCGCTTGCGGAGCGACCCGACGTGCCAGCCTACATCGTCAACGATGAGGTGATGAACCAGATCGCGGGCTTTGACGTGCATCGCGGTATTCTGGCAATCGGCAGGCGCAACACTCTGACGACGCCCGAGGACCTGGTTGCGGCGCAGCCGGAGAAGGCAACGCTCGTAGTGTGCGCCGGGATTTCAAATCACGACAATATCGGCTCGATATTTCGCAATGCCGCGGCCTTCGGTGCAGGCGGCGTTCTGCTCGATCAAACCTGTTGCGACCCGCTTTATCGAAAAGCTCTCAGAGTTTCCGTAGGCGCGGTTCTGAAAGTTCCGTTTGCGCGCTTCGACGCTTTGGACGATTTACCGGACATGTTGGATCGGCTCGGTTTCAGGCAGTTTGCGCTGTCGCCCGGCGGCAGCACAGATATTGGCGCAGTCGCGCCCGGTGGGAAGGTGGCGCTCTATGTTGGGGCGGAAGGACCGGGCCTACCCGCTGCGATACTGCAACGCATCCACAGCGTGCGCATACCGATCAGCAAAGAGTTCGATAGTTTGAATGCGGCGGCAGCGACAGCAATCGCGCTGCATCATTTCCCGGTGCTATGATTTCGCACGCTCGCGGCTGACACGCCGAATGCGATCTTCGAGACTGGGCGGCGGCTCCACCGCGCGATCCGGGAATTTGGGGGCCTGCTTGTCCAATGCGCGCATTATCGGCTCGCGCTGGCCTTCGCGGGCGGCCGTCAGCACCACCACACGCGCGGCCAGATCATGCATCGCTTCGCGCATACGCTCGTCGTCCTGCTCCAATTTGGTTTGCAGGTCTTCAATTTCGGCGGTGAGTTGCAGATTTTCCTTTTGCAGTTCGATGACCTTCAAATCTTCGGACACAATTTCCTTCGTGCGGGCCTTGAGCCGCTCGATCTCCCGTTCGCGCCGCGCAATCTTGTCATCGCGATCGCTGAGATCGGCAATCGACTTATCCAGCTTTTCCTGAAGCTCTCGGATGCGTTTACGCTCATATTCGATGCTGTCGGTAACTGACTTGTCCGTCAACTCAACGGTCTCCAGCTTTTTGACGGCGCGTGTGCGCTCACGGCGAAGCTTCGCCATTTCTCGGCCAAGCCGATCCATCTCGGTTTCATTTGCGAGCAACTCCACATGCCGCGCAGTAGAGGTCAACTTCGCTTCTTCATAGAGTTCGCCGAGTTTTCCGAGATCTTCAATCCGGGCGGCCAAGGCGTTTTCGACTTCTTCGGCCTTTGCCGCAAACTGCTTGACGATCTCTTCGCGCACCTGAATCTCGCGCTGGAAATTGTCTTTCAGCGCTTCGAGTTCAATCACACGCGCGCGCAACTGTTCCTTATCGGTCTGCAGCCGGTCGAGTTTGCGCCGTTGGCGGCTGGCCTCAGCAGTTTGCGAGGAGGATTTGGTTCTGGTTTCTGCGAGTTGCATTTCCACACGGCGCAACGCCATAGCATATTCCGCGCGCTGCTGGTCCCGCGACGCGAGCAGTTCTTCCCTTGTCAGCGGAAGTGAAGCTTCGATGCCGCGCCTTGTGAGGCGCACCGCGCGCCGCCAGACAGGCGGCAGCGCAAGCAGCGCCACAAAGGTGGCACACAAGAAGCCGAGCAGAAAAATAATTACGGATTGGATCACTTAAAGGTCAGTGCCTCACTCCAGGATGGCTGTATGTGCCATCAATGGCAGGCGATTCCAATCCTTGGGCCTGCCTTGATGCTCAGAACGGGTTCCAGGTGGGTCGATCCGTAACCTTCAGATAGCCGACATTTACGCCAAGCCGAGCGCCGACGCCGGTGCGAATCGGCACCAGCAGAACGTTGCCATTCTTCATGACGTTAAAACCTACGCCGGCAACCACATAGGCAGAGCCAGCAACGCCACCAAAGCGGTTATAGAGGTTGCTCGTATCGGTCATGTTATAGACCAACATCATCGTGCGCGAACCTTCGCCACCGAAATCCAGCCCGATTGACGGCCCCTGCCAGAACAGGTGGTGATCGCCCGCATTTTTAGTGTAGAGCGTGCCCTCGCCGTAGGTTAGTCCCCCGATCCACGCGCCGGAACCTTCTTCACCCAGCACATAGCCGTTTGGCAGCCCGTAAGAGGCAAAGGCCTTCTCAACGACGCTGGCGAGGCCGCCAGATGTTGCGCCAAAGAACCGATGGCCGGAATCCACGATCTCCTGCATGCTGTATTCGTTCGCGGCGAGTGCAGGCGTTGCCAGTGATATAAGACCGGCGGCCGACAGGATCAGCGCCGAACGGCGGGTTAAATTGCTGCGGTCCATGTTCCTATCTCCGATGCGGAGCATCCTTGAATATGAATGCCGGGCTTTCTCAGCCTATGCTCCCATTACAGGGAAAATTAATCGGAAAATCTTTTCTAATTGTTAACCCTGACAATAAGGACACAACTGATTGTTGCCCATCAGTACCAGTCTAAGTTTAGCCACGTTTCTTGAATGGAAACTGAACGCTGTGTAACCAGAAAATGCTCGAAATAATTTGATTCGGTTCATTGCTGCGATTTTATGGCGGGCAGTATCGCGGGTAAGGAAAAGATAGCGGATGGCTGACCTGTTCACTTTGTCTGCGGCAGATCTTGCTGCGCTCCTTTGCAGCCGAGTTTGCCACGATATCATATCGCCCGTGGGCGCGATTAATAACGGCCTTGAATTGCTCGACGAAGGTGGCGCGGACGAAGACGCGATGAACCTCATCCGGGCCAGCGCGCGCAACGCATCAGCGCGATTGCAGTTTGCGCGCATCGCATTTGGGGCGGCCGGTTCAGCGGGAATGCTGATCGACACCGGCGATGCCGAATCGGTCGCATTGTCTTTCATGAAGGGCGAAAAGCCGGACCTGATCTGGAATGGTGCTCGTGCGCTTCTACCCAAAAACAAGGTCAAGCTGCTGCTGAACCTCATTCTCGTTGCAAATGCTGCCATTCCACGCGGCGGCAAGATCGTCGTTACGCTGGAGGGGCTGGAGACACATCCCAAGTTCCGGCTCGCATCAAGCGGTCCGATGCTGCGTGTGCCTGCAAAGTTTTTGGAGTTGCATTCAGGCGGAAAGCCGGACGAGCCAATCGATGCGCATTCAGTGCAGCCCTATTATACGCTGCTACTCGCCAAGGAAGCCGGCATGACCATTTCGATCCATGCGACTGCTGAAGAAGTGGCATTCAGCGCCGAATAGGCGCTTTTGCCGCAAGCATCTGATTTACAAATAAAAAAGCCGCCCAAAAGGCGGCTTTTTTGTTATTCGACGCGCATCAGGCGCTTTCGCGCAGATCGTCCGGCTCGCGCAACACGTAGCCACGACCCCAGACCGTTTCGATATAGTTCTGGCCGTCCGAAGCCGCATCCAGCTTCTTGCGCAGTTTGCAGATGAAAACGTCGATGATCTTGAGTTCCGGCTCGTCCATGCCACCATAGAGATGGTTGAGGAACATCTCCTTGGTGAGCGTCGTGCCCTTGCGGAGCGATAGCAGCTCCAGCATCTGATATTCTTTGCCTGTCAGATGCACGCGCTGTCCGCCGACCTCTACAGTCTTGGCGTCGAGGTTCACAATCAGATCGCCGGTAGCGATAACAGACTGTGCGTGGCCTTTCGAGCGGCGCACAATGGCGTGAATACGAGCAACCAGCTCATCCTTGTGGAAAGGCTTGGTCATATAGTCGTCTGCGCCGAAGCCCAGACCGCGCACCTTATCTTCGATGCCGGCCATGCCAGAGAGAATGAGAATCGGCGTTTTGACCTTGGAAAGGCGCAGGGTGCGAAGCACCTCATAGCCAGACATGTCAGGCAGATTCAAATCCAGCAGAATAATATCGTAGTCATACAGCTTGCCGAGATCGACGCCTTCCTCACCCAGATCGGTGGTGTAGACGTTGAAGCTCTCCGACTTCAGCATCAGTTCGATGCTCTGTGCGGTTGCACTGTCATCTTCAATCAGCAGAACGCGCATCTAGATCCCCTTCTTCCGCTCAATGCCCCGCCGTTTAATCCCTCGGGGAGAGCAGCTATTGCCAAAACCGAAGCTGCCACGAAATGGTTAACAAAACCTAATTACTTACGCAACGATCAGATTCAATTCTGAAAAAATTAAACCATCTCATTGATTTAGATGGTTAAAGTTTGTTCAGAAATTCACCCGACTACATCAAGAACGCCGCCTAAGCGATTCAATTGACTCTTCACTTTGCCCTTGATGGTAACCATTTCTTTTACGGTGCCTTAAGGGCTTTCCTCTAAGATTAACCATGCCTGTAAACGAATGGTTACCGGCAGAGCGATTGTGAAAGATTTTGTTTGTAAACTGCCTTTGGCCCCAATGGAGGCTCGACTGCTGTCAAAAAGGCGGAACCGGCGTATTTCGGAGTTCGAGACATGAAGTCCTCACGTGAAAATCTGGTCAGGCTGAAGCGCTTTCAGGTTGAAGAAAAGCGTCGCCAGCTTCTGCAATTGGATCAGATGATCGCTGAGTTCGACCGCATGGCCACAGAACTGGAAATGCAGGTGGTGGCTGAAGAAAAAAAGGCGGGAATCACAGATGTGAACCACTTCGCCTATCCAACCTTTGCAAAAGCCGCCCGGCTTCGCCGTGATAATCTCAAGACATCGCAATCGGGTTTGATCGAACAGCGTAAATCCGCAGAATCATTGCTTTCGGAAGCGGAAGCCGATCTGGCAAAAGCTGAATTGCTCGAATCGCGTGATGGGCGCGGTCGCGACGATCACGACATTCGCAACGCCGTCTAACAGTTAACAGCGAATCAAACGGAATTTGAATCGACCGGCTATCGCCGGTCGATTTTTTGCATTCCGCGCATGTTTATGGAACGCGCAGTGTTATCGGTCGCGCAAGATTATGCGCAACAAACCTCAATATAGGGAGCGGTCGCCTGCGCGCCGCTACCCAAAATCTCGGTGCTGATAATTGCGGATTAATGTCGGTATTGCTGGATGCGCGTGGTGCGCAAACCGGCCAGTCCGAATTCTTCGATGGAAGCTTGCCAGGAAAGAAACTCTTCAGTCGTCAGCTTATAACGCTGACACGCTTCTTCGAGGCTGAGCAAACCTCCTCGAACAGCCGCAACGACTTCCGCTTTTCGACGAATCACCCAGCGGCGGGTGTTGGATGGTGGCAAATCCGCAATGGTTAGCGGGCTTCCATCCGGTCCAATAACATACTTGACACGCGGTCTAATCAGATCGGTCATGCTACTCTCAATACAAAACACAAAGGAACCAATCAGGTATCAAGCTAAACAAACAGCTTTAAAAATTGCCTAAGTCGTTGGTAATCGACTGATAAGCTTCGTAAAGGAACTGTTAGTACGTGTGGTTGCCATTTGACGGCACCGTGGCAGATCTCTTCCTCACGCAATATGACTGTGTGCTGCACCTTATTGACAGGTCAGGCCGCTTGAGTTCGACGAATTGGCTGGTTATGTGTCCGCCAGAATTCTTTCTGATAGGGCTTTTATGAAGCCGCGTATTGCTGTTCTTGGTTGTGGGTATTGGGGTTCGAATCACATTCGCACCCTCGCGTCTCTTGGCGCGCTGCAGGCCGTCTCCGATCAAAATATGGCGCGAGCCGAAGGCTTCGCCAGCGATCAGGACGTCGAGGCCATCGCGCCAGCCGAATTATTCACCCGCAAGGATATAGATGCGATCGTCATGGCGCTGCCGCCGCAGTTCCACGCCGAATCAGCAATACTGGCTGTCGAGAACGGCAAGGACGTGCTGGTTGAAAAGCCGATAGCGCTGACAGTTGCCGATGCCGAACGCACGGTCGCGGCGGCTCATGCAGCCGGGCGCATATTAATGGTCGGCCACGTTCTGCGGTTTCACCCCGCCTTTGAAAAGCTGAAAGCGCTCATCGACTCGGGCGAGCTTGGCGAGGTGCGCTACATCCATTCGCACCGCCTGGGGTTAGGCAAATTCCACACCGAGAACGATGCGCTGTGGGATCTCGCCCCGCATGACCTCTCGATGATTCTGGCCATCACCGGTCAGGCGCCGATTGAGATACGCGGTGAAGGTGCAGCGCTGCTCGACCATCTGAGCGATTTTGCGCATTTGCACATGCGTTTTCCGAACGGATTGCGCAGCCATCTGTTTACCTCACGCCTAAACCCTTATCGCGAGCGCAGGCTAACCGTGGTCGGCAACAAAGCGATGGCGGTGTTTGACGATGTTGAACCGTGGGAGCGCAAGCTGGCCGTTTATCGCCACGCGGTTTGGCAGGACAGTGGCCACTGGGCCTTTACGCACAACGAACCAGCCTATGTTCCCGTTGAGCAAGGCATGCCGCTGACGCGCGAGTTGGAACATTTCATCCACTGTATCCGCACGCGCGAAGCTCCGCGCACGAGCGGCGAGGAAGCCGTGGAAGTGCTAAAAATCCTGACGGCGGGTACCGTTAGTCACGACTAATCAGGCCGCGTTACCCTGAACAGGCGTGGCGCGAAGACGCGAAAGCATGGTTTCTGCTTCGCTGCTGCGCTCCGAGCGCTCAATGAAACCACCGCCAAAAACGCGCGCTTCATTGCTGTCGTCGCTGTAAAGCACGCACGCCTGACCGGGCGCGACACCTGCCTCGCCTACGTTCAAATCAACCCATGTGTCACCATTAGCATGGTGCAACTGAGCGGGACGCGGCGGACGCGTCGAGCGCACCTTCGCGAAAATCTCGATGCCTTCTGGCGGCAAGTTTTCGAGCGGAATGTCGCCTAGCCAATTCACATTGCGCATATAGATGCGGTGCGTTTCCAGCGCATCCTTCGGGCCAACGATCACACGCGCGCGCTCTGCATCCAGATGCACGACATAGAGCGGTTCGCCCGATGCAATACCAAGGCCGCGGCGCTGGCCAATTGTGTAGTGCAAAATGCCTTCGTGCCGGCCAAGTGTGCGTCCGTCGATATGCACCACGTCGCCCGGCGTTGCGGCAGTCGGTCGCAGCTTGGCGATGATGTCGTAATACTTGCCTTGCGGGACGAAGCAGATGTCCTGACTGTCGGGCTTTGCCGCAACAACCAATCCCATTTCTTCGGCCATCTCGCGCACTGCCGACTTCGGCAGACCGCCAAGCGGGAAACGCAGATAGTCGATCTGGTCCTGCGTGGTCGCAAACAGGAAATAGCTCTGGTCGCGATCCGTATCGACAGGGCGATACAGCGAGCGATGCGCGCCATTCGCCTTGCTGCGAATGTAATGACCGGTGGCCAGCGCATCAGCGCCAAGGTCGCGTGCGGTCTGTAGCAAGTCAGCAAACTTCACAGTCTGGTTGCACGACACGCAAGGGATCGGCGTTTCGCCCGAAACGTAGCTTTCCGCGAAAGGATCGATCACCGCCTCACGAAAACGGGCTTCATAATTCAGCACATAATGCGGGATGCCGAGAGTCTCTGCCACGCGTTGCGCGTCGGCAATGTCCTGACCGGCACAGCACGAACCGGTGCGGTGTACGGCAGCGCCATGATCGTAAAGCTGCAGCGTGACACCCACCACGTCATAGCCTTCGCGGTGCAACAAGCCCGCAACCACGGACGAATCTACGCCGCCCGACATCGCCACCACGATGCGGGTATCCTGTGGACGCCCTGGGAGATCGAGACTGTTCATAGCTATATTTTCCGCTCGTCGGCGGCTTTCTTGCAATGAAAGCAATGTAGGTCAACCCCTTCGGAATTGCCACCCTTGGGTTTTCCAGCCACCACACGATGAACCAAGGATGCCCCTCAAAAGCTCAGACGGTAACGGTGCGCAAACGCTCGGCGATCAAGTTTGCCAGACGCTCGGCGGTTTCTTCCTTGGTAAGATCGGGCCAACGGTCAATACCGTCTTTCGAGACGATCGCGACACGGTTGCGATCACCACCCATGACGCCGCCCTCGTGGCTTACATCATTGGCAACGATGAAATCTGCGCCCTTCTTCTTCAGCTTAAATGTAGCGTTCTGCTCGACTTCGCGTGTTTCCGCAGCAAAGCCGACAACCAGATATGGCCGTTTTTTATGATGACCCACGCCCGCGAGAATGTCAGGATTTTCGACCATCTGGAGCGCGGGTGGCCCTTCCCCCGCAATCTTTTTGATCTTCTGACCGGCTTCGCTTTCGGTTCGCCAATCCGCAACAGCAGCGACGAAAATCGCTGCATCAGCCGGAAGCAGGCTTTCGACCGCAGCTTGCATTTCCCGCGCGGTCTCGACGTGCAGCGTTTTCACGCCTTGCGGGTCAGGAATGGTGACGGGGCCGGACACGAGATGTACGTCTGCTCCAAGCCTCGCCAGCGCACCCGCAAGGGCGTGACCCTGCTTGCCCGACGAGCGGTTAGCGATGTACCGCACCGGATCAATTGGTTCATGCGTCGGTCCTGAGGTGACGATGATGCGGCGGCCCGTCAGCGGCCCGGCCTTCGGGGCAAGCAAAGCCTCAATAGCCGCGACGATTTCCAGCGGCTCGGACATCCGCCCTTCGCCGGACTCGCCGCTTTCGGCCATTTCGCCGCGCGCAGGACCGACAAAGTGCATGCCATCCTGTTCGAGCGCCTTGCGGTTGCGACGGGTGGCGGGATGTGCCCACATTTTCGGGTTCATGGCAGGCGCGAAAAGCACCGGCCTGTTCGTCGCCAAAAGCACCGTGGAAGCCAGATCATTGGCATGGCCGTTTGCGAGCTTCGCCATGAGGTCCGCAGTCGCAGGCGCGACGACGATCAGGTCGCATTCCCGCGCGAGACGGATATGGCCGACATCCTGCTCATCCTGCCGTTCAAATAGGTTTGTGAATACGTGGTCGGCGGAAAGCGCGCCGACAGAAAGTGGCGTGATAAATTCCTGCGCAGCGGTGGTCATCACGCAGCGAACAGCCGCGCCGCGTTCACGCAGGCGGCGAATGAGATCAAGCGTTTTGTAGGCCGCGATGCCGCCGCCGATAATGAGTAAAATGCGCTTGCTCGAAAGGGTCATGCGTTACCTGTTACCCGATCCTTTACGCCCATTCTATCAGCTTACAATCCACGCAAGGTAAACGGCGGCAGCCGCGATGATCCAAAGCGCGATGCGCCCGGATCGCGTGCTGCGCGCTTCCGCTTTGCCGATTGCGCGCGCGGTTGCCTCATCGAAGCGCAGGCCGTGTTCGGCCATCTGGTCGATTTCCCGCGACAGCCGCTCAGTGCGGGCGGCAAGGTCCGGCGCCTGACGCATCAGCGAAACGAGCGCTGACACGCCCTCTCGCGCATCTTCCATCATGCCACGAGGGCCGAGATTATTCCTGATCCAGTCGCCAACGACGGGCTCCGAGGTCTTCCACATGTTGAAATGCGGATCGAGCGTGCGCGCCACCCCTTCGACCACAACCATCGTTTTTTGCAACATCAACAGTTCGGGCCGCGTTTCCATGTCGAAAAGTTCGGTCACCTCGAACAGCAATGTGAGCAGGCGAGCCATGGAGATTGTCTCAGCGGACTGGCCGTGGATCGGCTCCCCGATAGCCCGGATAGCCTGAGCAAACGCGTCGACGCTGTGGGTGCGCGGCACATATCCCGCTTCGTAATGGACTTCGGCGGTGCGGCGATAGTCGCGCGTGATAAAGCCGTAGAGAATTTCGGCCAGAAAGCGCCGTTCCTTTTTGCCGAGTCGCCCGGTTATACCGAGGTCGACCGCGACAATGGTGCCATCAGCCTCAACGAACAAATTGCCCGGATGCATGTCGGCATGGAAAAAGCCGTCGCGCAGAGTGTGGCGCAGGAATGACTGAACGAGATTGGCCGCCAGCTTTTCAAGGTCGAGTCCGGTGGCGCGCAGCGCTTCGATGTCGTTCAGCTTGATGCCGTCGATCCACTGCATGGTGAGCACATCACGGCCCGTGCGTTCCCAATCGACCTTCGGAACACGAAAGCCCGGATCGCCGGCAGTGTTTTCCGCGAGTTCGGACAGTGCCGCAGCCTCAAGCCGCAGATCCATTTCGACGCGTGTCGTCTGCGCCAATATGCGCGTGACCTCGACAGGGCGCAGGCGGCGCGTTGCCGGAATGAACCGCTCCTGCAAGCGCGCAGCGAGGAAATAGCTTTCCAGATCGCGGTGAAACAACCTGCGAACGCCGGGACGGATCACCTTAACGGCCATGCGCTCGGAAACATTTTCATATTGCACGCGGGCGGGGTGCACCTGTGCGATTGAAGCCGCCGCAACCGGCGCGCCAAATTCCTCATAAAGCTCATCGATGGGCCGCCCCAGCGAAGCCTCGATTGCCGCGACAGCTTCCGATGTCGGGAAAGTCGCCATGCGGTCCTGCAATTTGGAAAGATCGCGGGCGATTTCCGCGCCAACGACATCAGGCCGGGTGGCTAGAAACTGGCCAAGCTTCACATATGACGGGCCAAGCCGGGCAACAGCATCCGCAAGGCGCTGGCCACGATCACGGCCACGAACACGCCAACGGGTGAGCAAACGCGCCATGCGCCAGCCGAGCTTTGGCAGGCCGCTGAGCTCATCGCCAGGCAGCGCTGCGATTACGCCTTCGCGGGCCATGATCCAGCCAGCACGAACGAGCCGAAAGGCAGCTCCAACACTGCTCATTGCGCGTGCCCCGTCACAACTTCCAGCCGGAATGCAGCGCGGCAATGCCGCCGGAATAATTGCGGAAGGTTACGCGCTCGAACCCGGCGCGACCTATCATGGCGGCGAAATTCGGCTGATTGGGAAATTTGCGGATCGACTCGACCAGATAGGCGTATGAGTCACGATCGCCCGTTACCACCTTGCCAATTTCGGGAATGGCCTTGAACGACCATGCCTCATACGCCTTGTCGAGCAGGGGCATGTCGACTTCCGAGAACTCAAGGCAAAGGAAGCGTCCGCCCGGCTTCAAAACACGGTGTGCTTCGCGCAAAGCGAGATTGATGTCCGGCACGTTGCGAATGCCGAAAGCAATGGTGTAGGCGTCAAAGGTGCCATCGTCGAATGGTAGCTCTTCCGCGCTTGCCTCCACGAAATCCACATTGGCGGAAAGACCCTTCTTTGCCGCGCGCGCCTTGCCGACTTCCAGCATCGAGCCATTAATGTCCAGAACAGTGGCATGTGCCTGACGGCGCGAAGCCTCCACGATGCGGAAAGCGATGTCGCCTGTGCCACCTGCAACATCCAGCGAGCGCCAGATTGGATTCGGACGCGGATTGAGCCACGCGACCATCGCATCCTTCCACAAGCGATGCAGGCCAGCCGACATCAAGTCGTTCATCAAGTCGTAGCGTTTCGCTACACGGTGAAACACCTCGTTGACGAGCGGCTGCTTTTCGCCCGGTTCTACATTGCGGAACCCAAAGGATGTTTCCATCCCGCCGCTTGCAGTTGTTCTTTGATCAGTCATGTCGATCCAATTAATATTGGCCACGCAAATTTTGGCGGGACCATACCCGATCGTCCCCAACCACACCATTACCTAAGACGCGGTGAACAGACGCGGGGATAAAATTGTGGCCACGCCATCGCAAGGCCTTACATGCGCTGCGCATGCAGTTAGTATGTTCGCCGGATTTGTTGGAGATTGCCGTGAAAAACGTGACCGTTGTCGATCATCCGCTGGTGCAGCACAAGCTCAGCATCATGCGGAACAAGGATACCTCGACGGCGGGTTTCCGTCGTCTGCTACGGGAAATTTCCCTGCTGCTGGGCTATGAGGTGACGCGCAATCTCGAACTCACCACCATGAAGATTGAAACGCCCATGGAATCGATGGAAGCGCCGACGCTGGAAGGCAAGAAGCTGGTGTTTGCCTCGGTTCTGCGCGCGGGCAACGGCTTGCTGGAGGGCTTGCTCGACCTCGTGCCTGCCGCACGCGTCGCGCATATCGGTCTTTATCGCGACCATGAAACGCTGGAAGCAATCGAGTATTTCTTCAAGGCGCCAAGCGATCTCGCTGATCGGCTGATCATCGTGGTTGACCCGATGCTCGCGACGGCGAATTCCGCCATTTCGGCAATCGACAAGCTCAAGGAACGTGGCGCGACGAATATCCGTTTCCTCTGCCTGCTGGCCGCGCCTGAAGGAATTGAGCGCTTTACGACCGCGCACCCCGACGTGCCGGTTTTCACCGCATCTATCGACCGGCAGTTGAACGATAGGGGCTATATATTGCCTGGCCTCGGGGATGCTGGCGACCGCATGTACGGCACGAAATAGGCGAGAGCGCGC
Organism: Mesorhizobium denitrificans; assembly: GCF_003403035.1. Lineage (GTDB taxonomy): Bacteria > Pseudomonadota > Alphaproteobacteria > Rhizobiales > Rhizobiaceae > Mesorhizobium_G > Mesorhizobium_G denitrificans. The sequence goes on along the minus strand of NZ_QURN01000001.1, from coordinate 368,743 downwards.
TGACGTAAAGGATTGGTAACCGGGAACGCGAAAAACCTCTGGTTCCCATTAGCCTCTTTGCCACGACTTTCGTGTAGAAAGGCGTGGGTTTCGGAGGGGTCATGCTTCGTCTTGCAATTATATTTGCGTGTATCGTACTTTCTGTCTCGTGGTTTTCGACAAGCCGTGGCGATGGCGCGGGCCTGCATCAATTTGCTCGCAGGGCCACAACGCCATCTTCTGACGGCGTGACGGTTGCTGCGGTCAATACCGCCGAAATCGAACGCGCAACGGCTCAGCCGCTTGGTCGCAAAGTGATTATTCCCGCGGATTCCAAAGGCCAATTCGAAAGCCAGTTTCGTGTCAATGATCGCAACGTGAAGGCGTTGGTCGATACGGGCGCCACGCTTGTTGCCATCAATGTCAGCACAGCGGTAAAGGCTGGCATCAAGCTCAAGCCGAGCGACTTCCAGCACGAGGTGCAGACCGCTAACGGCAAAACACTCGCTGCTGCCGTTATGATCGATTCAATGGAAATTGGCCGTATCCGCGTGAAGGATGTCGAAGCGCTGATCCTTCAGGACTCCGCCCTGCACATATCGCTTGTGGGCATGAGTTTTCTGCGCCGTCTGGATCGCTTTCAGGTGCAAGACCACACCCTGTTGCTTGTTCAATAACGAACGCTGATCCTGCGCTGGACGCTTTTGGCGGGAGCTGGTCGCGGTTCACCGATTGTATATGCCGCGCGCACATTTGCGGCGGCGCGCTCAAAATCATCTTCGGAACGCGCGTGAATAATAGCCAGCGCGTCACCGTTTTGAACCTCCGTCCCCACTTGCAGTAGTTCAGTCAGGCCAACCGCGTGGTCCACACTGTCTTGCGGTCTGGTGCGCCCGCCTCCGAGATCGACAACGGCAATGCCGATTTCACGGGTCGATATTTCGCGAACGAAGCCGCTTTGCGCTGCCTTAACAGCCCGCTGGACAGGAGCCGTCGGCAAGTGCTTGTGCATCTTTTCCATGAAGTCCGCAGGGCCACCCAGCAAACTGACCATGCGCGCAAAAGATTCGGCAGCGCTGCCGCTTTCCAGTGCATCGCGCGCGAGCCGCATTGCCTGCTGATTGGTGGAAGCGATGCCAGCAGAGATGAGCATCTCTGTGGCAAGCGCGATTGTGATCGTAAGTAAGCGTGGATCGCGGCGGCGACCAGTGAGAAAATCAACTGCGTTCGCCACCTCAACCGCATTGCCTGCCGCGGACGCAAGGGGCTCATTCATGTTCGTGATAAGAGCCGTCGTTTTGAGGCCTGCGCCATTTGCGACCTCGACAAGACTTGTCGCCAAGGCATTGGCGTCGCGGGCGCGCTGCATGAACGCGCCGCTGCCCACCTTAACGTCAAGCACAAGCGATTGCAGACCAGCGGCAAGCTTTTTCGAAAGGATCGAGGCGGTGATAAGCGGCACGGATTCGACCGTCGCCGTCACATCGCGGATCGCGTAAAAGCGCTTGTCGGCGGGAGCCAGATCGGCAGTCTGGCCGATGATTGCGCACCCCGCCTCCATAACGGTTTGCCGAAACAATTTGTTCGGCGGCTGGCTCATATAGCCGGGGATCGAATCCATCTTGTCCAGCGTACCGCCGGTATGGCCAAGGCCACGACCGGAGATCATCGGAACGTAAGCGCCGCAACTCGCGACGATGGGCGCGAGCATCAACGAAACATTGTCGCCGACGCCACCGGTCGAATGTTTGTCTGTGACCGGGCCGGGCAAGTCCGTCCAGTCAAGCACCTCGCCCGAATCGCGCATGGCAAGCGTCAGCGACACCGCCTCGTCCCGGCTCATTCCGTTGAAAAATATCGCCATGGCCAGCGCAGCGACCTGACCTTCGCTGACAGCACCAGAGGTCAGACCCGCGACGAACTCCGCAATTTCTTCTTGCGAAAGCGATTTGCCATCGCGCTTTTTGCGTATGATTTCCTGCGGCAACATCTCGGTCAGGAATCCAGATTGCCGGATGCGAACAAGTATTGCAGCAGTCGGCCTAGCTTTGCCCCACCACGCGGCGCGACTTCGCGCGTTTCATCATGCGAAAGTTCTGCTCCGGTTATTCCCGCCGCAAAGTTCGTGATCACGGAACAGGCCGCAACGCGGATGCCGAAAAAGCGCGCCAGAATAACCTCCGGCACGGTGGACATGCCGACCGCGTTTGCGCCCATCATTCGCGCAACGCGTATTTCCGCAGGCGTCTCAAAAGATGGCCCGGAGAACCACATGTATATGCCCTGATGCAGCGGCGTGTGACTGGCCGCTGCCGCTTGCTCCAGAGCGATGCGCAGCTTGCGATCATATGCTTCCGTCATGCTGACGAAGCGCTGATCCGTCGGCTCGTCGAACAATGGGTTCGAGCCGGAAAAATTGATGTGATCCGTGATCATCATCAATGAACCGGGCGGCATGTCCGTGTCGACCGACCCGGCTGCATTGGTGAGAAAGAGCTTGGTGATGCCAACGCCGGCGAGAGCTTCTATGACCGGCCGCATGACTGCTGCATTGCCATGCTCGTAATAGTGAGCGCGGCCCGCCAGCACCAGAACCGGAGTGTCTGACAGATAACCGGCAACTACCTCGCCGCTATGACCGGAGACGCCACCAACTGGAAATCCCGGCAAGACGCGATAGGCCACGCGAATCGGCTTTTTTATGGATTCCACCAGATCGCCCAAGCCAGAGCCGAGCACGATCGCCGTTGTCGGCACGAGGCCGCCTAGCCGTTCAACAAGGACATCGACCGCGCTCATTTAAGAATGTCGCCACGAAAACCGAATGGCAGGATTTCGCCCATGGTCACCGTTTGCACCACGCCCGTCTCGTCGCACAAATGCAGCTTGGTGTCGGCGGTCGTGAATTCTGCAAGACGCTGGCGACAGCCGCCACAAGGCGTGACGCGCGCCATGCGTTCGGCTACCACCGCAACCTCAGTGATCTTGCCGCCGCCACCCATAATGTAATGTCCGAGCGCAGTGGTCTCCGCGCACCAACCCTCCGGATAGGATGCGACCTCGATATTCGCGCCGGAGAAAACGCGACCATCCTCCGTGCGAAGTGCTGCGCCCACAGGAAACTTCGAGTAAGGCGCATAGGCTTTTGCCATCGCCTGCGTTGCGGCTTCAAACAGATCACGGCTCATCTCAACGCTCCTTTACATAAGGCACGCCGCCCGCACGCGGCGGGATTGCCTTGCCGATAAAGCCTGCCAGCAAGATCACGGTGAGGATGTAAGGCAGAGCCTGCATCAACTGCACCGGCACGCGCACGCCCATGATCGGGGTTCCCTGCAAGCGGATCGAAGCTGCATCGAGAAAGCCGAACAGCAGACATGCAAACATCGCATTGACGGGCTTCCACTTGGCGAAGATCAGCGCCGCAAGCGCAATGAAGCCCTTGCCTGCGGTCATGTCTTTCACGAAGCCTGCATTCTGAACCATCGACAGATAGCATCCCGCGATGCCTGTAAGAATGCCGGTGCAGATGACCGCACGATAACGCAGCCAAGCGACCGATACGCCAGCCGTATCCACAGCGGCGGGATTTTCGCCCACGGCGCGAAGGCGCAGACCGAAGCGCGTGCGGTAAAGCACCCACCATGTAAACGGCACCATCAGAAACGCAAAGTAAGTGAGCAGCGAGTGGCCCGAAATAAGCTCGGAATAGATCTGGCCGATCAGGGGCACATCGCGCAACGCCGCTGCGCCCGGTAGCTCGATAGCTTCAAAGCGCTGCGCCGCACCGAGTGCAGGCGTACGCCCACCCTGTTGAAACCAAGCCTGCCCCAGAATGATTGTCGAACCGGCGGCGATGAAGTTGATCGCCACACCGGAAACGATCTGGTTGCCGCGATGGGTGATCGACGCAAAGCCGTGCACCAACGCCATGCCAACCGAGACGAGAATGCCGCACAGCAGGCCGAGCCATGCCGAGCCCGTTACTGCGGCCCCCGCTGCTCCGGCAAAAGCGCCCGCCAGCATCTTGCCTTCAAGGCCGATGTCGAACACGCCTGCGCGTTCGGAATATAGGCCGGCAAGGCAGGCTAAGAGCAGTGGAACGCTGAGCCTGATGGTCGAGTCCAGAATAAGGACGAGCGCGTTGAGGAAGTCCATCTCACGCCCCCTCTTTCTTCGCGGCGGCGAGGCCGACCGATCTTGGACTGAGGCTCGCGAACAATGTCTGGATCGTTGGCCTGAACATGTGTTCGAGCGCGCCTGCGAACAGGATCACCAGACCTTGAATAATCACGATCATGTCGCGCGAGATGTTCGGCATTTCGAATGCGAGTTCCGCGCCGCCCTGATAGAGCGCGCCAAACAGGATCGCCGCCGGAATGATGCCCGCCGGATGCGAGCGGCCCATAAGGGCGACAGCAATGCCGACGAACCCCGCCTGCGATACGAAATCCAGCGAGACGTTGTGCTGGTCGCCCATTGTCGGGTTAAGCGCCATCATGCCTGCCAGCGCACCGGAAATGAGCATGGTAATTATGATGATGCGTGATTCCGAAATGCCTGCATAGCGCGCGGCCTTGGAGCTGAAGCCCAGCGTGCGAATTTCATATCCGAGCTTGGTGCGCCAGATTAGCAGCCAGACTAGATAGGCCATGATAAGCGCGAGGATGAAGGACAGGTTCAGCGGCGCTGACCTGATTTTCGCACCGAACAATTCAATGATCCAGTTCAGCTTGGGCAGTTGCGCACCAGCCTCAAAAGGCCGTGTTTGCGGGGCCATCGAACCTAACGGCTTGATAACATCGACAAGCATGTAAACCATCAGGCTGCCCGCGATGTAGTTGAACATGATCGTCGTGATTACGACGTGGGAGTCACGCTTAGCCTGCAAATACGCAGGGATCAGCGCCCACAAGGCTCCGAAACCCGCCGCCGCTACAATGGCGATGGGGAATGTCAGATACCAGGGCAGAACTGTGTCCAGAGACAGCGCGACAAACGCAACGCCGAGCCCGGCAATGTAGGCTTGTCCCTCACCGCCAATATTGAACAATCCCGCATGGAATGCGACGGCCACGGCAAGCCCGGTGAAGATGAAGTTCGTTGCATAGTAGAGCGTGTAGGCGATGTTCTGCCCGCGCCCGAAAGCGCCTTCGACCAATATCATCGCAGCGCGGAACGGATTTTCGCCAACGAGCATGACGACCAGTCCGGCAACGATGAAAGCGACGAAAAGGTTGATGAGCGGGATCAACCCATAATCCGCCCAACGCGGCAGTTTTGCGAACGGGGCGCTCATTCAGCAGCTTCCTTGTGCTCGACGCCAGCCATAAGCAGGCCCAACTCGCCTTCAGTGGCCTCCGGCCCGCGTTCGCCAACGATGCGGCCTGCGAACATCACCAAAATGCGGTCCGATAGCGAGCGGATTTCATCCAGTTCCACGGAGATCACCAGCACAGCCTTGCCCGCATCGCGCATGGCGATAAGACGCTTATGGATGAACTCGATTGCGCCGACATCGACGCCGCGCGTCGGCTGGCCCACAACGAGAACGCCGGGGTCTTGCTCGATCTCGCGCGCCAGCACGATCTTTTGCTGATTGCCGCCGGAGAAGTTGGCCGTCCTGAGATGCGGATTGGTCGGCCGAATGTCGTAGGCTTGAATCTTGGCCCTGGCGTCATCCTCAATGGCTTTCAAATTGAGAAATGGCCCGTTCAGATATTGCGGCTTGTCTTGATAGCCGAGGATTGAATTTTCTGCTTCCTCAAAGGCGAGCACGAGGCCGACATGGTGTCTGTCTTCCGGCACATGTGCCAGACCGCGATCCCGCAATTCACCGGGGTCGGCAGTGCCCGTCACGTCAATCGGCTTGCCATCGAGCATCACCGTGCCCGACACGGCGCGCCGCGTTCCTGCAATGGCCTCGATCAACTCCGACTGGCCGTTGCCCGCAACGCCCGCAATGCCGACAATTTCGCCCGCGCGAATGTCGAAGGACACGTCATCGACCATCGTCACCTTGCGCGAATCCCGAACGGTGAGATTGCGCACAGACAGCTTCACCTCGCCTGGATTGGCCTCTCCCTTCTGGACGCGCAGAAGCACGCGCCTGCCAACCATGAGTTCGGCCAACTCCTCGACGGTCGTTCCCTTGGTTTCGCGCGTGGCAACCATCGTGCCTTGCCGCATCACCGAAACATTGTCGGTGATAGCCATAATCTCCCGTAGCTTGTGGGTGATCAGGATGACCGTTTTGCCCTGCTCCTTGAGTTGCTTCAAAATGCGGAACAAATGATCTGCCTCGGCGGGCGTCAGCACGCCGGTAGGCTCATCCAGAATGAGAATATCCGCACCGCGATAGAGCGCTTTCAGGATTTCGACGCGCTGCTGCAGGCCAACGGGAAGCTCTTCGATCAGCGCATCTGGATCGACTTCCAGCCCATATTCGCGTTCAAGTCGCGCGAGTTCCGAGCGCGCCTTGGCGATCGATTTGTTCAGCAGCGGTTCGCCTTCCGCACCGAGAATAATGTTCTCCAGAACGGTGAAATTCTCCACCAGCATGAAGTGCTGGTGCACCATGCCGATGCCCGCAGCGATGGCATCATTCGGCGTCTTGATGCTCACGGGCTTGCCGTTAACGCGGATTTCGCCACTGTCGGCCTGATAGAAACCGTACAGGATAGACATAAGCGTGGACTTACCAGCGCCGTTCTCGCCAATAATTCCATGGATCGTACCGCGCTGCACTTCGAGATTAATATCGCGATTGGCGTGGACGGGGCCAAAGCTCTTGTTTATGCCGCTGAGCGCAATTGCGAGTTCGGCCATGTTTTCCCCTATTATAGCCGCCGCCTCGTTGATCGGACGGTGACGGAGCGAGCAGGTTCCCGTTGCCCGCAATCGCAGTTTCGACAATTCCTTGTGGGCTTGTCAATTTCCGTAGGAGCAGGTGCGTGATTGCCTTGGCAAAAACTCACAGGCAACATGAGACCAGCGATGCAGAGGAGCGCAAATCATGGAAAGCAGCCGGGTTGTGCTTCTGGAGGTTCGCGCCGCCGAACAGGAGCGCGTCATCGAGCAATTGTCCGATCAGATAGCTGAGCAATGGAAAGTTATCGATCGCATGCAGAAGAAGCTGGATACGCTGACCGAGCGATTTCTGGCTCTCGAGGAACAGGCGACGCCCGGACATGAGGCGACCAAGCCGCCCCACTGGTAAAACAAAAAGGCCGCCAAGCGGCGGCCTTTCCGTTCAGTTCTCAGCCAACAATCAATATGGGCACTGATTGTCGCTCATGTAGTCGTGCACCTTGATCGTGCCCGCGATAATGTCGGCCTTCGCCTTATCCACCGCAGCGGTCATTTCAGGCGTTACGAGCGGCTTGTTGTTATCGTCCATGGCGACGCCAACGCCGTCTTCCTTAAGGCCAAGCACGTTGATGCCCGGCTTGAACGAACCGTCCTTCGCCGTGGTGAAAGCATCATAGACGGCGACATCGACCCGCTTGATCATCGAGGTCAGGATTTTGCCCGGCAGAAGACCGTTCTGGTTTGAATCGACGCCAATGCCAAGCTTTCCGGCATCAGCAGCAGCCTGCAAAACGCCCACGCCTGTGCCACCCGCAGCGGCGTAAATAACGTCAGCGCCCTGATCGATCTGCGATTTGGCGATCTCGCCGCCCTTTGTCGGATCATTCCAGGCGGCAGGCGTATCGCCCGTCATGTTCTGGATCACGTCGGTTGCGCCGGCAGCCTTAGCACCGCCAACATAGCCGCAGCCAAACTTGCGGATGAGCGGAATGTCCATGCCGCCGACGAAGCCCACTTTCTTGGACTTGGAAGCCATGCCTGCCATCACACCAGCAAGATAGGAGCCTTCTTCTTCCTTGAAAACAACGGAGCGCACATTCGGCTTGTCGACCACCATGTCGATGATAGCAAACTTGGTTTCAGGGAATTCGTCGGCGATCTTGGTGAGCGCATCCGACCACGAGAAGCCGACCATGACCACGGGGTTGCGGCCGTCTTCTGCGAAGCGGCGCAGGGCCTGTTCGCGCTGCGAAGCGTTGGAGACTTCAAACTCCACGTATGGAATGCCGCTTTCGGTCTTGAACTTCTCGGCGCCATTATAGGCTGCTTCGTTGAACGACTTGTCGAACTTGCCGCCGAGATCGAAAAGCAGTGCGGGCTGAATGTCCTCAGCAAAAGCAGAGGTAGCCATAGCGGTAGCGGCCAGAAGGCCGAGTACAAAACGTTTCATGTGATCCACACCCTGTCGGTTGTTCTTATTTGCCCATCGTGCAAGGCACGACCAAGCCTCGCGGATAGCACTTAGCCACCGCTTGGCCGCACCTTGGCACGGACATTGGCAAATTTCACGCGGAATTTTGACCCTCTGGAAAAATCCAGAGATGGGCGCAGAAAACGCCCAGCCATGAACTCATACCTCGACTTTTTGCGGAATGGCGCAGGAAACGCCCGTTCCCTTCAATCCACAATAGCCGTACGGATTCTTCGCGAGGTATTGCTGATGCTCTGCCTCGGCGAAATAGAACTCCGGGGCGGGAGCGATTTCCGTTGTGATCTTGCTCATCCCCGCTTTTTGCAGCGAGGCTTGATAGGCATCGCGAGAAGCGATTGCCGCGTCATACTGCGCTTCGCCAAATGTATAGATCGCGGAGCGGTAGGTCGTGCCAACGTCATTTCCTTGCCGCATGCCCTGCGTGGGATCATGCGCTTCCCAGAAGATTTTGAGCAGCGTGTCGTAGGAAACAACCGCAGGATCAAAAACGACCAGCACGACCTCGGCGTGACCGGTCAAGCCAGTGCAGGTTTCCTGATAGGTGGGGTTTGGCGTCATGCCGCCCGCATACCCCACCGCAGTGACCCAAACGCCGTCCGTCTGCCAGAAAAGGCGCTCAGCGCCCCAAAAGCAGCCCAGACCGAACATGGCGGTCTCCAGACCTTCCGGATATGGACCCTTCAAGGTCCGCTTCGACACATGGTGCTTGGCGGCTGTGGGGATTGGCTGTGAGCGGCCCGGCAGCGCTTCATTTGACTTCGGCAGTTGCAGTTTCTTGTTCAGCATATCGCTTAGAAAGAACATATCTTCGTCCTTCTCTTGTTTCTGAACAGCAATTCGCTGGATGTGTGCATATTGTTACGTCTATGCCCATTCGTCACGCAAATGTTCGGGCTTATGGCCGATCGCATAAAGCAAAAAGGCCAGCGTGCCCAACATCGCGAATCCCGGCAATTCCAAAACGGTTGTCAGGACCGGATCCCAAAGCCAGTTTGCTTTTGCCTGCATAAACGCCTGCAGTGACGCAAGCGATGCGGGGAACGTAGCGCTCCAGCTCTCGCCCAGAGGCGTCATAACCAGTGCGCCGGCGGCAACGGTGCGAGTCGCGTCCAGAACGCCCATTATAACAGCCCCGGCGAGTACAAGAGTCGCGAGCAGGCGAAAGAAAAATCGGATCATCGGCGCAATTCCATTGCGGAATAGATAAGGTTTTACGCCTCACACCGCAATCATGCACTTAATTGCTTAGGAAGGCTTGGCATTCCCGTTTGGATCGACTAGATGAGCCGCGCGCCGCTGATTTACTGCAGCGCAGACGGACAGGTGGCCGAGTGGTTGAAGGCGCACGCCTGGAACGCGTGTATAGGGGCAACTCTATCGAGGGTTCGAATCCCTCTCTGTCCGCCACTTCAGTCCCTGAGTGGGCACTGAGTTTACGCCGCTTTTTCCGGTAAGCGCCTGAAGCAGCCGGGTCTTCGATCCCATGATCCGAACCTCGCCGTCCGCGACCTCGACACGCTGGGCGAGCGCGCGCAGGTGGTCGCGGCGGTAGCCGCCGCCTTCGAGGCGGATGCGCTGGCGGGCTGTCTTGGCGAAGGTGAGGACCATTTGCGGTGTGATGGCCTTGGAGCCGGAGTTGTCGAGCATGGCCTGGGCGCGCTCGGCATCGGCCTTCGCCTGATCGCGGATAGCCTTCAGGCCGTCGATGCGGTCTTTCAGGGCCGGATCGTCGATGTCGGCCACGCCCGCCTCAATGGCGTCGTAGAGGCGTTTCAGGCGTAGTTCCGACTCGGACGCACGCTTGTTCAGTTCGGCGATGTGCTCGAGGCGGCGCTCGGATTGCTCCTGCCGCCGGTCGAGAACGCTGGCGAGGATGGTTTCCAGCCGCTCGGGCTGGAGAAGCTGGTCTTCGAGGTGACTGGCGACAAGATCGTCCAACTTCTCCATCGGCACCGCCATGCCCTCGCAGGCGGTCGGTCCCTGCCGGGCTTTCATCGAGCAGGCATAATAACGATAGCGCCCGCCCTTGCCGGTGCGGATGGTCATGGCCCCACCGCACTTGGCGCAATGGATCAGGCCGGTGAGCATGGTCGGGCCGCTGATGATGGCGGATGGCATGACCTTGGGATTGCGGGCCTTGAGCAACGCCTGCACCGCATCGAACATTTGCCGCTCGATGATCGGCGGCACCGGAACCGTCACGATCTCGCTGACGGGTTTCAGTTCCTTGGTCTTGCTGCGCTTGTTGAACTCGTGCTCGCCCATATAGGTGCGGCGGGTCAGGATGCGGTGAACCTGGCCGATGCCCCAGCGCCCGCCGTCGCGGGTGAAGATGCGGCGGCTGTTGAGGTAGGAGACGATGTTCTTGACGCCCATCTGGCCGGTCGTGCCGTCGCCTTCCAGCGCTAGCCGATAGATCAGCCGCACCGTGTCGGCGTGGAGCGGGTCGATCTCCAGCTTCTTCTTGGTCTTGGCCCCGCGCTGCTCGGCCGCGACGACGCGGTAGCCGATAGGGGGAAGCGAGCCGTTCCAGAAGCCTTGGCGGGCGTTCTCCTTCAAGGCCCGCATGACGTGCTTGGCGTTTTCCTTGGACTGGTATTCGTCGAACAGCGCCATGATCTGCCGCATCATGACGTGCATGGGGTCGTCCCCCATTTCCTGTGTGATCGAGACAAGCTTGACGCCGTTCTTCGCCAGCTTGCGGACGTAGAACTCAAGCTCGAAATGGTCGCGGAAGAAGCGGCTGAACGAATGAACCACGACGACATCGAAGGGTGCGGGCTTCGACGTGCCCGCCTCGATCATGCGCTGGAACTCGGGGCGGCGGTCGTTGGTGGCCGATGCGCCCGGCTCCACATAGGTCTCGACAAGCTGATAGCCGCGCGAGGCGCAATAGGCTTCGCCCTGCCGCTTCTGGTCAGGGATGGAGACATCATGCTCGGCCTGCCGCGCTGTCGAGACGCGCAGGTAAAGGGCGGCGCGCAGGGGGATTGTGGAGGCGGTCATGCCGGGTCTCCTTCGCCAGCCGCCTCGTCAGGCGACAACACGGCGACACCGAACGGCAGGAAATGCCTCGTGTTGCAGGTGACGACGACGAGTTCATGTGCTGCGGCGATGCCGGCGATCACGGCATCAGCCATGCCGGGGTCGTGGCCAGCTGCGAGCGCCTTAGCTTCCAGCCGTCCGCCGATTGCGGCGGCCTGCGCGTCGAAGCCAATGATCTTGTCATCGTATGTGGCGACGAGACCACCCAGCCATGCTTTCAGGCTCGCGGCCTTCGTCGTTGCCCCCTTGTGGTCGAGGAGCGCGATCCCCTTCTCGATCTCATGAATGGAGACAACCGACAGGAATAGCCGACCGTCGCCGTCCATGCGATCCAGCCAGGTGAGGAAGTCGGCTGACGCTTCCGCCTTCGACGGCGCCAGCATGGAGACGACGTTGGTGTCGAGAAGAAAGCCGCTCAAAGCTCGACATCTCGCGATGGCCGGCGATTACGCGGGAACTCTCCGCCTGGGAACGTTCTGAGATAGCTGACAAGGCCCGCCCGTTTGCGTTCGAGCGCCTTGCGCGCGATCTCCGCCGCCTCGACCGAAACCAGGGCCGCAACGGGCTTGCCATGACGGGTGATGGTCACGATCTCTCCTTTGACGGCCTCATCAACAAGCCTGGAAAATCCAGCCTTGGCGTCTCTAAGGTTGATGGTCAGCATGTTGCGCCTCCATATGTGGCCATACGTGACTACATGTAATCTATTGGAGGTCGCATTTCAACGCCGATTTCAAATCCCCGAGGCGGTCAGCCCTCGGGGCCGAACAGTTCATCGAACAGGTCGCCGAACCATTGCTCGAACACCTCGATCTCGGCCTCTGTGACCGGAACGGGGCGCGGCCAATCGTCGGTGACGATCCAGGTGGACAGGTCGTGCCTGGGCGGTCTGCCGGGAAACGGCCACGGATAGCCCAACAGCGTCTCAAGCTGCTCCGACGCCGTGGGCGGCCTGACGCACCGGGAGCGGGACAAAGCGCGATCAGACGCCATCGAGGCCACGCCCGCTTCCCGGTCGCCACGCCACGGGGTTGGCGACCCATCGGTCGATGTCGGATTCCCGCCAGCCCGCGCCGTTGACGCTGATCTTGATCTGGAGCGGGAACGTGCCCTCGGCGATCTTGCGGTAGATGGTGGACCGGGACAGGCCGGTGCGGTCGCGGACGGTGTTCATGCGGATGATACGGTCTGGTTGGCGCATGGCCGGATTGCCTCCTGCTGGCTATTCGTGGGACTGCCAGGACAGGCAAAGGCAAGGATTTATTGTTGTGCAATAGATAGTTAGTGGTCGTAGGGCTGTGGCGAAGAAGCGGCGGTAAATAGGATGGTTCTACAGCCCGAGACCCCGGCCCCGGCCAAGCCCGAACGTGAGGGTGAGGTCGCGGCCGACGCCCATCCCCGAATCGAATGAGATGCCGAGTTCGCGCTTGCGGCCCGCCAGAAGGGACTCCATCTGCGGGTCGCGTTCCAGGCTCATCGCCATGTTCCCCATCTCCGCGCGCGCGGCCCTGTGACCGGCATAGTCGCCCGCCGCATACCGTTCGTCGCTGGCCCTGTGGAGGCTCTGCCAGCGTTCCACGAAACGGTCGGCGCGGCGGGCCGGTTCGGTGCGCAGCTCGGTTTCCAGTTGCAGGGCGCGGATTGCGCGTCGGGCGTCCCCGGACGCCGCCTCCGCCGCAAGCTCCGGGTTTTTCCTATAGGCGGCTTCTGCATCGTGCGAGCCATACGGGCGTACCTCCTCGAACCGCTGGCGCGCCTCCTGCAATTCCCTGATCTGATCGGGGCTGGCCTTGTCGCCCTGGTCCTGCGCCGCGAAGATCGCATCCACGGCGCGGGCATGACGGACAAGCGCCCGGCCACGGGCGCGGCGCAATGCTGCCTCGGGGTCTTCCGCCGCCTTCCTTTCCGGCCTTTGCCCGCCCTCGGCGGCCGGGCGCAGACCGTCGAACATGCCGCGCACCTTCTCGGGAACCTGCTTGACGATCTCGACCACCCGCTCCACCCGTTCGCGGAAGGTGATGCCGCGCCGCTCGGCGTAGCTCTGTGCCGGCTCGTAATCTGACGCCATGTCCTTGGCGCGGTCGCGCGACAGGACGCCGACAAGCCGGTCCTGACTGGCGAAGTCGTCGCAGCCGTAATGCAGGTCCATACCGTCGCGGTGGCGCGACAGGGCGACATAGCTGCCGTGGGCGTCCATACCCGGTGTCGCCAGCACATGGGCGCGGTCCACGGTCATGCCCTGCGCCTTGTGGATCGTCGCCGCATAACCGTGGTCGATCTTGTTGTAGTCCTTCAGGTCGAACGCGACATCGCGGCCGTCATCGGTGCGCACGATCATGCTCTGGACGCTGACCTGCTCGACGGTTCCGAGCGTGCCGTTCTTCACGCCAAGGCCGCGCTCGTTTTGCAGGAACATGATGCGGTCGCCGGGTGCAAAGGTCCGCGCGCCCCGTTCGGCGGCGACATGCACGTCCGCGCCAAGTTCGCCTGCCTCGCGCATCCGTTGGCGGGCAGCTTCGTTCAACTCCCGCACCTCGGCATTGGTGTGGGTGAGGATCATGCGGGAGGCGTCCGGGCTGGCCTGCCGGTCACGGTCCCAACGGTCGATCAACTCGCCGCGCGCCTGTTCGCGTGACGCAGCCTCATGCACCATGCCATGTGTGTCATAGGCATGAATCGCGTCGCCGGTTCGGCGGGTCGCCAGGTCGCGCGTGGCGTCGCGCTGCCAGTCCTCACGCTGGCGTCGCACCTCGCCGATCTCTGCGCCGCCGTGGCGCTCGTGGATCGAGCGGAACGCCGCCCCCGCCTCGATGGATTGCAACTGCTGCGGATCGCCGACCAGCACCACCTTCGCGCCGGCGTCGGCGGCATGGGACAGCACCCGCTCCAACTGCCGCGTGCCGACCATGCCCGCCTCGTCGATTACCAGCACATCGCGAGACGCGAGCATGTCGCGGCCCTGCGACCAGCCATGTTCCATGCTGGCGATGGTGCGCGACGCAATGCCCGATCCGCCTTCCAGATTCTCGGCGGCGATACCGGACACGGCCGCGCCGCGCACGGTGTAACCGGCATCCTCCCAAGCCTCGCGCGCCACGCCGAGCATGGCGCTCTTTCCCGTCCCGGCATAGCCGACGACAATGCCGAGACCGCGCCCGTCCGTGACATGCGCCAGCGCCTCGGCCTGCTCGCCGGACAGGACGAGGCCGCGTGCTTCCGCGCGCGCCAACGCGGCTTCGCGGTCCCTGTCGTTCACCTCATGACGTTCCCGTTCCGCCACCATCGCGGCGGCGCGATGCAGGCGCTGTTCCGCTTCGATCATGTCGCTTGTGGTGAAGCGATCTTGCCCGGCATCGTCCTTGCCGAGTTCGACCAGATCGGGCGCGTTGCGCATCGCGCCCATCACCGCGTTGAACTGGTCGATCCCGTCGCTGTGCCGGTGCGCGAACATCGCCATGTCACGCCGGGTGAAGGTCGATTGCTGCTGCGTGATCGCGTCGAGAGCGGTGGAGGGATCGGCGACGATCCGCGCGCCATTCTCGCGAGCAATGCGCCGGTGATCCTCGGCGCGGTCAGCCTCGATCCCGGCAGCCTCGATGCGCTGCGCCGGTGCGCCGATCTTGGTCTGCGGCTCAAGACCGATGCCCTGCGCCTCAAGGCTGCGATGGTCGATCCGCGCGTCAATGTCGAGTTCGGCCAGGCGCTCGTTGACATGATCGGCCCAACGCTCGCGCCATTGCTCGACCAGCTCGGTGCGGTTCCAGTCCCGCGCCTTCGGGCCGAAACCGTTTTTGTCAACCGACCGCATGGTGAGCATGACATGGGCGTGGGGCTTCGGCATTCCGTCTTCGCCGATATCCCAATGCACGTTCACATCGGCGATCATGCCCTGATCGACAAATTCGGCTTGGGCAAAATCGCGGGCCAGTTCGACGCCCTGTGCCTGGGTCATTTCGCGCGGCAGGGCAAACTCCACCTCGCGGCAAAGCTGGGCGTCCTTTCGTTTCTCGAACGCCTCGACATCGTTCCAAAGCTTTTCGCGGTCGCGCCATTCCTCGGGCGCGTTCTCCGGCAGCATGACCTCGGAATGGACGACGCCCGGCTTGTTCGAGAAATCGTGGTCACGGTCCAGTCGATCATCGCGCAACCGCGCCCCTGATCGGTAGGCTGCGGCAGCGACCGCGCTGCGGCCCGCCGCGCGTCCGATGACCTGAACGGAGAAATGGTAGATCGCCATGGCGACCGACCAGATACTGCCCTCAAGCGTACGTCGGAACGACGTATAAGCGCGCCCTCGAAATGAATTTCTCGGGACGGTCCGCGACGTTCCACCCCGTCCCGGCAACCTTACAGCATTCCGGCCGACACGAAACTATCATCGCTCCATCGACTGCTTATGGAGGACATGATGCGGAAACCGAGAGACTTTGATGCGGAACTGAAGGCGCTGGAGGACAAGGCCAAAGACCTCAAGAACCGCAAGGTGCAGCAACTCGGCGAACTGGTGATCTCGACCGGAGCCGACGCGCTCACCGCCGATGAATTGGCTGGTGCGCTGATCGTGCTGGCCGAGACGAAGGACATTGCCAAACGGGAGGCGTGGGCGAAACGTGGGGCCGCGTTCTTTCAGAACCGGGCGCGGCGATCTGCGCCAGCGCCTGATCGCGACGCTGGCGGCGCTCAACCGCAACCGGACAGCACGCAATCGCCATCAGGCACAGCAGGCGCGGCATGACATGCGGACGTGGCAGGTCGAGCGCCGCAAGCGCACGCGCCATCTGATCGAACTCGGCGGTCTCGTCGTCAAAGCCGGGGTCGTTGACCTGGCCGGCGATGATCGCGCAACCATCTACGGCGCGCTGCTCTGGGCGGCCGAAAAGCTCCAGAGCGATGAGCGCGAGAAGGCGTTGGCGCTGTGGACCGCGAAGGGGAAGCAGGCGTTCGAGGCGGAACGCGCCAGCACGAATCTCACCGCCACGCAGGACCATCCCGATGAGGCGTGACCGATGGCGGGCGGATTATTGCGCAAATCTGCGTCTGGCAGCCTTCGTTGGGCGTGGGCGTACATGCCCGATAGGCTGCGTGCCCTCATTCCCAATCGGCCGATTTCAGACCAAGGCTGCGAGCGTTCTCCGAAACCGCGCGCCGCACGTTGTCGCCGACTCCATCTGGAAACTCGGCCGAGATTTCGACCACAAGGCGGACGGTCGCATTCGGATCGGATGTGAGCACCGACACGATTTCTTCGGCGATCTGCACTAGGCGCATTTTCGCGGTCGCGGGCGGAACCTCGGCTGAGCCGTAGAAGGTTTTCAGCTTTGCGGCGGCCGGTGCGGGCGGGATCGTCACCACCGCCGGCGATGCGCTCCCGCCATTGGAGATATAGCCACCAGGCCCCTCGGCTACGCCACTCGGTGTCGTGGCGGTGGTCGGCTCAACAGCAGGAGTCGCCGTTGGCCGGATTGCATCCTCATAGGCTTGAGCCGCTTGTGGCTCGATCAAAAGCAAGGTGTCGTCGAAGACGGCGTTGCCGCCACCGAGTGAAAATCCCTCAAACTTGCCGTCGGCCTCACCATAGGCGGTGCCGAAAAAGTCCTTGCTGGCAGCACCGGCACGGATCGCCTGCGCCAGAACATCCTTCGTCTTGAGGCGCGGCATGTAGAGATAGCGCAAGGTATCCTCGAAGAAGCTGGCCGCGTTCGCCGCGCAATGCCCGCTCTTCCAATAAAGCTCCTTGAGCTTGGTGCGCAGATGGATTGGCGACCAGGTAGCGATCACCAGTTCGTTGTCGCTGCAAACCCGCTCGATCTCGCCACCAAATGAGCCGCCGGTCGTGTTCAGGGCAAACGCCTCGATGCCCGGCTTGGGATCGGTCGGCGTATCCATCATCGGGCAGAGCAGCCATTTGTAGCATTCGCGGACCACGCGCGGCAGCGCATCCTCGGCACTCTTCAGTTCCTTCTCGGCCTGATTCTTCTGCAAGAGGTCGATGTTCAGGCGGCCTTCCTTCACATCCTCGACGATCGATCCCCACGCGAGCGCGGCGCGCGTTGCGTCGTTGAGCCGGGAAAGCGCGCCGTGATCGGGGGCGAGGAAGAGCAGCCGGTTGCTGCGATAGCGTGGCTTCGCACCGTTCTTGCCGATAGTCTCAAGCACCGCCTCAAAGGCGAGCCGGTGCTCTTCGCGGGCATACCAAGCCTCCGGCGGCAACACGACAAGCCGCAGGGCGCTATCGTCCGGCACGTCGCTATGCGGCGTGAAGGTATGCACGCCGTCGAAGGACGTGACATTGCCCACCGTCTTCTTCAAAGCGTCGGCGATCTTGCCGCGCACTTCCGTCCGGTCATCGAATCGGCGCTTCCTGTCCTCCATCTCCCGGCGCAGATTGGCGCGGGTGTCGAACCAGAAGCGGGTCGCATCCTGGCTCTTGTCGCCGGAGGCGTTGAGATAGTGCAGCCGGTCAGCGAGTCGGCCGAGCGCATCGGCATAGATGGACGCGGCCTGTCCCGGCTGAAGGCAGCCAAGAACGATGTGCGCCCGGTCGAGGCCGCGCGCAGCGACCTTGGACGCAACCGACGACGGGGCGCTGCCGAGAAAGATCGTGCGGGCAATACGCCGCGCGGCCGCCACCTGACCGAAGCGCGGCTCCTTGCTTTCCAGGGCCGTCGTCTCGGCACGGTCGCTGTCGATGTCCCGCTCGATCACCGCATCCCAGCCTGCCGGCAGATAGTAGGTCAGCTCGTTGCGGCTGCTGCTGTCATGGAGCGGCAGGCTGCCGGGCATGATGAGCAGGTCTTTGTTGTCGTCCTTCCACAGCCGGTAGATGACCTTCGCCATGAGCTTCAGGACGCCGCGCGTGCGCTGGAAGCCGTCGATGGTCGTCCAGTCCTCATAGAGGCGATCGAACACCTCCGGGTGGATCGGATAGGCGTGCAGCAGCCGCTCGAAATAGCGGCGCTCCTGCGTATCGGCCGGGAGCTTCACGCCCTCGGCGATATAGGCGTCGGCGAAGGCGCGGCACACGGCTTCGCGGGTCTTTTCGTCGCGCACCGGCTCAAACAGGCGGCGGCGAACAATCTCGAACGCCTCCTCGGTCGCCACCGGCTTCCAAAGCGCCTGCACGCGCCCGAAGGTCTTTTCGAGAGCCCGCAACGACGCCACGCCGCGCTGACTGCCCGCTTCAAGATCGGATTCCGGCAAGGAAGCGAGCACGAAGGCGCGCGGCACCAGCTTCACCGCTTCGGTGAGAGCCTGCACGAAGGACAGGTTGGAATCATAGCTGCCGCCGCTGATCGCCTGCGATTCCGGGAACTGGCGGATATAGGCGACCAACTCGTCGATCAACACGACGCATGGGGCGTGGCGCTCCAAAAGGTCGCGCAGCACGTCCTTGCCGGGGGACGTGCCGGTGGCATCCGCCTCGGCGACGAGCGCGAACGCTTCCGCGCCTCCGAGTTGCCATGCCATCTCGCCCCACAGGGTCTTGATCGTCTGGCTCCCGCGCTTCCACGGCTGGCCCGGGGCGTGCGCGGTGCCGTCCAGCACCGCGACGCGGGCCTGCGGCACATCCATCAAGCCCGCACGGTCGACTAGCGCGGGAATGCCGGCGAGATCCGACAAGGCGCATTTGCGGCTGGCCAGGTGATAGACGGCGAGCATGGTGTGCGTCTTGCCGCCGCCGAATGCGGTCTGAAGCTGCACGACCGGCTCGCCGCCTCGGCCGGCGAGGCGCTGCGCCACCTGCGTCAGCAGCATGGCCATGCCCTCGGTGATGAAGGTGCGGTCGAAGAACGCGCCCGCATCCTGATATTCGCGGCTGGCCCTTCCGGTGCTAACTGCCGTGATGTCGGCCGCGAACTCCGATTGCTGAAACGTGCCTTCCAGCACGTCCCGATGGGGTACAGCCACTTCTCTCCAGGGTTTCATCGCCGGCTCCCCCCTTCAACCAAACAGATCGCTTTGATGCGCCTTCGGCGCCGCAGTAGCGGCGGCCTCGATGGCGCTCCAGCTTGTTATGATTTCGTTGTATGCGCGGGCGTCCTCGGCCCAGCCCGCCCGTTCGCACAGCGTATAGAGACGATAAGCGAGCTGGCGCGTTGCCTCGGCTTTAGCCGCGACAACGGAAAGCACCTTGCCCGCTCCGGTTTCGCCATCCGCTTTGAAAACACGGATCAGATGATGCAGCACTTCCCAGACCGGCAGGCGGTCATCGGCAGCCGGGTTCCATTCGGACGGGTATTCACCCCACTTCAGCAGCCGAACAATGCCGCCTGCGGCAGAGATCACCCCGGCATGTTTAACACCGTCAACGCTAGTGCCTTTGGCACGCGCGAGCGTGTCGGCCTCACCGAAACGGCCTTCCTTCCAGCCATATTGCTCAAACCAGTGCAGGCAGAATTGCGTGTCGTGGTCGAAATCATCCTCAGCGAGGAAGCGATTGATCAACTCCAAGGCACTGCCAACTTTCATTGGCGTGCCATCCGCTTCCAGCACAGCGGCATATTTGGAGAAGACGGCCATGCCAGGACCAATGATAGCTTGTGATAAGTCCACCGGCGCAACTGGCGAGCGATCATCACCCGAGCCGCGCGTCATCTCATCGAGCGCCTCCGGCAGAATTTGATTCAACTCTCTGAGAAAGACTCTACGAGAAACGGACGGAGCCTCCTCCGGTCGCCTCTGGCAAACAAGGATAATGCTCGACGCTAGGACGTTCGTGCCAGACTTTAGCCCCTGGTCGCGCTCCGTCCGCATCGGCCATGTTCCGGTGACAGCAAGGCCAGACCGCAAAACGGCTTCTAAGAATGTTTCCCACCCAGTGCTGATGGTGCCGCCATCCGTTCGGGTCTCGGCCTGCTTGAACGCATAGTAAATTGTGATGGGAACAGCAGGATGAGAGCGACCTACGAGTCGCCGCATAGCTGTAGTCATTCCTTCCAAGAAAAAATTTTCAGCAGCTTTTTTCGTTCCATGCCTTGAAGAGCTTGCAACTAATTCATCCGCTTTTGGTGTTTCGCGAGTCGCAAATAGAGATGGAAAAACTTCTCTTAGAGAGGGTCGCAGCCAGACATAGAAAAAATCAGATAGATCGGCGTAGTTTATATTGTCGTAATATGGCGGATCTGTCGAAATCACCACAGGGCCATCAATAGGTGCCTGGCGCTGCGCGTCTGCCACAGCAGCAACACCTTGAGTTTTTGCAGAAAGGCTTGTTTGAATAACGCGGACAATCCAATCAATTGCGCCGCCCCAGTTACCTGTCGAACTGGAAAAGGGATTCGCCTCGGCATGGTCCCACACCATACGGATTGCTTGCCGCCCAAATGTTTGGACTATGAAATCTCCAGCCCACGGGGTAAACGACGACCAATAATTCGCACTCCTCCCGACCGCGAGCGCTATATAAGTGGCAATTGAATCGGCATAAGCGCATGATCCAGACCCACCACGTTCTAGCGATAGATAATCTTGCGGGATATTGGTCTTTGTAACGTCTCGAAGAACAATAGACCTGACTTCTTTCACAAGATCAGCAAAAGTCGTGAGAGCCACCAACTGGCGCTGGTCAAAAGCGTCACCCCAAGTCGGCATGCCGTACATCGGCAGTCGATCAACATCATGATTGGGCGTGGGTACCTTGAGATCCGGCTTCCAATTCGGGAACATGGAATTGGCCAGGTGTTCCATCTCCGCCGTAGGCTGGATATGTGTGCGGCCTGCGCTAGTCTCGGCTATCACGGCGAGAAGGCGGGTTCCCATGCGTCCAGCTTGCGCTTCGGCGCGAATATACTTTGCTTCGATTGGAACACCGGACATCAGGCAACGAAAATTCGAGCCGCCTAGCTTCGTCCCATCTGCGACCTCTCTCGGTATTTTTCCGAGTTTGACTGTGAAGTAATATTTATCTTCGATAATAACGGGCTGGATATAAGCCTCCTTCCCAGCCTTGCTCGATAGCACGAAGCTTGAGGTAAGAGGCACATCAACATGACTAAAGGCCGGGTTCGGGCTCTTTACAGTCCGGGCCCAAATCCACGCGATAACGGTCAGCTTCTGGCCAACAAACGGCTTTAGGTCCGCCCGTCCCGTCGTCATGTCCACCGTGATTTCGACCGGCGGATAAAGATGGCCGATGCGCTTCTGCGCTTCCTCACGCATCCATTGGCCATAATAGCGCACATCCTCCGCAAGGCCCTGCGCGCCCTTCCATTGCCGCCCGACAAGATCGCGACTGCTGGACGCTTCAGGATTCACCGGCGGCCGATCAGCAAATTTCGGCGGGATCTCGATCATAGCCTTGTTGATAAGCACAGCGACCGGATTGAGGTCGGAGGCATAGGATTCGAGGCCGAGCCGTTGCGCCTCCAAGGGCAACGCCCCGCCGCCCGCGAAGGGATCATGAAATGCGGGCAGTTTATCGGGATTGAACAGTTCAGTCGCCTGCGGGTGATCCCTGTTGAGGTCGCAGGTCTCGCGCCAAGACTTGCGAATTTCCGCGCGGGCCCTTTCCAGCACAGCTTCGTTGGTGGTGCTTTCCCACTTCACCAAATCCTTGATGATGGCGAAGAGTCGGTTGCGGCCGGCAGCCCAACTCGCCTTGATGTTGTTCGGCGGAATCTCGCCCGGATGCTCAAGCTCCCATTTCCACGACGGATCGTTGACCATTTGCGCGAAGATGACGGCGCGCGCGGCGGCCAGCGGTCGCCGCGCCCACCACAGATGCAGCGTGCTCGGATGCCCGTGCCGGATCGACTTCTCGCGCGCAGCAGCCTCGTTGATAGCATCCAACGGCAGCGCGACTTCGATCAGTTTGCGGGGTGACTTAATCTCGAATGTCACGATTCTGCTCCTTCCGCAGGAATTCTGCAAAATTCGGACATCTCGTCGATGATCTGTTTTGCTGGCTTTGATAAAATCAAAAAACTTTGAGGCGGGTTGTAATTTACAAGCTTATTTATTTCCCCCGTCTTCTTTGGATTCATCGCCAATTCAAATGACCCAATCCTATAACATCCTATAGAATTGCCATTTCCTACATAGGAAGAAATCTCTTTTTCTGAAAGTCCGATTTCATCGGCCAAATTAACAGCTTCGATCAGAGTAATACCGCAAGCACTGTTAATTTTTGCTCGCCCGCATATCGCTCCGATTGGGCTGTTCACATGGACATAAAGCCATTCGTAGGCGTCTTTGGGAATCCGCTTCCGAATAATGCAGCTTATCCGTCCGCTATTGAGGGCATCATGCCAACGAGAGTCGAAGGACACAATTATTGCACCCGATCTATCTTCGGCACTCGATGCCTTGGCGTCAGTAATAGTTCCACCCATACTCATTGTCTTTCCGTCAACACATGGCGGATGGCCGTGTAAAATGGCAGGCTCTGCGCGATCTGAAGCTCTTCGGCAAAATACGCGCGAATATCGTCTGGCGGCCAACCTGCGTTGAAAGCCGTATCGGCGTCGTTGACGTATCCCGACACTGCGATCTTGCGCATGGCGCGCAATCGACCCCACTCGGCATCAAGCGAGAAGACCCGCAGCGTCTCGCTGGCGCGATGCTGGTCCGCTGCTGAAAGGCCATGCCGGATGCTGATCGTTCCGTCCGACTGGAAGATGAAGAAGGCGTCGGGGTCGTCGGCACACGGGTTAACCAGGTCGTTGACATTGTACGGACCTGCACCGTGATCCTTGAAGTGACCGCAGGAGTCCGTTTGATCGCAAGACCAGAAGAGATTACTCCAGTCGAAGGTGAGGTGACGATAGGCTGGATCACCCTTACGACGGAAGTGCTCAATATGCTGCCCAAGCGTGTCGATGTCGCCTTCACAATAGGCGCAGCGGCGGCGCTGTATCGCTTCCAGATGCGTCCTGATCTCCGCCTTGTGGGCAGGCGTCACATCGTCCCATGAATGCGCTCCATGTTGATACCCGCCCAAGCAGGGCGGCGCGGCGCAGGTCGTCCGATCGAGTTTCCGCATGTCATGCGCCCTCCGGTCGGCTCTTGGTGAGCCGGAACCGTTGGAAGCGGGCCAGACGGTCGACCTCCAGCATGACCGGATGGCTTTCGCCGTAATGTTCGATCAGGCGTTGCCGCAGGGCCGCTGCTTCCTGCCCTTCGGCTTCGCCTGCCTCGATGAGCTTGCGATAGGCGCTAAGGGCCTCCGTTTCGGCAAGCTGCGGAACCGGGTCCACGTCCATCACGCTCGCCAGGACATCCGCGCTCTCGACGCCGCGGGTTTGAATCAGGGGCGTTTCGATCACCACGTCGCCATCCTTGATGTGAAGGACGCGGATCGACGACTTATCGACCGTCGAAAGCACATGCGGGCTGTGCGTGCTGACGATGATCTGAAGCGCGGGAAACGCGCTTTGCAGTAGGCCGAGCACCTGCTGCTGCCAGCGGGGATGCAGGTGCATGTCCACTTCATCGACGATCAGCACGCCGGGAGTCTCGATCGCGGCCCGGTCACTCAGTTGCGGATTGAGGCTGGCGCAGCGGCGCGCGACATCGGCGACAAGGGCCAGCATGGTGCGCACGCCATCGCTCAGCATGGACAAGGGCAGTTCGCCCCGCGTCTCGTGCTTGGCTGTCAGGGTGTGAAGCTCGTCATCCCAGCGAAGACTTGACCAGCCGGTCGGCCGAAGAACCGTGTCCGTGGCAGTCTTCACGCCTTCGATCATCGCAAGATTGGCTTGCAGGCTCTCGCGGAAGGAAGGCGATGCCGTCTGCCTGAAGCGGTGCTCGAACCAGGCCGAAATGCCTTTGAAGGACGAAGACGAGGTGAGGCAATCGGCATAGCCGGCGACGCGCTCCCCGACATTGGTGATGGAGGAGCGGCGATATTCGGTCTGTCGCTGCTCGCTCCAGAGGCGGCCTGTTCCATAGTAGGCGATGAGCGGCAGAAGCGCCGAGTCCGACAGGAAGGGCTGCGCGGCCGCTTTCATCGAACCAAAGTGCCGCGTGCTCGGCCGCACCTTGTCGCCATAGGTTCTGACCGCGCTCTTCCACGTCACGGCCGCGTCCTGGACGATGGCCTGCGCTTCGTATTCGGTCGGCAGGCAAGGTGACATCCTGCGTTCCTGATCGAGGACCAGGCGCACATCGCTCCGCTCGATCCGCCGTACCTTTTCCGGCGGATCGAGCGTGTTGACGAACACGGACAGCGCCGCAGCGGCAGCGTCCAGCACGGCGGTCTTGCCACTGCCGTTCTCCGCCACCAGCACGGTGAGGCGATCATGGAAAGCGACTTCGCAATGGGCGAAGCAGCGGAAATTGGTCAGCGATAGCTTGTCGAGGCGCAGCGCGGTCATCGGGCCTCCGCCTTGGCGAGCAGGTCGTCCAGATTGAAGTTGATGGACGCGACACCCCAGCCCGGTTCACGGTCGAATGGGCTAGGAATGTAGTGGGGGCCGTCGATGGCGTCGTTGTCCCCGACGATGGCAATCGCCAGAACGAACTTCTCCCCCTGATTGAAGGCGTAGAGCATTTCGTTGCGCGTGATGGTGACGGTGCTCGCGCCCTTCACCCGCCCCTTCACTTCAATGTGCCTGGGATCGGGTTGCCGACCCTCAACGGCTGGCGGATAAGAGGTTAGATCCCAGCCGCATTTTGCGGCGGAGACATCGACGACACGGCAGCCGCGCGCTTCCTCGGCCTGCCGAACGGCCGTCATGGCAAGCTGTTCAATGCGCGAACGCGCCGCTGCATCGGCTGCGAAGGTCGTCGCCACCGGATCGACCGGCTCGTCGCCACGAAGCTTGTTCATCAAGCCGGCCGGCACGATCAGCGCCGCGCCCAGCACGACCGGCGTGCCGTTCACGACATGACGCATGGCCTGAAGCTCCTTCTTGCGGCCGTCGAGGCGGCCTTGAAGATCGCCAAGCGTGCGTTCGACATTCTGAAGGTTGAGCCGCACGTCCTTGCCGACCTCGGCGTCGTCCTTGAGCTTCAGCCAACGATCCTGCCAGAAGGCGATTTCCTTGCTCAGCCGCTCATGGACGGCGTTCAGCGTCTTCTCCACATGGTCGATGCGCCGCTGAGCAACGTCGCCATAATGCTCCGGCACCAAGGTCGTCGCCGCCAAAGACAAGGCGCGGGCTTCCTGACCAGAAGACAGCCAGGGAGCATCGAGCACGTCCTTGAGCAAGGGACGCTCGGCTTCCGGCAGAGGATCAAGGTCGAGGTGTGGCGCCCATCCGGCAAAGGCCGCTTGCCCGTCCGGGCCGACACGCACGAATTGCAGCCGCTTGGAAAGCACCGAGCCGTCGCCAGATTTGATCTCGTGCGTCAGCAGAAACAGCATCCCCGGGTCGAACCCTTCATCGGATGGATCAACCAGGATCGACCCCTGCCGCAGAAGGTTGGTGTGCTGCTCAAGGATCATGTCCGACATGGCAAGCATGAGCGGATGGCCGGGGTGCATGAGCACGGCGCGTTCCAGCCCCGGCTTGTCGAGCGGCTGGATAGCCTGGCGCTCGAAGCAAACGCGGCTGTAGCGCCGTAGAACCGGCTCATGCTCACGACGGTTTCGACCCGTGAGGCGGCGGTCGCGTTCGCGGATCGCCGCCGGAATATGGGTGATCTCCGACCGTCCGGCCTCACGCGGATGCGCCGTGCCACCAAGCGCGTCGAGAGCCTTGTTGAAAAAGGCCCGCACGAAGAACGGCTGAAGCCTTCGCGCCTCCGCCTTTTCCATCTCCTCCTTCACGGCAAACAGCCGATCCGCACTCATCGTCTCCTGCGCAAGGGCATTGCGGTTCAAGAGAGATTTCAGGTGGTCGTGGTCGAGCGCGTTGTCGATCTTCTGGGTCAGCCGGGCACGGACTTCTGGGCGATCGCCATAGCGGATGGCCTCGACCAGAAGATCCTTGAGACTGGTCCTCTCAAACACCTCGCCCAGAATATCGAAGACGCGGCCATGAAGGGCCTGGCTCTCGACCTCCAGCTTCATCAGCAGGCGGTGATAGACATCGCCCTCGCGGGTTTCCTTGGAGACGAGATTCCACAGGTGGCAAACCTCGGTCTGCCCGATGCGGTGGATGCGGCCGAACCGCTGCTCCAGCCGGTTCGGGTTCCAGGGAAGGTCATAGTTGACCATCAGGTTCGCGTTCTGAAGGTTCACGCCTTCGCCAGCGGCGTCCGTCGCTACCAGCACGCGCACATCGGGATCGGAGCGGAAGAGCGCCTGAAGGCGGCGGCGCTCGTCCCGATGCGTGCCGCCGTGGATGGTCACGATGGCATCGGGATTGCCGAGCACACCGGCAATCCGCGCCTGAAGGTAGTTCAGCGTGTCGCGGTGTTCGGAAAAGATGATGATCTTGCGCTGTCGGCCGGCGGCGTCGCGCGTTTCGGGATGGTTCTGAAGGATTCTGGACAGCTCATCCCATTTGCGATCCTTCCCGGAAGCGACGACAGCCTTGGCCTGCTCCTCCAGCCCCTTCAGGATGACGATCTCGGCTTCAAGCTCGACGACGGTTTTGGCGGCCGTGGCGTCGTCGATCAGGTTTTCTTCCAGAGTTTCCTGCTCTTCGGCGCTCAGGTCGTCGTCATCCTCTGGAGCGCCAGCGTAGGTTTCGGCGAGCGCGTGCCGCCCTTTTATGCCGAGCTTTTCATCGCGCAGCCGGTTCTCAAGCCGCTCGCGGCGGCGCTTCAGCGACTGGAAGATTGCTTCCGGGCTTGAGGCGAGACGCCGTTGCAATGCGGCTAAGGCGAAGCCGACAGAACCCTTGCGCGCGCCTTCGAGCTGGTCGGCCTTGCCCATCTCGGTTTGCACATAATTGGTGACGGCCTCGTACAAGGCCGCTTCGATCGGCGAGAGTTCGTAGTTGACCGTGTAGGCCCTGCGCTCCGGGAAGAGCGGGGTGCCGTCGAACTTGACCAACTCCTCTTTGACCATGCGGCGCATAAGGTCGGAGGCATCAACCTTGTGAACCCCATCGCGGAACTTGCCATAGAAGCGGTCGGAATCGAGCAACGATAGGAAAAGCTGAAAGTCCTCCTCCTTGCCGTTGTGCGGTGTTGCCGTCATCAACAGCAGGTGCCGGACATGCGCGCCCAGCTTCTCCGCGAAGCGGAAGCGGCCCGTCTTTTCCAGCTTGGAACCGAAATAGTGCGCGGAGAGCTTATGCGCCTCGTCGAAGACGGCCAAATCCCAGCCAGGCGCGCAGAGTTTTTCTTGAAGCTCTTCGTTGCGGGAGAGCTGATCGAGCCGAACGATAAGGCGGGGATAATCGTCGAATGGGTTCCCGCTCGGCGAGGTCTGCTCCAGAAGCGGCGAATAGACGTGAAACTCTAGCCCGAATTTTTCGTAAAGCTCGTCCCGCCATTGTTCGACCAGGCTGCCGGGCGCGACGATCAGGATGCGATGCGAGTCCGCGCGCATGATGAGTTCGCGGATATAGAGGCCCGCCATGATCGTCTTGCCGGCGCCAGGGTCATCGGCGAGGACGAACCGCAAAGGTTGCCGGGGCAACAGCGATTCATAGACAGCGGTGATCTGGTGCGGCAGCGGCTCCACATTCGAACTATGGACCGCCATCATCGGGTCGAACAGGAAGGCGAGGTCGATCCGCTTGGCCTCGCAGGCAAGCTGGAACGCCGCGCCATCGCCGTCGAAGGAAAACGGCCGTTCCACTGTGGCAATATCGACAGAAGGCTCGTCGCCCCTGTTGAGCAGCCGCTCCTTCATGCCGCCGTCAGGGGTCCGATAGATGAGCTGAACCGATCCCTCCCCAAGGGGGACGACAGCAACAGCCGTCACCACCTGGGATGGCTCGATCCCGGATAAACTGACGCCGGATTTTATGTCTTCGAGCTTCATGCGACGGCCGGCTTTCTCTGGAGTTCTGGAGCCTTCGTCCAAAAGCTTTTTGCAACCAAATGGGACGCGATAGGAATGTTCATTCCGACGCCTTTCCTGCATAAGGCGCCACATTGACTTCTTTGGCCTTCTTACGCGCCTCCGCGATGTCAAAGCTGTTCTGCATCCGCATGAGGGTCTCCATTGAAATGCCAAACGCCTTCTCGATGCGGATCGCCATCTCTGGCGACAAATCAGCTCGCTCATTCAACAGCGCCGACAAAGCGGCACGGGTGACACCAAGAGCATCTGCCGCGGCGGTGACCGACAAGCCGAGAGGGCCGATAACCTCGGCCTTCACGAAGCCACCAGGATGGGCGGGGGACTTCATGCGGTTGCCACTCATTGCGCTTTCGCCCAAGGTTCAGCCGACGCGGATCAGCCACGCCGGTTGTTTCACGTTCCGAATCTGTGGGTCGATGTTAGTGAAAAATATCGCATAGTGTCAAGCTACACTTTACGGTCAATTCCAGGCCGAAACGGAAGCCGATCTTCGTGGCCGGAGAAAGCCGCGCTATAGATCGTCGAGGTACTTTTCGATCTGCGCCGCCAGCTTGACGAGCCTCTGATCGCGCAGGATGCCGAAGAAGGTTGCGGCTGAAACGCGCGGCTGGCTGAGATTGCCCCGCGCATTCGCCAGCGTCTCGATCAGCATGTCTGGTGCCTACTCATAGAGACCGGCAAGGAAGGCATCCGGCGACCGCCCGATCAAGCCATGCTTCCGCAACTCGGCGGCCGGGAAGTCACGTAGGTTCATCGTAGGGCTATAGCGAAAACATAGTGCTCATCGCTATCGGTCGTGGCCCGCCATTGACCAGCCTACGCTTAACAGCAGGCGAACGACCGCCCAAGGCCGCAACCTTAGCAGAAACGCACATAGGCTCTGCCAGCCGTCGCCTTGACGACGCTGCATTTGCAGGCGAACACCATTTGACCGGCCAGCGATTGCCAGACGGTCAGTTGGGCTTGCGCGACAGTACCAAATACATGGCTGCAAGCATCAGCACTAACGCCAACCAGAACGAGGCGGCCGGCTGTTCGTCGAAGACGGCCAGGCTCCAGAGGATGCCCGCAGCCACCGCCAGATAGTTGAAAATCGAAAAGCGCGTCGGTCCCATCCGAGCGACCAGTTCGAAGAACAGTACGAAGAAGACGGCATTGATCACCGTTGCGAGCACGAGCGGCATCGCGGTGGTCCCGGTCCACTCGGAAGGCAATGCCGCACTGCCGAGCGCGAGCATGACAACGCCAGCAACCACAGCCGCCCCCAGCAAGGTCCCGGCGGCCATCATCAAGGAGGACGCACCTTCAGGTCGCAGCCATTTGGCGCAGTTGTTGGCGGCAGCAAACATCACCGGGGCGATGAGAGCCACGAGAAACCAACCGATACCGTCCGAGCCGACAACGCCCACATCGGGCAGCGCCAGGACAGCCACGCCGGCCACTCCGAGCAGCATGCCGGCGAGAGTGCGCCAATCGAAGCGATCGAAGCCCGCGAGCACGCCAATGCATAGAGTGAATGTGGGAGAAAGGCAGAGCACCAGAGTCAGCACCGAGGCATCGACATGCGGAGCGGCCGAAACCAGAATACCGATCGGCAGGCCAACCACCAGACCGCCTATAATCAAGTATGCGAGCAACTGTCCGGCGCTAATGGTGAACCGACCTCGGGCGGCTGCCGCCAGCGCGAGTATCACGCCGGCCGTAAGCGATTGGGCGAAAGCGAAGCCCATAGGCGGCCATTGCGCTTCGGCGGCCAACCGATTGACTGGAAAGATGCCGCCGTAGATTACTGCAGCCAGTAGCAAAAGAATTGCGTCCGTCGGCAATATGCCGCTGCCCCGCACAGGTCGTTCGTCATGCATGGCGCACCCCGCTCGTTAGAGTCAAACCGTTTCTGAGGGCGGCTGTACGGGCTTCTTCGACCTTGAGCAGGCCGGGCTCGTCGGCATCGACCAGAACCACTTTATAGACCGTCTCGGCATCCTCGCGGCTGAGCCAGCCGCGATTGACGGTCGCCGCCACCCGTTTCGGATCGCGCTTCAGCGGATCGCCGTAGCCGCCGCCGCCGCATGCGGTGAACTCGATGCGGGCGCCGTTCTCAATCGTCTCCTCGCTGAAGGCCGGCAGTACGATCTTCTCGTTGGCCCTCAGCTTGATCGTCTCGCTCTCCTTGCCGTCGCCGCCGCCCAGCACGCCGCGCGGCGGGAAGCTGGTGCCGTCGGCCGCGTACACGATCGTCATGTCGTGGTCGAGTGGATAGAAGACGCCGCCGGTCGCCGGCGCGCCTTCGAACTCGCCGAAGCCTTGCGATCCTGGCAACACGCCTCGGCGCTCGATGACGATCGGATACATCGACTCGTCGACCTCGACGGAGTCGAGCTGGATAAGACCCGCATTGGCCGGGCCGCAATAGGTCAGCCAGCCGTCGAAGCCGTGGCGGGCGCCGCCGCCGGCATAGCCGACGAAGACCTGATTGACGTACGACTTGCCGTGCTTGAACGGATCCGCGCCGGAGATGACGCCGACGCCGGCCGGGAGGTGCGAGCCGCTTTCGGCCTGGCCGTAAGGCGCGCCCATGCGCGAGAAGACGCAGTTGCCGGCAATCATCAGGCGATCGTTGACGTTGGTGGTCGCGACCGAAGTGCCAACCGGATATTTCGGCTTGCCGATGACGCTGCCTTCGCGCAGCAGCACTTTGATCTGCGACTTGGCGCCCTCATTGTGAGGAATGCTCTCGTCGAGATTGTTGAAGACGCCAATGCGGCACGAGCCGGTCGCGGTGTTCTCCGACAGGTTGAGGCCGCCCGGCACATTGTCCATGTTGTCACGCACGTCGACGACGATCTCGCCTTTCTCCGGATCGACATTGATCGTCACCTTGACCGGGATCCCTTCGTCGGCGACGCCGGGCACCGGATCATGTCGCGTCTCGTAGCTGTAGCTGCCGGCGGGCAGCTTGGCGATCGCCGCCTTGGCGCAGCGCGCGCCGTAGTCAAACCAATCCTCGACGAAGCCGAGGATGGTGTCGCGGCCATAGCGCGCGAACAATTCGCCGATACGTCTTTCGCCGGTGCGGCACGCGCCGATCTGCGCGCGCACGTCTCCAAGCCACATATCCGGCACGCGGTTGCGCATCGTGCCGATGCGCAGGATGTCTTTCTTCTCTTCGTAGTTCTGCGCGACGCGCACGCAAGGAAAATGCATCCCTTCCTCGAAGATGTTCTTGGCGAAAGGCAAATA
The DNA here is from genome assembly GCF_003403035.1 of Mesorhizobium denitrificans. Lineage (GTDB taxonomy): Bacteria > Pseudomonadota > Alphaproteobacteria > Rhizobiales > Rhizobiaceae > Mesorhizobium_G > Mesorhizobium_G denitrificans. Next base: position 337,313 of record NZ_QURN01000001.1, on the reverse strand, counting down.
GGTCGACGGCACAGGTGCGCCGGTGTCTGCGTGATGCGATAGCGCCACGACCCAAAACAGCGGCTCTCCCTCGAAGAACACCGGCATCGCCATGATCAGGTCGGCGTGGTGCGTTCCGCCGGTATAGGGGCAATTGTTGAGAAAGATGTCACCTTGCGTGACGTCGTCGAAAAGATCTGTCAGCGGCCGCGTCGCCATGTCCATCGACATGACGTGGATTGGCAACGCGTCCTCGACCGAGACCAGCCTGTGGTCGTAGGTCAGGATGGCGCAGGAAAAGTCACGCGCGTTCTTGATCACCGCCGAGCGGCTGGCGCGCATGACGACCAGCGTCATCTCGCGTACGATTGCCTCAAAGCGGCTTTTCAACACCGACATCAGGAAGGGGTCGACACGGCGTTCAGAAACGTCGAGTTCGGGCCTGTTGATGGAGTCCATGGGTCGATCCCTCACTTGATTGTTGAACTAGACGATGTTGACGACGAGATTGCCGTAACGGTCGATCTGCCCTTGATGCTGGTCCTTGAGATAAGCGGTGAAGGTCTCGGCCTCGACCAGGCAGGGGCCTGTGAGCTGCGCACCGGCACGTAGCTGCGCAAGTTCGTAGACCGGCACCGTTTCGACACTACCGCTCTCCTGCTGATAGATGCCGCGCTTGGTCTTGATGTCGATTGCGCCGACCTGATCGAGCAGCGTGTTTTTCTGCCAGATATCCTGCCCGGAGCGCTTGCCGATGGCGCGCAGCTTCCATGCCGTGAATTCGACGATGTCATTGTCGGCGCGGATCGAGTAGATGCGCTCGTGCATCTTGTGGAAGGACTCGACCAGACCCGGCAGATCGTCCTCGGACACCATCCCGTTCTCGGCCTCGAACGGCACCTCAATCTCGAAGGACTGATATTCATAGCGGCCGAGGAAGGACAACTCGAACTGACGGTTCTCCGGCGCGACGCCCGCTTCTGCGAGAAAATTGTTGCCGGCCTGTTTCAGCCGCTTCAGCGCATCGTTGACGCCAGCGACGTTGAAGTCTGCGTCGGAGGTGAGCAGCACCGCGCTCTCCTCCGAGCGGATGTCGGAGATCAGACCGCCGAAAGCGCTGAGGCCGGCCATGAAGCGCGGCACCATGTAGCGTTTCAAGCCGAGGATGTCGGCCATCTCGGCGATGTGGATCGCAGTGGCGCCGCCGCCGCAGACGAAGAAGGAGTCGCGCGGATTGATGCCCTCGCGCACGGTGATCTCCTCGATCGCCGCCACCATATTGTGGTTGCTGGTGGTGTAGATCGCGTAGGCCGCTTCCTGGCGAGACACACCGAGCCGCGAGGCGATCTTGTCAACAGCGGCCTCCGCCAGCTCGCGCTTCAGTTGCATCTTGCCGCCGAGGAAATAGTCCGGATCGACGATGCCGAGCACGACATTGGCGTCCGTTACCGTCGGTTCGGTGCCGCCCTGACCGTAGCAGGCAGGACCCGGCCGCGCGCCGGCGCTTCGTGGGCCGACCTGCAGCAGGCCTCCTTCGTCGACGAAGGCGATTGAGCCGCCGCCGGCGCCGACCGAGCGCACGTCGACCTTGGGAATGCCGAGTGAATCGTCGTGGATCATGCTGTCGGGCGTGACGATGATCTGATGGTCGCGCAACGCCGAGACGTCGAATGTCGTACCGCCCATGTCGCCGACGATGATGTCGGGCTCATCGGACAGCGCCAACGCCGCCATCGGCGCCAAGGTCGGGCCGGACATCACACTGTAGATCGGCTTTCGGATCATGTCGGCCAAAGGCATCATGCCTCCGACGCAATTGGCAAGCAGCAGCTCGCCTTCGAAGCCTTCCTCGTCGAGCGCCGTCTTCAGCTTCTCGATATAAGTGCGCACGATCGGGTTGATGGACGCATCAATCGCGGCCGCGATGATACGCTTGTACTCGCGCGGCATCGGGTTGATCTCATGGCTTAGTGTCACTGGAATGCCGGGCAGTTCCTGGTTCAGGATCTCGCGCACGGCAAGCTCATGCGCCGGATTGACCACAGACCATAAAAGGCCGACGGCGATCGCCTCTACGCCGAGCCCGCGGAATTCGGCGGCGGCCTTGCGGACGTCATCTATGGAGAGTGGCGCGAGCTCGCGACCACGCGCGTCGATGCGCCCGGCAACGGTCTTGGTGAGATGGCGCGGCACATATGGATCAGGATAGTTCAGCCGCCATTGAAAGGCGCCTTTGCGTGGACCTTCGCGCAACACCAGTATATCCTGATGGCCAGCGGTCAGGATAAGACCGACCTTAACCGTCTTGCGCTCGACCAGCGCGTTGGTCGACACGGTCGAGCCGTGCACGACGAGGTCGATCTCTCGCATGAATTCAGCGGCGCTCAGACCGTAGCCCTCTGCGGCTACATGCAGCACGTTGATGAACCCCTTCTCGAATTCGCCCGGCGTCGTCGGCGACTTGAAGATGGCGATCTCACCCTGGCTGTTCGAGACGAGACAGTCGGTGAAGGTGCCGCCAATATCGATGCAAACTTGATAAGCCATACGAACTTCCCGAAAAAGTTGGAGTATCAGCGCCTGGCATCATCGCGATTGACGATCAGGCTGACGATGATGATGACGCCCAGACAAATCTGCTGCAGATAGCCATCGATCTGGACGAGGTTCATGCCATTTGAGAGCACGGTGACGAACAGCGCACCGAGCACGGCGGCGCCCACGCCGCCCTCCCCGCCGGACAATCGAACGCCACCCACGACGGCTGCAGCAATCGCCTCCAGCGTGAGATTGCCACCGAGGTTGGGTTCGCCCGAACCGGTGCGTGCGGTGAGCAGAAGCGCGCCGAGCGCGGCGAGGAGTGCGCAGAGAGTGTAGGCCGCCACCAGCACCGGCACGGTGCGGATGCCCGCCGCGACCGCCGCTCTTGGATTGGCCCCGATGATATAGAGGCTGCGACCAAAGCGCGTCGCCTTGAGCACGAGGAACAAGAGAACGAACACCAGGGCGGCGATCCAGATCGGCATCGGAATCGAAAGCGGCGATCGTTGCGCGAACTCCGCGGTGAGACCCTTCGGCAAACCAGTCACGGGGAAGCCGCCGCTGATCGTCGAGGCGAAGGCCAGCACAATGTTGGCCATGCCGAGCGTCGTCACCAGCGGGTTAATGCCAATGCCAGCGATGAGCACACCGTTGGCGAGGCCGATCACACCTGCGACCAGTAGCGCGGCGCCGACGCCGTAAAGGATCGAAGCATCGCCGCCGCCCATCGCTACCATCGCCATCGAGGCGGCAACACTGACCAGCGAAACAGTGTAACCGAGAGAGAGGTCGAAGCCGCGGGTCAGAAGCACCATTGTCTGCGCCATTGCGAAGATGGCGAGATAGCTTGTCTGCAGCGCAATGTTGCGGAAATTGCCGAGGGAGAGAACACGCGGCTCGACAAGGCCGAACAGCATAAGGACCACGACGATAGCGATAGGCAGCCGCGCGACGCGCAGCACATCCATCAGCGAGAGGCCGGAGAGCCGAGCCATCGGTTGTGTCTTGGCCTCCATGCTCATGACTGCCGCTTCCTCAGCAGAAGCCGTTCGATGGCCAAGGATATGATCAGAACGGCGCCAAGTACCAGCGTCTGGTATTTGCTGTCGACCTGCACGAGGTTCATCGCATTGGCGATGACCGACAGGAACAGCGCCGCGAGCGCGACCAGTTCCGCGCGGCCGACGCCGCCGCGCAGCGAGACGCCGCCGATGACGGCGGCCGCAATGGTTTCGAGTGCAAGTGTTCCGCCAATCGTCGACTGGCCGGAGCCGAGCCGCGACGTCATCAGGAAACCGGTGAGCGCGGCGAGCAGTCCGGCCAGCATATAGGCCACCAACAGCGTACGGCCGGTGGAGACACCCGAGAGACGCGCCGAGCGCTGATCGCTGCCGACCGCATAGATGTGGCGGCCAAGCGACGTAAAGCGCTGCATGACGATGCAGGCGGCCAGCACCGCGAGCCCGATCCAGAGTACGATCGGCAGGCCCAGAAACTGGCCACGTCCGACATTGGCGATAAACGAATCGGCCACGCCATAGATCGGGATGCCTTGCGTGAAATAGAGCGCGATGCCCATCAGCACCGACATCATCGCCAGCGTCACCATGAAAGGCGAGAGTGAGAACGTCGCAACGAGCCCGGCATTGACCAGCCCGACAAGCGCGCCGACGCCGAGCGCGATGACCAACGACGCAAGGATGACGACCAGTTCCATGCCCGGGAAATAGCCGCTGCCAACGAGCATCACGGCAGCCGTCACCACAGAGGTCGCCGCCACCACCGCACCGACGGAGAGATCGAAACCGCCGGCAGTCATCACCAGCATCTGCGCCAGCGAAGGGATGAGCAGCAGCGCGAAGTTGCGCATGACATTGAGCAGGTTGAGCCGGTTTAGGAAGCGCGGCTCGATCAGCGCCGTCGCCACCACCGCCACGACGAGGAAAGTGATGACGATGCCGCCCTGCATGAGGAAGCGATCAATCCGGCTCGCCCGATGTGAAGGCGCATTTGCAACGGTCATGGTCGCCGTTTCCGAGCTCATGCGTGCCCTCCGAAATAATGCGACAGGACCTGAGCTTCGCTGAGTTCGTGCTTAGCAAGCTCGGCGACGACCTTGCCTTCATGCATGACATAGACCCGCGAGGCGAGATTGATCAGTTCCGGCAATTCGGATGTCGAGACTACGACGCAGGCGCCGGCCTCGACGAGTGATTTGATCAGGTTGTAGACATCGGCTTTGGCGCCGACATCAATGCCGACGGTTGGTTCGTCGAACAGATAGACCTCGAACGGCTTCATCAGCCCGCGCGCCAGCATCAGCTTCTGCTGGTTGCCGCCGGAGAAGGCGGACGCCTTGCGCTCGGGCGCCATGGGTCTCAGCGCCAGATTGGCGAGCGGTGTCTTGATCGTCTCGTTCTCGCGCCAGAATTTGAGCACCGGCCCGGATGACAGTTCCGGTAGGTCGAGCGAACTCATCGTTGCGTTCTCGCGCGCCGAGCGCGCCAGCGCCAAACCCTCCGAGCCGCGGTCGGCAGGGAAATAGCAGACATTGGCGGCAAGCATCGAGGTAGGCGTCGGACGCTCGACCGCCTTATCGTCCAGCATGATCGCTCCGGTCTCGACGACCTCGAGGCCGAACACTGCGCGGCAAAGCTCGCTGCGCCCACAGCCGACGAGACCGGCAAGGCCGACCACCTCGCCCGCGCGCGCCGTGAACGACGCGCCGATGACGGAGCGCTTCTCGGTCGTAAGGTCGCGCACCTCGAGCCTAACGGGGCCGGGTTTGTGCTCGATCTTTGGAAACAGCTGTTCGACGGGACGGCCGACCATCATCTCGATCAGGCCTTCATCCGAAATCTCGGCAGTTACGACGGTGCCGATTTTCTTGCCGCCGCGCAGCACGGTGACACGGTCAGAGAGATTACGGATTTCGCTCATGCGGTGCGAGACGTAGATTATGCCGACGCCGCGCGCTTTCAGTAGCGCCACGGCATTAAACAGTTTTTCTGCCTCGCCGTCGGTGAGCGAGGCCGTTGGTTCGTCGAGGATCAGCACCTTCGGCGACATGCGTAGCGCCTTGGCGATCTCTACCATCTGTTTTTGCGCGCGCGACAGAAAGGCGACATTCTCGTCGAGCGGTAGATGGAAGCCGAGGCTGTCCAGCAACTCCACCGCCGCCTGACGCATCTGCTTGCGCTTGAGGAACAGGCCGGACGATTGCTCACGGCCGAGGAAGATGTTCTCGACCACGGTGAGGTCGGGCACCAGACTGAATTCCTGGAAGACGGCGGCGATGCCGATCTCCTGCGCTACGTGCGGTGTCAGGCTGGTGATGGTGCGGCCGTTGATGCGATAGACGCCTTCCGCCCACGGAAAGGTGCCGGCGATGAGATTGATGAGCGTCGACTTGCCCGCGCCGTTTTCGCCAAGCAGCGCGTGCACCTCGCCCTCGTTGAGAGAGAAGTCGACATTGTCGAGCGCGGCAACTCCGCGGAATCTCTTCGTGAACCCTGTAACTTCCAGCATCCAAAGACCCAAAGCTGGCTAGAAAAGTCGTCTGACCGCTTCAAATGAAGCGGTCAGACCGGGAGGATCGCGATGTGCAGGTCGCGTAAACGGCCGCGCTATTCGACCGAGAACTCAGGGCGCCAGTTGTCCGGCGCGAAGATCTGGGTCGTGTCGATCTTGTCGACATTGTCCTTGGTAACGATGCCGGGTGCAACCAGCAGAACCTTCTCGTGATCTTTCTTTTCCAGCGCGCGCACCGCGAGGTCGACACCGATGCGCCCCATGATGACCGGATATTCGGTAGCGAAGCCCAGCACCGAGCCGTCCTTGACGGCCTTCAGCATGGTCTGGTTCTCATAGGAGGACATGATCGTCACGTTGCTCAGGCCGGCGTCGGCGACAGCACCGATCGCGGCTTCCGCCGTCGGAGCGCCGCCCCAGATGACGTTGACGTCTGGATGGGTCTGCAGCGCGTCCTCGACCAGCTTGAGCTGAGCCGGCACACTGGCCTCGCCGAACATTTCGCCGACCAACTTGACGTTGCCGGTCTTGGTGCTGTCGCGGAATCCGTTCATGTAGGTTTCGGCCCAGCCGCTGCCTTGTGGGCCAGGGAACGCTACTGCGGTGCCCTGCTTGTCGCCCAGATACTTCTTCACATACTCGCCAGTCTGAAAACCCTTCTGGTAGAAGTCGGGCGTGATGCGAGCGGTGATCGGTGTCTCCAGGATCGGATTGGCGACGGCGATGTTGACGATGCCCTTGCTCATGCCTTCGTTGATCTTGGCGGCCATGCCAGCTTCCGAGATTGCCGAGATAAGGATGGCGTCGGCGCCCGCGGCAACACAGTCGTCATATTGGGAGATCTGCTTCGGCAGCGCAGTGTATCCACCCGCCTGCAGCACCGTCACCTTGACGCCCAGGCGCTTGGCCTCCTCGACGATGCCGTAATCCACCGACACCCAATAGCTGTCCTGCAGATGCGGGAAGAGCACGCAGAGCTTCCAGGGCTTCTCCGCCTTATCGAGCGGCTTGTATTCGATCTCTCCAACATTCTTGAGGTCGCCATCCTTTGCCGAGGCGATCTTGAACGGCCACCAGTCGGCGGCGTGCGCCATTCCCGCCGACAGCACCGTGGCCGACAGCGCCAAAGCCAGCGTCTTCTTCAATCCACTCATATCAGTCTCCCATTTGAACAGCTGCCCTTGGAGGGCCCGTGAGTTTCTACTCGATCGACCGATTAAGCTCGGCCAGTTATGTATCCAATCTGCCACTCGTTCGTCAGAATTTCAAACTTTAAACGCAGAATGTCGCATAAATGTATCCATTCTCATTCATATCGCGCAGTTCACAACTTACATCTTATATGATATATGTCAATGCGTGATGCGCTACTTGCCCGTCAGGGTGCTTTCGCCTGCTGCTGGATTTCTCAGCCCTGCGGATGAACCTGAGGGAGTGCCGCGTCGAGCGAGCGCTCGAACGCATCCACCAGCGTGTCGATCTGCGCCTCGGTGATGATCAGCGGCGGGCAGAACGCAATTGCATCGCCCATATTGCGCGAGATGACGCCATTCTGCTGCAGGAAGCCGTTGACCAAAGTGCCGAGCGCTGCCGGCTTGCCCCAGGGCGCCTTGCTCGCCTTGTCGGCGACAAGCTCGACAGCAGCGATCAGACCGACGCCACGCACCTCACCCACCAGCGGATGCGAGGCGAGCCGACGCAGCTTTGCCTGCAGATGCGCACCGACCTTGCGGGCATTGCCTACGAGATCACGCTCCTCGATCAGCTTGATGTTCTCCAGCGCAACGGCCGCGGCGACCGGATGACCGCCGCCGGTGAAGCCGTGACCGAACGTGCCAATACGATCGCTCTCATCGGCGATAGGCTCGAAAACACTATCGTTGATCAGCAGCGCCGAAATCGGCAGGTAGGAGGAAGAGATTTGCTTCGATAGCACTATGATGTCGGGCTTTATGTTGAACGTCTGCGAGCCGAACATCTCTCCCGTCCTGCCGAAGCCGCAAATCACCTCGTCAGCCACGAGCAGGATGCCGTATTTCGACAGCACCGTCTGGATCTTTTCCCAGTAGCCGGCGGGTGGCACTATGACGCCGCCAGCGCCCATGATCGGTTCGCCGATGAAGGCCGCGATCGTTTCAGGCCCCTCGGCCAGGATGAGATTTTCCAGATCAGCGGCAAGCCGCGTCGAGAACTGCTCTTCGCTTTCACCGGGCTGGGCGTCACGCCAGTGATGCGGCGTCGAGGTGTGCAGTATATTGGCGATCGGTAGGTCGAAGGAGAGATGATTGTTGGGTAGGCCGGTCAGGCTGGCCGAGGCGATTGTGACGCCGTGATAGCCGCGCGTGCGACTGATGATTTTCTTGCGTGCATGCTCTCCCAGCGCGTTCGAACGGTACCAGATCATCTTGATCGCCGTGTCGTTGGCCTCCGAGCCGGAATTGGTGAAGTAGGCTTTGCTCATCGGCACCGGTGCCATCTGCACCAGCTTCTCGGCCAGGTCGATCAGCGGCGCATGCGCCTTCGAACCGAAGTCGTGATAGAAGGGCAGCTTCGACATCTGCTTTGTCGCGGCATTGACCAACCGCTTTTCCGAGAAGCCGACAGCAACGCTCCACAGGCCTGCCATCGCCTCGATGTAACGATTGCCGGCGGTATCCTCGACATAAACGCCATCGCCCTTTTCGATCACCAGCGGGCCGGTTTCCTGATGCTTGCGGGCATTCGTGTAGGCATGCATGTGATAGCGAATGTCGCGGGCTTCGGCAGAATTCGGTCTGGTGTCCATCGTGTGGCTCCTGCTGCAGGCGTCTAAGCGAGGAAGCATGAACTCCCTCTTCTCGAAGACGGACTGCAGTTCCCTCTTGCATTGCGGTGTTTGATGCATCATGTTTCTTATAAGATATATTGTCAAGCCCTTTTGGGTGATTGCTTAACGGGATGGACAGCGGCATGGCGGGCTTCAATTTCGAGACGCTCGAGCGCGAAAATCTCGGCGAGACAGTCTATGCGCGCGTTGCGGAGGCACTGATCAAAGGCCGCTTCGCGCCGGATGCTCGGCTGACGATCCGCGAACTCGCTCAATCGCTCGGCACAAGCGTCACGCCCGTTCGCGACGCAATTTTGCGGCTTATCCAGGACGAAGCTTTGGTGCAGAAATCAGCGCGCGAGGTACGCGTGCCCATCATCACGTTGGAGCGCTATCGCGAGATCCGTCAGATAAGGCTGAAGCTGGAAGGGCTTGCCGCTCGTGAGGCCGCGCTCAAGGCGAAGGCGAAGGATATCGAACGGCTGCACGATTTGATTGCTCTCAACGAGCGTGCGATCGCCGACAAGAATTGGGCCGAAGGACTGGAACTCAACCAGACCTTCCACTTCGCGCTCGCCGACATAGGCGACATGGTGGTGCTGCGCGGCATCCTGAACCGGCTTTGGTTGCAGATGGGGCCGCTGATTGCGGAATCCTATCACGAAGGCGGCCGCGCTATGATCGACAATCACTACGCGGTTCTCGCTGCGGTCGAAAATAAGGATTCCGACGCAGCCGAACGTGCGATCATCGCCGATATCACCGAGGGCGGAAATGTAATTCTAGAACGGTTGTTCAGCAGGCGCGCTGCTGGCGCAGACCAAGCGAACTGAGCGCGGCGCTCACCGGGCGGGCGCTAATGCGCAGCATCAATGCCGCACCCGATGCGCGCGCCATCATGAACGCGGCCAACTAGCGTTCTGAATCGCATCATTGTATCCAATTTTCATATTTTCACTGATTTTTTTGCTTTCAATCGGCATTTCTGGCAACTATCGTATCCAATATAATTATCGACTATGGCGGAGCACCGGATGCCCGACTACACGACACTGGCTTCATCGGCTCCTTGGCGCGAGCTTCGCACGACGCGCACCGATTGGGACGACACCGACCCGGCATTGCTAGAATCCATGCTGGTTTCGGCCCATCTGATCCGCGCCTTCGAGGAGAAAGTGCTGGAGCTCGCCGGGCAGGGTCTTGTGCACGGCCCTGCCCATTCAGCGATCGGTCAGGAAGGCGGTGCGGTCGGCTCGGCCGCTCTCATGCGGGCAAGCGACCAGATCAATGGTTCCCATCGCGCGCATCACCAGTTCCTCGCCAAGTCGATCCGCTATGTCGCGCCGATGGGATTGGCGCCCGCCGACGACTTCTCGCCGCCCATTCGCGGCCTCACGCAACGATCGCTGGCCGAGATCCTCGGCCTGGCGCAGGGTTTTTGCCGCGGCCGCGGCGGCTCGATGCATCTGCGCTGGGCGGAAGCCGGAAATCTCGGCACCAACGCGATCGTCGGTGGTGGCGTTCCGTTAGCTGCGGGCGCTGCTTGGGCGCATAAGCGCGCCGGCAAGGGCGACGTGGCCTTTGCCTATTTCGGCGATGGCGCCGTCAACATCGGCTCGGTGCTGGAGACGATGAACATTGCCGCCGCCTGGAAGCTGCCGCTCTGTTTCTTCATCGAGAATAACCGCTATGCCGTCTCGACCCATGTCGAGGAAGCGACCGCCGAGCCACGTCTGTCAGCGCGCGGATCAGCCTTCGCAATTCCCGCGTGGAAAGTCGATGGCATGGACCCCCTTGCCGTCCTTCTTGCGACAAAAGAAGCCATGGAGCTGATGCGCGACGGCGGTGGACCGACCATCATCGAGGCTGACGTCTACCGCTATTTCCATCAAAACGGACCGCTGCCCGGCAGCGCCTTTGGCTATCGCGACAAGGTCGAGGAGGCAGCATGGCGCGAGCGCGACCCGCTTGATCGGTTGGCCAATGAAATGGAGCAGCGCCAGATCATCGGCGCCAGCGGCGTTTCGGCGCTGCGCGAACGCGCACTTGGCCTTATGAACGAAGTCGCCGCCGAACTCATCGAGCAGGTGCAAGGCAAGAACCGTATCAAGGCCGCGCTATGGCCCGACGAGGGATTCCGCGACACCGGCATACGCAGTGACCTCACCGAGCTGCACGGCCAGCGCACGGAGGAACTTGAGACCTTCGGCGGAGCGATCACCAGCGCCGCCAAATTCATCGACACAGTGGCCGATGTCATGCACCGGCGCATGGCAACGGACGAACGCATTGTCATCATGGGCGAGGATGTGCATCGGCTAAAAGGCGGCACCAACGGTGCGACGCGTGGCCTTGCCGCAGCTTTCCCGAATAGGGTGCTCGGCACACCCATCAGCGAAGCCGCCTTCACCGGGCTCGCGGGTGGCATCGCGATGGATGGCCGATACCTTCCGGTCGTCGAGTTCATGTATCCCGACTTCATGTGGGTGGCCGCTGACCAGGTCTTCAACCAGATCGGCAAGGCCCGCCACATGTTCGGCGGCGACATCGACATACCGCTGGTGCTGCGCACCAAGGTCGCCATGGGCACGGGCTACGGCTCGCAGCATTCAATGGACCCGGCCGGCATCTTCGCCACCTCGCCCGGCTGGCGCATCGTCGCCCCGTCGACGCCGTTCGACTATGTCGGGCTGATAAATAGCGCGCTACGCTGCAAGGATCCGGTGCTGGTGATCGAGCATGTTGATCTCTACAACTCGACCGGCCCAGCACCTGTCGACGACCTCGACTATTGCATCCCGCTCGGCAGGGCCAAGGTCGTGCGCCACGGCACGGCTATGACCGTCCTGACCTATCTCGCCATGGTGCGTCCCGTGCTCGAAGCGGTCGAGCGCCTGGATGTCGATGCGGAGGTCATCGATCTACGCTCACTCGACCGCGCCGGGCTCGACTGGCAGACGATTGAGGCCTCCATTCGCAAGACCGGCAATGTGCTTGTCGTGGAGCAGGGTGCGCGTGGCACGTCCTATGGCGGGCTACTTGCCGCCGAGATCCAGAACCGCTGCTTCGATTGGCTCGACCAGCCGATCCAGCGGGTTCATGGTGGCGAGGCTTCGCCCAGCATTTCCAAGTTGCTCGAGGCAGCGGCCTGCACCCGCCCGGCGGATATCGAGCGCGGACTGCGCCAGGTCATGGCCGATCAGGGCCGGCCTCTGGCATAGAATCTAGACAGCCTTCGGTTCGTCTGGCGGCGTCCTGAAGCCGGCCGTCTCGCCGCCGTCGACGTTCAAGACCGCGCCATTGATGAAATTCGCAGCCGGAGAAAGCAGCCACGAGACGGCTTCCGCAACATCCTCCGGCGTTCCGAGCCGCGCCGCCGGGATGCGTTGCTCCAGTCTTTCGCGCCGGCCCGGAATGGCAAGCGTCTTGGCCATCATCTGGGTCGCGATCTGACCGGGGCAGACGGTGTTGAAGCGCACCTCTGATCCGTATTCCAGTGCCAGCGCCTGACTGAGCCCGATCAGTGCCGCCTTGGATGCGGTGTAGATCGCGAGCCCTTCCTCGCCAACGAGGCCGGCTACCGACGAGATCATAACCACGGCGCCGCGCCCTTTCCGCAACCCCGCCAGCGCATGACGTGTGAACAGGTAGGCCGAGGTTGTGTTGGCCGTCATCGTCCGATTCCAGTCGTCAAGCGTCGTCCGTTCGAAGGCAAGCCGCGCTCCGGCGCCAGCATTGTTGACGAGGCCGGCGATGTGTCCCCCACCGATCTCAAGCGCGACCTCGATCGCGCGCTTGCAATCGACTTCGCGGGTCGCGTCGCCCGGAGCAAAGATTGCGCCCGGAACCGCGGCTAAGACATCATCAGCCGCGGCCTGGTCCCGTCCGGTAAAGACGACGCGAGCGCCGTCCAATGCCAGCCGCTTGACGCAGGCGGCGCCGATACCACGCGTGCCGCCTGTCACCAGGACGACACGCTCTCCCGCTTCGGCGCTCACGCTTCTGCTCCGTAGTCGACGGGTGTGCAAAGCGGCCCTTCCTTGTGCGCGGCCCAATAGAGGTCGTGGATACGGTTAGTGACCGGGCCGGGCTTGCCATTGCCATAGATGCGACCATCCAGCACCGTCACCGGCATGATGCCGCCGGCGGAACTCGAGATGAATATCTCGTCCGCCTCTCGCAATTCCTCGATCGGCAGTGGTCGCACTTCGCAGGTGACGCCCGCTTCACCGGCAAGTTCCATCACCGTGCGGCGCGTCATGCCCTCGAAGACGCCACGTTCGGGCGTGGTGATGACGTTGTCCTTCACCGCGAATACGTTGAACCCGGCGCCTTCGGTGACGTTACCCTTGCCGTCATGGAGGACGGCGACGATGGCGTTGTTGTCGTAGGCTTCGAAGATGCCCATCGTCAGGTCGAGCCAGTGGAAGTTTTTCAGGCGCGGATCGAGCGATTCCGGCGGTATGCGTTGCACTGAGCTCACCACCATCTTCAATCCGTCGCGTCGCTGCTCCTCATTGGCGATCCAGACGAAGGGCTGCGCGAACACGTATAATCGGTTCTGACACAGCCTCGGATCACGGGTGCCGACCGGCGGCACGCCGCGCGTGCAGGTCATCTGCACATAGGCATCGCGCAGCCCGCTCCGGCGCACGCATTCGACAAGGATATCGGCTATCTCGGCCTTCCCCATTGGCAGGCTCATGCGCAAGCCGCGCATCGACGCCATGAAGCGCTCGATGTGATCGTCGAGCCTGAAGAAGCGGCCTTTCCAGACATGCGTGACGTCATAAGTCGCGTCGGAACGCACGAAGCCACGGTCGGTGATAGGAATAGCCGCCTCAGCAAGCGGCATATAGCTGCCGTTGACGTATGCTATGCCCAATGCCGGATCGTAAGCGGTGTTGTCTGCCATGAAATCCTCCACAAATGTCGACTCCATCATTGTATACAATCTACTGAATTTATTCAGCCAGATCGCCTAATTCTCTTGCCAATAGGCGCACGTTGGATACGGTCGTACCGAATTGTAAACGCCGGATCAGCAATGCCTCACGATACAAGCCACACCCGCAACGGCCTTCCGGGGCTGCGCGGCACCGAGCATATAGGCTTCACTGTTCCCGACCTCGACGAAGCGGTCAGCTTCTTCGTCGAGATTATCGGCTGTGAGCCCTTCTACGAACTGGGGCCTTTCCAGTCCGATGGGGACTGGATGGAAACACATCTCGATGTGCACCCGAGAGCGGTGATGAAGCGGCTCAAATTCCTGCGTTGCCGTCATGGCTCCAACTTCGAGATCTTCGAATACGCGGCTCCTGACCAGCACGGCACTCAGCCCAGAAACAGCGATGTCGGCGGGCACCATCTCGCTTTCTACGTGGACGATATCGGTGAGGCAGTTGCCTATCTCAGGTCGCACGGTGTGCGTGTGCTCGGCGAGCCGACGGTGCGCACCGAGGGACCGAGCGCTGGTCAGAGCTGGGTCTATTTCCTGAGTCCTTGGGGCATGCAACTCGAACTGGTCTCGTTCCCGGCTGGCAAGGGCTATGAGCGCAAGACGAAGCACCGGCTCTGGCATCCGGCCAGTCCTCACCTGTGAGCGATTGACTCGTGAAGATTCCCACCTGCTCGCCGATGCTCTAATATCTTCGGAATCGACACGATGCGGGGAATTGAGATCATGGACGGCAGACGCGCAAGCAGCGGAATCGACGGCAACGGCGCCGCTCTGGCCAGCGGCCGTGTTACCGATGCACTGCGCGACGCCATCCTGTCGGGCCGACTGCGCCCGGGCAGCCGCGTCCGCCAGGAGGAACTCGCCGAAGAATACGGCATCAGCCGTATCCCGGTGCGCGAGGCGCTTCGGCAACTGGAAAGCGAGGGACTGGTCATCCTCGTGCCCAATAGCGGCGCCTGGATTTCCAAGCTCGACCGCGCCGAATGCATCGAGATATACAAGATCCGCGAGCGGCTGGAGCCACTGGCGCTTTCCGAAAGTAGCGCCAACCTCTCGCCGGAAGCCCTTGCGCGTCTGGAGGAGCTCGTCTTGCGCATCGAAGGCGTCGAGAGCATCGACGAGTTCCTCCAGCTCGATCGCGAGTTCCACCTCCTGAGCTATGAAGGCGCACGCATGCCTCAGCTCGCTCATATGATACACAAATTCTGGAACACCACTCAGCAATACCGCCGCGCTTTCGCCGCCTCGGTTGGCAAGGCCGGCATGGCGGCGGTGCATCACGAGCATCGGCTGATCCTCGAAGCGCTGAAGCGGGGTGACGGCGAACAGGCCGGCCTCATCCTATACGGCCATATCCGTCGCACCCGCCTGCAGCTCGAACAGCACACCGAGATTTTCACCTAACCCAAGCAGAGGTGGGAAGCACTAGAACCCCGCCTGGCTGATGAACTTGGTGACGAGATAGGCTTCCAGCGCTTCCGAACCGCCTTCGGAACCGTAGCCGCTATCCTTGACACCGCCGAAGGGCACTTCTGGCAGCGCCAGGCCCAGATGGTTCGTCGTCAGCATGCCGGTTTCGATCTCGGCGCCAAGTTCTGTCGCCGTTTTCAGCGAACGGGTGAAGGCGTAAGCCGCGAGCCCATACGGCAGCCTGTTGGCCTCGGTTACCGCCTCTTCGAAGGTGCCGAACGGCATGACCAGCGCCACGGGCCCGAACGGCTCCTCGTTCATGATACGCATGTCGGGTCGCAAGTCGCTGAGTACGGTGGGCTCGAAGAAGGCGCCCTTGTTGCCGATGCGTTTGCCGCCAGCCTCGAGCTTGGCGCCCACGGCTACCGCTTCGGAAATCATCGCCTCGACGGCCTGTAGCCGCCTTTCATTGACCAGCGGTCCCATACGTGTGCCTTCGGCCAATCCGTCGCCAACCTTAATGGCGCGCGCATGGCCGACGAGCTTGTCGACGAACTGCGGGTAAGATGCCTCCTGGATCAGGAAACGCGTCGGCGAGACACAGACCTGACCGCCGTTTCGGAACTTGGCCGTCGCCAACAAGCTTGCCGCGTTGTCGAGGTCGGCGTCGTCAAAGACGATGGCAGGCGCGTGTCCGCCAAGCTCCATAGTCGCGCGCTTCATATGTTGACCAGCGAGCGCGGCGAGGTGCTTGCCGACTGGGACGGAGCCGGTGAAGGACACCTTCCGGATCACCGGATGCGGGATCAGGTAGTTCGAAATTTCCGGAGGGTTGCCATAGACGAGGTTGAGCACACCGTCGGGAAGGCCGGCGTCCTTGAATGCCTCGGCGAGGCAGGCGGGCGAGGCAGGCGTCTCTTCCGGTGGCTTGACGATGATCGAGCATCCGGTGGCGAGAGCCGCGCCAATCTTGCGGATCGCCTGCGATACCGGGAAATTCCATGGCGTGAACGCCGCGACCGGGCCGACCGGCTCGCGCACGACCAGTTGATGGACGTTGCTGGCCCTGGCCGGCACGATGCGGCCGTAAGTGCGACGCCCTTCCTCCGCGAACCAGTCCAAAATGTCGGCCGAAGCCAATACCTCTATGGTCGCCTCGCTCAGTGGCTTACCCTGTTCCAAGCTGAGCAAGGCCGCAATCCTGCCGGCACGCTCGCGCATCAAGCGCGCAGCTTCACGGATAACCTTGCCGCGTTCGAAGGCCGAGACCTTGCGCCAGACCTTGAAGCCGCGTTCGGCAGCCGCCAACGCACGATCGAGATCAGCGGTGCCAGCAACGGCAACCGAACCGATGATTTCATCGGTGGCCGGGTTGCGAACCTCGAGCGTCTTGCCGCTCGACGCGGCGCCCCACTTTCCGTCGATGAAAAGCTCGACGTTGGGATACATGGTCATGTCCTGTCTGATTGTTATTGTCATGGTAGCCAAGCCTCAGAGCGAGAGGCTTTCCCTTGTGTCTTCGATTGCGAGGAAAAGCGCGCGGACAAGCTCGTCGATCTGGTCCGGCTCAATGATGTAAGGCGGGCAGAGCGCCAGCACGTCGCCCATGTTACGCAGGATTATGCCGCGTTGCCGGCAGGCACGCTCGACCTGCGCGCCAATCCTGGCCTCCGCTGGAAAGCCCTGTTTCGTGCGTCGGTCGGCGACCAACTCGATGCCGGCAAGCAGGCCGACACCGCGTATCTCGCCGACCATCGGATGATCGGCAAGCGCTTCGCGCAGCGCCTCCAGCATCTGGGCCCCGAGGACGCGGGCACGGCCGACGACGTCGATCTCGTGGTAGATGCGCAATGCCTCGGCGGCGACCGCTGAGGCCACGGGATGGCCTGAATAGGTGAAGCCATGTCCGAAGGTGCCGTTGCGATGCGCTTCGTCGGCGATCGTTTGATAGAGCGCATCTGAGACGACCACAGCGGCGATCGGCAGGTAGCCGGAGGAAAGCCCCTTGGCAACCGAGAACATATCCGGCTTAAAGCCGAAGGTCTGACTGCCGAACCAGTTGCCAGTGCGGCCGAAGCCACAAACCACCTCATCGGCCAGAAGCAGGATATCGTGCTTTTGGAGCAGCGTGCTGAGCTTGGTAAAATAACCTTTCGGCGGCACGACAACTCCGCCCGCGCCCATCACTGGCTCGGCTATCATCGCCGCGATCGTGTCAGGGCCAGCCGCCAGGATCATCGTCTCCAATTCGCCAATGAGCCGGTCGGTGAATGCCTCTTCGGTCTCACTATCCCGCGCCTCGCGGTAGAAATGCGGCTTGCCGGCATAGAGGATATCGTCAGACTTCATGCCGAACGAGCGGTGCATATGCGGCAGGCCGCTCAGCACCGCGCCCATCACCGTGCTGCCATGGAAGGCGCCATTGCGGCTGATGATGCGCCTTTTATCCGGCTTGCCGCGCGCGGCCTGATAGTACCAGGCGAGCTTGACCATGGAATCGTTGGCTTCCGACCCGGAGTTGGCGAGAAATATCTTGCAGTCCGCAATTGGCGAGACCGCCGCGAGCTGTTCGATCAAGTCGATGCAGGGCTCGTTCGTACGGTGGTTGAATGTGTGATAATTGGCGAGTTGAGCGAACTGGGAGGCTGCAGCGGCGGCCAGTCTCTGGTCGTTGAACCCGAGCGAGGCCGTCCACAAACCGGACATGCCCTCGATGTAACGGTTGCCGGCATCGTCGCGAACATAGACCCCTTCGCCGCCCGAAATGATCAGCGGCCCATCCTGCTCGTGCCGGCGCGGATCAGTCTGCGAATGCAGATGCATGCTCATGTCGATGGCACGCGCCGAATTATGCGGCATTTCCTGTTCCTTCGGACGGGCGATTGTTCTTGCGGCTCAATCGAATATCTTATAACTTATAAGTTGTCGAGACTGTCCAACACTGAAAACCGGGGAGAAGCAGGCGTGGCATCAGGTGCGAACCGCTGGCCGAGTAATAGCGGCGGCGACATATCGGACGAGCAGGCCGCTCTTCTGCGCGAACGCGCGCGCTTCGTGCGACTGGAAACGATCCGGCTGATTTCGATTGCAAAGGTCGGCCACTATTCGTCGGTATTCTCCTGCGCTGAGATCTTTTCGACGCTCTATTACGACACGATGCGAATCCGTCGCGGTGAGCCGAACTGGCCTGAGCGCGACCGCTTTCTGATGGGCAAGGGCCATGCGGCGGTCGGGCAGTTTCCAATCCTCGCCGACCTCGATTTCTTCGACCGTTCCTGGCTCGACGACTACACCCGTCTCGGCAGTCCGCTGGGTGACCATCCCGACATGCGCAAGGTACCCGGGGTCGACTTCAGCTCCGGCTCGATTGGGCATGCGCTGTCCAATGGCGTCGGCATGGCGTTGGGTGGCCGCTTACAGAAGCAGGATTTCAACGTGTTCGTTCTGCTCGGTGACGGCGAGATGCAAGAAGGACAGGTCTGGGAGGCAGCGATCAGCGGTGCCACCCATCGTTTGAGCAAGCTCGTCGCCATCGTCGACCGCAACGGCTATCAACTCGACGGCAAGGTCGACGACGTCGCCGCGGTCGAACCGCTGGGCGAGAAATGGCGCGCATTCGGTTGGGAGGTGCATGATGTCGACGGCCACGACGTGGTGGCGCTCGCCAACCTGCTGCGCAAGGTCAAGGCCGATACAGATCGCGAAAAGCCCTGCTGCATCATCGCAAGGACCGTCAAGGGCAAGGGTATCGATTACATGGAAACCGAACCTGGTTGGCATCTCGGCTACCTCGCGCCAGAAGACGAAGCCCGCGCCCGCGACATGATCCTCGGAGGTGCAAAATGAGCACGATCTTGCATCCCGACAGCTGGCAGTACCGCGAGATAAACAAGCGCGCTCCTTCGCTTGCAACTTTGGCCGACACGCTGATTGAGCTTGCCGAAGCCGGCCATCCGGTCGTCGCTGGCGCCGCCGACCTGCAGTATTCCAATGGTCTCGTTGGCTTTGCCCGCCGCTTCCCCGAGCGCTTCACGCAATTCGGCATTTCCGAACAGAACATGGTCTCGGCCGCAGCCGGCATGGCGACTACCGGCGTCATGCCGTATGTCGCGACCTTCGCGTCCTTCCTCGCGCTGCTCTGCTGCGAACAAATCCGCATGGACGTCGCCTATTGCGCGCAGCCGGTCCGCCTGATCGGTCATCACACCGGCATTTCGCTCGGCTTTTACGGCACCTCGCATCACGCAACCGAGGATATCGCCATCATGCGCTCGATTGCCGACCTCACCGTGATCTCGACCGCGGACGGCCCGCAATTCGCGGCAGCGTTGCGCGCTTCCGTCAATCATCCGCAACCGATCTACTTCCGCATTTCGCGCGGTCACGATCCTGTCGTCTATGCCAATGATGCACCGTTCGAAATCGGCAAGGCGGTGGTCCACGGCATCGGCAACGACATCACCATCATCGCCTGTGGCATGGCTGTGCACTCTGCAAAACAGGCGATGGAAGCCTTGAACGGCAAGGGCCATTCCGTCGGTCTCATCGACATGCACACGATCAAGCCGCTCGATCGCGATGCGGTGATGGCGGCGGCACGCAAATCGCGCATCATCCTGACCGTCGAGGAGCACAACATCCTTGGCGGCCTGGGCGGCGCGGTCGCCGAAGTTCTGGCCGAGGAAGGCGGCGGTGCACGGTTGGTCCGGCATGGCATCAAGGACGAGTACAGCCTGATCGCGCCACCGAGCCACCTTTATCGCCACTACAAGCTCGATGGGCCCGGCGTCGAAACCGTCGCGCAATCCTTGCTCGCTTAGCAGGCTCGACAATACAGTGGGGGAAAAAGCGACTATTGGATATATCTTGTAGAATCACTGCCGGCAGAAAACGCCACTCAACAATGCGGAGGAGACCTTTGTCGTGAACATTCAGCCGCTCGAGCAAGGCAACCTTTCCACGCGCGCCTATGTCGCCCTTCGCGAAGGGTTGGTCGCAGGACGGTTCCGGCCAGGCCAGCGTCTGGTAATGCAGGATCTCGCCGACCAGCTCGGTACCAGCGTCACCCCCGCCCGCGAAGCATGCCTGAGGCTTGTCAGCGAGCGCGGCCTGGAGCTGCGTTCGGGCCGCTTCGTCACCGTGCCGGCGCTGACGCTTGCGCGCTACATGGAGGTCCGCACCATAAGGCTGTCGCTGGAAGGCCTTGCCACGGAGCTTGCGGCGCAGAACGCGACGAAGGACGACATCGATAAGCTGACCAGCATCCAGAAAGTGTTCGAGAAGGCAGATCGCTCCGGCGATCCGGAACTTTCATTCCGCTACAACCGCGACTTTCACTTCACCGTCTACCGGCTCTCCGGCATGGAAATGCTGGTCGCCCATATCGAAAGCCTGTGGGTTTCGATGGGGCCGATGCTGACCGTCTTTTTCAAGGAAGGCGAACACAAATATGTGGGCGCTGCCCAGCACCTGACGGTAATAGAGGGCCTTCGTGAAAACGACCCGCAAAAGGCCCGCACCGCCATGGAACAGGACCTTATCCTGGGAGGCGAGGATTTCCTCCGTTTCCTGCAAGAGCACGAAGGCTTCGTCGCGTCCTGATCCGTCCCACGTCGGTCGCGAAGCAAATCCTGCATCAGTATCTAAAGCCGGGCAACCGCAGCTAGCGCTTCGTCGGTTGCCGCGAGTGCCATATCGATATCAGTCTCCCGGTGCGCGGCGGACAGGAAGAGTGTGTGAGACGGATGCAGGTAGACACCGCGTGCGAGCGCCTCCAGGCAGAAGGTATCGCCGAGCCTGCGGTCCGCATCGCTCTCGAACAAGAGTACCGGCATCTGCACCGGCCCGCTTTGACGCAGCGGCACGCTGTGCCTCTTGGCTTGTGCGTCGAGGCCGTCACGAAAGCGTTGGCCCATCGCGCGCATATGCACCACGGCATCGACCGCGCTGAGTTTCCGGATCGTGGCGATCGCGGCTGCCATCGACACACCGGCCGTCCAGAACGAGCCGGTCGTGAAGATGCGCGTTGCACCCTCGCGGAAGCGGTCGTTGCCGGTGACAGCGGCCAGCGCATGGCCATTGGCAATCGCCTTGCTCCAGGCGGCCATGTCGGGGCGCACGCCCACCAGTTCCCAGCTGCCGCCCATATCGAGACGGAAGCCGGCGCGAACGTCGTCGACGATCAACGCCGCATCAGCGCTATCGGCGAGCGCCCGCGCCTTTTGCGCAAACGCCACGGTCGGCAATTCATGCGGCTTGCCGAGGTCGTGCTTGAAGGCCGAGACCAGTATCGCCGCGAGATCGCCCCTGCACTCTTCGGCCGCGGCCTCGAGGCTCTCGACATTGTTGTAGTCGTAATAGAGCAGGTGCGCCCGGTCCTCATCCGTAACGCCGACGACCGACGGTGAGCACCACGGAATGGCGCCGTGATAGGCACCGCGCGCGACTAATATCTTGCGTCGCCCTGTGCCTGCGCGGGCGATCGTCAGGCAGGCTGTGGTGGCATCCGTGCCGTTCTTGGAGAACATCGCCCAGTCGGCATGCGGGACGGTTTCGACCATAAGCTCTGCTAATTCGACAAGCCGCTCGCTCGGTCCGTTCATCGCGTCGCCAAGCGCACGCTGCCTATCTGCCGCGGCCTCGACGTCGGCATCGCCGTAGCCCAGGATCGTTGGCCCCCAGCCGCAGATGAAATCAATATACTCACGTCCGTCCGCATCCCAGGTGCGGCACCCTTGAGCGCGTTCGAAATATTGCGGGTATCCGGCCGGCATTCGCGGCGCGTTCTGATGGCCCCACATTCCCCCTGGGATGACGCGCATAGCCCGGGCCCGCAAGGCACCGTCACTGCTCTTCGACTGCTGATCCATGAAACCCCGCCGTGCGTCTTGGGACCCGTCGCCCAAGACTGCTTTTCAGTTTTCGATATATGATGTATCATCTTTGCACAATAGCTTCGGAATTGCGGGAGAAACATGCAGCCCATCATTGGTGTCGTTGCCGACGATCTCACCGGCGGTATGGAAACGGCGGCAATGCTGGTGGCGCTGGGTATCGATTGCGGCTTTGTGACCAAGCCTGCGCTGGTTCAGGACTTTGCCCACTCGCCCGCAATCGTCGTCGCGCAAAAGACCCGCGTCATTCCCGCCGCCGAGGCCGTGCGGAAATCGGAATATGCGGCTCAGCAGTTGCTCGAAATCGGCGTGAGGCGGCTGTTCTTCAAATATTGCGCCACCTTCGATTCCACTGACGATGGCAATATCGGCCCGGTCACTGATAACCTGCTGGCTCTGACGCGGTCCTCCCAAACCGGCTTCTGCCCGAGCTCCGGCGACCTCGCGCGCAGCGTCTTCCAAGGCCATCTCTTCGTCGGCGCGCAGCTCGTTTCGGAATCGCCGAAGCGGCTCGACCCGCTGACTCCTATGACCGACCCCAGCCTGGTGCGCGTGCTACAGCGGCAGTCCAAACTCTCTGTTGGCCTCTTGCCGCACAATGCCGTGCGGGCGGATCCTACCAGCCGCCGCGCCCATCTCGACCATCTTGTCGCACAAGGCGTCCGGCACATCATCTTTGACGCTATATATCCCGAAGATCTTGCCGCGATCGCCGAACTGACCGTCGACTGGCCGCTAATGACGGGCAACGCGCCGGTCATCCGCCATTATCCCCCGCTGTGGCGCGAGCGCGGCTGGCTGGATGACGCGCCGCCGAAGCGGCCGCTGCCAGCCGTTGAGAGCCCCGGCGTCGTGCTTGCGGGCAGTTGCGCTGAATGCACGCTGGAGCAACTCGCGGCCTTTGAAAAGGCAAGGCCGGTGCACCGCATCGACATCGCTTCGGTCGCAAGTGTCGATACCGCGGTTGAGAAGGCGCTAGCCTGGGCAGGCGACCATCTCGACAGCGGGCCGATTTCGATCGCCACATCGGCAGGCCCGGACCAGGTCGCGGCCGCGCAGGCGAAATTTGGTCGCGATGGCGCTGCGGCCTTCGCCGAAACTGTCCTTGGCCGGCTTGCGGTCGAACTGCGCGGACGCGGTGTCCGGCGCTTCCTAGTCGCGGGCGGCGAGACATCCGGCACGGTGGTCGAGCAGCTTGGCATCGACCGGTTGAGGGTTGGCGCCTATCGCGGGCCGGGAATTGCCCGGGCGACAACGGAAGGGGCGGAGGTTGTTGCCCTCAGCCTCAAATCCGGAAAGCTCGGTCCTGTCGACATGTTCCTGCCGACGCTAGAATCAATGCGGCATCCAGAGGACTGAGGTGATGGACGAAGACGCAGCCGGCCTCGCAATCGTCGACATCGTGGGTCGTCTGCAGGACAAAGGCTTCAATCACGGCAACAGCGGTAATGTTAGCTGCCGGATAGCCGACGCCATGCTGATCACGCCAACTGGGGCAAACAGCGCCAATCTTTCCCCTTTAAGGCTTGTCCGGGTCGAAGACGACGGTGGCGCGACCGGTGGCATCCCGTCGAGCGAATGGCACATGCATTCGGCGATTCTGCGCGCCTATCCGGCCGCCAATGCAGTGATCCACACTCATGCAGACGCTTGCGTGGCGCTGGCATGCCTGCGCAAGCCACTGCCTCCCTTCCACTATATGGTTGCGGCCTTCGGCGGCACCGACGTGCGCTGCGCCCGTTATGCAACTTTCGGCACGGGCGACCTTGGGGCGGCGGCTGTCGAGGCCCTGAAGGATCGCACCGCCTGCCTGCTCGCCAATCATGGCATGATCGCCATTGGAAAGACGCTAGAAGCCGCATTCCAGACTACGGTCAAGCTCGAAACTCTTGCCCGCCAATATCTGATGGCGCTGCAAGGCGGCGAGCCCATGCTGCTCCCGGAAGAAGAAATGGCACGTGTCGGCAAACGCTACGGCAATTATGGAACAGGTTTGCTAGCTGGCTGACGAGCCTGGCCAGCAAGGTATAATGACCCTCGTTATGAACTGGATTTTCGAATGCTTCCCAGACCACGATATGGACATGCCTGGTGCTGTGTGATCATGAAGACGGTCGTCCAGTTGCAAAAGCGAGCCCGCTGAAAATGAACAAGCTGCCTGAGATCCAGGCGACAAGCCTCTCCTCGCAGATATACCTGCGCTTACGTCAGGAGCTTATGTCTGCGCGGTTACATCCTGGCGACCGGCTGAAGATCCGCGACTTGGCTCAGCAACTCGGCACCAGCGAGACGCCAGTACGCGAGGCGCTGTTCCAGCTCGTCAAGGACGGCGCATTGGAAATGAAACCGGGTTACTACATTCGCGTACGGCGGATCAGCCTCAAGGAATATCTGGAGCTTCGCGATATCCGCCTGGTGCTGGAACCCTATGCGGCCGCGAAGGCAATGCCGCACATCGACGAGCCATTCCTGAGCACGCTCGAAGAGATACACGACAAGCTAGTTCAGGCAGAGCGCGCCAAGGATTATGCGGCCGCGCTCCAGTACAACTACGACTTCCATTTCGCGGTCCATCGCAAGTCGGAAATGCCGCATCTCATCGAGATGATCGAGAAGCTGTGGATTCAGGCCGGGCCGTTGCTCAGCCTGCTCTATCCGCATGGCCACCCGACCTATGAAGGCCGACACCAGCACGTCAACGTAATCGCAGCCTTGCGTGCCAAGGACGAGGCGGCGCTCCGACACGCCTTCGAACAGGACCTGATCGAAGGCGGCCGCAAATTCATCGAGCACCTTGCTGGGATCGAGAGCAAGGAAGAAGCCGGGGATGAGCCCCCGCGTCGGTCACGACGCTAGTCCGGCCCTTTCCCTCCCCCAAAATCGAGTACCCCCTCCATTCTGTAGCGACACGGAACGGGCTTGAGCATCGGCGTTTTTCGCCGTGCCTCAACGCTGCTTCTGTTCCCGATTTTACCGCTCTCCGCGCAATGCGGAAAGGTCGTCATGCGCGCTTGCGGCCTCTATCATATATGATATATTCTGTTTCCAGAGGTCAAAAATACGGGGAGAGAAATGAAGCTTCGCAACGGAATTTTGGGAATAGCGCTCGGCCTTATGATGGGTGGCGTCTCCTACTCGGCATTCGCCGACGACGCGTCCACCTTCGTATATGCCGATGCCGGCGAGCCGAGCACCATCGACCCGGCCAAGGCCAATGTGAATTGGGAATTCACCGTCACCCGCAACATCTACGACCGCCTGATCGACTTCGATCTCGCCGACCCTTCGAAGCTGCTGCCGGCGCTTGCGACCGAATGGACGCAGGACGGCAAGGTTTGGACTTTCAAGCTGCGCGACGGCGTCACGTTCCATGACGGGTCACCCTTCGACGCAACCGACGTCAAGGCAACGCTCGACCGTCTGCTAAAGATCGGTCAGGGCCAGTCCTATCTCGTCGACGATATTGCCAGCGTCACCGTGGTCGACCCCATGACCGTCAAGATCGAGACGAAGCAGCCAACCGTCTTCCTTGCTTCCAACCTCAGCCGCATCGAGATGCTGTCGCATGTGGACATCGACAAGCACAAGGACGACCAAGGCCAGGCCTGGTTCAACGAGAATGCCAACGGCACAGGTCCCTACGAATTTGTGTCCTGGACGCGCGGCACCCAGATCGAGTTGAAGCGCAACGACAAATGGTGGGGCAAGTTCCCGGAAAAGCCGTTCGACCGCGTGCTCGACCGTTTCGTCACCGACGGCGCGAACCGCGCCCGTGGCCTCGAAGGCGGCGAGTTCGACCTCGCCAATTTCGTGCCGCTAGACGAAGCACTGCGCATCGGCACCAGCAGCGGCTTCCATATGGTCGAGGGCAACAATCTATGGGCCTGGCCGGCGATCTATCTCAACATGGATTTGGCACCAACCAACAACAAGGATTTCCGCGACGCATTGGTGAAGGCGTTCGACTATAATGCCATGGTGCAGTCGTTCCAGGGCAAGGCCGAAGTGGGCCGCGGTCCGATTCCGGCATGGTTCCCAGGCAGCCCGGAAAAAGAAGAGCCGGAGATCAAGACCGATCTCGACGCCGCCAAGGCTGCACTTGCCAAGTCGGGTCTCGCCAATGCCAAGATGAAATGCTCAGTACCCGCTGGCTTCCCGGAATTCCGCTTTGCAGCGACCGTGCTTCAGTCGTCTGCCCAGCAACTCGGCGTCACAGTCGAGATCGAGGAGCAGCCCTTCGTCGAGGCGATCACCGCCATCAAGTCCGACAAGAGCAACTGCTTTGTGCTCGGCAACGCCAATCTGAGCCCGTCCGACGCAACCAAGTTCTTCTCGGCCCACTATCTGAAGGGCGGTTTCTACAATTCGGGTAAGTTCTTCGATCAGACGCTGCAGGATCTTGTGGCCAAGCTGCCGACAATCGCCGATGCCACAGAGCGGGGCAAACTGCTCAAACAGGCGGCTGATATCGTGGTAGACTCCCACTATGTAATCTGGACAGCACGGCCGAAAACGGTGGTGCCTGAGCCCGACCGGATCGGCGGCTACCGCATAGACCCGGCCGAGTACATCAACGCCCGCTTCTGGGAAATGTACAGCAAGTAACAGCAGCGGGGTGGGCATACGGACAGCACGGTTGTGATCGCATTCCTTTTCAAGCGTCTGGTTTGGGGCCTTCTCGTCCTCATTGCGGTTGCGGTCATAACCTTCTTTCTCAGCCGTGTCGTTCCAGCCGACCCCGCCGCCTTCCTGGCTGGCCAGAACGCCTCTGAGGAGACCGTGCAGCGCATCCGCGCAGAGCACGGTCTCGACCGTCCGTTGCCGGAGCAGTTTGCCTCCTACATGATCGGCCTCGCCAAGGGTGATCTCGGCCAGTCCATTCGCACGCGTCGCAGTGTCAGCACCGACCTCAAGCAGTATCTACCGGCGACGCTGGAGCTTCTGACCTTCAGCTTCGTCCTCTATTTGGCAATTAGCTTCTCGCTGGCGGTGCTCGCGGCTCGCCACCCCGGCGGCACGGTGGACGGCACCATTCGCCTCATCACCATGATCGGCACCGGGATCCCGGTTTTCTGGCTCGGCATGACGCTACAGTTCTTCTTCTTCTACAAATTGCACTGGCTGCCGCTCGGCGCGCGCTTCCCGATCCGCGAGACGGTGCCGCCCGTGGTCAGCGGCTTCCTGCTGATCGATTCCCTGCTCGCCGGCAGCCTCTCGGCCTTTCTTGCCAGCCTGAAGCATCTGACCCTCCCCGCCGCGACCATCGTCGTCAATCTGCTTGCGGTGGGCACAAGGCTATCGCGCGCCGCCCTCATCCAGGAACAGAGCCGGCTCTATGTGCGCACGGCACGCGGCAAGGGCCTGTCGCCGAACCGCATCCTGTTCAAGCACATCTTGCGCAATGCGCTCTCGCCGATCCTGACAGCAACCACCATGCAGTTCGGCTACATGATCAGCTGGGTTATCCTGGTCGAGGTGATCTTCGACTGGCCCGGCATCGGCCTCTACGCCTACCAATCGTTCCAAGTCTTCGACTATTCTCCGGTCATCGCACTGGCGATCGTCTCGA
This sequence comes from Mesorhizobium denitrificans, assembly GCF_003403035.1. Lineage (GTDB taxonomy): Bacteria > Pseudomonadota > Alphaproteobacteria > Rhizobiales > Rhizobiaceae > Mesorhizobium_G > Mesorhizobium_G denitrificans. The sequence goes on along the minus strand of NZ_QURN01000001.1, from coordinate 309,624 downwards.
CGGCTGGCTTCGTGATCATCAACCTCGTGATGGATCTACTCTATCCGGTGATCGATCCGCGCGTGCAGAGTGTCGGCTCATGAGCATTTCCACCCAACCTGCGCGCTGGACCATCACGAGGCCGAAAGGCGTGCTGCTGCCGCTCGCGTTGCTGGTGCTGGCGATACTGGCAGCCTTCACACTTCTGCCTGGCGTGATCGCGCCGCACGACCCGATCGCACTCGCCATGGCCGACCGGCTGAAGCCGCCGAGCCTTACGCACATCTTCGGCACGGACGAGGGTGGCCGCGATGTATTCTCGCGGATCGTCTACGGAACCCGCTATTCGCTCGGCGTTGCGATCGCCATTGTCTTCGCCTCCGCCCTGTTCGGCGTGATCTACGGCGCGATCTCCGGCATGGCGCGCCGGGGAATCGACAATTTGATGATGCGCATCGTCGATCTCTTCTTCGGCTTTCCGGCACTAGTTCTGGCGCTCGCCGTCGCCGCCTCCATCGGACGTGGCCTCGACAGCGTGGCGCTGTCGCTTGCCATCATCTGGTGGCCGGGTTATGCGCGGCTGGTGCGCGGCGAGGTGCTGCGCCTGCGCGAACGGCCGCATGTCGAGGCCGCCCGCGCGCTCGGCGTTTCCGAGATGACTATCCTGCGCCGCCACATCATTCCCTTTGTCGTCCAGGAGGTGAATGTGCGCGTCACCACAGACATCGGCTATGCGCTGGTCGCCGTCACGGCCCTCTCCTTCCTCGGCCTCGGTGCCAATTCGCCGACGCCGGAATGGGGCCTGCTGATCCGCGACTCCCGCCCCTATTTCGGCTCTGCCTGGTGGTATCTGGTCTTTCCCGGCACGATGATCATGCTGACGGCCACCGCTTTCTCGCTGATCGGCGATGCGCTCGCTTCGAGGCGCGCCGCATGATCCTCTCAGTTCGCGACTTCGCAATCGGTTTCCAGCGCGAGGGCCAGAATCTGGTAGCGGTGGATGGCATATCCTTCGACGTCGAAGCGGGCGAGACCTTCGTCATCATCGGCGAGTCCGGGTCGGGCAAGTCGCTCACCGGCATGTCGATCGCCGGGCTGCAGCCGCCCACTGCCTTCGTCTCAGGCTCGATCCGCTTCAAGGATCGCGAAATGCTGAATCGGCCCGATGCCGAATTGCGCAAGCTGCGCGGCCCGGAGATCGGTCTGATCTATCAGGATCCGTTGAGCTCGCTGAACCCGGTCTGGCCGGTCGGCGACCAGATCGCGGAAACGCTTACCGCTCACGGCCTTGCCGACCGAGCCGAGGCAAACAAGCGCGCGGTGGAGATGCTGGAGCGCGTTCGTATTCCCGACCCGCGCCGTGTCGCTTCGGCCTATCCGCACGAGATCAGCGGCGGTATGCGGCAGCGCGCCATGATCGCGATGGCGCTGGCCGCCAACCCGAGCCTGCTGATCGCCGACGAGCCGACGACGGCGCTTGATGTCACCATCAAGGCGCAGATCCTCGAGTTGCTTGCAGACCTGAAGCGCGAGCTGGCGTTGACGATCATCCTTATCACCCACGACATGGGCGTGGTTGCTGAAGTGGCCGACCGGATCCTCGTGCTCTACGCTGGCCGAATTGCTGAGATCGGGCCGGCCGATTCCATCATGCTGCAGCCCTCACATCCTTACACCGCGGCGCTGATGACCAGCGCCATGATTTCGCAGACACCGGCCAAGCAGGAGCTCAACGCGATTGTCGGCGGCGCGCCTGGGTTGGGCGCCTTCCCCGCTGGATGCCGCTTCCATCCGCGCTGCCCGCGCGCGCAGGACGATTGCAACACTGTCGAGCCGCCGCGGCGCAAATTCGGCGCCGTGGAGCTCGCCTGCCATCATCCGATCGAGGTAGCAATGTCTCTTCAGGTCGCGAGGAGCTAACCATGGCGCTGCTCGAACTCGACGCCGTCTCGAAAACCTTCTCGCAGCGCCGCGGCGGCCGCGCCGTGCAGGCGGTGGCTGGTGTTTCGCTCGCGGTTGGCAAGGGAGAGACGTTGGGGCTGGTTGGCGAGAGTGGATGCGGCAAGTCCACCCTTGCCCGGCTGGCGCTCAAGCTGGTCGACGTGACGGACGGTCGCGTGCGCTTCGACGGCGTCGACGTCACCGGCTTGACCGGCCGGCGCATGTTGCCCATCCGCCGCCGGTTGCAGGCCGTGTTTCAGGACCCGCTCGCATCGCTCAATGCGCGCATGACGATCGCCGAAGTGATGCGCGAGCCTTTCGATACGCATGGCGTCAAGCTCGGCGCCGGGCTCGAAGCGCGCATCCGCGAGCTGCTGTCTTTCGTCGGGCTGGAGAACATCGATATACAAAAACTACCCGGCCAGTTTTCCGGTGGCCAGTTGCAGCGCATCGCAATCGTGCGCGCACTGGCGCTCGAGCCGGAAATCATCGTCGCCGACGAGCCGACATCGGCGCTCGATCCGTCGATCCAGGCGCAGATTGTCAACCTGATGCTGCAGATCCAGCGCAAGCGCGGCATTTCCTACCTGATCATCTCGCATGACCTCGACGTCATCGGCCATGTCGCCGACCGCATTGCAGTGATGTATCTCGGCACCATCATCGAGCAGGGGACGGCTGACGAGATAATGCAGCGGCCGCTGCATCCCTACACACAGGCCCTGCTGTCGGCCGCGCCAACGCTTGCCGCGCGCCGCCAGGTCGGGTGGAAGCGGATCATGCTTTCCGGTGACCCGCCTAATCCGGCGGACGTGCCATCTGGCTGCCGATTCCACCCGCGCTGCCACCTGGCACGTGACATCTGCCGGACAAATGTGCCGCCACTGCGCGCTATGCCCGGCACTGGCCAGATGGTTGCCTGTCACCTCGCGCCCGACGAGACGGCGCGTGCGGGCGCCGAGGTCGGGCGTGACAGGCGCGGGCTGCCTCTTGCCGGCTGAGGCGTAACGAGAACAAGGGAGACAAAATGAAGCGGACCAAGGAAATCCATGTGACTGGCTTGGGCTTTCCGGAAGGTCCGGTCGCGCTGCCAGATGGTTCGATCGCCTTCGTCGACCTCCTTCATGCCAATGTCCGCGCCTTCACGGACGGCGTCGTACGCGAGTTGGCCGCCCTCCCTGGTGCGCCGAACGGCATGCGGCTTGGCCCCGACGGCGCACTATATATCTGCAACAATGGCGGGCTTGCGCCAGAATCGTTGGAGACGTTGCATCTCGCCGAGCCGATGATTCCCGGCTGCATCCAGCGCCTGCAACCCGACGGCCGCTGGGAGAATTTTGCTGACCAACTTCCGGGCGCAAAACCGTCGCGGCCAAATGATCTCATCTTCACGCCGACAGGCGAGATCGTATTCACCGATCCGCAGAACTGGGAAGTGCTCGGCGCCAACGCCAATGCCTATCATGGCGGGCAACTGCTTGCAGCGGGTCAGGACCGAAAAGTCCGTGCGCTGGCCAAGATGAGCGGCTTCCCGAACGGGCTGGTGTTCCATCCCGACGGCTCGCTGATCGTCGGCATCACGATGGAGCATCGTCTGATGCGCTGCGACTGGAACGACGGCAGCGTCGGCGAGATGATCGAATGGGTTCGCCTCGACGACCGCTTCAATCCAGACGGAATGGTCTTCCATGAGGGCCTGCTCTACGTCACCGGCAGCACCGGCGACCGGATCGCAGTTCTCGACACCAAAGGCCAGCTCATCATGATGATCGATTGTGGTGAAGGCAGTGACCCGACCAATTGCTGCGTTCATGACGGTCGGCTCTGGGTGACGCTCGGCCTGCCAGGCCAACTCGTCTCCTACCCGCTTTAATGACCTTCCTGCTGATGACCTGAGAGAGCAAGCCCATGTCCCGTGAAGACGATTTCGTTCCGCCCGAACTCGGCCCTGTCAACATCCGTCCGCGCAAAGCGTGGGCCATGCCCGCCGACGAGCATTGGCACTCAAATCCCTGGTACGAGGCACCGCGTGGCGAACCTGCTCTGCCAGAGGTCTACACCTACACCGATACCATGTCCTATGATCCGGGCGACGAGGTTGTTTTCCATTCCTCGACTACTGCTCCGCAGTGGACGCTGGAGATCTACCGCGACGGCTATCGGCCGGAGACAATCCTCAAGGTCGAGGACATCCCCGGCGTCTTCGCGCCGACGCCGGCGGATGCATACCGCTCCGGCTGCGGCTGGCCGATCAGCCATCGCTGGCGACTGCCCACTGACCTACGCTCGGGCTTCTATCGCGTCGTCTCGACCTGCGCTCGCGCCAATGGCGGCAAATTCATACAGCATCATTTTTTCGTTGTGCGCCCGACAGAAGCCACTCGCCGCGCCAAGATCCTGATGATCCTGCCGACCGGCACCTGGACCGCCTATAATGATTTTGGCGGTGCCAACCACTATTTCGGCGTTGCCGGTCCGGACGCGGACCAGCCCTCACCGGTGCTCTCGCTTGAGCGCCCATGGACCCGCGGCGTGGTCTGGTTGCCGCCCGGCGCGCCGCGCATCTGCGCCGATCCGCTGCCGGAATTCGGCGACGCACCGCGCTATCCGATGAAGGAATGGGCTTATGCCAACGGCTTTGGCCAGTACTACGCAGCCGCCGGTTGGGCGCAGTTCGACCGCCATTTCGTCGTGTGGGCAGAGAAGGAAGGTTACCAGCTCGACATGATCACACAGACAGACCTCCACTACAGGCCGGAGCTGCTCGACGCCTATCCGTGTGTGGCCATCGTTGGCCACGACGAGTATTGGACCCGCGAGATGCGGCTGGCGATCGAAGCCTATGTCGAGCGTGGCGGCAGGCTTGCGCGCTTCGGCGCCAATTTTCTCTGGCAGATCCGCCTGGAAGACGACGGCAAGCGCCAGATCTGCCACAAGTTCAATGCCATAAACACCGACCCCGTCGCCGGTACCGATAAGGCGCATCTGCTGTCGACCGCATGGGAAGACAAGGACGTTGCGTGGCCGGGCGCCTCGACGGTCGGTGTCAACGGATTGCATGGACTTTATGCGTCCTGGGGTGGCTTCGCACCACACGGGCAGAAGGGGTTCACCGTCTACCGCCCGGGGCATTGGGCGTTTGCCCGCACCGGGCTGCACTATGCCGACATCTTTGGCGACAAGGAGCGCATCTTTGCCTACGAGGTCGACGGTCTTGACTACACCTTCAGGCATGGCCTGCCCTACCCCGTTCCCGTCGATGGCCAGCCGGAGGCGATCGAGATTCTCGCCATGGCGCCGGCGGTGCTTGCCGAGGACGAGCCGGACGGCGAAGGATTCCGCTATTATGTTCGCAGCAGTGACCATGAGGGTCTGGTGAAATGCGTCGCCGGCGAGGTTACGCCGGAAGCCCTCGCCCGCTACAAATACGGCGCCGGAATGATGGTGCACATGACGCGCGGCAAAGGCGAGGTGCTGACTGCCGCTACATGCGAGTGGGTCATGGGTCTTAAGCGCGGCGACCGCTTTACTGAGCAGATCACCCGTAACGTACTCGATCGATTTACGAGATCATAACGTCAGCTGCCGCAAAACCACGAAGCAATAGAGCCGAGCCTTGCCGCGCCCGTGAAGCAGGCGCAGACGTGCATAAGAGCTGCAACTTTTTGGACGGGATTGGATGGCGACGGGTGTCGATGTTCGCCAATTGCCGTGAGCACTATATCAGGGTGGGCCGACGACAAGATCGTAGCGAAGATAGTCCATGCGCTGCGCGACCTTTTCGTAGAGACGCTGCGCTGCGTGGTTGTCGGGTTGTGTCATCCAAAAGATCTTGTACCAGCCGGCGCTCTCGCCGATTGATTTGAGCTCAGTCAGCATCGCCTGAGCGATTCCTTTCCCTCGATAGCTGGCGTCAACATAGATGTCTTGAAGATAACAGGCGTCACCACGGCTCCAGGTAAACGGGAATGCTAGATAGAGGGTGAAACCGGCCGGTGTCGTGTCGGATGCGCAGGCGATCAGGCAGCGCAGGCCGCAGCCGGTGTCCATGATGCGATTCCAGTTCAATTCGCCGATATCGGGGTTGCCGGGTTCGTCCGGCGCCAGTGCGACGAAATTGCTCCACATGCTCAGAAACGCATCGCGATCGGCGGGAGCAGCAGGGCGGACGAAGCAATTTGCTGTCATGGAACGCTTCCCGATGCAGATATAATGGCGCTACGACGTATCCTCGCCGTCCCCGAAAGAACTATATCGTCCGGCGCGCGAACCATTTCTGCCGTTACGTCGAGACAACCGGTATCGTCCGGTGCAGGCGCAATCTCCGTGCAGCGAGCGACCAGCCGGTCAGCCGGCCATACCGGGCTGCGAAACCGCACTGAATAGCGCGACAGGCTCCCGACGCCAAACCAGCGAGTTAGCGCCGTACCGAGCAGCCCGGCCGTCAGCATGCCATGCGCCATCACGTCAGGCAGGCCAGCGTCGGTGGCGAAGTCGTGATCGTGATGCAGTGGATTGAAATCACCGGACGCGCCGGCGTAGCGGACCAGGTCCGTGCGCGTAAGCGGTGGAAATTCTATAGGCTCGAGAGGCGACAGGGTCATGGCGAGGTCGCCGCCTTCTCTATCGACGTCATCGTCTCGCGGCAGACCGGATCGCCATTGTCGCGATCGGTATATTCTATCTCTGTGACGACCACGCGCATGGTGCCGCCGCGCCGCCCCTGCTTGTGCTCGTCGCTCACCAACCGCGCCCTGCAGCGCAGATGATCACCGGCATGGATCGGCCGAGCATATGCGAAAGCCTGCTCTCCATGCACTGTACGGGACCGGTCGAGAGCTAGAATGCTGGTCACCAGTCGCTCGACGAAACCAGCCGAAGCGACCATCGGAAAGGTTGGCGGCGCGACCTCTGCGGTGGCCCAGTCCGGCTGCATGACAGCGCGCGCAAACTCGCGCACCTTTCCCGCCTCGACAGTGAACTGCCATTCATCGAGGATGTCGCCCGGCTGCATCAGCCCATGCCTCCCGGAAACCCACGACGCCGCGTCAAAAGTAACAGGCCGGCAAGCGCAACGAGGTTGAAGGCGATAAGCAGCGTTGCCACGGCGGTGATCGTGGGATTCACCTGCAGCATGAGTTCGCTGAACATGCGTTTCGGTATCGTCGTTGTCGTGCCCGAGATGAACAGCGTCACGACAACCTCGTCGAAGCTCATTACGAAGGTAAATATCCAAGCGGCGGCAGCGCTCGGGGCGAGGTTGGGCAGCACCACCATCGTAAGGATCTGCCTTTGCGAAGCGCCCAACGTGGCGGCCACCTGTTCGATGCGTATGTCGAATGAGCGGATCGCCGCTTGCATGATCAGCACGACATAGGGGACGGCCAAAATGGTATGGCCAAGTACGAGGCCCGTGAAGCTGCCGAGCAGGCCTATCCTGGCGAAGAAGATATAGAGCGCTACCGCTGTGATTATCGAGGGAACGATCATTGGCGCCATGAAGTTCGCCTCAAGCAAGTGACGCCCCGGAAAGTTGCCGCGAACCAAAACGTATGCCGCCAGCGTTCCCAGCACGATGGCCGCGCTGCTGGACAGAGTGGCGAGCATCAGGGAATTCTTGCCGGCGTCTATCCAGATCGGATTGCCCAGCAGATTCTCATACCAGCGCAGCGACAGGCTCGGTGGCGGGAATTCCAGCGATTGGGCACTGGAAAACGACATCGGGGCGACGATGAGAACCGGCAGACACAGGAAAAGCAGCACCGAGGCGCCGACCACCGTCAGCCAGACCGTGGAAAGCCTGGAACGGGCGTTCATGCGCTGCGCTCCCGTATCCACTGGTATATCGCGTAGAGAGAAAGCGTCACGGCCATCAGCACCACCGACACCACTGCCGCGATCTCCCACCGCGCGAAGCGGTTTATCAGAAGGTCCATCATGTTGGCCACCAGCGGCACCTTGCCGCCACCCAGCACTGCCGGCGTGATGTAGAAGCCGAGGCTGAGGATGAAGATGAGGATGCAAGATGCGGCAAGTGTCGGGACCGTCAGCGGGAAGAACACCTGCCAGAAGATGCGAAGGCGGCTCGCGCCCAAGGTCTCGGCAACCTGCAACAGTCGCTCATCGAGGCGGACCATCGCGGCATAGAGCGGCAATACCAGAAAAGGCAGAAGCACGTTGACCATGCCAATCAGGATACCAAGCTCGTTATAGAGAAACTGAACTGGTTTCGATATCAGGCCGAGGTCCATCAGAGTGCGATTGACGAGGCCGGCATTTCCCAGGATGACGATCCAGGCGTAGGTGCGCACCAGGATCGAGACCCAGAAAGTCGTCACCACGAGCCCCAGCATGACCATGCGCAGGCGTCGGCCGAGCTTGGTGATCCAGTAGGCGAGCGCATAGCCGGCAACCGCAGTGATCGCAGTCACCTCCAGCGCGATGACCAGCGTACGCCAGATGATGCGCATATACGCGGAGGATTCGGCAAACTCGCGGAAATGCTCGGTGGTCGGGTTTCCGGCATCGTCGACGGTGCTCCAGTATAGCGTGTTCAGGAGCGGCACGTCGAAGATGGCGACGACCAGGATAAGCAGCGGCGCGATCAGCAACACCAAGTCCCAGCGGACTCTCCCCTGCCGGCGTGCCGGCGCCTGTGGGCGGCCGGATGCGGCTTCTAGGGCGAGAGTCGCTGGGGTCATGGCGTCTTTCTGATCGCGCGTTTCTTCAGTCACTGCAGCAGCTTGAAGTCATTCCAGCGTTTCTCGACTTCCTTCGCGTTGTCATACCACCACTGGCCGGGCATCAACCACTGCACCTTCTTGTTTTCCGCGGATGTCGGGAACGTCTTGAGCACTTCCGGCGTCACGATTTTCTCCAACTCCGGGCTCGGCCCCGGATAGGGCAGGAAGTCGAGCAGGCATTTCTGCACTTCCGCGTTGGTCTGCAGCCGCAGCCACTTGTAGAGCATGTCGCGCTGATCGTCGGTGATGCCCTTGGCGACCGTCCACCAGGAAATGTCGAGCATGCCCTGATTGTAGGTCGAGGAGACACCCTCCTGGCCGAGCACACGCCCGGACCAGGCGATAGCGTACTGCACCTCGTTATCCTTCAACAGTTGTGCCGGTTGCGCGCCTGATTGCCACCATATCACGTCGTTCTTGACGCGCTCCAGCGTCTTGAAGGCGCGGTCGAGGTCCAGTCCTTTCGAAACTTCCTCGGGTGTCATACCGTCACCCATGGCGGCGAAGGCGAGGACAAATTCCGGATAGTCCGGAAGCGCGCGCTTACCCGGAAACTTCTCGGTGTCGAAGAAGTCAACGAAGTTTTGCGGCGGCTTGGCATCGCTGCGCCATGCCATGATGGTCGAGTAATAGCTGGCGCCGAACCCGTTCGGATTCTTGGCCTCCTCAAACATCGGTTCAGGATTGAGCTTCGCCCAGTCGATCGGCTCGAGCAGACCTTCCGCCGCCTGGCGGTACATGTCACCCGTCGGTCCGTCGGTTACCGTATTTGTAATCACACCCGACTTGGCCTGCGCGGCCATTTTGGCGTAGCCGCCGGGCGTTTCCTGAATGACCTTTATGCCGTCACTTTTCAGCAGCGGCGCATTAACGCATTTATCCAGCGAGTCGGCATACTCGCCGCCCGAGTCCATGATGTGCAGTTCTTTGGCGTTCTGCGCGACAGCTTGCGACGACCAGGCCGTCATTGCGACTGCACAGACCCAAGACAAGTTCCCCAGTGATTTTCTCATGGCGTCACCCTTGTTGGTTGTTTCGACAGGGTCACATGCAGCCTCGGCCGCCCTGCCACGGCCGCTTCAGTGCACCGCGCCTCCTTCGTGCGGCAAAATCCAGATGCGCTCGGGATCCCACGAGAGCCAGACAGGCTGCCCCTCGGTGAAACGTCCGACGGCCCCACCTACATGGACCGTCATCATCCTGCCCGTATCGAGTTCGACGCCGTATCGGGCGATCTCGCCGAGAAAGACGACGTCTCGTACGGTGCCGCGCACGAAACCCTTTTCCGGCGATGCGGTGATGTCTTCCGGTCGCAGCAGCCCGCAGACAACACCGGTTCGTTCGCCGGCCGACGCACAGGGAAAGCGCCCCTCGGAGCCGACAATCGCCCCGGCCGGATCTAACCTGCCTTCGATGAAATTGGCCAACCCCAGGAAACCCGCCGCAAACCGGGTGCGCGGCTGATGGTAGATCTCGAAAGGCGTTCCGATTTGCTCGACGCGCCCGCCCGAAAGCAGCACGACGCGGTCGGACAACGACAGAGCCTCTTCCTGGTCGTGCGTCACCATGATGGTTGTGATGCCCAGCGCGCGCTGCAGAGCACGAATCTCGGAGCGCACTTCTTCGCGAAGCTTCCGGTCCAGAGCGGCGAGCGGCTCATCTAGCAGCAGGATATCCGGCTTGAAAACGACGGCCCGAGCCAGCGCAACGCGCTGCTGCTGCCCGCCCGACAATTGGTGTGGGCGCCGGGCCTCCAAGCCGGAGAGACGCACCATGCGCAGCGCGTCTTCCACGCGGCTGCGGATTTCGGCAGCGGAAAGGCTTCGCACTCGAAGCGGAAACGCGATGTTGTCGAAGATGCTCATGTGCGGGAAGAGCGCGTAGCTCTGAAAAACCAGCCCGATGTTGCGCTTGGCAGCCGGCACGAAGGTGATATCACGGTCGCCGAGCACGATGCGACCAGTGTTCGGCTGTGAAATGCCCGCGATCAGCGACAGCATCGTCGTCTTGCCGGACCCGCTCGGCCCCAGGATCGTCGTGAACTCGCCGGAGCACACCGTTAGCGAAAGATCGCTGACGGCCTTTACCGCTCCGAACGACTTCGAAACCTGGGAAAAGCTGACCCGAGTCATCGCAACCTCAACCGATCTCGGGCCATGACCGGCTCGGCCGCATTCCGGCGCGTTCGGCCGTCTGGATAGCCGAGGCTCGGGCAAGCGCGTAGATTTCGCCTTCGTCAAGGCGAACAAGGCGTCCCCCTCGCACCACTGTATCGCCGTTGCAGATGACCGTGTCGACGCCCTTGGTGCGCGAAACCAGCACCAACTGGCGCACGACGTTGACGTTGGGTTGGGCGTCGGGCAACTCGGTCGAGCGGATCACCAAGTCGGCACGCTTTCCGGCTTCGAGGCTGCCCAGATGTTTTTCCATGCCCATTGCGCGGGCGCCGCCGAGGGTGAACATCTCCAGGATCGTCTCGGACGGCAGATAATCTCCCCACTCGCGCGACACCAGATACGCGATGATTCCGAGGTCACCCACCACCCAGGTCTTGGCGATATCCGTACCCAGCGCAACCGATGTGCCGCGGCGATGCAGTTCCGGAAAAGCGCTACGGCTCGTCTGCGAGATAGCGTAGTACATGAAATTGCCCGGATGCCAGACGACGGCCATTCCGCTCGCGGCGACCGCGTCGACTTCCTCCGGCACCAGCGCGTTCATATGCGTGAAGACGCTGTTTGGCCCGATCAATCCCTTTTCCGCGAAATGGACCATCGCAGGCTTGCCGAAGCGCTTGCGGTCGTAATCGGCGTCGCTCGCCATCAGGCTCTGATGCTGGTGGAACACAGTGCCTTCGCGGTCGGCCAGCGTCTTGGCTTCGCGCATCAATTCCTCGGTGGCGCTGCCGAGGCCGTAGACAGCTACATGGCCACGCACCAGTGCATTCTCGTCACCGTTGCGCCAGAGTTGACCTCCCATCTCGCGACGGCTACGTGCCAGATCGCACGGCGCGCGCGAAATTTCGGCCGCCATCGGCTCTCCGCCGACCAGATCCCACAGCATGCAATCAGTCACCGATGCGCGGATACCAACCGCTTCGGCCGCCTCGGCAACGAGATCCGGCGAAAAACTGGTGGCCGCATCGACGAAGCCGGTAAAGCCATTGAGCACCATTTCGGTGCAAACCATCAGGGCGCTGGCGTATTCGTCCTCGTCAGTGATGGCGTTGATCCAGCGCGTGAAAACACCAGGCCCGCCCCCTCCTTCGTCCTTCGGCGGATTGGGGTTGTCGGTGATCGAGCCGCGGCTGAGGTGCAGGCCGGCGTGATAGTGACCGTCGATAAAGCCCGGATGGACCGCAGCGCCCTTGGCGTCTATACGCCGGTGCGCGGTCCAAGCCTTCTCGATTTCGCTGGTCGGCCCAACGGCTGCAATCCGGCGGCCGCTGATCGCGACGGCGCCGTCGCGATAGACGGTACGTTTCGCGTCCATGGTCAGCACACAGCCATGGACGATCAACAGATCGCAGGTTTCCCGCTTGCCTTGGCCTGCTTTTGTGGTAGCCGCACTCATTGCTGCACCTTGCCGGTCTCGCGATCCCACGCCCCTTGGCGCAGATCATCCTTTTCCTTGATCAGACCTTGCTTTTGCACGCGCATCGAAGGAGTGCGCTCGAAATCCGTCTCGCGGTATTCAATGAAGCGCGGGATCTTGAATGCCGCGAGATTCTGCCTGCAGAAAGCGATGACCTCTTCCGGCGACAGCTGTTCGCCGGGCTTCAATTGCAGGTATGCCTTCACTTCTTCGCCACGCAGCGTATCGGGCACGGGCACGACGGCGGCCTCGATCACCTTGGGATGCGAGCGCAGCACACCCTCCACCTCGGTCGCGGAAATGTTCTCGCCCATGCGGCGGATGATTTCTTTCTTGCGGCCAACGAAATAGAGAAGACCGCGCTCGTCGCGCCGTGCGACATCGCCCGAATGATACCAGCCACCACGGTTGGCCTCGGTCGTTACGTCGGGCCGGTTAAGGTAGCCCGCATAGAGATCAGGCCCGCCGATCAGACACTCGCCGGCTTCTCCCGGCGGCACGTCGACATCATTGTCGTCGACCAGCCGGATGGTCACGCCGGGCGGCTCCACGCCCATCGTGCCGGTGCCGATCAGTTCGTCAGCCATGTGGTGCGGCACGCGACTCATCACGCCGCCTTCCGTGCTGCCGTATTGGTTGTGCCAGTGGAACCCATAGCGCTCCACCATTTCAGCATGTAGTTCCTTCGGCAGCCCGGCGTGGATGGCGAGGCGGATGCGATGATCCTTCTCCGTGGGGCCAGGTTCGCCTTTCATAAGAAGCGCCGGAATTGACGCGATCGACAGGATTTCGGTGGCGTCGTACTGCGCGACCACTTCCCAAAACCGCGAAACAGAGAAGCGGCGCATGGCCACCATCGTTCCGCGGCTGGCCAGCGAGGTCAGCAGTTGGATCGCCGGATCGGCGTAATAGAAGGGCAGGCAGCACAATTGCCGGTCCTGCCAGCCACGTCGGAACAGCCTGAGGTCGATGTCGATCACCCGCAGCCACCAGCCGTGATGAAGCATACAGCCCTTCGGCGCGCCGGTGGTACCAGAGGTGTAGTAAACCGTTACGATATCCTCGCGCTGGCACGCGGCCTTCAGGAAGTCAAATGGTTCCCCCGCATCCTCGTAAGGCTTCAGCCCGTCAGGCTCCTCCCCGTCGACGACGATCACGTGCGCCATTGCGGGGACGTTCGCGCGCACAGCGTCGATGATCGGTTTCTGGGCGCTGCCGCAGATCGCGACGGTCGGCTGGGCGTCCTTGACGATGTGCCCCGCGTCATACTGCATCGCGGTCGGGGCGATCGACACCATCGTAGCCCGGTTGGCGATGATCCCGAACAGCGCAATCATGAACTCGAGCCTGTTGTCCAGCATCATGACGACGCGGTCGCCGGGCTTTACCTTATCGCTCAGATAACCGGCAAAACGCTGGCACCTGTCGAGGAATTCGCGACGCGTCATGGTCGGCCCGCCGTCGATGATGATCGCCGGCCGCTCGGGATCCTCCAGGCAGCCCTTCGCGACGATCTCAATCACCGTCTGCTGGGGCAGCGCGCTCCAATCGGGCGCGACGTTCTGGTGGCGTACCCAGCTATCCGGGCGCGGCGGAATGTTGGTCACGCCGAGTTCTTCGCGCGGGGAAAAGGGCACGGTCATTGAAGCACCTCGGCATAACCGTTGCGGATGACGAGATTGCCCGCCCGGTCGGCAGCCTCGAACCCTACGAAACCGTCGCTTCCCATCCAGTGACTGACCGTGATCTGCTCGCCGGGCGTCAGCAGCAGCGGGTGTGCGAAGCGGCAACCGAGGCGCTTCAGGCGTCGCGTTTGGCCGCTGCAACACTCGTCGACGATCGCCCGTGCGGCGAATGCCAGCGTGCACATGCCGTGCACAAGGGGTGCGGCAAAACCTGCCTTCGCAGCAGCAGCGGGGTCAATTGTATATGGCGAATAGTCCCGGGCAGCATCAGCATAGCGGCGGGTCTGGTCATCCGTCAGACCATAGGCCTGGTGGCTTGTTTGTGTCTTGACGACCGTCGGACGCGCTGGCACCCGCTCGCCGACGCTTGCAGATGACTCCGAACCACGGACCAAACACGTGCTGTACTGACTGCAAACAGCTTGCCCGTCATCGGTGGCCGTGTCGGACCTTATAACGTAGCTGGTACCCGCGCGGTTGCCGTGAACCCCGATGAGTGTCGAACGCGACAAGAGCCGTATACCGGGAGTAATCGGCCGATGGTAGATGAAGTCATGCTCGCCATGGAGCGCAAACCCGCTGGTGACCGTGGTCAGAACTTCGACCATGCTCTGCATAACTGGCACGTGCGCGAAGACAGGCGAGGCGACTGTACCTGAAAGATGATGCGGATTGCTATCGTCCACCGATCTTGCGAACTGGGCGAGGCGATGGCTGCTGGTGCGAAACTCCTCAGAGTCGCGGCTTGCGCCTATCGGCATGGCTTCAGCGCCGTGCTGTTGGGCGGCGGTATTCATGCGGGCAATCCTTCGACGAAGTCACCGAGGCCGGGCAGCCGCGGCAGTCGGGGGGTAAGCTCTTTTTCCAGATCCTCAATACCCCATCGCCCCTCGGCGCGAATGTCCACCGCCAGCGCGCTTGGCGCAATAACCGCAACCCGATTGCCGTAGGCCTGGAACACCTGCCCGGTCGCGGGACAATCCTCAAGTGCCAGCCAGCAGATCAGGGGTGCCACGTTGTCAGGATCGAACGTATCGAAAGTGCCGGGCGGCGGCGGCTTCAGGGAGGTCTCGATGCGCGTGCGGGCCGAAGGTGACACCGCGTTCGAGCGCACCCCGTATTTCGCGCCTTCGAGTGCGAGCGTGCGGGAAAGACCTATGACGGCAAGCTTCGCGGCGGCGTAATTCGCCTGGCCGAAATTGCCGACAAGACCTGCAACTGAGGTCGTGTGCACGATCGAAGCCGCGACAGTTTCCCCCGCCTTTGCGCGGGCGCGCCAGTAAGCCATTGCGTGGCGGGCGGTGGCCGCATGTCCCTTTAGATGAACGCGGATGACGGCATCCCACTCTTCCTCGGTCATATTGGCAAAAAGCTTGTCGCGGAGGATTCCGGCATTGTTGACGAGGACATCGAGGCGGCCGAACTTCGATACCGCCAGATTGATGGCTGCTTCCGCGTCGGCCCAGTCGGCGACATCATGGCCGCTGACGACGGCTCTGCCGCCCGACGCCTTGATTTCTTCCACCACACCTTCAGCGGGGCTCGGATCGCGGCCCTGACCGGCCAGATCGCCACCGAGGTCGTTGACGACGACAGCCGCGCCCTCGGCAGCCAACGCCAGCGCATATGCTCGGCCAAGCCCGCGGCCTGCTCCGGTGACCAACGCAACACGACCGTGAAGGCGATCCGTCATTGACTGCACCCCAGACCGCGTGGCGTTGAAATCGGCATAATTTCTCCCGGCGGACGCCGGCCCATTCGTTGGGGCGTCCTGCTCTTGTTCCCATACGAGACCCGCCGCTTCTTATCGCCGGCTTTCAGCTCGTGCTTTTGACAGGGAGCAACAAAATGAATATGAAGTCAATATCAATTTTAGCACCTTGCGAGCAGGAACTGGATTGGCCAGCTACGGGAGAACGCGATGCTGAACAACGAGCGAGGGGCGGCGGTCCGTCCGTCTTTTTCGCGCTGGCTGTCGCAGACAAACGACATCACCCAGCAGTTCATGGCGATGGGAGTGGACCCCTCGTTCATCAGCATGGCCGGTGGCCTGCCCGCAGCGGAGTTCTATCCCGTGGCCGCGGCAGCCGAAGCTGCCGATCGCGCATTGTCACGATGGGGAGCGGCTGCGCTGGAATATGGTCCAGTAGATGGATTCATGCCCTTGCGCGCGCATATCGCTGATCGCATGAGCCGCATGGCGGGCCGCCACTTCGACACCTCCAACGTGCTTTTGACTGTGGGAGCGATGCAGGGCCTCGATCTTATCGGCAAGGTGCTGATCGACGAAGGAGACCGGATTGTAACCCAATATCCGACGTATGTCGGAGCGCTTGATGCATGGCGGCCTCGGCAACCAGTCTATACCCCGCTCGACTGGGGCAAGCCGGGAACGTCGGTCGAAACGCTTCGCTCGGCCAAGTTTGTTTACGGCGTGCCTAACTATTCCAATCCCACAGGCGCGCTTGTCCCCACCCCAGCGCGAGCAGCGCTGCTGGAGAAGGCGCTTGAAGCTGACACCTGGCTTGTGGAGGACGATCCCTATCTTCCGCTTCAGTACGACGGCGACGCAGGCCCGAGCATGCTTGCCCTGGACGGCGCGATGATGCCCGGCGGGCCCTATAACGGTCCCGTAATTTACCTCGGCACGCTATCCAAGAGCATCGTACCGGGACTGCGCGTCGGTTGGGTCATCGCTTCACCCGACATGATCGCGGCATTGACCCTCGCCAAGCAATCGACAGACATCTCCAGTTCCATGCTGACCCATGCCGTCGCGCTGGAACTGCTCGAAGCAGATATCGAAAAGGTACATGTGCCCGGCATGGTCGGCCACTACCGGGAACGGCGCGATGCGCTCTGTGCCGCCGCACTGGAAACGCTCGCACCATGGTTCGAGTGGCAGGTGCCTTCCGGCGGCATGTTCGTGTGGATGAAGGCGCGAAACTCTACAATCGATACCGGTGTGCTTTATGCGCGGGCACTGCGCGAGAAGGTGGCTTACGTTCCGGGCAGCGTCTTCGATCCAGCTGGCGTCGACACGAGTTCCATGCGAATCAACTTCACCCGCAATGCACCGGATGTGCTGCGCGAGGGTGCGCGCCGCCTAGCCGTCGCCGCGAAGGACGCGTTTGGCTGAAGCTATATCTGTCCAGTCCAGGAATTCACTATTTACCAGCCAGAACCGACTCAGCCTGATGTCGTGCTGCCTCGACCTCTTCCACCGGAGGATCCTTGCAGTAGACCGCGCGATACCAGACGCTGGACAGCATCAGCGCCAGATTGTCGGCGCGAGACGGATCTTCCTCCTCGAACAGATGATCTTGGGAGACGATCACTGAATAGAGGTAGTAAAAGACCATTCCCTCCAGGGCGCGCGCGACGCCGACCGGCGACCCGATCCCGCCTTTGTACTGACTGCGCCGTGCGATCGAACGCCCGAGTGTTTCTATCCATTTTTGGTGCATGGGGCGCCAGATGTCCTGGAATTCGGACAACTGGCTCTGCAATTGGACGTGGCATTTCATCAGGCCGGGATTGGCCTCGTACATGGCGACGAAAGCACGGTTGGTGTTCAGGATCGCATCGAAGTCGCTGCGGCCATGGCCGACCTGCCGCGCCGTCTCGTACATATGAGTCACGAAGTCGATGACGACCTCGATAGCGATCTCGTTCTTGTCCTTGTAATAGACATAGAAAGTACCTAGAGCGACACCGGCGTTGGAACAAACATCGGAGACTTTCAGGTCCGTGTAGCCGACTTCCTCCAGTGCTCGGGCGGCGGCGATCTTCAGCCGATAGCGTGTCCGGTCCCCCTTAGAGCCGAACGAAAGCGTGTCCAGGCCGCGTTTGAGGTAGTCGGCATAGCGCATGAAGACCGGTGGTTCTGCCCTGCCACCATCGGCTTGCGTAAGTTTCTGACCTGTTGTCATGCGCCGTCCTCCTTGGTCGATATTGCACCGCCAGCAAGGTTGTTCAACGTCGTTTGCCAGCTGCTCGGCTATGGCGCACAACTCAAATATGATATTGACTTCAATTTCATATTATATAGTGTCCCGTTTCGCCGGTATGAGCAAGCTGCATTTCGTATCACTCGGTTCAGCATAAAAGGTCTCCATGCCATCTCAACTCACCCGCACGCCCGTATATATCGTCGGCGCCGCTGAGACGCCGCTTGGCAAGGTGGCGGACCAAAGTGAGTTCTCGATGGTGGCGCTGGCTGCACAAGAGGCGCTGGCCGAAGCTGGCCTGAAATTGCGCGACGTGGATGCCCTTTTCACGAATTACATGGGGGAGGAAGGTTCGGTTCAACTCGGTGAGTATCTCGGCATCCAGCCAAGATATGCTGAGTCTTCCGACATGGGCGGCTCGTCGTTCGAGTTCTTCGTACATCACGCAATCACAGCAATCGTCACAGGCCGGTGCGAAGTGGCGCTGATTGGCTATGCCTCCCGCCAACGCAGCAGGCGCAACCGCAAGCGCGCCGCGGCAACGCTCGACGGGTCGCTCGCCGCGCAGTTCGAAACCCCTTACGGTATTCACTTTCCAATCGGCCACTATGCTTTGAGCGCGGCGCGCTACATGCACCAATATGGCGCAAAGCCAGAGCATCTTGCCGAGGTCGCTTGCGCCGCGCGGCAGTGGGCATCACTGAATCCGAAGGCCTTCGTGCGCGATGCGCTCACCATCGACGAGGTGATGGCCTCGCCGCTCCTGTGTGACCCGCTGCGCAAACTCGACTGTTGCCTTGTCACCGACGGCGGCGGGGCAATCGTGATCGCCCGCGCCGATCGAGCGGCCGATGCTGTAAAAACCCCCGTGCGCATCCTCGGAGCCGGCGAAAGCCACGTGCAGTGGCACGTCGCACAATGCCCCGACTTGACGATCACCCCGGGCGTGGCCTCCGGGCGGGATGCCTTTGGCATGGCCGGCATTACGCCGCAGGACGTTGATGTTTTCGAACCCTACGACAATTTTACCCACGCGGTGCTACTCTACCTCGAAGATCTTGGCTTCTGCGCCAAGGGTGAGGCGCCCGACTTCATCGCCGGCGGCAGGTTGCGGCCGGGTGGCGGACTTCCTTCCATGACCTCCGGCGGCGGCCTGTCCTACTGTCATCCCGGCGCGCTTGGCATCCTGCTGTTGATTGAGGCCGTACGGCAACTCCGGGGCGAAGCCGGTGCACGGCAGGTGCCCGACGCGTCCATCGCCGTCGCGCACGGCACCGGTGGTCTTGCTTTTTCAACTGCTTCGACCGTGGTGCTCGCCCGTGACTGACCTCTCCCCCAACTACAGCGATCTTGGCGCTGCCGATCCCACCACCGAACCTTTCTGGCAAGCCTGCGCGGCCGGAAGGCTGACGGTTCAGCGCTGCACGGTTTGCGGACACCACCAGTTCTATCCGCGGCCCTTCTGTCTCGCCTGCGAGGCGACGCAACTGGATTGGGTCGATGTGTCCGGCGAAGCGACGATCTATTCCATCACCAGAGTTCGGCTGCCGGTGAGCGAGGATCTGCCGCCGCCCTACCTTCTCGCGCTGGTCGACCTCGACGAGGGCCCACGGCTGCTAACCAACATCGAGGCTGACGACGCGGCCATCGGCGATCGCGTCGCGGTCGCCTGGAGGCAACGCGGAGGCGGTCTGCCGCCACTGCCCGTCTTTCGCCCGAAGGCATGACGCATGGGCGCTGCCGGGCTCTCCAGCACTCAGGCTTGCATCGACAGCATTGAACGGCTGATCGCTTTTCCGACCGTCTCACGCAACCCCAACAGCGACCTGCTCGCCCATGTCGAGGCTTGGCTTGATCGCCACGGCGTCGCTTCGACGATCTTGTGGAACGAGGATCGCAGCAAGGGTAACCTCTGGGCGACTATCGGCCCGACCGACGTTCCGGGCGTGATACTGTCGGGACACAGCGACGTCGTTCCGGTCGACGGACAGGACTGGAGCAGCGATCCGTTCGTGGCTCGCATCGCTGACGGAAAGCTTTATGGCCGTGGCGCATGCGACATGAAGGGTTTCGTCGGCATCGTGCTGGCAGCCGTCCCTGAACTGACGCAGCGCAAGCTCCTCGCACCGATCCATATCGCCATCTCCTACGACGAGGAACTTGGCTGCACCGGTGTCAGAAGCCTGATCGATCGCATATCGGCGATGCCCGTGAAGCCTGCGCTATGCATCGTCGGTGAACCGACCCTGATGCAAGTGGTTCTCGGCCACAAGGGAGGCGGGCTGTTTCGTGCCATCGTCACCGGCTCGAGCGCCCATTCCAGCCTAGCCCCGCAGGCGGCGAACGCGATTGAAGCGGCGGCCGACCTGATCACTTTCATCAGGGAATTGTCTCGCGAGCAATCTGCTTGCGGTCATCATGACCATGCCTACGATGTCCCGCATTCAACGCTATCCGTGACGACGATCTCCGGCGGTGCGGCGCTGAACATCATTCCAGAGCATTGTGAATTCGGCTTCGACATACGCTCGCTACCCGAAGTCGACGCGCCGGCATTGATCCGGCGCATTCGCGACCATGCTGAAACGCAATTGCTCCCCGCCATGCGCCGCGTCGCGCCACATGCCTCCATCGTCATCGAGCCAGTCGCCGAATTTGTCGGCCTTTCCACGGACGCCGAGCACCCTGCTGTCACCTTCGTCAAGCGTCTCGCCGGCCGCAATGATCACGCCAAGGTGGCCTATGGTACTGAAGCGGGCCTGTTCAGCACGAATGCAGGTGTTCCCTCAGTCGTTTGCGGGCCTGGCTCGATCGAGCAAGCGCACAAACCGGACGAATTCCTGGCCATCGCAGAAATCGACCGCTGCCGCCAGTTTTTAGGACGGCTGGCGGACGCCCTCGAGCAGGAGGCGCCGCAATGGGCCTGAGCGTGGAGGCGGTGGTGATTGGGGCCGGTATTGCCGGCACGGCAACGGCGCTGGCGCTCCGACAGGCGGGCATGGCGGTGGCGCTACTGGACACGCACTACGTAGGATGGGGTGCCTCAGGCCGCAACCCCGGCTTTCTGTGGCTGCAGACCAAGGCCAAAGGAACGGCCATGGATTTTTCGCTCGCCTGCCGCCACTTCGCGGGCGAATTGGCCGAAAGCCTCCCGGATTTCGGTTTTCGTGCCTGTGGCGGATTGATCCTCTATCGCGACCTTGCCTATGAACCCGTGGCTCGAGCCTTCGTCGCCGATCGCAATGCTGCGGGACTGCCGGTCGCATTACTCGACCGGCCGGCTCTTCTCGAACTCTGTCCGGACATCGGCCCGGAAGTTTCTGGCGCCGTATGGAACCCGCTCGATGCGCATCAGGACACGCGCCGTCTTGTCGCGCTGCTGGCGCGTCAGTTTGAGGAGGCGGGTGGCTTGATCATGGCGCCTTGCCGGGCGCAGTCGATTGAAGCAAGCGCGTCTGCAATCAAAGGGGTCCTGCTCGCCGACGGGACACGAATTGCCTGCCGTTTCGTCGTTATCGCCGCCGGCCCTTGGACGAACGGCCTGCTTGATCCGCTCGGGCTTCGGCTTCCTCTTACCAGCATCCGCTTCGAAGCGGCTGAGACCGGTCCGGCGCCTTTCCGACTTGGGCCCGTAGCGGCCGGTCAGGCGCTTTTCCGCTTCTTCACTCCGCCCGGTGTCGATCTCGCAAGCCTGCCCCGGGAGCCGACGGAAATGCTTTGCCCCGATCTCGGCTTCACAGAGCAGATCGCCAGCCTACCCGATGGGTCACTGCAGTTCGGCTGCGCCTATGCGATCGGCAATGACAGCGACGCGCCGACCGTAGCCGGTCAGGCGATGGCCTACGCCATTCACAGCAAGAACTTTCCCGCTGTTGCGCGCCTTCCCGTCGTGAGAAACTGGGCCGGTTTGGTCGCCCAGACGCCGGACGGGCTGCCCGTCATCGATGCTGGAGCCGGTCCGGAAGGGCTGGTGATCAACGCCGGCCATTTCTTCGGCAACCTTGCCGGAGCATTTTCGGGTCGCCTGGTGGCCCAGACGCTAACCGGTCAGACCCCATCCTATGCGATCAACGCCTTCAATGCCGGGCGTTTCGGCTTGGTGGATGGGTGATCCTGGCTGCGGATGAGGGATCGGAGGACGCATGGCAACGAAGATAAATAGGGTCAACATCGCACCTCTGTCCGCAGCAACGGCCGAGCGCTGGCGCAGTGTTCCGGTGACGATCCTTTCTGACGTGACGGCGGGCCGCGTCGTTCCCGACCCGCGCATTCGTCCACTGCAGCCATTTTCGCCCGGCCGGCGTGTCGTTGGGCCTGCGGTGACCGCGTGGTGCGAGCGCGGCGACTTTGGCGCCATGCTGCATGCGCTGGACATTGCGCCTGCCAGATCGATCGTCGTGGCAGATGCCGGCGGCTGCCTGCAGACCGCTTATGCAGGCGAAATCCTGTGCGGATATGCGCGGGCGAAAGGTATAGCCGGGCTGATCGTGAACGGCGCGATGCGCGACATCGACACCATAGCCGCATGGGACGATTTCTGCGCATTTGCGCTCGGCAATACCGCACGAGGACCGCTTTCGAAAGAGCGCGGGGCGGTAAACGTTCCAATCGTGTTCGGCGGGGTCTCGGTCCAACCAGGAGACATCGTAGTGGCGGACAATGACGGACTGGCGATCGTGCCATTGGCCGAGGCTAGCGACGTGCTTGAGGCAGGCCTACAACGTGTCAGCGCCGAAGCCGCCTGGCAAGCCGAACTGGGCAAAGGCCGCTCTCTGGTCGATGTGTTCGCTGTACCGGAGGCGATCTGAGAAATCGGCTGCGATTTCGTCGAGACGGGTAAGTTTCTGCTTCCAGAATTGTTCACAACTCCGCCGTGGGTTGTCACCAATTTCGGACTACCGGACCTGCACACTGCGAAGTGACAAGTGCTTGCACTCCACCCGGCATAAAAGCGCGGCGACTGCTACATGCTTGCACCCATCTCGAGGTTTTTCAGATAGATGGAGAGGAGTTGTGTTTGTGAGGAGATTCCGAGCTTGCGATAGACGTTGCGGCGATGGACTTTCACCGTCCCGGTAGCGATGCCGAGCTTGAGTCCGATCGATTCCGACGAATGGCCTTGCAGTACCAACTCCACGATCAGAGCTTCGCGCGCGCTGAGTTTAAGACCTCTCCATACAGTGGCCGCGGTGCGTGACGCGCCTGCAGGCTTGGCACGCCGCCGCGAACGGGACGCCGTGCCGGAGAAGCGCTGCGCCAACCTCACGCAGTAGTGCCGCACCATTGCTGCCACGAGGGGCTCGACCTTGCGCAATAGTGAAAACTCTGTCGCCGGGAAAGGACCTCTCTCCTCGCGCCGCATCAGCGACAACACCACGGTTATTCCCTCACTCGTGGGAACGAAGAAGCCGATTTCTTCCGCAAGTCCGGTCTGCACATAGTAGGAGCGATAATATTCGCTTGAGAAGAAGCGATCCGGCGCCAGTTCACGCATGCGAAAAACGCCTTCCCGCCGTTCCCGCGCCGTATGATAAAATGGATCGAGCAGGTAGGGACCGACCTGATACAAGGACACAAACACGATATGCTCGTCGTGGTCGAAGGTGCTGTAGAGATCAATCGGCCTCTCTGATCCGCAATAGGCGAACACTACGACATGATCGAAGCGCACAAGCGCCTGCATCATTCGCCGGAAAGCCTCGCCGAATTCCCCGTCGGTCAGCGTATTACTGCCGACGAAGCTGCCGAAGGCTGCAAACAGGCCTTCCACGTTCACGCTCACGAGACGCCGCCCTCCTTTGCCGCGCTTAGGAACCGGCTCTATACCTCCCACAGGCCGGTTTGCCTAAAAATACCTCTCTTGGGGTATATATCCCACGCCGGTTTTTACTCTACGTTTCTAGTTGCAGGAGTGGCAGGACGAAAAGAACAAAGAGTTCGGCCATCACGGCGAACAGGCGTGACATCGGCTTCGACGCACAACATCGAGTTCCGCTCGGTAAGCAAAACTTACGGTTCCGTCACGGCGGTTTCGGACATCAGCATCAATGTTCCGAAGGGCGCATTTATGGCGCTGCTCGGCCCCTCCGGCTGCGGCAAGACGACATGCCTTCGTATGATCGGCGGCTTTGAGCAACCAACCAGCGGCGACGTGCTGATTGATGGGCGCATGATGAACGGCGTTCCGGCCTATCGCCGTCCCGTCAATATGGTGTTCCAGCAATATGCGCTGTTCCCGCATTTCAACGTCGAGGAGAACGTCTCCTACGGCTTGCAGCAGATACGTCCAAAGCTCGCCAACGCTGAGATCGCACGTCGCGCCGGCGAGGCGTTGGAAATGGTGCGGCTCGGCGGCTTTGGCAAGCGACGCATACATGAAATGTCGGGCGGCCAGCAGCAGCGCGTTGCGCTGGCTCGCGCCATCGTCAACCGGCCATCCGTTCTACTGCTCGACGAGCCGCTAGCCGCGCTCGACAAGAAGCTGCGTTCGGCCATGCAGTTCGAGTTGCAGACCTTGCAGCGTGAACTCGGTATCACCTTTGTGCTCGTCACCCACGACCAGGAAGAAGCGCTTTCGATGAGCGACTTCGTCTGTGTCATGAATGCAGGAACGATTCGGCAGATCGGTCGCCCAGAGGAAATTTACGACCATCCCGGAGAGTTTTTTGTGGCCGATTTTGTCGGCAAGACCAACCGCATTGAAGGTACGCTTGAACCGGGCGGCAAGGTTGTGCGGATGGCCGACGGCGGCGCACTCGCTATTGTAGCGCGACCCGGCGTCGAGCCAGGACCGGTCGTTGTGGCACTGAGGCCGGAAGCAATCAGGCTGGAGCATCGGCCGGCCAGGATGGGCGAAATCACCGGCGTAATAACCCATCGCGTATTCCTCGGCTCGACAGCCGAATACTCGGTTGCAGCGCCGGGAATCGGCGATGTTCTAGTAACCGCCGACCACAAGACCATGACCGAAAGCGACCTTATCGAGCCCGGCGCGACGGTGACGCTCGCATTCGATCCGGCCGCTGCACACGTCTTCCGCGGTACAGCCAACCAAGTAACAACAAGATAGGGAACACATCATGACCAAGCCATATAGGGACAACCTTCCCATCTCGGCCGACGGCTTCATGGATCAGTTCATGCGCCTGAAGCGCGGCTCTGTTAGCCGTCGTCATTTCCTCGGCGTCACCGGCCTCGGCCTGGCAACCGCCGTGTTCGGGCGCTTCCCCGGCGCGGGGCAGCGAGCCTACGCCGCTGGCGATCTCGGCACGCAGATGTCGATCGCTACCTGGCCGAACTATCACGATCCGGCAACCTTTGAGAACTTCAAGGCCGCGACCGGTGTCGCCGTCGAAGTCAACGTCTTCGGCTCCAACGAGGAGATGCTGGCCAAAATGCAGGCTGGTGCCACTGGCTGGTCGCTGTTCGTGCCAACCAACTATACCATCTCCACCTACAGCCAACTCGGCCTGATCGACGAACTCGACCTCTCCCAGGTCCCCAACTTCGATCCGGCAACCCAAAGCGCTCGCTTCACCAGCGAAGGCAAGGTCGACGGCAAGACCTACGCGCTGCCGAAGAACTGGGGCACGACTGGTTTTTGCGTCAACACCGCCAAGCTCAAGACGCCTATGCAAAGCTGGAAGGATTTCTTTGAGGTTGCCCAGACCGAAGCCGACGGCCGCGCCATGGTGCACGATTATCAGCTCACCACCATCGGCAGCGCGCTGGTGTCGCTCGGCTTCAGCTTCAACTCGATCAAGCCGGAGGAACTGGCCAAGGCCGAGGAACTGCTGATCAAGGTCAAGCCACACCTATTCGCCATCAACAGTGATTACCAGCCATCGATGCGCTCGACCGATGCCTGGCTGACCATGTGCTGGACCAATGACGGCGCGCAGCTAAATCGCGACATGCCTGAACTTGCGTATATCCTCGGCAAGGACGGCGGCGAAATCTGGACCGATTTCTACGCCATTCCGAAATCGGCCCCGAACAAGCCGGCCGGCTATGCGCTCCTGAACTATCTGATGGACCCGCAGAACGCGGTCAAGGAGCACATCGCCAACGGCGCACCGACCACCGACAGCCGCGTCATCGCGTTGCTACCTGCGGAGATCACCTCCAACAAGATCGTCTATCCCGACGAGGCGTCGCTTACTCCGCTGGAGTTCGGCGCTGCCGTAACGCTGACCGATCCGGGTCGCGCCGAACTGATGGCCCGCTTCAAGTCGGCCTGAGCCCAACTGAAATGAAGGCGTTTGGCGAAATTCGATGGAGCTGACCCCTAAAGCGAAAAAGACCATGGTGACGGCAGCCCTGATTGGGCCGGCCGCCATCTGGCTTTTCGTATTCATGGTCTTGCCCTTCTTCGCCATCCTCGTATTTTCGGTCGGCGAGCGCGCACCGGCCGGTGGTTACCAACCGGCCTTCACCTTCGATCAGTTTGCCAATCTCGGCGCGCGCGCCGCCGCGTTCGTAAACACGCTTACGCTCGCGCCCATCGGGGCCATCGCCTGCCTGCTGATCGCCTACCCGCTCGCCTATTATCTGGCGGTAAAAGTCGACCCAAGGCGCCGGCTCCTGCTTGTCTCCCTTGTCGTGGTGCCGTTCTGGACCAGCATGCTGGTGCGCACCTATTCCTGGATGTACCTGCTCGGGGCGCGCGGCATCCCTCATGTGCTGGAATTGATCGGCATCGAGAACGTGCGCCTGATCAACACGCCCGGCGCAGTGTTGCTCGGCATCGTCTACGGCTATCTGCCGCTTATGATCCTGCCAATCTTCGTCAGTCTCGAAAAGCTCGACCGCCGGTTGCTGGAAGCCTCGGCTGATCTCGGCGCGAAGCCGATCTCCACCTTCTTCAACATTACGCTTCCGCTATCACTGCCGGGCGTGATGACCGGCGTGGCGCTTGTCACTATCTTGCTGCTCGGCGAATATCTGATCCCGCAATTGCTGGGCGGCGGTAAGGTCTTCTTCATCGGCAACGCGCTGGTCGACCTGTTCCTGCAATCGCGCAACTGGCCGCTCGGCTCGGCTATCGCCGTCACCCTCGTGATCGTCGTGGTGGCGGTGCTGCTCATCTCAATGCGCATCGCCTGGCGCTTCGCCGGCACGCGGCAGATAGACCTCGTCTGATGCGCGCCTTCGCCACCGCCGTCTATCTGTTCCTTTATGCGCCGATCGCGCTGGTCGTGCTGTTCTCGTTCAATTCGGGCCGCAGTGCCAGCGAGTTCGTCGGCTTCTCGACGCAGTGGTACGGTAGGGCTTTGTCCAACACCTTCCTGATGGAAGCGCTGCAGACCAGCCTCATCGTTGCTTTCGTCAGCGCTACACTCGCCGCGGTCTTTGGCACCATGGCGGCGATTGGCCTGGAGCGCGTCGGCGGTCGCACGCGCGCGGTGTTCGACGGGTTATTCGCAGCCGCCATCGTGGTGCCCGGCGTGGTCATCGGGATTTCAACACTGGTGGCGCTGGTTCAGGTGTTTTCCGTGCTGAACCCTGCGCTCGCGGCGTTGTGGCCCGGCCAGGCACCGCCGCAACTCGGCCTCGGCTATGGCTCGATCATCGCCGCTCACGGCATGTTCACAATGTCGCTGGTCGCAATGATCGTAAAAGCGCGTATCGCCAGTCTGGGACGCGACATCGTTGAGGCCTCAAACGACCTCTATGCGACTCCGCTGACTACCTTTCGTCGGATCGTGCTACCGCAGATCAGACCGTCAATCCTGGCCGGCTTCCTGTTGGCCTTCACCTTCTCCTTCGATGATTTCATTATCGCGTTCTTTGTTGCCGGATCGAATAACACGCTGCCGATGTACATCTTCGCCTCAATCCGGCGCGGCGTCACCCCAGAGATCAATGCCGTCGCGACTATGGTTCTGGCGGCGTCCATCGTGATGATCGTCATCGCGCGCTTCCTGATGCGCGACAAGAAAACGGCTGACTAACGTGCAGGCACCCATGATTCTCAAGGACCGAATCGCCATTATCACAGGAGCCGGATCCGGCATCGGCGAGGCAGGCGCCGCGATTATGGCGCGCGAGGGCGCACACGTCGTGCTCGTCGACCGAGAGGCCGCACGAGCCGAGCAGGCTGCAGCGCGTATTCGGCAGGACGGCGGCAGCGCT
Organism: Mesorhizobium denitrificans; assembly: GCF_003403035.1. Taxonomy (GTDB): domain Bacteria; phylum Pseudomonadota; class Alphaproteobacteria; order Rhizobiales; family Rhizobiaceae; genus Mesorhizobium_G; species Mesorhizobium_G denitrificans. The sequence continues at coordinate 281,598 of NZ_QURN01000001.1, read as the reverse complement.
GAGGCGCTCACGTTCGACGTCACAGACGACGTTGCGCTTAGGGATGGCGTCGCGTCTGTCGCTGCACGCCATGGCCGCATCGACATCTTGCACAACCATGCCGGGGCGCAAGTGGCGGGCGATCTGGAGCAGGTTGATATCGCGGGGTTCGACCGTTCCTGGAGCCTCAACGTACGCGCACATTTTATGGCGGCGCGCTTCGTCATGCCACTCATGCGCAAAGCCGGACGTGGCGTCATCTTGAACACCTCATCCAGCTCTGGCGTCCTTTATGATCGTGAAATGATAGCCTATACGACCACCAAGCACGCGGTCATCGCGATGACGCGGCAGATGGCTGGCGATTTCGCCCGTTACGGCGTGCGCGTTAACGCACTTTGTCCGGGTTGGGTCGACACGCCATTCAACGAACCCTTCATCGGCCAGATGGGCGGTCGCAGCGCTATCGAAACCTACATCGCGAGCAAAGTCCCGCTAGGCCGCTGGGCCAACGTCTCCGAGATCGCGGAACCGATCTTATTCCTTGTCTCCGATCGCTCATCGTACATGACCGGCCAGACACTCGTGGTGGATGGCGGAGAAACCGTGGTCTAGCCGACCGTACAAGGCAAAATCAGGCGGGCGCGGCCTCACCGGAGTGATCGACGGTATTCTGGGCCATGATTGACACGCATCGCCCTGATGGACTTGACATCAGCCAAATATTAGACAGGATTAGACAGGTATAGGAGTGGACAATGCGACGTACCACTGTACCTCCTGGAATGGCGAAACCACGTCAGATCGCGACGGTTCTTGAAGAAGAAATCCGCAGTGGTCGGCTCGCCTACGGCGATCGGCTACAGAGCGAGAACGAGCTGGTACATCGCTTCTCGGTCAGCCGCGCGACAATCCGCAAAGGATTGGAAAAACTCTCCGGGCGCGGCCTTATCACTACCCGCGTCGGGATCGGTTCATTCGTGACATATGATGGTCGCCGGATGGATGACGCACTGGGTTGGGCCAAGGCGCTGTCGAAAGCCGGAGCGAAGTTGGAAACGCGTATCCTGCGTTTCGACATCGTCGAGGATGAAGATTTGGCGCGCAGGCTTGACCTGGCCTGTGTCGAATTTGTCGCGCTTGACCGCGTGCGCATAGCCACCGTGGACGGTCATGGCGTCTCGCTTGAGCGAAGCAGGTTGCCGCTAGTCGAGAGCGTTGCCGATCTGCCAAAGACAGGGTTGCGCGACGGTTCCCTCAGCAAGTCTCTTTTCGCGCGTGGTCTCGTGCCCGCCAAAGGGGAAGAATGGGCCGAGCTGGAATGTCTCTCGGACGAGGACGCGGCTCTGTTGTCAACGCAACCCGGCGCACCGTTCCTCAAGACGCGACGCCTCGTGCGGCAGGCTAACGGACGGGTAATCGAATATGTCACCAGCCTGCTCAATCCGGCGCATTTCGCGCTGCGATTGGAATTCTGAGCAATGATGATCCCGCGCCACCTACTCATCGATCGCGCCAAGGGCGCGTTGTTGGGTGGTGCTGTTGGTGACGCGCTGGGTATGCCGACGCAATTGTTCAGCGTTGAAGAAATCCGCCGTGCCTACGGTTATGTTGATGGCTTCGTGGCTCCAACCCCAGATCACAGCGTCTCAAAGGGGTTGGCCGCTGGCACCATCACTGACGACACAGAGCAGGCACTTTTGCTGGCTGAGGTTCTGGTTGGCTCGAACGGGTCGTTTGATCAGCAGCGCTGGGTCGCCGCGCTCGTGCGGTGGGAAAGCGACGTCAAGGCGCGCGGTGGCTATGATTTGCTCGGCCCGTCAACCAAGCGTGCTATCGATAGCATCAATGCCGGTGTGGATCCAATTTTGGCAGGTCGCGAGGGCGACACCAATGGTGCGGCGATGCGTATCGGCCCGGTTGGCATCGCCGTACCGCTTCACCCGCTGTCCCGACTGGTCGCCAAGGTCGCAGAAGCGAGCGCAGCGACGCATGGCGCGCCGGTTGCCATCGCCACCGCTTCCGCCGTTGCAGCGGCAATCAGCAGCGGAATGGAGGGGCGCAGCTGGCGCGAGGCAATTGAAATCGGGATCGACGCTGCGTCGCTGGCACAAGGACCGAGCCCGGCTGTCGATGTCGCGGCGATTATCGTCGACGCGTTGTCTCTTGTGCGTGAAAAGGACGAGGCTTCGGCCATTTCCTGCATCGCTTCTACAATCGGAACGGGAGTGGAAAGCACACAATCGATTCCTGCTGCATTCGCCGTTCTCGAAGTGGCCAAAGCGCAACCTTGGCGCGCGGCGGTCATCAGCGCTAACATCGGCGGCGATACAGACACAATCGGCGCAATAGCAACCGGGATGGCGGGCGCGTGCAGCGGCATCGCCGGCTTGCCTGCCGACCGGATAAAGGAACTGCGCGGGATTGATCTGAACAAGGTCGATCGCATTGCCGAAGCGCTTGTCGACCTGCGTCTCGCCAGCGAGGCGACATGAGCAGCACGCGCCTCCTCCATATCGGCAGCGCGGTGGTGGACTATGTCTACCGTATCGCCGCCTTACCTCAGCACGGAACGGAGGTGACGGCGAGCGATTATCAGGTACTGCCCGGCGGCGGGTTCAATTTGATGGTTGCAGCGATACGCGCAGGCTTGCCTGTAGCCTTCGCGGGACAGCATGGCACAGGCCCAAATGGCGACATCCTGCGCACCGCGATGGCGCAAGAAGGCGTCGACGTGCTGACTGCGGCTAACCCCGTGATGGACAGCGGCGTATGCACGGTGCTGGTCACGGATGACGCGGAGCGCACCTTCATTTCGTGGCCCGGCGCAGAAAGCCGACCGATCAACGACGAGGACATAGAGGCGGGCGAAGGCGACTGGCTGTTCGCCTCGGGCTATACGCTGAGCTATCCCAATAGTGCAGCATCGGTCGCCGCAACGATTGAACGTCTGGCGAAGGACCGTCCGCTGGTTTTCGATCCAACACCTGTCGTAGGCGAGATAGCGCCAGACTTGCTCGCCCGCGTGCTACGCCAGTGCCGGTGGCTGAGTTGCAATGTTGGCGAGGCAGGCTTCATTGCCGGCGAAGCGCAAGATACCGCTCGCGCATTGCTGGAGCAACATTGCCCCCGAGCTGAGGGAGTCGTTATACGCGCGGGCGCCGAAGGTTGCCTTGTAAGCCTGCGGAACGGTCGCGAACGTCATATAGCTGGCATTGCAGTAGAAGCGGTCGACACAAATGGTGCGGGCGACACCCATATCGGCGCATTCATCGCGTCGCTCGCCGCCGGCTATGACGCATTCCAATCGGCGCGCTACGCCAATGCGGCAGCGGCGATTGCGGTCACGCGACATGGAGGTTCGACCGCACCGACGGATGCTGAGACTCGCGAATTCATGGCGGTACACGCACAGCCAATATGCAACGCAAGCTGAACCATATGAAGGGAAGTCACATGAACAGGCTTAGACTGATATTCGCTGCATCGACAATCCTTGCATCCGCATTTGGCGCCCATGCCGCAGACCTGCATGTGCTCAACTGGAAGGGCTACGGCGCAGACGAGCCATGGGCCGTCGAAGCTTTTGAGAAGGCGACCGGCAACAAGGTCATCAATGATTTCTTCAACTCTGAACAGGAGATGCTGACCAAAATCAGGACTAATCCCGGCCTCTATGACGTCGTCATGATCAATGCGGCTTTCAACGATCAGGCGACCGCTGAAAACCTGATCCAGCCAATCGATACGTCGAAGATCGCCAATTATGGCGACATCAGCGCCGAAAAGGCGCAGTCGCCAATGTTGGTCAAGGACGGAAAGGTCTATGGCGTGCCATGGGTCTGGGGTCTGACGGCGCTGGCAATAAATGACAAGTCGTTCGATACACCGCCGACCAGCATCAACGTCATGTGGGATGTCAAGCACAAGGGTCGCGTGGTCATCCGTGACGACGCCGTCGAGGCAATCCAGTTCGGGGCTATCGCGACCGGGCAAAATATCAACGACATTAAAGATCTAGATACGGTTAAGGCGAAACTCACCAGCCTGATGCCCCAGATCAAGACATTCTGGAGCGCTGAGAATGACTTCAACCAGTTGATTGCGTCGAACCAGATCGATGTAGGCACCTATTGGAGCGGCTCGGCCGATCGTGCAAAGACGCAATTCAAATTGCCGGTTTCGCTGGTAATTCCACAGGAAGGAGCGGTCGCATGGCTAGACGCCTGGTCGATCCCCGTCGGAGCGAAAAACGTTGCCGGCGCGGAAGCCTTCATCAACTTCATGATCGAACCAAGTTTCTATACCGAATGGGTGACAAAGGTCGGAGCGCCCGTCTCGGCTAACACCAAGGCCGTGGCCGCCCTCCCGGAGGATTCTTTCAATCGCAAGGTGATGGGTGATCCCGAGGTGGCGAAGAGGATTCAGTTTCAGGCGCCTATCACAGATGCTCAGCGAGAGGCCTACCTGAAGGCCTGGCAGGAACTGAAGGTTAATGTGAAATAGGCGGAACGGAGATATGGCTGGTCAGCGGCGCAACGAGATTGGTCGGGCAGTGCCGTTGCTCGCGCCAGCCTACCTCTGGTTGACGGTCGCAATCTTCCTGCCGCTGTCGGCCATGATCTTCTTCTCGTTCATGACTGGCTTGCCCAACACTGGCAAGCCGTGGTCCTTCACGCTGCAGAACTACGCCGCATTCTTCCAGGAAGACATTTATTGGCGATTGCTGCTGTCGTCGCTCAGGCTCGCTGCGGAGGTCACGTTCTGGTGTCTGATCATCGGTTTTCCGGCAGCCTATGCGCTCGCCAAGTTGCTCAAGGGACGGATGCGCGAAGCGATCTTCCTGCTCATTATTCTGCCGTTCTGGAGCAACGGTTTGGTGAGGATATTTTCATGGGCCATGGTTCTGCGGGAAGGTGGACTGCTTGACACCACCTTAAACGCGATCCTGCCTTTTAAGATCAGTATCGACCTGATGTACTCCTATCCGGCCATCGTTATCGGGCTGGTCCACTCCTATGTGCCGTACATGGTTCTGACCTGCTACCTGACACTGCAGGCAATCGACGATTCGCTGATCGAAGCCGCGCGGTCCCTAGGCGCGTCGCGCTGGCAGACGCTGCGGCGGATCATCGTTCCGCTGGCGCTGCCGGGCGTGATAGCGGGAGCGGCGTTGATATTCGTGCCCGTGGTTGGCTCGTTCATGGAACCGCGCATTTTGGGTGGCCGCACGGGTACATTCTACGGCACCGTAATCGAGGATCAATTCGTAGCAGTTTTCAACTGGCCGCTCGGCGCGGCGCTGTCATTCATTTTGCTGGCCGTGGTGCTCGTCGTCCTCGCGCTAGCCTCTCCAGTGCTAAGGAGGGCTACTTCATGACGCGCCTGCTCGAATGGCTCGGCCGTGGCTTCCTCGGGCTTTTGCTGGCGTTCCTTTACCTGCCGCTCGTCATCATGGGCGTGATGTCTTTCAACAGATCGCCCTTCTACCAACTTCCCATCGATTGGTCGACGACCTGGTATTCGCAATTGTTCGCCAATGCGCAGTTGATGTCGGCCACCTGGAACAGCGTCACTATCGCGGTAACAACCACGATCATCGCGACCGCGCTCGGCACCGCTGCATCGATCGCGCTGTTCCGCAACGAATTTCCGGGCAAGAGGATATTGCAGGTGCTGCTGTTTCCGCCAATAGCGATACCCTGGCTGATCACCGGCACTGCGATGCTGGTCTTCTTCTTTTGGGTTGGAATCGGCCGTGGCCCGCACGCGATCCTGCTCGGCCACGTTGCGCTTGCGCTGCCCTACGTCATCGTTGTCGTCAGCGCGCGCCTACAGACGTTCGACCCTCAACTTGAGGAAGCAGCGCGTTCGCTTGGCGCCAATCAATGGCAGGTAACGCGACGTATCACGCTGCCTTGGATCATGCCGGGTGTCATCGCAGGAGCACTGTTCGCCTTCGCGGTCTCCTTCGACCAGTTCGTGGTGTCTTATTTCCTGGCAACGCCGGGTCAGGCCACGCTACCTGTCGAAATCTACGCCGCCATCCGCAAGGGATTCACGCCGGAGATCAACGCCGTCTCGACGATCATTGTCGTGATTTCGATGGCGCTGATGCTGCTCACCGCGAGGTTCTTCAGTTTTGGGGGAGAGCGGTAATGGCGCATGTTAGCGTTCGGAACGTGTCGCGATCATTTGGTGCGCACAAGGCGCTCGACGATGTGTCTATCGATTTTCCCGACGGCGGCTTTTATGCGCTGCTAGGTCCGTCAGGTAGCGGCAAGACCACGCTTCTGCGGCTGATCGCCGGCTTTGATTTTCCGGACGAAGGGCAGATCGCCATCGACGGTGATAGCGTTGAGCGGGTGCCTGTCGAAAAGCGACGCATAGGAATGATGTTCCAGAACTATGCGCTTTTCCCGAATATGAGCGTGCGCGATAATGTTGGCTTCGGCTTGTCCGTACGCGGCGAGCCACGTCACAAGATGGCGGCCGAGGTTCAGGCCGCGCTCGATCTGGTTCAACTCGGCAGTCTCGGAGAAAGGCGACCGCACCAGCTTTCAGGCGGCCAAAGGCAACGCGTCGCGCTCGCGCGCGCCTTCGTTACCCGGCCAAGGGTTCTGTTGCTGGACGAACCGCTCTCGGCACTCGACAAGGCGTTGAGGGTCGACATGCAGTTCGAACTCAAGCGCATTCAGCGCGAAATCGGCATTACGACAATATTTGTCACGCATGACCAGGAAGAAGCGCTGACGATGAGCGACCGTATCGGCATTCTGCGCGACGGCCGATTGGTTCAGGAGGGTCCACCGGACGAAACCTATGAGAGGCCCGGCAGCGCTTTCGCTGCAACCTTTCTCGGGGATGCCAATATATGCGAAGGTATCGCTATTGAAGGAGGCATCAGGTTAGCGAACGGTACGGAAATCAATATCGAAAAACCCGTCAAAGGGTGCACCCGCTGCGCGATCAGGCCCGAGCGCATTCGCATTGCTACGTCCGGCGCCCCAATCCCCGCAGGTGACAACAGGCTGCATGGCACAATCCTGCGCCGGGTGTTTGCCGGCAACATCATCACGTACTTTGTCGATTGCTCCGGTTTAGAGTTGAAGGTCCTTGTCCAAAACGACGGATCCATTCAGCCATATATCAACGATGCGGTTAGGCTGCATTGGTCGAAAGCGAGCACCGTGCCGATCGTTTCGGATTGACGGGTCATTGACCTTGCCGATGGCGTCAGCGCAGCTCATGGAAAAAGAAGCGCCGACGCCCTGCAAGGCATGATTGCCTAGTTCAAGTGTTTTTTTCGCTGTCCGCTGTTGGGAAGCGCTTGGCAAATTCCTGTTCTTTGCCGGCAGCCAGCAGCTTTGCCTGTTGAACCCATTTCTCGCGCTTGATGCGACCGTCGAACTCGAGATATTCTTCCACGCGCTTTATATCCGCAGCCGTCCATGCAGCGATCTGCGCAAAGGTTGTGATGCCGTGCTTGTTCAACTTTCCCTCGTTGACCGGGCCGATACCGATCAGGCGTCGCAGGTTGTCTTTTTTCGATGTATTCGCCGGTTTAGAATTTGGCGCCGCGGGCTTCTGAGTGGGTGCCTTCGGCGATTTGGCTTTGGCCAATTTTGGAGGCCTTTCGCCAGTTGCGGGTTTAGAGACAGTTGAGTCTGTCGATGTAGACAGCAACGCCACGGGCGCAGATGCGGCAGGTTTATTCCGCAACTGGCTTTCCAGATCGGCGCGCGCTCTACCGCATTCTTCAAGTTCTCGCGTCAAACGAGCTGTATCAGCCTTAAGCCTGTCACGTTCGCCACGCATGGATTCCAGGTCGCGCTGAAGGTTGTCTTTTTCGCTACCTTGGCGGCCCCACAAGAACCAGCCAAGCAGCAATCCAACTATGAGTGCCAAAAGCATATAGAAAAATGTCATCAGTCCTCTCCACGATCTGCTTCATCACATCATCGTCAAATCGAGCCAAAAATAAAGTGTTGAACCCCGCAGAAAAAATCTGCGTGCGATTATCAGATCAAATGTCCATTCTCAAACTAACTGCTCGGGCAACCCAGTGAAATCGCTGAGCTCATATTTGCGATAGCAAACGGGAAAACGGCAACGAATATCTCGGCAGTACAGCCGAACGCGCGCTGATCGAATAGGACTGGCCTGAGCTTTGAAGACTATGATTTTGGGGCGGTTCGCGCACGTTTGATCTGTATCAAGGTGAGGCGCGCGGCGTCCGATATATTCTATTCACAATACGCACAACAATGGTGAAGATGAACGCAATGGAACCAGACCCGGTGGCTCTTGCCGATACTCCCGCGCTGACAGGTGGCCCGGACACGCTGCAGCGGGGCTTCGAGACTGGCGAATATCCGTACAAGGACCGGATGAGCCAATCAGACTACGAGGCGCGCAAGGCCGGTCTGCAAATCGAATTGCTTAAGGCACAGGACTGGATCAAGCAAACCAACCAGAGGGTGGTGGTGCTGTTCGAAGGGCGGGATGCCGCTGGCAAGGGCGGAACCATAAAGCGCTTCATGGAGCATCTGAACCCGCGCGGCGCAAAGGTGATCGCACTCGAAAAGCCGAGCGAGCGGGAAGCCACCAGCTGGTACTTCCAGCGATACATCAACCATCTCCCGGCCGGCGGTGAAATCGTCCTGTTCGACCGTTCATGGTACAATCGCGCCGGCGTTGAGCGCGTTATGGGCTTCTGCCACCCCAACGACTATCTCGAATTCATGCGCGAGGCACCGGAACTGGAGCGCATGTTTGTGCGCTCCGGCATCCGTCTCTTCAAATTCTGGTTTTCCGTCACGCAGGAGGAGCAGCGGCGCCGGTTCGATCAGCGGGAGAACGACCCGCTCAAACGCTGGAAGCTGTCGCCCATCGACAAGGCGTCACTCGACAAGTGGGACGAGTACACCGAGGCCAAGGAAGCAATGTTCTTCTATACCGACACCGCAGACGCGCCGTGGACGGTGGTGAAGTCGGACGACAAGAAGCGTGCGCGGTTGAACGCCATGCAGCATTTTCTGCAGGCCCTGCCATATCCGGACAAGGACGCATCGGTTGTCACCGGCCCCGACCCGCTCATCGTCGGCAGTTCGTCCCAGGTCATCGGCATGTCGGAAGGCATACTAGGCGCAAGTGTTCACCCCAATTCCCGTCGGGCGAAGGCGAACGGCGCGGCGACGAAGGCGAAAACTTCGACCATCCCCACCAAAGCGGCCGGCACGAAGTAACATAGTATACGCGGCCACGTTCATCCGAACCCTGACTTGGCCTGAATTCGGATATCGGTTGATAAAAGCTTGGGATCAAGCATTCAGGACAGGATTTCCGCCACCTTTTCGCAGCCTCGCGGCCGCGCAGCGCTCGCGGAAATCCAGGCTATAGGGATCCACTGGGCCGAAGCGATTAGGATCGTATATGCTTGTGTCGATGTCAGTAGGCTGACCTGTAACGATCGCGGCGATCACCGACCCGAAACCACCAGAGGCGGCGAGACCGGATCCACAGCAACCGCCAGCGATGATCACGCCGGACGATCCCTTCGGTCGCCCCAGCAGGAACTTGCCGTCAGGGGTGTACATCGTCAATCCCGCGATATGGTGGGCGAAACGCCATTCGTCGATTCCTGGGACAACTGGTTTCAGCGCATTGGCCTGATCGATCAGGATGTCCATATCCTCAGCCTCGTCGATGAGATTCATAGCACCCATGTCGCTATCCAGTTCGCCTGGGTCGTATGTTTTGGATTTGGGCTCTCGCAAACCGACCAGCAAGCCGCCAACCTCGGGGCGTATATATGCTTGCATGTCTGGCAACATCACGGTGGGCTGATCTGATGGGCCGTTGCCGTCAGGCGCTGTGATCCAATAGTGGCTACGGGTCGGCGCGCCCGCAAGCCTAAAGTTAAATGAAGACGCGAGCGAGATTCCCCATACACCGGCTGCGCAGACTACCCAGCGAGCGCGTATCTCACCGGATCGTGTTGCGACGCCGACGACCTCCCCGCCGTCTTCCAACAAGCCGGTTACTTCTATACCGCGCTTGATCCTTGCGCCTCCCTTTCTGGCGGCACGGGCATATGCCGCGGTGAGCAGCGCACCATCGAGATAGCCGTCTTCCGGAACGAAGATAATACGAAGTGCCGCATCGGATTTAAGCCAAGGAACATGCTCTTTAGCTTCTTGTCGGTCGATTTCATGAATACCGATAGATAACGCGCGCATCGCGTCCTCTGCCGTGCGCATCTTTTGCAAGTGAGCTTCGCTGAATATAGCGCTCACGCTGCCATGTTGATGAAATCCCACGGACTCGCCGAGGGTTTCTTCGAGCTTTACAATGTCCTCCCGGGTTCTGGTAACCATCTTGATTCTGTTGGCATCGCCAGACCCATGATCAAGCAACCCAGCCGCTCGTGATGTGGCCCCGCTGGCGAGCTCATTTCGTTCCAATACGAGCACATCGCTGATTCCAGCCTCGATCAGATGCCAGGCGGCGGATACCCCGACAACACCGCCTCCAATAATGACAACGTCTGCTTTGTCGATGTAGTTTTGCATGTCCGTTACCTTTGAATATCGAAAGCGGTGGGGTGGGCCCGTTGGCGCAGGCCGCAATGAATTATGGCGAACCGAACGCGCGCCTCAGCAAAGCGTCACAAACAAGTTTGCGCATTTGTTTCGAACATCTAACGCTTACGCCAGGTTTGCGTGCGCACGAGCAAGAACCGTGAAATCACGCCATGCACCAATCGGGCGAAGACATTGGTGTAGAAGATCATCATGCCCATCGCCGCAGCCGGCGCGATATCGCCCGCATCGTCCATGTTCAACACTGCGACGGAGGCAAGCTGCGTTTGCGTCGAATACAGGAATACGACCGCCGAAACCGTCGTCATCGCATTGACGAACAGATAGATCGCAATATCGAGGATGGCAGGCAGGCAGACCGGCACGGTCACACGGAAGAACAGCTTATGGAAAGGCTGCTTCAGCGAAGCCGCTACAGGCTCGAACTCGCGGTCCATTTGCTTGAGCGCGGTCAGGGCCGTCAGGTGCGAAACTGTATAGAAGTGCGTCACCGTACACACGACCAGAATGGTCATGGTGCCGTAGATCGTGTTCAGCGGATTGGCCGGATTGTTGAAGAAGAAAATGTAAGCAAGACCCAGCACCATACCCGGCACCGCCATCGGCAGCATCGCGAGGAACTGGAACATTGAGCGCCCAATTCGAAAGCCGTCGCTCTTCTCAACCATATAAGCCCCGGTAAACACGATGACCGTACCGAAGAAAGCAGTGAGCAGAGCCATTTTGATTGAGTTGTGATAGGCACCCCATCCGCCGCCATCCATCAGGTCGAAGCGGAAGTTGCGCATGCTGAGCGTCAGGTCGTAAGGCCAGAACTTCACCGTTGCAGCAAGCTGGCACACTCCGATCATGACAAGAATGAAAGCCGCTATCAGGCTACAATATGCAAAGCATCCCCAGTCGAACCCCGGATTAGGTTTGGGATCATACGGAACCGAACGCGCGGAGAGCAGCGCGACCTGCTTTTTCTGGATGGCTCGATCAACGAAGAATGCGACCACAGCAGGCACCAGCAGCAGCACCGATACGACCGCGCCCATTTCGAAATTTTGCTGGCCGATAACCTGCTTGTAGATATCGACGGCGAGCATGTTGTATTGCCCGCCGATCACCTTCGGCAGACCGAAATCGGTGATTACCATGGTGAACACGACAAAGGCCGCGGAGATTATACCGTAACGGGCACCGGGAACCGTGACGGTCCAGAAGGTACGCCATTTTGACGCCCGCAGAGACGCTGCGGCCTCATAGTGTCGCGCATCAGCCACCGACAATGCGGTAGAGATGATCAGCAGCGCATGTGGCAGCGTGAAGAATACCGAACCGATCACGATGCCGATCGGGCCATAGATGGAATAGCCCATCATCCAGTTTTTGAGCAGGCCTTGGTTCCCGAACAGATAAACCAGCGCGATACCCGGCAGCAGCGAAGGTACCAGAATGGGAATAGTCACGATCAGCCGGAATACGCTTTTGAAGGGCATCCGGCTTCGGTTGAGCGCATAACCGAGGCCGAAGGCAATGCCTATGACGAGTACAGTGCTGATCACACCCATCAACAGGGAGTTGCCGATGGATTTCGCAAGTGCCGGTGTCGAGAAATAGCTGACGAAATTGTCGAGGCCGATCGTGCTCACGGGCCGCAACACGACGCGACGGAATGTGTTGGAATCCAGTTCCACCCAGTCCTTGCCACGCTTCAGTTCCGAGCCGACCAGGAAGGATGCGTTATCGGTCGTGGCACGAATGCGGTATTTGACCGGGCTGCGGAAGGAAAAGTCCTGAAACAGGCCGGTAACATGCAGCCGTCCATCGGAGCTTGTATTGAGTTGGTCCGGCGTGATCGCATTCACTTCGGCATTCAGGTCCGCCACTGTTCGTGCTGGGCTGAAATTTGTGCCCGTCTCGTCGCTGCGCTGAATTTCGAAGATGTTCAGGTCGAACTGATAAGTCGAAAGCGATTTCGACAGCAGCACGTAAAGCGGCAATGCCAGCGCAACTATCAGATAAAGCGAGATGACGAGCATCAGGCCGCGCTTGACCATGTCGTCGGAGGAAAGTTGCGGGCGCAGCGTCCGGCCCCTGGGCATCGTGGCTGTTGCGACCGACATGTCAGCCAGCCTTCGCAAAGACCAGCATGCGGCCTTGCGGTAGTTCCGCGCGCATCTGGCCGCCGGTTTCGATTCCAAGCCGACGCACGGCATTGAGGGAGAAATCGGCTACGAGAATGTTCTCGCCGAAGCGTGGCGAGGCAAGGCGGCAGCGCCAGAAACTGCCGAGGAATTCCATCTGGTCAACGGTCACGTCGATCAGGTTTTCAGGCGTGCCTATCTGCTCAGTGCCGTCGAGCGAATGGGGAATGACGTCCACGGGGCGGATCACCGCTGTCACTTCGCTGCCGGGGGCGATATCGTGCGGCGCGCAGACAAGGTCGGTGCCGCCCAATGCGACGCGTCCAGTATCCGTTACCTTTGCGGGAAACTGGTTCGTCTCGCCTATGAAGTCGGCAACGAACAGCGTTTTTGGGTGCCTATAAACTTCTGTTGGGGTGCCGATCTGCTCGATCACGCCGTGGTTCATCACGACGATACGGTCGGCCATTGAGAGCGCTTCTTCCTGATCGTGCGTAACCATGATGGTTGTTACACCGAGCTTGCGCTGCAACTCCTTTATTTCGTGGCGAAGGTGAACACGCACCTTGGCGTCGAGCGCCGAAAGCGGCTCATCCAGCAGCAGCAAGCCGGGCGAAACCGCCATGGCGCGGGCAAGAGCAATGCGCTGTTGCTGACCACCGGAAAGCTGTGCCGGATATTTCTTCGCTTGACTGGAAAGCCCGACGAGTTCCAGCAGTTCTGCCACCCGAGCCTTGATTTCGGCCTTGGGACGGTTTGCGTTTTCCAAGCCAAATGCAATGTTCTTCTCGATAGTCAGATTCGGAAACAGCGCGTAGGATTGAAACACAATGCCATAGTCGCGTTTCGAGGGAGGCAGGGTGGAAATGTCCCTACCGGCCTGTTGGATCGTGCCCAGCGTTTGCAGGTCAAGCCCCGCGATAGCGCGCAGGAGCGTGGTCTTGCCGCAACCGGATGGACCTAGAAAGCAGACGAACTCACCGTCTTTGATCGAGAGCGACACGCCTTTCAGCGCCAGAAAATCGCCGAACGATTTCCATATATTGTCGATGGCAAGATAATCTGCCGCCGCAGGGTGCGCCCCCTGCATATCCGGTGCAGATCTTACCGGCGTCGCCGCCTCGGATACGGTCACGTGTCTCATCGCCTCCACCAGACGTTGAATTGAAGAAGGGCGCCGCTTTTGCGACGCCCTTCTGTTCGATCAGGTCTTGGGTTCCGACTTGGAGTCGTAGCGCTTGGCCCATTCCGTCAGAATGTTCTTGCGGTTGTTCGCCGCCCATTCGAAATCATTCTTGATCATGTGATCGGCAACGTTGGCGGGCAGGTTTTCGACCGGCTTGGCAATACCGGGGTAAGCGAGAACGGCATAACCTTGATTGTACATCTCGTTAGCTTCCTTGGAGACTGAGAAGTCAACGAGCTTCTGCGCGGCTTCCAGATTGGCCGTACCCGCGATGATGGCGGTGGCTTCTGCTTCCCAGCCGGAGCCTTCTTCCGGGAAGATGATTTCGATGGGCGCGCCAGCCGATTTCGCCTTGGCGCCCGGAAATTCAAACGAAACGCCAACAATGGTTTCACCAGCACCTGCCATCTTGCAGGGCTTGGAGCCGGAATGCGTGTAAGCGGAGATGTTTTCGTGGAGACCATCCATGAACTTCCAGGCCTCTTCCTCGCCGAACATCTGGATCCAGGCTGACACATCCAAGAACCGGTGCCGGACGAATTCGGGTTCGGCATGACGACATGGCCCTTGTATTCGGGCTTGGTCAGATCCTTCCAGCTTTTCGGCGCGGGCAGACCGATCTTTTCGGCTTCCACTGTGTTGAAACAGACCGCGGCCACATAAGCGTCCATGCCGGTCCAGGACGGAGGTGTACTGGTGTCCACGAAACGGGGGTCGAGCTTTTCGACCCCTGCCGGCGCATAAGGCTCAAGCATGCCCTCGCCCTTAAGCAGCAGCAGCGATGTCGCAGCAAGGCCCCACACAACATCAGCCTGCGGATTGTCTTTTTCCGCGAGCAGCTTGGCGGTCATAACGCCTGTGGAGTCGCGCACCCAGTTGATCTTAATGTCGGGATTGGCCTTCTCGAATGTCTCTTTGTAGCGGTCGAGATCAACAGCTTCGACCGCGGTATAGACGGTCAGGTTCGTCTCAGCAAAAGCAGCGGAAGCTGCAAGTGTCGCAGCCAGACCCGCGACGATAGAAATGACGGTGGATTTCATTGTGGGTTCCCCATTCGGTGTCACATTCTGCGATGTTTGAGACGTGCGCCTTTCAGCGCCCACCAGTCCGAACTTGCTGATGCGTTTCGTCCTCAGACAAAGGTAGGAGTGGGTAAACAATAAGGAAAATCTATTTATCCTATACTGCGATAGGGTGAGCTGATATTTGTCACCTGTCCGTCATGTAGCCCTAATCCGAGCCAAAGCAGGCTCGTCTTTCATTAGCCCATAAGGGCTTTTCAGGCGCGAAGCGTGGGTAAAATGGGAGTGATCCGAGGCGCAGAATGGCGCCATCCAGGCGCGCCACGACGTCCGCACCCGTTCGAAAAATCTCTTGAATTATCTGGGGATCAGCGCGTCGCCGCGTGGCAGCCAAAGCATACGCGAGCACATAATGCCCTCGCCGACAAAGGTGAGAATCTATCCCATCAGGCGGCGAGTTTGGCGCGCTCTTCCAGCGCGGCATTTGGCGGCGCTGCGTCGGTGACACCCATTTCGGCGAGGGACTGGCGTGCGGCTTCCACCACGCGGCGCATTACATGCTCGTCCATACGCCCGATGCAGCCGATACGGAACGAATCCACCACAGTCAGCTTGCCGGGGTAGATAATAAATCCCTTTTCCTTCATCAGGTCGTAGAAACGGTTGAACACGAATTTTTCATCTGCCGGGCAGAAGAAGGTGACGATGATCGGCGACAACCAATTCTCGGCTAGCAGCGTCTCGAAGCCCAGGCCACGCATTCCTGCCACCATCACGTCCCGGTTCTTTTCATAGCGCGCGCCGCGCGCCGGCACGCCGCCTTCGGCTTCATGCATCTTGAGTGCTTCGATGAAAGCAGCGACCACATGGGTCGGCGGCGTGAAGCGCCATTGCCCGGTCTTTTCCATCGCCGCCCATTGAGCGTAGACGTCGAGTGAAAGCGAATGGCAGTTGCCTTTCGCAGCTTCCAGTTCTCTCTTCTTAGCAATGACGAAGCCAAAGCCCGGCACGCCTTCAATGCACTTGTTTGCCGACGAGACCATCGCCTCATAGGGAATGTCGTTCACGTCGAGAGCGACCGCGCCGAACGCACTCATGGAATCCACCAGCAGCTTGCGGCCACGGGAATAGACCGCATTGGCAATCTCAAGGACGGGATTGAGGATGCCGGAACTCGTCTCGCAATGAATGGCGATGACATGGGTGATCGCCGGGTCGGCGTCGAGCGCGGCAGCAACTTCGTCGCCGCGCGGCGGCAGGTAGTCGCCCTTGTCAATCAGCGTATAGGCACGCCCCAGATATTGCATCGTTTGGGCGGCGCGCAGACCGTAGGCGCCGTTTGCCAGCACCAGAAGTTTTCCGTCTTTCGGCACGAAGCTTCCGAGCATCGCCTCGACGCAGAACGAACCAGACCCTTGCATCGGCACGCAATCATATTCGCCCTTCGTGTCGCCAGTCAGCGCCAACAGGCGGCGGCGCAGGTCGGCAGTCATGGCGCGAAAATCACCATCCCACGATCCCCAGTCGCGCAGCATCGCCTGCTTCACCGAATAGGCGGTGGTCAGCGGACCGGGCGTCAGCAAATAGGGCTCGCCAAGCGCGGGCGCTTCGAAAATGCCAGCTCCGGTGACGTTCTTTTCGGCGCCCATGGATATCCTCCAATTTCTTTGCGCCCTGATTCATAGGTGCGGTTGACCTATCTGCAAAATCGTTATTTTGTATCCTTCAATAAGCCCTACAGATGTATTGAGGAATCCCCTGCGCTACGTTCAGCTTCGAGCCTTCCACTATGTAGCAATCTGCGGCGGCTTTTCGCGCGCGGCGGAAGCGCTGTTCCTGACACAGCCGGCGATCTCTGATCAGGTGCGCAAACTGGAAGAGGAGTATGACGTCCTGCTCTTCAACCGCCATAAGAAGCAGGTGAACCTGACACGTCAGGGCGAGCGGCTTCTGGAAATCACTAGGCGCATGTTCGACACCGAACAGCAGGCGCTGGACCTGTTGTCGGAATCCCGCGCACTTCGCTCCGGCACGCTGCGCGTGATTGCCGATGCGGCACACCACCTCTTGCACATTCTTGCGAAGTTCCGCGCGAAATATCCGGGTATCCGCATCACGCTTCGCACCGGCAACACGGAAACGGTCATTGCCAACCTGTTCGCCTATGAGGCGGATATCGGCGTGCTGGGCGAGATTCCCACCGGTCGCGAGTTCGACATTCTCAAACTCAATTCCTCACCGATCATCGCATTTGTCGCACGAAGCCACCCACTTGCCGGAACGGGCAAGCTGACTCTCCAGCAGCTTGCCGGGCAACCCCTCGTCATGCGCGAGCGCGGTTCCAAAACGCGCCATAAGTTGGAGACTCTCGCTCAATCGCACGGTGTCGAATTGAAACCGGCAATCGAAGCCGAAGGCAGGGAGGCCGTGCGCGAAATCGTGACCTCAGGCGCTGGTATCGGCTTCGTCTCGCGGGCCGAGTTCGGCTCTGATGACAGGCTCCTGCCTATCGAGATCGACGCGCCGGAAATGCTGATGGACGAAGCGCTCATCTGCCTGCATGAACGCTCGTCCGGTAAGTTGGTTAGGGCGTTTTGGGAGATGGCGCGGTTGTCTGTTGATGATTGAGACAGTCGAACACGGCCCCGAAGCGCCTGCCCTGCACCTCATTTACCCGTCGGCTGAACTTTGAAGTTCTCTCACTACCTACCAGGGAAGCGAAAAGGTCTTCACGTTGGTGAACGACTTCATCGCCTCGATGACGCCTTCCTTGTAGCCGTTACCGGAATCCTTGATGCCGCCGAAGGGGCTCATCTCGATGCGATAGCCCGGTACTTCCCAAATATTGACCGTGCCGACCTTCAGCCCTGCGACGTATTTCTGCATCCGGCGAAGATCATTGGTGCATACGCCCGATGAAAGCCCGAAGGCGGTGGAGTTGGAAAGCTTTATCAGTTCGTCGTCATTGTCCGGCGCGCGTACGATCGGCACGATCGGCCCGAACGTCTCCTCCATGACCAGTTCGGATTTATGAGGCACACGATCCACCACAATGGGAGGCAGGAGCGCGCCCTTGCGGCCCGGATCGTAAAGCACTTCGGCGCCCTGCTCCGCAGCCATATAGACGCGCTTCTCGAATAGGGCAGCCGCCTTTTCATGAACCACGGTGCCGAGGTCGGTTGCGCGATCCATCGGGTCACCGAACCGGATCTTCTTGGCGCGTTCGAGCACCATCGGAACGAAGCGGTCCGCAATGCTTTCTTGCACAAGAATGCGCTTGACTGCCGTGCAGCGCTGGCCGGAATTTTTCGTTGCGCCCGCAACGGCCAGATCGGCGGCTTTTGCCAGATCGTCGTCGGACAGATCATTCAGGATAATCAGCGGATCGTTGCCACCAAGTTCCAGCACCTGCCGCTTGTAGCCTGCCTTTGACGCGATCATCTTGCCCACCGGTACACCGCCGGTAAAAGTGATCAGGTCGATGTTCGGATTGGTGATCATCTCATCACCAATGTCCGCTGGCCAGCCGGTGACGACCGACAGCATTTCCGGCGGCAGTCCCGCTTCATAAATAATGTCAGCGAGAATAAGCGCCGTCATGGGCGTCAGTTCGGTAGGCTTCACGACGACGCAATTGTTTGTGGCAATAGCGGGCGCGATCTTGTGCGACACCATGTTGAGCGGATGGTTGAAAGGCGTGATGGCGGATATCGCGCCAATCAACGGCTCGCGCATCGTGAAAATCTTGCGCTGCTTGCCATGGGGGGTGAGATCGCAGGAGAAAATCTCGCCATCGTCATGAAGGCACAACTGACCTGTCAGCGAGAAAACGTCGAAGGCGCGACCGACCTCATAAAGCGAGTCCTGCTTGGAAATACCAAGTTCGGACGTCACCAGGTCGGAGATTTCCTCCTTCCGCGAGTTGAGCAGTTCCGCGGTCTTGAGAAGAATCTTCTGGCGGTCATAGCGGCTCAGCTTTGGTGTGTAGTTTGCAGCAATCTCGAACGCCTTGCGAGCATGTTCGGCATTGCCTGCCGGTACAGTTCCCACTACCGCATCATTATAGGGGTAGTGAACGTTTATTGTCGCGTCGGCGTCCACCATTTTGCCAGCAACGCGCATCGGTTCATGACGAACCTTGATCTGCTCCGGCTTGTTCATGGCTTGCTCCTCAGGCGTTCGTCAGGGCGGCTGCGGTGGCGGCGTAGAAGAACGCGTCGAAATTGCGCAGCGTCGGCGCGTCTGGCATGTCTTTCAGCACACGATTGACGATGAACGGCACCGCCTGTTCAGTCAGTCCGCCATGTGAGCGCAGCGGCTCGTTGAGTGCTGCGAGATTGTGCCTGTGTTCCGATGTGCCAATGGTCTTGTTCTCGCCGGAGATCATGATGATGTCACCGATGCGATCCTCTGGCAGTTCAAAGCGCGCGACGCCTTCCTCGCGGCCCAAAACCAGCGTTATGCCCTCAATCTTGCGGAGCTTTTCCATGATTGCCTCGCGGTCCGCGTCTTTTAGCAGATAGGCCGTAGCGAAGGAGCCGAGCGCACCGTGATGGACGACATAAGGATCAGTGATTGGCAGGATGACCCGCGCCGCGTCCTTGCCGAGCCATTCGTCCATCAGATCCTGAACGTAGACGACGTTAGGCGAACCGTCGGCATGATGCTTCGGCTTCATGCCGTGGTCGGCGGTCACAACAATGGCCGCGCCAAGCGCATCAAGTTCGGTCAGGTACTTGTCGAACATTTCATAGAAGTCGTTCGCCTGCTTCACGCCCGGCGCATATTTGTGCTGCACATAGTCGGTGGTGGTCAGGTACATCACATCAGGCCGCCACTCTCTCAGTAGCTTAACGCCAGCGGCGAAAACGAACTCCGACAGTTCGGCGGAATAGACTTCCGGCACGGGACGGCTCAGCCAATTCGAAGCATTGTCGATGCCGTGCTCGGCCTTCGTCGTGGTATCCGACTTTTCCGATGAGAAGCAGATGGCGCGGTCGTCATCGAATTTCAGACCGTGCCCGAGCAGCGCGCGCAATTTGTCCTTGGCGGTGACGACCGCCACTTTCGCACCCGCGTCATAGAATGCTTTGAACACCGTCGGCGCGCGCAGGAACTTCGGATCGTTCATCATAACTTCCTCCCCCGTTTCCGGATTGTAGAGGTAGTTGCCGCAAATACCGTGCACGACAGGCGGGCGGCCCGTCGCAATGGAAAGATTGTTCGGGTTGGTGAAACTGGGGATCACGGAAAAAGCGGTGCGCACTGTGCCCTTCTTCCTAATCCGCTCCAGCGTGGGCATCAGTCCGGCATTGATGGCTTCGTCCAGATAGGCAGGCTCACAACCGTCGAGGCAGATGGCGATGGCCGGTACGCGTGGCCAAGGATATTTCCGGCCGTTCGATTCGACCGAAACGGGGGACATCTGGTTCATGGATTTTTTCCTTGTTGCGCGTCCAACGCCTAGCGTCAGCAACGCGCCTTGATATCGAGAATTCTTTTGAACCAGATCGACCTATTTGCCAAATCGTTATTCTTTATCGGTGTTATAGATGCGAGCTATGCATTTTACTTCGCTAGGCGACGCAAGCTCGCGCCAACGAGCAGGGCACGTCGGGCGTGTTCTGAACGGTACCAAGGTCTTCCAAGATGCAACCCAAGTCTGATCGACTACACCTGACGTTCGAGACATTTGTGGCCTTGCGCTTAGGCTCGTCTGTCACTTGGCCAGTGCCTCACGTCCGGGCTAAGCAAAACAGCTTCTCCGTCGGTTCTTCAATGACACCATCCGCTTCAGTTTCCTCAGATTCTTCCGTTTTCGTCATACTTGTTTGCATCTCTGCGATCTTCCTCCTTTCAGGCATGGATGTCGTGATGAAGAGTCTTGTGCTCGCCATCGGCGTTTATAATACGATGCTGTGGCGCAGTGTCATGGCGGCGGCGCTGTGCGGCGTCGCCTGGTCCGTGACGAATGATAAACCGCCAAGTCGAGACGCCATGAAACTGCATGTCTGGCGCGGCGTGGTTGTATGCTTTGTTGCTACGAGCTTCTTCTGGGGTCTGGCGCGGCTGCCGCTCGCTGAAGCCATCGCGCTGAGTTTCATCGCGCCTTTTGTCGCGCTGTATCTGGCCGCGGCTCTGCTTGGAGAGCGCATTAGCCGCCTGGTAGTTTGGGGCTCGCTTGCCTCAATGACCGGCGTCATGATCATACTGCTCGGCAAGTTCGGCGATATGGCCTATTCGCGGGATGCGTTCCTGGGTGTGGCTGCAATCCTGATCTCAGCACTGCTCTACGGCTACAATCTCGTACTCGGTCGATCGCAAGCCCAGATCGCGCCACCGCTGGAAATCGCGTTTTTCCAAAACCTGACAGTCGCTGCCGTGCTTGCGCTGGCGGCTCCATGGCTCGCCCACTTCATACCTGCTCAGCACTGGCCTGCCCTGCTTGCGGCGATCGCACTGCTGCTTTCCGGGCAAATACTGATGAGTTGGGCCTATGCGCGCGCTGAGGCACAATACCTTATCCCGACCGAGTACACCGCCTTTGTCTGGGCGGCAATTCTCGGCTGGATCGCATTCGGCGAAACTGTGGGGTTGATCACCATTGCCGGGGCGGGTTTGATTATTGCTGGTTGCCTCTTCGCCGCATCTGGAAAGCCGAAACTGGCGAAGCCGATCGAGCCGGCCGGCGTTTGAAACACAACGTTCCAGCCCCCTAGGTATATTTGCAGATTTTGCACATGCGGGCTTTGCCCCTGACACGTGCCGGCGTAACCGCATCTGCGCGCAGCAGCTTTGCGGTCTCAGCTTCGGCCTATTTTGCCCACCCTCTATTGCAGCGAGATAACGACGCAGGCATTAAAGATAGATTGACAATATATGTTTTACGCCTGAACATCATTGCAACTTTTGAGCTTGTCATCGCTCGGTGGAAAAATTCTGGTTCGATAAAAATGACGGGCGCACCTCTCTCTCGCTGGACGATGGCGTTCTTTGCCTTTTCGTTGATGTGCCTGATCGGTGCGCAGATGCTGCTCGCTGCCGGATATGGCTTTCCGGTTGATGACATCGCCGCGCCGGAAACACTGGTTGTCGTACATCTCACAAGCATCGGCTGGCTCAGCGTGCTGATGTGTGGCGCCCTGTTCCAATTCATGCCCGTGTTGGTTGACCGACCATTGAGCAGACCGGCCCTCGTCCTGCCTGCCCTTTTTCTGCTTGCGAGCGGATTGGCCTTTCTAGTGAGCGGCTTCATTCAGCTTTCAGGCGCGATCGAAAGCGATTGGCCTTTGCTTGCAATCGGCGGTTGCTTTTTGATACTTGGATTTGCGCTGGCTGTTTGGGTGCTGGTAGAAACCTTGTGGAGCGCGCGACCGCTTCCCCTCCCGGCCCGGTTCGTAGCGGTTGGGCTCACCTGCCTGTTGCTGTTGGGCGTGCTCGGATCGGTGTTTGCACATCTTCTTTCCGGGCTGATTGAGTCAGATCAAATAGCCGAAAACCTCAACCAGTACGTTGCCCTTCACGCTGCACTCGGCATCGGGGGCTGGCTCTCCTTCTGCGCCATTGGCGTGAGCTACAGGCTGTTGCCCATGTTCATGCTTGCGCCTGATAGTGATGGCGTCACGTCGAGCTATGTCTGGCTGACCGGCACATCTGCGCTTGTGGTTTCAAGCGTGGGGGTTCCTCTGGAAATCCTGCTGGTTGGTTCGGCGACTGTTTCGGCAATCATCGCTGCATGCTTTCTTTATATTATGCTGGCGCTTTATGCTGTGGATCTGCTGTCCATCTATCGCAATCGCAGGCGACGAGAAGTCGAACTCAACATAAAGGCTGCAGGCGGCGCATTCGCCGCGCTTTATCTTTCGGCCATACTCGGCGCCGTTCTCGCAGCAACCGGCCAACTTCAGGCCGAACTCGGAGCACTTGTCTATCTCGTGGCGTTCGGATGGCTTGGTGGCCTTGGACTGTCGCAACTCTATAAGATCGTGCCGTTCATCACATGGATGGAATGCTACGGCCCGCTGATGGGTCGAAAGCCCACACCAAGGGTACAGGACCTTGTTTGCGAACGCCGCGATGGGCCGTGGTTCGTGCTCTATTTTCTTGGCGTGGGAAGCGGAGCCATCTCGCTCTTGTTCCACCGCCCAGACCTGTTTCGGCTCTGCGCTCTGGCTACCCTCTTGGCAACAGTGGCGATTGTCGTGGAGCTGGTTCTTGCCCGCCGCCTGTCAAACGTTTCTGCCGCACGGCGACTTCCCGAAGGCGCGCATCTTCCGCGCTTGTTCGTGGTTGCTGGTAAAAAATAGGAGTAAACCATGTCGCATCCCCCGCTTGATCTGGATGTGCGTCCGATTTTGCGCGCAGGCGGTGAGCCATTCAGTGCAATCATGGAGGCTGTGGACTCCCTTGCACCCGGCCAGGGGCTGCGGCTGCTGGCAAGTTTCAAGCCGGTTCCACTCTTTCAGGTGCTTGGCTCACGCGGGTTCGAACCATCCGCGCGCGAAATCGGCAATGGCGATTGGGAAGTGTTGTTTTGCCCGACTAACGCCGGTGCAGAGATTCCATCGAAAACGGATCAACCCAACATCACCGATGAATGGCCTCTTCCTTCGGTGGAGATCGACTGCCGTGACCTGTTCCCGCCCGAACCGATGGTGAAGGTTCTGGAAGCAACGGAGGCGCTTGCCACCGGCGAAACGGTAGCTGCGCTGCTTCCACGTGAACCTCGGCTTCTCTTTCCCGAGCTGCAAAATCGCGGACATATGTGGAAAGGCGAGCAACAGAAAGATGGCTCATACCGGATTATCGTTCGCGTAGGCGCAAAGTGAGGTGACCGTGACGGACGATGCAAAGCAAAAACTGTGCGCGGATATATTGGAATCCCTGCGCATGGTTATCGATCCTGAACTTGGAGAAAACCTGGTCGATCTGGGACTTATTTACTCAATCGAAATTGATGGCAACGCCGGGGCACGCATCGAAATGACCACCACGACCAAGGGATGCCCGGCAGCCGGCTACTTGAGGGATGCGGTGCATTCCGCGGTGGAAGCTGTGCCCACGGTTTCGCACGCCGAGGTCGCTTTGACCTATGATCCGCAATGGTCCCCAGACCTGATTCACGACACGATAAGGCATAAGTTCGCCGGAAGCGCATGGAGAAAGCATTGACGAGCACACATCCCACAGGTCATCGCTCGATCGTCATCGACGGAACGACACTTCCCGAAATGCTGAATGAAGAGATGATCCGTGCAGTAGTTCACGGATTCTATGATTCCATTCGTGACGACGACCTCATCGGTCCAATCTTCAACAACGCCATTCCGCCGAAAGCTTGGCCGCCGCATCTTGAGAAGATGTGCGATTTCTGGTCGTCAACGCTGTTGCGCACCGGTCGTTACGGCGGTCGCCCGCTGCCACCTCACCTTATTATACCCGATCTGGGTGAAGCCCATTTCAGGCGCTGGCTTTTCCTTTTCCACCAAACTGTCACCCGGCTTTGCCCGCCCGAGGTTGTCAAGCTATTCATGGATCGCGCTTTGCGCATCGCGCAATCATTCCGGCTCGCGATTGCCTTCAATCGCGGTGAAAGCACCGTGACCGTTGCGCCAATCACGATTGAAAGCCTGTCGGACCCACACGCAATTGGAAGTCCGAAATGCGGCTGACAAGCTTCTCGGATTACGCGCTCAGGATGTTGATGCTTGCAGCATCAGCCGAGGGGCGACTAATCACCATTGAAGAGGCCGCGCGGACCTTCCACGTTTCGAAAACACACCTCAACAAAGTTGCAAACGTGCTGACCCGTGCGGGCTTCCTCAAAGCGGTGCGCGGGCGCTCTGGAGGACTGACGCTCGGCAAGCCCGCTGACGCAATCCGCATCGGCGACGTACTGCGCATCACCGAACCTGATTTCGCTTTGGTAGAGTGTTTTACAACAGGCAATCAGTGCGTGATCGCACAGAATTGCAAACTATCGAAATTGTTGTCTGACGCGCTGATGGCGTTCCGCAACCTGCTTGATGAACATACACTTGCAGACATCACGCTTTCGCAGCCGGATTTTCTTCTGCCCGCTGAGCGAAACGGAGCGTATCGACAGCTCGGCTTTTCTGATTGAGACGGCCCTTTCAGATGTTGTCGCGCGCAGTGCCTTCCGCGAGAACCGACAAGCGCGACGGCTCGACCACGGTTACCTGCTGACGTCCGCTTTTAACCAGACCCTTTTCCTCCCATCCGGTTAGCAGCCTGCTGACCGTGTGCAATGTAGTACCCGTCATCTCCGCAATGTCCTGACGCGAGATCGGAAAGTCGATCGTGATGCCGTCATTGGTCTGCTTTCCCGACTGTTTGATGAGTCGTAACAGGCAATGTGCGACGCGTTGCTCGACCTGCTCGGTCGCCATTTCTACGACCTGTGCCTGAATGTCGCTAAGGCGCGAGCCTACCGTCCGATAGGTATTCATCCCAAAGCTCGGGTAAGCGGTGGCGAATTCCGGCCACAGCTTGCCGGGCCAAGCCAGCACGACGCAATCCACAACGGCGATTGCGCTTGCGGGATATGTTGTACGGCCAAGCGCTTGGGCAATGCCTAGCAATTCGCCCGGAACAATGTAACGAACGACCACCTGCTGCCCATCCGGCGTCGATTTAACCACCTGGACGCGACCGTCCAGCAGCACGAAAAACGAGTGAGCGTCGCTATCCTGGTCGAAAATTGCCTGATCTTTCGTCACGCGCAACGACGAAGCACTTTGCAGAATTGCATCCAGGCTTGAATCATCAAGACCCTGAAATGCTGGCAATCCGGCGATAAGAGAGCGGTCGAGCCGATGCATTTTTAAACGCTCCTTCCGATCTCTGCTCGGTGCAAAATGAACGGCGTTGTTCTGTCACAGATGCAACCTTTTTCGCAAGACCGCATGACGCCGCGCAAATCTCGATTCTCTTTGCGTTTGCTCAAAGTAGCAGGCCGTCCAGCCGCCTAAAAGCGCCTCAAATGTCTATGATTATTTAGAAAAGAAAGACAATATCAATGAGATACGGATTTAGTGTTGCAGCAGCGATAGCTGCGCTTCTAATCGCGGGCGCAGCGAATGCTGCCGATCATCAGGTGCAAATGCTCAACAAAGGAGAGAAAGGCGCGATGGTGTTCCAGCCGGATTATGTCGTAGCAGCGCCCGGCGATACCGTGACTTTCGTGCCGACGGACAAATCGCACGATGTGGCAAGTATCAAGGACATGATCCCGGAAGGCGCTCAACCATTCAAAGGTAAGCTGAATGAAGCGATCACAGTCACATTGCAGCAAGAAGGCGTCTATGGTGTGAAGTGCTCGCCGCACTACGGAATGGGCATGGTTGCCTTGATCGTCGTTGGCAAGCCAGTCAATCTCGAACAGGCAAAGGCGGTCAAGCAAACCGGCAAGGCCAAGAAGGTTTTCGCAGAACTGCTTGAACAGGTTCCCACGAACTGACCTTTACGTGCCAATCGCAATATTCCGGCTGTAACGAAGTTCGTCTGCCGGACCGATGATTGAGGAATCGAAATGGCTGTGCCGCGCACGAAGCCGGGAAATTATCCTGCTATCCTGTCTTATGGCTTCAGACCCTTCTTCCTTGGGGGCGCGCTATTTAGCGCGCTCGCCATTCTGTTCTGGATACCCCTGCTCTACGGCTATCTCGATACGGAAAGCCTGTTTCCACCTGTCGATTGGCACATTCATGAGATGCTTTTCGGCTATCTGGCCGCCATCATTACCGGTTTCCTTCTAACCGCGATTCCTAATTGGACTGGACGATTGCCGGTTCAGGGAATGCCACTTCTTGTGCTGTTCCTCATCTGGCTCGCAGGCAGATTTGCGGTATTTTTCTCCACCGACATCGGTTGGATCGCAGCCGCCGTAATCGACTGCCTATTCCTCCTAGCCGTAGCCGCCGCCGCCGCCACGGAGATCATTGCGGGAAAGAACTGGCGAAACCTCAAAGTGCTGATCCCGGTTTCAGTCCTTCTGGGCGCAAACATTCTTTTTCATGTAGAGGTGCACAGGTTTGGTGCATCCGACGTCAGCCGTCGCCTCGCAATCGCTGCTGCAATCACACTGATCATGATCATCGGCGGTCGCATCATCCCGAGTTTCACCCGCAACTGGCTCGTGCGCGAAAATCCCGGTCGCCTTCCAGAACCCTTCGCACGACTGGACACAGGCATAATCGCCATTTCGGCGCTGTCATTGGCGTCATGGACGTTCTTTCCGCACCATGCGGTGACAGGAATATTGATGATTGTTGCGGGCATTGCGAATGCCGTCAGGCTCGCCCGCTGGGCCGGCGACCGCACGTTTCGTGACCCGCTCGTGCTGGTGCTTCACGCCGCGTTCCTGTTCGTTCCGCTAGGCTTCGTCCTCGCAGGCACGGCCGCGATATTTCCAGATTACGTTCCTGTTGCTGCTGGCATACACGCCTTCGGCGTGGGGGCCATCGGCTCCATGACACTGGCGGTCATGGCTCGCGCAACGCTCGGCCACACCGGCTATGAGTTGCGCTCCTCCCCGGCAATGTCTGCAATGTTTGTAGGCATGCTGGCGGCAGGGGTAATACGCATTTTCGCAGCCTTCTTTCCAGCATCCGCCGCACTACTGCATGGATCGGCGTGCCTATGGTCGCTGTCGTTCCTGGCATACGTCGCTCTATTCGGCGGCAAATTATTGAAACCCCGTCGGCGAAATTGAAGCCGGCGTCTGCCCTATCCGGCTGGTTGCAACATTGCGTTGAGCTTTGCGAAGAAGGTTAACTTTTCGCGCACCAGCCTTATTCCAAGATTGTCCGGTGCCATGCCAGCCGCACAGCCTCCACTTTTTCCGCTGCGAATGAAGAACGACATATAGGCGCGGTGCTTTCCGCTGGCGACGCGTACTCCGCAGTTTTTAACACCCTTGCCGAGCTTGCCATCCGGCTCGACGCTAGCTCGCGAATAGCAGGTCGATGTCCAATCCCATACGTTGGCGGACATGTCGGCCACACCTTTGCTGTTCACACCGAAGTACCCCAGTGGCTTAACCTCTGAGTCAGGTGCGCTATTCGCAGCCTCGTTGCGATAGCGCGCGAGCCAGCGCGCAGCGGGGTTGGCACCGTCGTCCTCTGCAACGCCGAGCGCCTGCTCCTGATAGCGTTCTGCCGCGGCATAGGTCCACTCCTCGTCTGTGGGCAGCCGCCAATACTCGCCTGTTTGCTTTGACAACCACTTCGCATAGTCAGTTGCATCCGCGAAATCGACACCAGTGACAGGTCGATCGTCGCTCAAGAAAATGCCGTCCGCCTGCTTGCAGATGTTCTGGGCAACGCAAAGCGCATAGTCAGCGACGCTGACTTGATACTTCATCATGTCGAAGCTGCGCTTGAAATCCAGTTCTCTTACAGGCGCGTCCACCACGCGCTCTCCGGCTAGATACTCGCCAGGAAGTGCGTAGCTCAAAACGCCCGGTTCGATGACAACAATCTCCGGTGATGTTACGGGAGCAGGTGCGATTTCGACGCGACCATTAAAGGCGAGAGCACCCGCGATCGCCAGTACGGCAGCGGCCGAGCTTGCCAGAAGTGTTGAGTGGGTTTTCATTGCATGATCCTCGAAACAAAAGCGGCCCGCCAGAGTCCGGCAGGCCGCGAAACGAAAGGCATATCAAAAGCCTAATTCGTCTGGCTTGGTCCGGGCGCAGAGACCTGAGTCATCAAATCGTTGTCCCATTCCCCATCGACCACAAAGTGTGCAGTCGCGCCGAGTTCTGCTGCCTCAATGAGATTATGGTTGACATAGGCGTAGAGGCCAGGCTGCCGGAATGTATAGAACGCCGCACCAGCGGAACCCCCACGAATGAACCAGGTTTCCAGATCTCGAGCCGGCGCATTGGCAAACTTGCCCTGTTCCCAGACGTAATCGCCGTGGCCGCCGATCAAGTGCGGACGTGTGTCGCGATTAGCCTGTGAATGAACAATCAGTACCTTTTCGCCTACCTTTGACTTAAGCGCGTTGTCACCAGTCAGGGCACCAACCTTACCGTTGAACACGACATGCGTCGGTATCAGCCCACGCATCGCCTTAAGCGTTTCGTCATAGCTCTCGCCGAGCGAATCATACTTTTTGAAGTTTCCTTGCTCATCGCGAGGAACGTAAAAATCGCTCTCGCCTATATAGAAGATGCGATCATAGGTTAGTAGCTTGCCTTCGTGATCCTTCAGGCCATCGCGCGGCAAAACCATGATCGTCCCGCTCATACCGGACACCACGTGCCAAGGGATCATGCCATCGGGCGCACAGTGATAAACAAAAGTTCCGGTTCGCGTAGCTTTGAAGCGCAATATTACTTGTTCGCCCGGGTTTACATGTGTCAGCGCACCACCGCCCAGCGCGCCGGTCGCTGCGTGAAAATCGATGTTATGCGCCATCTCGTTGGTTTCAGGATTCACCAGCGTCAGTTCGACGTAATCGTTCTGGTGCACCACCATCATCGGCGCAGGGATCGAACCATTATATGTCATGGCTTGCAGAGTCGTGCCGTCCTTATCGATGATGACGGGCTGCTCTTTAATGGTCAATTTGAACTCAATCAGCTTCGGCCCGCCGGTCGCCACCTGTTCGTGTTCATGTACGAATGGTGGACTAAGCAGGTCGATCTTCTTGCGCGGCAAAGCCGCGACCTCAGTTGCTGAGATGGCTTTTACAGGTAGTGTTGCGATAACTGCTGCGCCAGCCACTCCAAACAGCGTTTCGCGTCGCGTAAACATTTCAGCTTTCCTTCGTCTCTTACAACTTATGGAAGCCCTTTTAGTGCGAAATACTCCGGCCTTCTTTGTGATGAGACAAACTCCGTAAGCGATGAATGGAAGGCTGCGCGTTTTGCATCACTGCGGCGGCAAGGGCAGACTGGCCAATCCGCTGCTCCCAAAAGTTTGGCGGGTTCTTCCCCGCTTCACAGCGCTGCCGCGTTTATCTCTAGCCCGCCGCCAGTTGCTTGATCGTGCTGATCAGCGCTGGCTCGTATGGGATGCCCTCAAGCCTGCGCGTCCTCTCATTTTCAGCGCTTGCCTCGCCGGGCATGCGGGCTGAAGCAAAGCCTTCCGCTGGAAGGCAGCCTTGGACCGTTTCGATCAGTATGCACATGCGTGCGTCATATTCTTCGCGCGGGATAAAGAGATCTGGCCGCATCAGGATAAAAAAGTGACCTACATCTTGCGGCTTGTTGTCTTCTCCGTACTGGTTGCCAACGGAGCCCGCAAAGCCAGCTCCCGACATCAAGCCCGCCAATATATCGACCATTATCGCGAGCCCTGCGCCCTTGTGTCCTCCGACAGGCAACACGACACCGGCCAGTGCGGCAGCAGGATCTGTGGTCGGGCGGCCTTCCGAGTCCAGCGCGTAACCCAACGGGATTGCCGTCTTGTTTCGCAGCGCGGCGCGTATTTTGCCTCGCGCTGCGACTGCGGGCGACATATCCAGGATGAAGGGATCGGCATTTGCATTAGGTGCGCCAAATGCAAGCGGATTTGTTCCGAATATCGGGGTTCGCCCGCCCCAAGGCGGCATTGTTGGCGAAGCGTTGGAAAAGACAAAGCAGACAAACCCGGCGTTGACAGCCTGCTGGACATAGGTCGCAGCCATTCCGAAATGATTGCTTGCATGCACCGAAACCAGCGCAACGCCGTGCTGGGTCGCGATGTTAATCGCAAGTTCGGTTGCCTTGGTTGCCGCAACAAAGCCGAAGCCATTCTGCGCATCCAGGGATGCCGCAACCGATCCGACCATTCGTGGTTCGAGGACGGGCGCGGGGTTTATTAGCCCTCGCCTCAGGCGATCGATGTAGCCCGGAAGCCGCACCACGCCGTGCGTTTCAACGCCGCGGAGATCCGCATGAACGAGGCAATTGGCAATAATTTCACTGTCGTGCTGCGGCACGGCATGACGTTGAAGCGCAGCACTCGCCAGCGCAGCCATGTCATCAGCCGCGATGCGCTGGATTGTTTCTGAATCGGGAGCCATCAGTTTTCCTGGAAGTACCCCGAAGCCATTTTCAGAAGCTGCTCCGTTTCATCAGCAGACAAGCCACCGAACGCACAGTTTGCACGGAACTTGGAAAGCACCTCCGCATCGGTGAGCGGTTCTTTCGCGCCGCCACGCATATGCCCCTTGCGATATTCCAGCACGCGTCCGTCTTTCAGCGTCGCGATGATCGTGCCGGTGAAGTTGCGCGGATATTCGTCATGCGGGTCGATCTCGTAAGAAACCTTTGCCGCGAGCGCCCTTGTGCGCGGGTCCCGCACTCGATCCTCGGTGAACTGCATGAGCCCCGCGGCGCGATCCAGAAAGCCTACCGCAACACAATATGGCGTTGAAAACTTCGCGGCATATCCGTTCGGCGGATTTTGCTTGAGCGCGAGTGGCTCCCAGAGCCGATGCACCGTGCCTTCGCCCACGCGGCAGACAAGCTTTTCGATTTCTTCAGCTTTGACGCCCGTATCTGCCAACTGAATCGCGCAATCGACAAAAGGCTGGGTCATTGTCCCGCAGGCATATGGCTTGAACGCCATCTGCTCCATCAACCAGCGCGTGCCTATGCCTTCAAACGCATGCGAAAAATCGGGCACACGCGAGGGCGCGAACGCCTTGAAGAAACCATGACTTCCTTCAAGCACAGTGGCCGGGCCTATGAATCCCCCTTCCGCCAGCAGCGCAGCGCGGATACCAGCCTGCGCGGCGGCGCCAGCGTGGAGGCGCTTTGTCCAGCTTCCGTCTGCAAGATATTCGATGATGCCAGATGCCAGACTACCCGCGGTGCCAAGCGCATTTACAACGCGATTTTCATCCAGACCGAGCGCCACACTTGCGCCGCCTGCAGCGGCAAGCGCTCCGATGACCGCCGTCGGGTGAAAGCCAGCCTTATGAATCGCCTGCGGGGCGACGAGACTGAGCCTGCACATAAGCTCGCAGCCGATGACGATGCCGCGCACTATGGCTTCGGGCTCGATCGCCCTGGCTTGCGAGAGCGCCAATATCGCAGGAACCACCACCGCGCCAGCGTGAACCGGACCACCTTCAAACGTGTCGTCAAAATCCTCGCCATGCGCCGCGGTGCCATTGATAGTCGCCGCATCATAGATATTGAAGCGACGCGCATGGCCGAATGCCGTGGCGGACCCTTCGCCTGCCGCGGAATGCAGAACAGCTTTGACATAGTTCGTATTGCGCGCAGCGACGGCCAGCCCGATGACATCGACGACCAGTCGCCACGCGACGTGGTGCGCCGCATCGGACGGCGACGCGTGCAGAAGTGCGCGTGCTACCATCTGGGCGATTGGAGGCTCGCTACCGAATTGCGCTGTCATATGCTGGTTTCCTTCGGTGCGGCTTTACGCTTGGATTTTGCGCTGTCGGCGAACTCGCTCCACAGCGAATAGAGAATGAATGCGAGCGATGCGAGCAGCAGCCCGACGGCAATCGGGTCTTGCAGGAAAATGCGATGATCGCCGGCCGACAACACCAGCGAGCGGCGATAAGACGATTCCACCATGTGACCCAGTACGACGCCGAGGATGAGTGGCAGAAAGGGATAGCCCGCACGCCTCATCAGATAGCCCAGCAGGCCCATGCCGAGCACGAAGCCGATGTGGAACAGGCTGTGGTCGAGCGTATAAATTCCCGACATGATTAGCGCGAGAATATAGGCCGCGAGGTATGGACGGGGACGGTTCACCAGCCAAACGCAGGCGGGCAGAAGAATGATGCCAAACAGAAGCTGTCCGACGATGGCGATAAACGAGCCGAAGTAGAGCCCCGTCACAACCTCCGCATTCTGCTCAAACAGACGAGGACCGGGCAGCAGCCCGTGAATCAGAAATCCGCCGAGCAAAACGGCTGTCGAGTTGGAACTTGGAATACCGAATGACAGCAAGGGAATAAGCGTCGTGCTCGCAACTGTGTTGTTTGCTGTTTCCGGCGCGGCAACACCTTCCGGCGAGCCCTTTCCGAACTTCTCCGGCGTTTTCGACCAGCGCCGGGCTTCATTGTAAGATAGAAAAGCTGCGATAGAACCGCCACCACCTGGAGTAAGCCCTTCAAACAGACCCATGATACCGCCGATTGCCTGCGAACGCTTGAGGCGCTTCATCATGTCGAAACTGGGCAGGCGAATGCGGATTTTTTCTTTCAACCCGTTCAGTTCCGGCGCGCCGGACTGGATCATGAGCTCACTCAGGGCAAAGACGCCAATCATCACCAGGACGGGCTCGATGCCACCCAGCAGTTCTGGAACGCCGAAGGTGAAGCGATTGATGCCCGCAATCGGGTCCGCGCCGACCGTGGCGATCATCATGCCGACAATGGCGGCAGCCAATCCCTTGACCAACGAACCGCTACTCATCGAAGCAATGACGCTCAGGCCGAGAATGCCCAGGCCGAAATAGGATGTCGGCCTGAACGACAGGGCCAGCCATGATAGCGGCTCTGTCATCGTGACCAGCATCAATAAGCCAAAAAGTGAGCCAAGGAAGCCGGACCAAAGCGAGATGCCAAGCGCCTCACCGGCCTTGCCCTGTCGTCTCATCTCATAGCCGTCGATGACCGTTGCTGCGGCTGAATTGGTGCCCGGCGTGCGGATCAGAATTGCAGGAATAGAACCACCATATTCAGCGCCGATATAGACAGAGGCCAGCATCACGATGGCAACCACTGGTTCCATCGTGTAGGTAAATGGCAGCAGCAGCGCCATCGTGATCGAAGCCGAAATTCCAGGCAGCGCGCCGCCAAGAATTCCCCACACCAGCCCTATGAGCGCAGCTGGAATGAGCCAGGTCGTGGTCGAAAGCGTCCAGATCGTTGCAAAATCCATCGAACGGCGTTCCTAGAAAATCATGCCTGAAGGCTGCCCAACGCCGAGCAACACATCGAAGATGAGCCAGAAGAGAACGCCGCCGAACACTGCCGCCACAGGGATGCGCCAATCACGCGCCGCACCTTCGTACAAGGCGATCGTCGCAATCATCAGGGTAATCGCGACTGGATAGCCGAGGATCGGCAGCAGCACGATGTAGCCCACCCCAATCAGCACGAATCCTATTGCGCGCGGCAAAGTAGATTCGTGGTCCACCGGTTCATCATCGTCAACGGCTGCGTCGGCTCGCTGGATTCTCGCGGCCATAAGACCCCGCGCAATGATCACCAGCGCAAGGAAACCCAGAATGACCGATAGTATGTTTGGCAAGCCTCTCGCACCGAATGCGTCGTCCAGCACACTGTGAGGAATCTGCTGTGCAGACCAGAAATAGGCCGCGTCGAAAACCAGCAGCACGATACCGCTTATGGTGTCCTTATTCATCCGAGCTGCCTCTGGAGGCGCGGGCGGCTGGAAAGCCACCCGCTTGTTGGTTTCACTGAATCACGCCGGACTGTTTGAGAAACGCAGCGGTCTTGTCCACGAAATCGTTCACGAAGGCCGGATATTTGGCGTGGTCGATGAAGTTCGGCACAAGGCTCTCAGCCTGATAGACCTTCTGATATTCGGGGTCCGCCAAAACCGCCTGCGTTGCCTTATCCCAGATTGCGCCGATGTCGTCTGGCAGGCCCTTCGGCGCGGCCAGCCCGCGGAACTTCTGAAGCACGACATCGTAGCCGCTTTCTTTCACCGTCGGCACGTCGGGGTAATCCTTCATGCGTTCAGGATTGAAGGTGGCCAGCAGCCTGATCTGCTTTCCCTCAAGTTGAGAACGAAGTTCCTGCACCTCGCCAACGCCGATATCCAGCGTGCCGTTCAGGACGTTGATCATCATGTCGCCGCCGCCTTCGTGCGTTACAACAGCGGCATTGACACCTGCTGCGGCTTTAAGCTGTTCGGCCGCCTGACGCTCCAATGATGCAGGGTTTGCAGCGCCCCATTTGCCCATTCCTTCTTTCGCCTTGGCAATCACGTCCTGCAAGGAATTGTAGGGACTGTTGGCGGCTGTGTAGATCACCTCCGAGTCGGTGAAAAAATTCACCACTGGTTGCAGTGAGTCATATTTATATTCCGGTGCGCTAAGCAGCGACGTGTAGATGTAGGTCGGGGTCGTCGCGTAGAAGATGCTGCCATCGGCTGGAGACTGCGCCATACGCGCCATCGCCTTCGCGCCGCTGCCGCCTTGAACATTTTCGACCACAAAGGTCGCCTTGATCTGCTTGCCCAGATATTTGCTCAGTTCGCGCAGAAACACGTCGCTGCCGCCGCCCGGGCTTGAATGGGTTACGAGCGTCACAACATCATGGGGATAGTCGACTGGGTCTGCCAGGCTTGCGGTGGACGAGGCGAAGCTCAGCGCCAATCCCACCCCGATCACATGGATCATTCGCATTTCAATTCCTCCCGATATGCCCAGCCGCGTTCAGCCGCGTGCCGTGCGTGTTTCCTCACCTCTTTCAAATAGTCGCTGCCCCTCAGCCTCTTCTGAACGGACACGGCTCAAAAGCCGAACCCTTCCCTGCTCCACATGGTCGTAGCAGGCGGCAGCGGCCGCGTTGGCATCGCGCGCCTCAATGGCGCGCACGATTGCCTCGTGCTCTTTGTGCGAAAGCGAAAGCGTGTCGCCATACATCAGGTTGCGTGCTCGAAAGAGACGCAGCCTCTTGACCAGCATCCGATATTGTGACGCCAGCGTGCGATTACCCGCTGCGTCCACAATCAGTTCGTGAAACTCAAAATTGAGCGGCGCGTAGTCCTCGAAAACATGAGCTTCCGCTGCCGTTTCCATATCCTTGTGCAATTTCAGAAGCCGGCTAATGTCCGCATCCGTCGCGCGCTGTGCCATTGAACGCCCCGCCTCACCGAAGAGCGCAGCGCGCACTTCATAGACTTCCAGGGCTTCGGCCAGATCGATCTTGCGAACATAGGCGCCGCGATTGGTTTGGACCTCAACAAGCCCAACTGAATCGAGCGCGCGCACAGCCTCGCGCACAGGGCTGCGGCTTACACCGAAACGCTCAGCCAATTCCGTTTCAGGAACGCGCTCGCCGATAGCCAGCTCGCCGTTCAAAATCATCGCCTCGATTTCCTTCGCAATCGCGCCAGCGAGCGAAGTGTTCTGAATGAGCCTGAATGTATCTCGTATATCGGCCATGCTATAAGGCGTATTTTGTCATCATAATATTGTCAACAATATTCTAAACGGCTATGGATGAATCTGAGATAAGGTTGGCAAAAGGCGGCATACTGCCGATAAAAACAGGAGGTCGCTGATGAGCAGACAAGAGCTTGAAGGGCGCGTTGCGCTGGTGACAGGCGCATCACGCAATATAGGCCGCGCCATCGCGGTGGCTCTTGGCGAGGCAGGCGCTTCTGTATTGGTTCATGCTGGCCGAGATGCAGTTGCGGCGGAGGAGACAGCCCGGCTGGTTCGTGCGACCGGCGCCAAGGCAGCAGTTCAGCTTAGCGACATGGCGAGCATGGAAGGCCCATCCGTTGCAGTCGATGCCGCGCTCTCGACGTTCGGTAGGCTGGACATCGTGGTCGCCAATGCGGCAATCCGTCCAGAGGCTTCAATCGACACGGTGTCTTTCGAAGATTGGCGTCGTGTGATGGCGATAGGGCTCGACAGCGCCTTCCTGCTCGTGAAAGCAGCGTTGCCTGCACTGCGCAAAAGCGATCAGGCATCGATCGTATTGATTGGGGGGCTTACGGGTACGACCGGTGCGAAGGAACGCATTCATGTCGTGACCGCCAAGGCGGGCCTTATGGGATTTGGCAAGGCACTAGCGCATGATCTCGGCCCGGATGGTATCACCGTAAACACTATCTCGCCGGGCCTTATCGAAACAAAGCGAACGGGGCCGGAGCCTGTCCATCACGCGAACCGAAGCAACCCGCTTGGCCGTCGCGGCACGCCGGACGAAATCGCCGCAGCAGTGTGCATGTTTGTGGGGCCGAATGCGCGTTACATCACCGGACAGACGTTGCATGTGAACGGCGGCGCGCTGATGGCTTAGTTGGCGGCAAGCTGCAAATGTCCGCCCTTTGGTATCGAAGCAATACTGCGGTAGTCGTTCTGACATTGGTTGCGGCCAGTGGCACGGGCTATCTGTTCCGAACATTGCACATGCCGATGGCCTATATTCTGGGCTCAATGGTTGGGGCCGCGCTCGTCGCCAATTTGATTGCGCCGATGCCGGGTGGCAAAAAAATGCGCCGCTTCAGTCAGCTTTTCGTCGGCGCGTCGGTTGGCGCGGTGATGAACACGCAAGTGCTGGAAGCAATCTACGGCCTGTTCCCAATGATGTTGATGATGGCCGTCGCAGCCAATTTGATCGGCGTCGCGCTGGTTCTGCCGCTATCGCGATTGGCGCATCTCGACCGCGTGACAGCTCTGATGTCCTGCCTTCCTGCGGGCATGGCCGAAATGGCCACACTCGCGCATGAAGTGAAGGCAGATGAGCAAAGCGTTGCAATTATCCACACGCTGCGCGTGCTAACCGTACTGACGATGGTCCCGCTTTGGCTGATTTTAACAGGCCATCCGATTTCAAACCGGATAAGCGCCACCACCACGCTCACGATGCATGATGCCGTTTTTCTGGCACTGCTTATCCTGGCTTCACTATTAATCGCGGTCGTGGCTACGCGTATGCGCGTTATCAACGCCTTCGTCGTCGTGCCAACGCTGATGTCGGTCGCCCTCGTCGCTTTCGGGCTACGCATTCCCACCCTGCCGTCCGCGATCATCATCGCGGCGCAGATCGGCATCGGCGCTTCAATTGGGTTGAGATTTCGCTTCGATCGAATGCGGAAATTACCGCGCACGGTGATTGGTGGACTCATCGCGAGCATTGTTCTCGTATCAACGTCCATCTTTGGGCTCGGATATTTGATCGAGACCTATGGGGGGATGGATCATCTGTCTGCGCTTTTGTCCGCAGCGCCGGGTGGACTTGCAGAAATGATTGCGACTGCGGATGCGCTCGGCGTCGCAGCAGCGCTTGTTGCAGCCTTTCAGCTCACGAGATCCGTTTTTACGAATATCGTTATTGCACCAATTGTTCGCTGGGTTGTGACGCCGAAGGTATAGGCTTCAAGCCGCGAGCTTTGCCCCCAGCCGCACGGCTGCTTCCAAGGCGCCCGTGTTGGCGACGCCCTTGCCGACAATGTCAAAAGCAGTGCCGTGCGCAGGTGTGGTGAACACGATTTCAAGACCGGCGGTTACAGTGACGCCGCGATTGAAGCCTTTCAACTTCGTCGCGATTTGCCCCTGATCATGGTACATCGCCAGCACTCCGTCATACTCCCCGGCGAATACCTTGAGATAAATCGTGTCGGAAGGAAACGGGCCCTTGCAGCCAAAACCTTCAGCCGCCATGCGCTCCACAAGCGGTCGGATAAGTTCGATTTCTTCCATGCCGAACAGGCCGTTTTCACCCGCATGGGGGTTGAGCGCGCAGACCGCAAGCCGTGGCTTTGCGATGCCTGCTTTCTTCATGGTCGCATCTGCCAGCACTATCGCCTCAGCGATGGATTCCTCCGAGATGAGATCCAGCGCCTCGCGCAGCGATACATGACCCGTTACGCGTGACATCCATTGTCCGTCCAGCACATTCATTTCGCTGAAATGCGTTTCGTGACCCAGCAGATGCGCAAACATCTTGTGCTCGTCGGGAAATTTCCAGCCGCCATCAAACATCGCCCGTTTGTTGAGCGGAGCGAAAGTGATTGCGTCGACCTCGCTGGCTTTGGCGAAATCGATTGCGCGCGAAAGTGTTTCGCCGGTCAGATAGCCAGATTCAGCGTTCACCACAGCCGGCGCGAATCGCGACGGATCAGTGTTGCCGAGATCGATGATCGGCACACTTTCCCTCGACCAATCAACCGCGCCGGGCCGCTTATATTGCGTTGTCTCGAACTCTACGCCCGCCTGTTGTTTGCCGAGTTCAATCACGCGCGCATCGCCCACGATCACCAGCCGCGCCGCATCCCGAAGACGTCCATCGCTAAGCACGCGCGCAACCTGTTCGGGACCTATGCCGGTGCAATCGCCCGGCGTGATTGCGATGACGGGCAGATTCATATTCATGTCGCTATCCTATGCGAGCAGCGCCGCTGCGACGGCCTTGCCGCTCGCAATCGTGTTTGCGTTTCCACCGAGGTCGGCTGTACGCGAGGCGGGGTCGGCGGCCACAACCTCGATGGCCGATACAATCGCCGCCGCGGCATCGCGATGGCCAAGATGGTCGAGCATCATCGCTCCCGCCCATATTTGCCCGATGGGGTTGGCTATACCTTTGCCTGCAATGTCAGGCGCGGATCCATGAACCGGTTCGAACAACGAAGGGAATTTGCGTTCAGGATTGATGTTTCCCGACGGCGCGATGCCGATAGTGCCTGTGCAGGCCGGCCCCAGATCGGAAAGAATATCGCCGAACAGATTGGATGCGACCACCACATCAAAGCGATCCGGATTCAGCACGAAATGCGCGCACAGAATATCGATATGATATTTGTCCCAGCGCACCTCTGGATAGGCCGCCGCCATCTGTTCCACGCGCTCATCCCAATAGGGCATGGTGATGGAGATGCCATTCGATTTGGTCGCCGAGGTCACGTGCTTCGCCTCGCGCCGCATCGCAAGCTCGAATGCGTAGCGTAGAACACGGTCAACGCCGATGCGGCTCATCACCGTTTCCTGGACGACGATTTCACGCTCGGTGCCTGAATAGATCTTTCCGCCGATGGACGAATATTCGCCCTCAGTGTTTTCACGGACCACGTAAAAATCGATATCACCCGGCTCGCGTCCGGCCAGCGGTGAACGCACACCGGGCATCAGGCGAACAGGACGCAGATTCACATACTGGTCGAATTCGCGCCGAAACTGGAGAAGCGAGCCCCACAGCGAAATGTGATCCGGCACCTTATCGGGCCAGCCGACCGCACCGAAATAAATCGCGTCATGACCGCCGATCTTTGACTTCCAATCATCCGGCAGCATCTTTCCGTGCTTGGCGTAGTAGTCGCAGGAGGAGAAATCGAATTCGTCAAACTCAAACGCGAGATCGAAGCGTTCAGCCGCCGCTTTCAAAACACGAATACCTTCCGGAACAACCTCGGTGCCGATCCCGTCGCCCGCGATCACGGCAATGCGTAAAGCATTCTTGGCCATAGGTTTCTCCCAATAGCTTCAAACCATCTCTCAATGACTGTTGACCTCAAAACTGTCAATGATAAATTGTCAACAATTTACAAAATGAAAGTGATAGACGGGAGACTGAAATGTCTGAGAAAACTGCCGGTGAACCCAATCGCACGCTCATGACGGGCTTTCGATATGAGACAGTCGCGACAAAGGGCGCTCAGATCAATGTGGCTATCGGTGGCGAGGGTCCGCCTCTGCTTTTGATCCACGGCAATCCGCTTACACATGTAAGCTGGCACCGGATCGCGCCAAGCCTTGCAAAGCGCTACACTGTCATCGCACCGGACCTGCGCGGTTACGGCGACAGCTCGAAGCCGGATGGCGGAGAAGACCACGCCGCTTATTCTTTCCGCGCCATGGGGCAAGACAATTTCGAGGTCATGACTCACTTCGGGTTCGACCGCTTTCAGGTGGCGGGTCATGATCGCGGCGCGCGTGTCGCGTTCCGTATGGCGCTGGATCAACCGCAGCGAATTGAACGGCTGGTAGCGCTCGACATCATCCCAACCTACAATCTTCTCTCAAACATCACTCTGGGCTGGGGACTGGAGAGCTATCACTGGTTCTTCATGGCCCAGAAAGCGCCTTTCCCTGAAAAACTGATCTGCGGCGATCTGGATTATTACATCAATTACAAGCTGAACAAAAAGGGCGTTGGCCTCTCCATTTTCGCGCCGGAAGCCTTTGCGGAATATGCGCGCTGTACCACGCCGGAGCAGATTCACGCAGTGTGCGAGGATTATCGTGCGACCGTTACACTGGACCTAGCCTTCGATAAGACTGACCGCGAAGCTGGTCGCAAAATCGAATGTCCGGTCCTCGCACTATGGGGCTCGAACAGCCATGTCGGACGCCACCTCAAGCCCATTGAGGCGTGGAGCCAATGGACAGACGATCTGCAAGGCTTCGACATTCCGACCGGTCACTACCCCGCCGAACAGCGCCCCGATCTTGTACTCGCCGCGTTGGAGGATTTCTTCGGTGGGCGCAAGGTGCAAGCGGCGAGCGCCGCTTGATGCCGGGCGCCATCACGGCAGCAGACGCAAAGACCAGAGTTCACGGGTCTGGTGAGGTCGCCTTGCTTGATGTTCGTGAGCACGGCCAGTTCGGCGAGGGGCATCCATTTCTGGCTGTCCCCTGCCCGTTCAGCACGCTGGAATTTGCAATCGGCGATCTGGTGCCACGCGTGAGCGTATCGATCATTCTTATCGACTCCGGCGACGGCATTGCGGAACGTTGCGCTGCGATCCTCACGAGGTTGGGCTACACCAATGTCTCGTGGATCATTGATGGCGTACATGGGTGGGCCGCTGCAGGTTTCACGCTTTTCAAGGGCGTCAATCTGCCAAGCAAAACGCTCGGTGAATTGCTCGAACATGAATGGCATGTGCCATCGATTGATGTCGAAACGCTTGATGAATGGCGATCTACCCGCACGGTCAATCTGTTCGACGGTCGCCCTGCCCAGGAGTTTCGAAAGGCTTCCATTCCTGGTGCGCGATCCCTACCCAACGGCGAGCTTCCTCATCGGTTTGGCAAGGTATCGGCAGGCAGCACCGCCCCCGTAATCGTCCACTGCGCAGGTCGAACACGCAGTATAGTCGGCGCGGCAGGGCTTGCGCTGGCAGGGGTTGGGAACCCCATATTCGCGCTTGAGAATGGCACACAGGGATGGACGCTATCCGGTCGCAAACTCGCGCTCCAAAACAAGCCGGAGGCATTGCCCGAACTGGACGCCGTTGATTTGGAACGCAGCCGTGCCAGTGCGCGAGCGATCTGCAGCCGATATGAAATTCCGCTAATCACGCGCAACGAAATCACTGCTCTCGCCAGCGATTCAGATCGTACGCTCTACCTACTCGATGTGCGTTCTGCGGAAGAATTTGCTGCCGGCACTTCACCCAATGCACGTAGCGCACCCTGCGTGCAGATAGTGCAGGCAACCGACCAATGGGTTGGCGTGCGGCGCGCTCGTATTGCGCTCACCTGCGACACCGGTCTTAGAAGCGCTATTGCGGCAACGTTCCTGCAGGCGCTCGGCTATGACGTCTACGTCGTTCCAGACGCACAGCCAGGTGCGAAACCCAACGAAGGGCCGAAGCTCAATTCCATCCTGGCCGATGTAAGCGCGCGCGAAGCTATGAACGCCGTCAAAGGTGGAGCCATTCTGCTCGACGCGCGCAACTCCATCGTCTATCGGGCGGGCCATCTCGATGGCGCGTGCTGGTGCATCCGCCCGCGCCTGCCTGACATGCAACTGCCAATTGATGCCGCTATTTTTGTCGCTGGCGAAACGCCGCAGGCCAAGCTGATTGCCGATGACCTCGTTGAGGCAGGGTACACAGATGTTCGTCTCCTCACCGGAAGTCTCTCGGAGTGGGCATCACAAGGTTTGCCGATTGTTCAAACTCCCAAGGAGCCTGACGATGCGTCGGCCATAGATTTCCTCTTTTTTGTCCATGATCGTCACGATGGAAATATGGAATCTGCCAAGCGGTATCTTGAGTGGGAAATGGGTCTTGTCGCACAACTCGACCCCGCCGAGCGAAACGAATATCGCATCGGCCCAAGCCCGTTTGCGCGTTAGCCTAGGCCGCGGACTTAAGCTTCATCGCGTCAAGAATACCGCGTGTCATGTCGGCCGTTCCGCCCGTGCCGCGTATATCCTTGGTGCGTGTCGCAGGATTGGCCAAAGCCGCTGCAATCGCCGCATCCATGATACGCGAAGCCTCAACCGCCTGCGCGATCTCGCGATTATGTCCTAGCCATTCTATGAGCATTCGCGCGGATTCGATCATTGCGTAGGGATTCGCAATTCCCTTGCCTGCAATGTCGGGTGCAGATCCATGCGTCGCCTGCGCCATCGCAATCGCGCCCTCGCCGATGCACAGGCCGGGCGCCATGCCCAGCCCACCGACAAGGCCAGCGGCTTCATCGGTCAGGATGTCACCGAACATATTGGTCGTGACCACAACATCAAAACTTTGCGGATCACGAATGAGCCGCATCGCCATCGTGTCAACGATCACCTCGTTCACCGCGACATCGGGAAACTCCTTCGCGACGCGATAACATTCCTCGACAAACATGCCGCAGCCCAGCTTGAAAACCGTGTTCTTGTGCACGACCGTCAGGCGCTTCTTGCGCTGCTGCGCAATTTCGAAGGCAGCGCGCGCAACGCGTGACGAGCCCAGACGCGAGATCACACGTACGGAAATGGTCATGTCCTCGGTTGGGCGAAATTCTCCCGAACCCGCGACAACATTGCGATCAGGCTGAAAGCCCTCATTGTTTTCGCGCACAATCACGAGGTCGATGTCGTCGTAAATCGCGCCCAATCCGGGAAACGAGCGCGTGGGACGCACATTGGCGAACAGATTGAAGCGCTTGCGCAAGATTGGATGCGGATTGATCGCGCCAGCAACCTTCGGATAAGCCTGATGGCCGATGGGCCCGAGAATGAACCCATCCATTTTCTGAAGCGCTTCAATTGTGCCTTCAGGAAAAGTGGAGCCGTGCGTGTCCAGCGCCGTGCGGCCAAGCGGCATGGGTCGCCAGTCGATGTTAAGGCCGGTTTGCGCGGCAGCAGCTTTGACGACTTCAACTGCTGCCGGGACAATTTCCAGGCCGATATCGTCGCCGTTCAAAATACCTA
The DNA here is from genome assembly GCF_003403035.1 of Mesorhizobium denitrificans. GTDB lineage: Bacteria > Pseudomonadota > Alphaproteobacteria > Rhizobiales > Rhizobiaceae > Mesorhizobium_G > Mesorhizobium_G denitrificans. The sequence continues at coordinate 237,824 of NZ_QURN01000001.1, read as the reverse complement.
TTGTCAGATGCGCGGACATCGAACCCTCACTTCTTGCGCGAGGCGCGTGCAACGATTCCGACATCGCCCAGATCAGCAACTTTCCAGGCGGTATCGATGAGTTTCCTCGTCGCCTTCTCGCCAAGAATTGGGTCTGACTGCCGGGTGAACTTCTCGGTAATGGCCTCGTCGGACAATGGCTTGTGCAGACTGCCGATTGCGTGTTCGACATGCAGCTTCTCGACCGCTCCATCCTCGAATGTCACGGTGATGTGCACGGCATCTTCATGCACGCTCGCATCGGCCTTGGCGTTGACCTTGTCGCGTAGTGCGATGATTGCCTTGTTGCGCACAGCTTCATCGGTGAACGCGGTAGGCGAGCCGTCGCCGCGGAGCAGAGCAGTTGCGGCCGAGTGATAGACACTGAACTTGCCTTCCAGGCCGGTGCGCGGCGTCCTCTTTCCCGTCAGCTCAAGCACGAGCGGATGTGTTGTCAGTTCAACCGACTTTATCTGCTTCACACGACTGCCGAGCTTTTCCTTCAGCTGCTGGCAGCCGTCGATGGTTGGGTGGATGACTATCCCACAGGCATAGGGCTTATAGGTGTTGAGACCGGCTTCCCAGACCTCGCCAAGCTTGCCGAGAATCTCGTTGTAGTCCTGTTTTGTCGAAAGCACATTTGCGAACCCACGCGGAGCTTCGATGCCGCGCTCCGAACTGTCATAGTTGGCCTTGGCGAGAAACGCGGCCATAGCGCCGTTTTGTGCCGCGCGCCCCGGATGGAAGCTCTTGGTCATCGTTCCGAACATTTCGCGCAGCCCCGAGGACTGCGTTGCGGCAAGACCAAATGCCCAGGTCATCTGCTGCTTGTTCAGCTTGAGGAGCTTCCCAACCGCTGCCGCAGCGCCAAAAACGCCGGCAGTGCCGGTTATGTGCCAACCACGATCATAGTGGTCTGGATAGACCGAGTTCGCGATCCGGCATTCCACCTCAACACCGGCGATAAGCGCTGTGATGAAATCCTTGCCCCTTATGCCGCGCTCCTCAGCCACCGCCAACAGCGCCGACGCAACCGGACCCGCGGGGTGCACGATGGTCTTCAAATGCGTGTCGTCATAGTCCAGCACGTGCGATGAAATGCCGTTTATAAGCGCAGCATGCAGTTCATCGAGACGTTCCTTCCGACCGATGACGGACGCTCTTTTCGGACCAGTGAAGAGCAGCGCAACGGCCAATGCGCGGTCAACCGTCTCGTGATCGGAGCCACCAACGGCGCAGCCCAGCCAATTGACGAAGGTACGCACGCCCTCTGCGCGAACGGACGCAGGTATATCCTTGAACTTCATTCCGACGGTCCATGCCGCCAATTGCTGGGTTACGGCGGTCTCGCTCATTTGCTCCCCCTCATTCGCTTTCATTGCTGTGTCGGTCCTGCGTCGCAAACTTTTCGGAGAGTTTGTCGAACGCAGCGAAGGTAAATTGAATGGTCGTCATGACGACCGCGATACGCATTATCTGGAACGCCGTCACCGTCGCGGCGTCCAGATGCATCGCCGTGGCGGTTAGCACCATTTCGGTGATCCCGGCCGGCGCAACTGCCAGCACGGCGGTGGTGAATGAAAGATCGCTGAGCGCCACGACAATGGTCGCAATCACCATTGCCGATACGATCAGATAAAATGTGATGATCAACGCCGTGATCGTGATACGCGGCAGTCTTGTCAGCACATCGCGCCGAAACCGGCTGCCAATCCATGTACCTATCACCACCTGCGCGACCGTCAGCAGAATGCGCGGAATCGCGTAAGGGCCAAAGCCCAAACCTGCAACCAGCGCGCCAAGAAGCACAGGCACCATCAGCCATGTGTTGGGAATGCGCAGCGGTGCGATCAAATACCCAAGCGCACCGGCAACCAGCAACAGACCAATCAGCGGGATTGCTTCCGTGTCGAAGGGAATATGCGCCTGCTGCAAATGGCCGTGTGTGCCAAACAGCGTCACAAGTATCGGAACGGTCGCCACGATTGTGGTCACGCGCACGAGATGCGTCACCGCGACAATGCTGCTGTCTGCGCCCTTTTGGGTCGCGATAACCGCCATCTCGATAATTCCGGCGGCTGCAGTCGAGAAGAAGGCTGTCGTGCGGTCCACCTGCGCGAGCCTGCGCATAAGCAGCGCCGCGCCAGTCGTCGTTATCATGATAAGCACTGTCGAAAGCAGCATTACCGGCAGCAGCTTCAAAGTTGCGACTACCACGACCGGCGTGAAGCGCAGCCCGATGCCAATCCCAACCACCACCTGCCCCATCTCTCGCCCGTAGGGAAACATCAAAAGCGGAGCACCCGCGAATGCAGCGAGCGCTCCAAACAGAAGCGGTCCGAGCATGTATGGCAGCGGCAGGCCAACGACGACCCCGAACAACGCCCCCGCAGCACCGATGGTGAGAGACATTGCTATTCTGGTCAGGTTCGAAAAACCTGCCCCAGCTTTGGGATCGCTGGACATTGCGCATGCAGCCGTAAAGCGTCAGCGAACTGAGATCAGCCGCTCGGCCAATCCGGCGACAGAGCCTTGCTTCTCAATCGAGCGGACCAGCTCAACGATCTCGCTGCACCGATCTTTGCCCATACCCGCGAACTCAGCGTTCTCCCTGAATTTGTCCGCAACCTCGTCATAGCTCATCGGGAAAGCAGGGCTGCCCTTGCCGAAATCGGCGCGACCCGAAATGCGCCGCCCATCCTTGAGGTCAATATCAATGATGGTCGTCATCAGGTGATAGCCAGCGGCTTCAGCATCATCGTCGACGACAAAGTCGACCTTCTCGATCATTTTCTTGACGTCGTCGCGCTCCACTACTTCGTCTGTGAATTCGCGCAGACCAGCACGACGCTCAAGCAGCAGGATCGCCATGCAGAATTCCATCGAGAACTTTGCCTGCAATTCGTCCTTCGGCCTGTGGTGAATGAGCGCGTTCGGCATATTGGAATTGGTGCCGACACGAACATGCGCAACATCCTGCGGCTTGATGTCATGTTTCTTGATGAGCCGCAGCATTTCGGTCATGCCCGGATGGGTGAGCGAGCCTGACGGATGCGGCTTGATGGATACGCCCGGATCAGCAAACGTCCAGGGGCTTCCCAGCTTTCCGTAAATTGCCTGCAGGTCGTAGCCCCCACCAGCAGCACTGAAGAACCCGCGCGGAGCCTCGAGGATCTTAGGCGTAGCCGTCCATCCGTAGGAAGCGAATTGCGCCGCAGCGACGCCGCTCTCGGACGACCGGCCCGCATGAAACGGCTTCGTCATGGTGCCGAAGTTCTCGCGCAATCCGGCAGACTGGCTGCCTGCAATCGAGAGCGCGCGCTGCGTGGTTGCAACGTCGAAACCGAGCAGTTTAGAGGCCGCCGCAGCAGCCGCGAAGGTTCCGCAGGTTGCCGTCGCATGGAAGCCGGTCTGGTAGTGGCGCGGCGCAATCGCCTCTGCGATTTTGCACTCTACCTCCACGCCGAGATGGTAGGCCAGCATGAAGTCACGCCCGCTCGACTTCTTTATCTCCGCCATTGCAAATGCCGCTGGCAGCGCCGGAGCGGTCGGGTGCGTCAGCAGGCCGTAAACACGATCCTTCGCCACCGCGAGCTGTGTATCGTCGTAATCGTCTGCGTGAATGCCCACGCCATTTGCGAAAGCGGCAAAGCGCGGCGCGACCTTGCGCCCACCGCCAATCACCGTAGCGCCGCCTTCTGCCAATCCAAGATCATCCAGATGCTGGCGCACGAGTTCGCCGCTCTTTGCAACCGACCCAGATAACGCAAGGCCAAAGCCATCAAGGATCGACTTTTTTCCAACCTCGACCACTTCGCTGGACAGGTCTTCAACCCGCGCATTCACGATAAATTCGGCCACATATTTCGTGAGTTCGACGTCCGTCGTGCTGAACTTGTTCATCCTGTCCTCTTGTCGCTCCCTGGCCGAAATCTACTGGCTGTTTTGCCTGAAGATTGTCAATTGTCAACAATTATGATCGCGACGCGTGCGCCTTTTGCTCTAAACTTTAGGCTTGCGGTTCGCCCGCCTTTCGGGTCCGCTCTATTCCGTTCATGATGTGCGCGCGGCCTGCTGCGAAGGCGCCCAGCGGATCACGTGCTGCCAGCGCCTCGACAATCGCATTGTGCTCTGCATTGGAAACTGCAAGCGTGTCTCCGCTCGCAAGGGCGCGATAGCGCTGGATATGCAGCTCCCGAACAAAGCTCTGATAGATGGACTCCAGCCTCTTGTTTCCCGCCATTTCGGCAAGCCGCCGATGGAATGTCAGGTTGACCGGGTAGTAATCGTGTACTTCGCCCGTGGCTGCGATTTCGTCCATCTTCTTCAACAGGCCGCGCAGTTCCGTAACCTGTTTGTCGGTGATCCTCTCCGCCAGCAGCATGGCCATGCATCCGAAAACGCCCGCCCGTGCTTCGGACAAATCCTGCGCCTCGTCATTTGTCAGCGCTCTGACGAAGAACCCGCGATTGGGAATGATTTCGATAAGCCCCAAGGCGGCAATCGCGCTGCAAGCTTCTCTGATTGGCCCGCGGCTCACGCCAAGTTTCTGCGAAAGCGCATTTTCGTTGATCCGCTCGTTCGGCGTAAGTTCGCCGTCGATAATCATACGCTCGATCTCCCCCTGAACCACGTTGCTGAGTGAACGTGTTCTCAGGAAGTCAATCGCTGCCAAGCTTTGCTGTGCAGGCTTGTTTGCCATGTCTGCCTCTTGGTGCGCTCTCGCATGATTGCGTAGCCGCCTATCGGCCAATCTTTATCAGCAGGCGTAGCGTGAACAATCCCCACGCCACATCCTTTCCACTGTCACCTCAACCGCGCGTGCTCATCTGTGCTCCACCCAGAACCGGCACACGATTGGCGACATATACAACCGCGAAGGAAATCAGCAGCAGCAGAATGCCAAGCACACAGATGGCTCCGAGGTCGCCGCTTTCGTTCAAATCATAGATGATCACCGATACGAGCTTCGTGTTTGCTGTAGTCAGCAAGATCGTCGCCGATAGCTCGCGGATCGTGCCCACGAAGACGAAACACCACGCCGCCACAACGCTTGTTCGCAAGAGCGGCGCTGTAATGTGCCGCAATGTCGTCATGCGCGATGCGCCCAGAATGCGCCCGGCTTCCTCAAGTTCGGGGTGAACGCCGGCGAATGACGACGACATTTGCTGGTATCCGGCCGGCAACTCGATGGTCATGAACGCGATCAGGAGAATCCAGAGCGTTCCATAGAGCTGGAAGGTTGGATTCGCATAGCTGAGAAACAGGCCGACGCCGAGAACAATGCCGGGAATTGCGACCGGAGCCGTTGCGAGCAAACCGAGATATTTCGATCCTGTCACCGAACGACGCACCACCAGATAGGAAACCACGAGTGCAATCGCGGTGACTGCGGTTGCCGTCAGCACACCCAGCAGCATTGTGTTCCACATGGCAAGGCGCGTTGCCGAAAACTCGAACAGCACGAAGTTCCAGTGCTTCAGCGTCAGCGTGTCCCACGTGAGCGGATCACCGACGGTGTTCGTGAACGCGGTTTTGACCAGCGCGAGATAGGGGAAGAAAATCGTCAGCGACAGTACGGTGAGCACGAATGCGATAGCCACCCATTTCCAGCGTCCGAACTTCGTCAATCTGGGCGAACCGCTCTTGCCGCCTAACACCGTATAGCCCTTGCGACCGAGTATTGCCTTCTGCGTTTGCAGCAGGATGATCGTCAGGATCAGCAATGGAATAGCGGAGGCGGCAGCCAATCCGAGCCGTGGCGGAAACTGGAAAAGGCTCCAGATTTTCGTCGTGATGACATGGAAGCCGGCAGGCAGTGCAATGATGGCCGGCGAACCGAACATCGTAAGCGATTGCAGAATCGCGATGAGCGTGCCGGCCAGCATCGCTGGGAGAACCATTGGAATGGTCACTTTGCGAAGCGTCGTCATCGCATTGCCGCCAAGAATGGAAGACGCATCCTCGAGGTCGGATGGTACCTTATCCAAGGCGTTGGAAACGAGTGTAAATACATATGGAAAGGTGAAGCAGGCGATGGCGAAAACCAACCCGGAGAAGGTGTAGATATTCACCAGCACTGTTGACTGGTCCAGCCCGAAGATTTTGCGGTAAACAACGTTTGCCAGACCGGTGTTTGGTGCAGCCAGAATCTCATAGGCAATCGCGCCGAGAAACGGCGGCGTAACAAACGACGCCGTCACCAGCATCCGTATCCATTTCCTGCCAGGCAGGTCGGTGCGCGCCACGAGCCACGCCATCGGTGTGGCAACGACACATGACAGCAATCCCACCGCGAGCGACATGCCGATGGCCAACCCGTAGGCTTGCAGCAATGTCGAATCTGTAACCAGTGTGACAAAGTTTTCCAGCGTCGCGCCTGCACCCGTGTCGCTTCTGAAGCTGTAGAAGATGATCCAGAAGAGAGGCAGTGCGACGAGCGCCGTCAGCAACAGCGCCAGGAAGATGAAGATAGGCATCGAAAGGTCAAAACTCTTGCGACGAGTCTCAGCCATATCTGCCGAGGTTGCGCTGACGGCACTCATTTGTATCAGGTCCCGAAATACTTTTCGTAGTTGGTCTTGATGGTCTGAATCTGCGTTTCCAGCTTCGCTGGGTCAGAATGCAGAACCTTGATTTTCGACAGCGGAGTCTTCGTGGCCTTCTCCTTCACGTCAGGATGGAAGGAGCGCAGACCGCCAAAGTCGCTGTTCAGTTGCTGTGCTTCCAGCGAGAACAGGAACGCATAGAAAACTTTCGCTGCGTTCGGGTGCGGCGCCTGCTTCATGACAGCAGCATTTCCAACTGCAAGAGGGGTGCCTTCTTCGGGATAAACGATCTTGATCTGCACGCCGTCGTCCTGCAGGCGGAATACATTGTATTCATTGCCGTCCACCTCAAGTACGCGTTCGCCTTGAGCGAGTTTCTTCGGCGGTTCGGTCGAGGACTGAACCTGCATTACATTCTGCTTGCCGAGCTTTTCGAAATAATCCCAGCCGAGCAGTTCGCTCAGTACGAACGTCGCGGTCATAACCGTGCCGCTATAGCCCGGATGCGCCTTGACCATCTTGCCCTTATATTTGGGGTCGAGAAGATCTGTCCAAGTCTTCGGCGCATCTGCTTCCGGCATCAGGTCAGACCGGTAGGCCATCACCGAAAGATGCGCGCGATAGGCCGCGAAGTTTCCGTCAGGATCCTTCTCATCTTCCGGCCACTTGTCGGCGACGACCTGCGGAACCATAGGCTCGAGCCAGCCCTGCTTCTTGAAATACAGGAAATGCACGGCATCCGAAGTTTCAGTTACGTCGGCGTTGTGGATGCCGGACGAATATTCCTGACCGACGCGTTGGAAAACGCGCTCAGAACCGGCACGCTCTACCTGAACATCTATCCCTGGAAATTCTTTCTCGAACAATTCGGCGAGCTTTTCCGCCACCGCGACATCGGTTGCGGTGTAGAAAACGACCTTGCCTTCTTTCTTGGCTGCTTCAAGCAGGTCCGGGCTGACACTGTAAGGTGCAGGGGCCTGTGCAAACGATGCCGATACTGTAAAGACGCTGACTGCCAGCGCCGCAGCGGCAAATTTCAAACTGCGCATTTCCTTCTCCTCCATATATTTTCTAATGCGAATCACTCCGTGAGCGCGCGGCAGTGCTGCGGCGGGAAGTGCAACCACGCCTCGCTGCCAACGGGCATTTCGACATCAACGGGCGCGACGGTTCGGATCGTCTCCCCACCTTTGATGTCCACCAGATAATCGCGATGCGAACCGAGATAGATTTGCCGTTTCACAACGCGCGGAACCGAATTCACATCGACCTTTTTCTTCGGGCTTAGTTCAATGTCGTGATGGCGAATTGAAACGATGCCCTTGCCACCTTCGACGAGCGAACCGCTGCCGCACTGGAGCGTAAATCCGCCATCGACATCGACCGTGTTCTTGCCCTTCGCCTTGCCGGTCAGAATGTTCGTTCCGCCGATAAAGCGAGCAACGAATTCCGTCTCCGGCCTTGCATAAATATCCTCGGGCGTTCCGGATTGTTCGATCTTGCCGTTGTTCATAACGACAATCAGGTCCGCCGTTGTCATAGCCTCAGCCTGATCGTGGGTTACGTAGACCGTGGTGTAGCGAAACTCGTCGTGCAGCCGCCTGATCTCGAAGCGCATTTCCTCGCGCAGATTGGCGTCGAGGTTGGAAAGCGGCTCGTCGAGAAGCAGGATTTCCGGCTTCACGACCAAGGCACGCGCCAGCGAGACGCGCTGTTGTTGTCCGCCTGAAAGCTCGCCCGGATACCGCTCCGCAAGCGGGGTTAGCTGGGTAACGCCCAGGATCGCCTTCACGCGCTTGTCGACTTCGTCGGCCGGAAGCTTCCGCAGTTTCAATCCATAGGCCACATTCTGATAAACGGTCATGTGCGGCCAAAGCGCGTAGCTCTGGAAGATCATCGACATGTTGCGATTTTCCGGCGGCATCGTGCCTGCGGGCGAGGACACAACCTTGTCGCCAACCCTTATCTCGCCTCCATCCGCCGGCACAAAGCCAGCGATCAGGCGTAGCGTCGTCGTTTTTCCGCAGCCTGAGGGGCCAAGCAGGCAGACAAGCTTTCCCTTATCCACCGACAGATTGACGCCTTTTACAACAGTGAGCGCGCCATAGCGCTTTTCCAGATCAGACAGGACCAGGAACGACATCTCACCTCCCGACGCACAAAAACGGTGCGTCTCGACATGCATCTTTTGATCGCTCAAATGGCTAAGGTTCGAATTGTAGATTGTCAACAGATTTCTGTTTACGATTTTGTGAGCTAGCATTATGAAGCTTGCGAAATTGCAGTCCGAGCGCGAGCCTCTAACCGTCGCTCTGGCCACTCGATGAAAGGAAGCTCAATGCGCGCTTATTCGATTGCAGCGATACCGGCAGACGGAATTGGACCGGAAGTCATCTCGGCCGGTTGCGAAGTTCTCAAGGCCATCGAAAAACGCGCAGGCGATTTGACGATCAATGTCACCCATTTCGATTGGGGATCCGACTACTACAAGAAAAACGGCGTCATGATGCCCGAGGACGGCCTGAAGCAATTGCAGCCGTTCGATGCCATATATTTCGGCGCAGTCGGTGCGCCGGATGTTCCGGACCACATCACACTGTGGGGGCTGCGACTTCCCATTTGTCAGGGCTTCGACCAGTACGCGAATGTCCGCCCAACCAAAATTCTACCCGGCATCACGCCACCACTGCGCAACTGCAAACCCGGCGACCTGGATTGGGTGATCGTGCGCGAAAACTCCGAGGGCGAATATTCCGGCAATGGCGGGCGCGCGCATCGCGGCCTGCCGGAAGAAGTTGGCACCGAGGTCGCTATATTCACGCGTGTCGGCGTCACGCGGATAATGCGTTACGCGTTCCAGATCGCACAGTCTCGTCCGCGCAAGTTTCTCACGGTTGTGACAAAATCAAACGCACAGCGTCACGGCATGGTGATGTGGGACGAAATCGCGGCAGAAGTCGCAGCCGAATTTCCGGACGTTGAATGGGACAAGATGCTGGTCGATGCGATGACAGTGCGCATGACCCTGAAACCCGAAAGCCTGGACACTATCGTTGCGACAAACCTCCACGCGGACATTCTGTCGGATCTGGCGGGCGCGCTTGCTGGCAGTTTGGGCGTCGCGCCTACGGCCAATATCGACCCGCAGCGGCGCTTCCCGTCCATGTTCGAGCCAATCCACGGTTCTGCATTCGACATAACAGGCAAGGGAATTGCTAACCCGATCGCGTCGTTCTGGACCGCCTCGATGTTGCTCGATCATCTTGGAGAAAAAGAAGCGGCAGCCCGGCTGATGTCTGCTGTCGAACGCGTGACCAAGGCCGGCGTTTTAACGCCGGACATTGGCGGCACAGCGACGACAGCGGAAGTCACAAGCTCGGTGATCGACGCGATTTATTCGTCCAACACATAGTCGTCCTGGATAGGTCTAGTCGACCGCAACCATCACGTCGGATGCCTTGACCACGGCGTAAGCTGTTCCGCCCACCGCGAGCTTCAACTCGTCGACCGCCGCATTGGTGATCGATGCGGTCACGATTGTTCCGCCCCCGATGTCGATTTTGACATGAGCAGTCGTTGCGCCCTTCACAACCTCGGTGATCTTACCCTTCAACGTATTTCTTGCACTGATTTTCACTGCCTTGCCTTTCTCATTGCTCGCTCTGGGCGATTTATCCTCAAGGATAGACGCTTTGAGTTTGAACCGTTATATTCATTCCAGTAGAACGGCCATATGCTGAATATTGCCGCGAATTTCGACACTATCAGAAAGTAGCACAGAAACGCCCGCCAAAACGGGCTATCGCAAGGATTAATGGAATGGCGGCATGGCATAAATATGCCATGCCCTTGGGTGGAGGAGCCCATGACAGACCATCATGCCGATCGGATCAATGCCGCGGTGCATTCGAGCGACGCTGTGCGCTCTGCGCTTGTTGCTTCCTGGCGGCGATCATCTGCCTTGCACCATCTCGACCCGTCGGAACGCAGGCAGCCGCGCCGCCTGACAGACTCTGAGTTTCGCCATGCTCGTGAGAAAGTTGAGCCACTTGCATATGCCGCCAAAGGCACGCTCGACCGGCTCTATCTCGCCGTTGGCGGAGTCGGGTGTTGCGTACTTCTGGCGAATGCCGAAGGTGTTCCCATAGAGCGCAGAGGCGCGCATGCGGACGACGCAACATTTGAGGATTGGGGTCTTTGGACCGGCAACATCTGGAGCGAGCAGGCCGAAGGCACCAACGGCATCGGCACATGCGCTGTCGAAAAGCGCCTCGTAACGATTCACCGCGACCAGCATTTCTTTTCCCGCAATACGCTGATGTCCTGCACCACAGCGCCAATCTTCGACCATCACGGAAATCTCGCTGCGGTGCTTGACGTTTCCTCGTGCCGGGCTGATCTCACGGAGGGTTTTCTCAATCTCATCCAGATCGCAGTAGGCGATGCAGCCAAGCGCATTGAGGCCGACGGGTTCAGGCAATCATTCCCCTATGCTCGCGTTGTGCTTGCGCCTATTCACGAATCATCGCCATCAGCGCTGCTTGCTGTCGACAAGGATGATCTGGTCGTCGGCGTTTCCAATAGTGCTCGAATAGCGTTTGGCGTGCCGCAGGGCGAAGCGATTGTTCCCCGCCCTGCGAGCGAGTATTTCGGCTTCGCGCAAGGTGCCTCGCCCTCGCTAAACGATGCCGAGCGAAGCGCTTTGCAGCAGGCTCTGGCGGCTTCCGGGGGGAATATTTCATCTGCCGCGCGCGCCTTGGGCATCTCCCGCGCTACCCTGCACCGTAAGGTCGCGAAGCACGATTTGTAAGAATACCACGCACGACTGTCGCAGTTTTGAGACAGTTTTGTCCACTCGTCGAACCCGCACGGGGTGACTTCATATCCCGCCTTGGCATTTTCTCCGCACGCGCCAATCCCGGCGTCGATTCTGGGAGGATTCCATGAACAAGGTTGAATTCCACCGCAGCGCAAAAAGCCCATACGCAAAGCGGTATGACAATTTCATTGGCGGCAAGTGGGTGCCTGCCAAGTCCGGCAAATATTTCGACAACACCTCGCCGGTAAACGGTCAGGTACTCTGCCAGATCGCACGCTCCGAAGCCGCAGACGTCGAGGCCGCGCTTGATGCCGCGCACAAGGCAAAGGATAGCTGGGGCAAGACAAGCGCCGCAGAACGCGCGCTGCTGCTCAACCGTATCGCGGACAGGATGGAAGAAAACCTGCCGAAGCTCGCGCTCGCCGAGACGTGGGACAACGGCAAGCCCATCCGCGAAACCACTGCGGCAGACATTCCGCTCGCGATCGATCATTTCCGCTACTTTGCAGGTGCAATTCGTGCGCAGGAAGGTGCGCTTTCCGAAATCGACCACGACACAGTCGCCTATCACTTCCACGAACCACTGGGCGTCGTCGGCCAGATCATTCCGTGGAATTTCCCGATCCTCATGGCGGTCTGGAAGCTTGCTCCGGCGCTCGCGGCAGGCAATTGCGTGGTGTTAAAGCCTGCCGAGCAAACCCCCGCTTCCATCCACATTCTGATGGAACTGATCGCCGATATTCTGCCGGCAGGTGTCCTGAACGTAGTGAACGGTTTCGGCCTGGAAGCAGGCAAGCCTTTGGCGTCGAACCCCAGAATCGCAAAGATCGCATTCACTGGCGAGACGACGACCGGCCGTCTCATCATGCAATATGCCTCTCAGAACCTCATTCCGGTAACGCTGGAGCTGGGCGGCAAAAGCCCGAACATATTCTTCTCCGACGTTGCAGCCGAGGATGACGACTTCCTCGACAAAGCAATTGAAGGCTTTGTCATGTTCGCGCTGAATCAGGGCGAGGTCTGCACCTGCCCCAGCCGCGCGCTGGTTCACGAAAAGATCTACGACAGGTTCATGGAAAAGGCGATCAAGCGCGTTGAAGCCATCGTACAGGGCGACCCGCTCGACCCGGCTACGATGATCGGCGCTCAAGCCTCGTCCGAACAGCTTGAGAAGATCCTTTCCTATCTCGATATCGGCAAGAAGGAAGGCGCCAAGGTGCTGACCGGCGGCGAGCGCAACGAACTGCCCGGTGATCTTGCAGGTGGCTATTACGTGAAGCCCACCGTGTTCCAGGGCAACAACAAGATGCGTATCTTCCAGGAAGAAATCTTCGGCCCTGTCGTGGCAGTCACCACGTTCAAGACTGATGAGGAAGCGCTCAGCATCGCCAATGACACGCTCTATGGCCTTGGCGCTGGCGTCTGGACCCGCGACGGCACGCGTGCCTATCGCTTCGGCCGCGCAATTCAGGCAGGCCGTGTGTGGACCAACTGCTACCACGCCTACCCGGCACACGCTGCATTCGGTGGCTACAAGCAGTCCGGCATCGGGCGCGAAACGCACAAGATGATGCTCGACCACTATCAGCAGACCAAGAATATGCTGGTAAGCTACAACCCCAAGAAGCTTGGCTTCTTCTGACGCCTCCCAAGGCATGGACGGCGCAGATTGGCTGCGCCGTCCACTTACGGAGGAGATGCAAATGGCCGACAACGCCTCACTTGGAAAAGTATCCGCTACCCCGCAAGCAATCAGTCTTCTCGACGCGATCATAGCCGACCACGGCCCGGTCATGTTTCACCAGTCGGGCGGCTGCTGCGATGGCTCATCGCCTATGTGTTATCCGCGGGGCGACTTCGTCGTGGGGGAACGCGATGTCCTGCTTGGGCTGATCGGTGAAACACCTTTTTACATCAGCGCATCGCAATACGAGGTATGGAAGCACACCGATCTTATCATCGATGTCATTCCCGGTCGCGGCGGCATGTTCTCACTCGACAATGGCCGGGAACTGCGCTTTCTAACGCGCTCGGAAATCTGCGCGATCTAGTTCGCCCGTGCATTCGACGCCGCGCCGTATCGGAGCCGGCGTCGCGTGTATCCCGCGTGCTCGCCAAATAGATGCGCAGCCGCTGGAATACCCCGGAAAGAATCTTGCGGTCACCATGAAGGATGGTGCAATACACACGAACACGCTTTTAGGGTCGAAACGAAACGCGAATGGACATACGGGCTGGAACCAGCAATCTGACGACCGCAATGCTGGTTCTGATTGCGGCTACCCTTGTGGTCGCGATGATGTGGCTTGGCGCGTCAGTTTTCGCGCCGCTGGCCTTCGGGCTTTTCATCATCGCACTTGCCTGGCCGATGCAGGAGCGTCTCCAGGCGGTCATGCCAAAAGCCCTCGCGTTCGTCATCACATTCGCGGCTGTCGTGATCGTACTATTCGGTTTCGTAACGCTGGTAGGCTGGGCGTTCGGCCGCGTGGGCCGGTGGATGTTTGCCGATGCCGCGCGTTTCCAGCAACTCTACGACCAATTGCGCGTCTGGCTTGAAGGCCGCGGCATTGCCGTTGACGTTTTGTGGGCGGATAATTTCAGCGTCACCTGGGCGTTGCGCACTCTGCAAAATCTCACCGGCCGCCTGAATACCACTTTCACCTTCTGGTTCGTGACGCTGGTCTATGTGCTGCTTGGCTTGATGGAAGTTGGCGACATGTCACGACGCATCGCAGGCCTGCGCAATCGCGTTACGGCCCGCGTTCTGCTGGAAGGCAGCAAGCTGACATCGCAAAAGCTGAGGCGCTATGTTCTGGTGCGCACTGCGATGAGCGTACTCACCGGCCTGCTCGTCTGGCTTTTTGCGCGCGCTGTCGGGCTGTCGCTCGCCGAGGAATGGGGCTTCATCGCGTTCGTACTGAATTATATTCCGTTCCTTGGTCCCTTCCTTGCGACGGTGTTCCCCACCCTATTTGCCGCCACACAATTCGACAGTTGGGGAGCCGTGCTGGCGATCTTTCTCTGCTTCAATATCATTCAGTCCGTGATCGGCAGCTATATCGAGCCTCGCGTTTCGGGCAGCGCGCTTTCGATGTCCCCCATCATCGTGCTCTTTTCGGTATTCTTCTGGTCATATCTGTGGGGAATTTTCGGTGCGTTCATAGGCGTTCCGATCAGCATCGCGATACTGTCATTCTGCGCTCAGCATCCGTCCAGCGAATGGGTCAGCCAGCTATTCGGCAACCAGCCTCAAACCAGAGATCAAGTTTCTGGAACCTCACCAGGTCAGTAATTCGGGGGCGCAAACATTGCTGCATCGCAGCAATTTTTTGTTGCAATGCCATAACTATTCATATCCAATGCCTGCACAACGCACACCGCCGATTGCTCTTGCCCCAGGAGAAGTCTCGCATGCGGACCATTGGAAGCGTTTTGGACGCGAGCCGAGGCTTGGGAGCCGGGTTCGATTTTGTCAGGCTGGCGCTCGCCACGTCGATCCTCGCCTTTCACAGCATCGTCGTCGTTGGCCGGCTTGATCTGATTGAACAGACGCCGCTATGGCTGACCGTCTATGGGCTGGTGCCGATGTTCTTCGCGCTCAGCGGATTTCTGATCAGTGGAAGTGCGCTGCGGCTCTCCCTGCCGAATTTCCTGTTGAACCGCAGCCTTCGCATCGTTCCGGCGCTGGCCGTCGAAATCACGGTTTCCGCGCTCATCCTCGGGCCGATCTTCACGCAATTCAGCTTGTTCGACTATTTCACCAGCAAGGATTTCTTCCAGTACTTCCTCAACATCATCGGCTTGATCCAATACGATCTACCCGGCGTTTTTCTGCACAATGAATCCGCGGGTATCGTCAATCTTTCGCTCTGGACAATTCCGTACGAGATTCTGTGCTACGCAATCATGGCGGCCTTCATCATATTTGGTCTGCTCAAGCGTCCCAAATTGATCATTGCCGCCTTTCTGATCTACGTCACCATTCCGCTGGTGCTTGAACTGATCGGCTTGCGGGACAATCTCCCCAAGATTGCGGACTCGCTCTTTTTCGGGCGCGGCACGCTTGCGTTTCAATGCTTCGTGCTCGGATCGCTTGCCTATGTCTACCGCCACCGCATACCGATGAGTGCAACATTGTTCGGCGCGGCGGTCATCTTTGCTGTCCTGATCGCGGTTGTTGGCAATACGGAATGGCGCAGCAGCGGCTTCCTGAACCTCGTGATGTGCCTGCCGTTCACCTACATCACCTTGTTCGTCGGGCTGTGCAAAATTCCGCCTGTGCCGTTCTACTCGACCGGCGATTATTCCTACGGAATCTATCTGTATGGCTATCCGATCCAGCAGGCTATCGTTGCGTCCATGCCCGCGCATGGTTGGGGCGCCAATTTCATTGCCGCCATACTGACCGTGAGCTGCCTTGCCGCATTTTCATGGCATTGGATTGAAAAGCCGATCCTGACACTGCGGAAAAATTTCAGCTTCGTTGGCCGGCAAATCAGTCAGCACGAGAAGCAAGCTTCACATCCCAATTCGCAGGTCCAGTCTCTCAGCTAAAGCGGAAATGCTTGGCGCTTAAGATTTGGAAAGCGACTTGATTTCCCGCAGGAGCTGCTCCTGCGTCATCTCCGGATTGTGCCCGTCTTTGCGGATGATGTCGTATGTGCTGTACAGCGCAATCGATCCAACTGTAGCAATTGCGAGGAGCGACCAAACGTCCTGCTCTTTCCGGTTCATCGCGCTCAGCACAACCGCCGTGCCTACGAAATAGGTCACGAAAAGTCCCCAGCTCACGCTCAGGAACAACACCCATTTGACCGTGGAAGCACTTCCGAAAGAGCCCGCAAGCCCAGCAAGCCCATATATGCCTGTAAGAGCGAGAATGGTCCCGCCTATATAGCATATCCAGTAGGTAAAGGGCAGCGATCGCTCGCCCCATAATATCGAAAATATCTGTCCCATGCCTCACCTCGCCCTACATAATGAAGCGGCAAAATGCACGTCGATGCAAGCACGGTCGAATGGCGTGACTAATGAAGATTAAGCGCAATAGGGCGATTTTGATTGAATGCCGTTGGCGCAAAAATTGAGTTCAGCTGTCCGTCTTGACCTGGATCAAGGTTCACGCGCAGCGAGTGTCTATGCTCTGTGGCGGACAGGTTTAAGGAGTATGAAATGTCGAATACGCCGCACACGCTCGGAGAAGAGTTTCCCGGCCAGATGGATGGTATCCATGCACTGAAGGTCGCCGATAGCGAATTTGCCAAGCTTCTGGCGAGTTATGATGAGGTGAATGACAAGATCCATCGTGCAGAAACACGAATCGAAGCTGTCAGCGAGGATATGGAGCATAGCTTGCGCAAGCGGCGGCTTGCGTTGAAGGATGCTATTGCAGCAGCGCTCGCCAAGGCGCGCGCCTGAATGGAGTAAGGAAATGTATTCTCACATTCTGATTTCGACAGACGGATCGGAGCTTGCCCAACGTGGCTTGGACCACGGCCTTTCGCTTGCAAAGGCATTGGGCGCGAAAGTCACGATCATCACCGTTACTGAGCCAATTCCCTTTCCTGCCGGGGCGGCAGGCGCTGGCTGGGTACCAACCGTCACGGACATTGCGAGCTACGAAAAAGCACAAAAGGAACAGGCCGAACAACTTCTCGGCAAGGTGCGTGAGCAAATCGAAAAGCTGGACCTGAAAGGTAATTTCATCCACGCGCCGGATAGCTGGCCAGCCGAAGCCATTCTTCAGGCCGCAAAGACTCACAATTGCAATCTTATCGTGATGGCCTCGCATGGCAGACGCGGGCTCGGCCGCCTTATCCTCGGCAGCCAGACCTCCGAAGTTCTCGCCGGCAGCCCCGTTCCGGTTCTTGTGGTCAAGTAGGACTGGACTAAACATTACGGCGTGCGCGCCTTTGCATTGCCGCGATGGATCGTGCAATTTCCAGCCTCAAAAGGAGTCTCGGAAATGGCAAGCGTCAAGGTCGCAATCATCACAGCAGGCGGCAGCGGCATGGGAGCCGCCGCCGCGAGAAAGCTCGCCGCGGATGGCTATAAGGTTGCCGTCCTTTCCTCATCGGGAAAAGGCGAAGCACTCGCCAAGGAACTCGGCGGCATCGGCGTCACCGGCTCCAACCAATCGAACGACGATCTGAAAAAGCTGGTCGATACGACGATGGCGAAATGGGGACGGGTCGACGCACTCGTCAACAGCGCCGGTCACGGTCCTCGCGCGCCCCTGCTCGAGATCACCGACGAGCAATGGCATACAGGTTTTGATGTTTACTTCTTGAACGTGGCGCGCGCCGTGCGCCTCGTCGCCCCGATTATGGTTGGGCAGAAATCAGGCTCCATCGTCAATATTTCGACCGCCTGGGTCAGCGAGCCTGCCTCTATGTTCCCAACTTCGGCAGTCGCGCGCGCAGGCCTTGCCGCCTACACGAAGCTCTTCGCAGACCAGTATGCGCCGCACAATGTGCGCATGAACAATGTGCTGCCGGGCTGGATCGACAGCCTGCCCGCTCTTGAAGAGCGCCGAGATTCCGTTCCAATGCAGCGCTATGGTACTTCCGAAGAAGTCGCGGCTACCGTCGCATTCCTTGTTTCGAAAGGTGCGGGATACATCACCGGCCAAAACCTACGCGTCGATGGCGGGCTGATGCGTTCAGTCAATAGCTAGAAGCCGTCTTCAACCTTAGCGCGAGTTAGTCTATCCTCACTCTGAAACGGTCGCAGAACCGGCAATTGAGGGCAGTTTGCATGATGGGACGAGCCACTTTCAGGGGCTTGCTTGCGGTTGGCTTCTCGGCTTTGCTGACTTGTGCTGCCTCCGCTGCGGATTTGACCATCGCAATGCCCAATTGGGCATCCGGTCAGGCAAGCGCGAATATTCTCAAGGTCGGCATCAAGCAGGCGCTGGGTCTTGATGCCGATGTTGTCGAAATGGGTACGCTCATCGCTTTCAACGGTCTGGATACCGGCAAGGTGGACGTCCACCCGGAGGTCTGGCTCCCCAATCTCAACAATCTCGTTGATCGATATGTGAAAGGTTCAGGGACAGTCACACTCAGCCCCGTATCGGTTCCCGCATGGCAAGGCATATGCGCTAATCGGACCGCCGCCGACAAAATCGGTATCAAGGATATTGCCGACCTTTCCGATCCGAAAAAGACCGTCGCGCTGGACACCAATGGCGATGGCAAGGGCGAGCTATGGATCGGCGCTGAAACATGGTCTTCAACGGCAATCGAGCGCGTGCGCGCCAACAGCTACGGCTATGCCAAGAACCTCGACCTGCTCGAAATGCCGGAAGATGTAGGGATGGCCGCTGTGGATGCGGCTGAAGCAGTAGAGAAACCAATCGTTTTTGCCTGCTACGCGCCGAGCGCAGTTTTCAAGCTGCATCAGATCGTGCGCCTCACCGAACCGCCCTACGATCCTGCAAAGTGGAAAATTGTGCTGCCTTCCGAAGATCCGGCTTGGCTTGCAAAATCAAGCGCCGATGTCGGCTGGGATGCTGCGAGCTATCGCATCGCCTATGCAAGCTCGCTCAAGCAGCGGCATCCTGATGTCGTGCGTTTTCTCGAGCATGTGGATTTCACGCCCGATGAAGCCATCGATATGAGCTATGCGCTCCAGGTCGAACGCAAGGAGCCGCTGGCATATGCCGAGCAATGGGTGAAAGACCACGCTGACCGCGTGAAGGGGTGGGCCAAGCAATGAGCGCAACCATGACCGACCGTCGCAAGCTGCTGAAGACTGGCGCCTTGCTCTTTGGTGTATCGCTTCTTGCAGCGCTTCCAGCAGTTGCCCAAACTCAAGTCTACGATCCAAAGACCCGCAAATGGGGCAATTATGACAAGACGGAAGCCTATAAATACTGGCGCAAGAACAAGCAGGTGCCGCCAGCATTCCGAAGGCAGGTCGTGCGTTTCCGCACTGCCGAGCAGCCCGGCACCATCATCATCGATGGCAACCAGCACTTCCTCTATCTAGTGCAACCCAACCAGACTGCCATCCGCTACGGCATCGGCGTCGGGCGTGAGGGATTTGGTTGGGCAGGCATCGTGCGTGTGGGCCGCGTTGCGGAATGGCCGACATGGACGCCACCCGCGGAAATGGTCGCGCGCGATCCCAAGGCTGCGAAATGGGCAGGCGGACAGCCGGGCGGACCGGACAATCCGCTCGGCGCGCGTGCGCTCTATCTCTACGAAGGCGACCATGACACGATCTATCGTATTCACGGCACCCCGGAGCCGTGGACAATGGGTTTAAATGTGTCGTCGGGCTGCATTCGCATGGTCAACGACGACATTATCGATCTGCACAGCCGCATTCAGGTGGGGGCCAAGGTGATTGTGCTGATGCAGGGCGCGGCACTTTACAAAGGCGTTTAACTGGCACGGAGAGGGAAAACGGTCATGCGTGGAAGAAATCAAAAAGCGAGCATGGTCGTAGCTGCATTGGCGGCAACGCTCGGCGTCAGCGCCTGCCAATCCAACGCTCCAACAGAAGACCAGATGTCGCGCACGACACTCGAAACTGCACCTGCCGAACTGCAGTTGATGTGTGCGAACGCCGCAGCGGCGCAATCAGGCACCGAGAGTTCAAAGGTGCTGCCGGTAAGTTCGCGCAAGGTGGATTCAAACAACTACGTCGTCGATCTCAATGCCAACGGTAAGCCAATGAGTTGCAACGTCGATGCAACCGGCACAACTGTTTCGGTGAACCCGGCTTAGAGTCGCGCCCCGCACATTCCGTCGCCAATTCTGATTGATAGCGGTATTTTACCCCTCGGATGAGGGATATTTGCACCGATCAACGAGAAGACAGTAGACCGATCAGGTTCAACGCTGCTC
Organism: Mesorhizobium denitrificans; assembly: GCF_003403035.1. Lineage (GTDB taxonomy): Bacteria > Pseudomonadota > Alphaproteobacteria > Rhizobiales > Rhizobiaceae > Mesorhizobium_G > Mesorhizobium_G denitrificans. The sequence goes on along the minus strand of NZ_QURN01000001.1, from coordinate 217,584 downwards.
GACCTCTGCCTCGACCAACTGAAGAAACCGCCGCGCGAGTGGCGATAGCAATTCGGCGCGCGGCAAGATGATATTGAACGAGGACACGACCGCCTCTCCGGCCATGTTCAGCGTCACGATCTTGGCGCTCAAATCCTCCGCTGTCATCAAGTGTGCAACCTCATCTGCAAACGGTGCAATTGCGTTGGTGCGCGCCACGATTGCGAGTGTCAGCAGGATCGACGCCGAATAAGTCACGCGGCTGGGAAACTCCGCACCTTCCAGCGCGAACGCCTCTGCCACAGCTAGCCAACTCGGCGCGCCTGCCGGCTGCATCACCCAATCGAACGCGCTGAGATCGGCAAAGCTCAGCTTTTTCCTACCCTCGAGCGGATGCCCGCTGCGTACCGCAAACCGCAGCGCCTCCTCACCTATGCGCCGCACATCGTAGAGCGACGGATCGTCATCGGATGTAAGCCTTCCCAGGACGAAATCGTAGGTTCCTTCGCGCATGCGTCGCATCAGGGTTGCGCTCGGTTCCACGTCGATCTGAATCTGCACATCGGGCGCTATTGCGCGCAGCGCAAGCGATGCAGGAACTACATAGGCAATCGCTGCCGTTGTCACCGCCCCGACATGCACCCTGCCGCGTAAGCCGTCAGCCAACTCACTAAGATCACGTCCCAGATTGTCCATTTCATTGATGACCCGCTTGGCGCGAACCGCCAGAGCTTCACCGAATTCGTTGAACACAAACCCGTGCGCGCTGCGAGCGCATATCTGCCTGCCGAGCAGCGCTTCTATGTCCGACAATGCACGCGATGCGGCTGGCTGGGATATATGCATGTCTTCCGCCGCCAGCCCCATTTTGCCGCGACGTTGCAGCGCTTCGATGAAGCGTAGCTGCTTCAAAGTGAGGAATCGGGTCCTGCTCGGCATGGTAGATTTTCCGAAGCTTTTATTATGTCATAAATGGTAATTTAGAATGCGTATAGATGATTTGACGGATATGTTTGTTTGCGTTTTGGTTCTTCCGCACGGCAAGATCGTAGCTTCTCTCTGCGAGAGCCCGTGATTGAATCCTCGGGAGGAATACAATGACCAAGCTTTTCAAAACCCTTTTGCTTGCCTCGGCAACGGCTCTCGCCATCGGCGGAGCGGCCAGCGCAGCAGGTCTAACTGTAGGCTTTTCGCAAATTGGTTCGGAATCCGGCTGGCGCGCTGCTGAAACCAGCGTAACCAAGCAGCAAGCGGAAAAACGCGGCATCGATCTGAAGTTTGCCGATGCCCAGCAGAAGCAGGAAAACCAGATCAAGGCGATCCGGGGTTTCATCGCGCAAGGTGTAGATGCGATTTTCGTTGCACCAGTCGTCGCGACCGGCTGGGAAACCGTCTTGAAAGAAGCCAAGGATGCTGAAATCCCGGTGTTCCTGCTAGACCGTGGCATTGAAGGGTCTGAAGATCTTTACATGACGATGGTGGCTTCAGATCAGGTTCTCGAAGGCAAGGTTGCCGGAGACTGGCTGGTGAAGGATGTTGCCGGCAAGGATTGCAACGTGGTCGAGCTTCAGGGCACGACTGGTTCGTCACCGGCCATCAACCGCAAGAAGGGTTTCGAGGACGCCATTGCAGGGGCTCCGAACGTTAAGATCATTCGCAGCCAGACAGGCGACTTCACCCGCGCCAAGGGCAAGGAAGTCATGGAAGGCTTCTTGAAGGCTGAGAACGGCGGCAAGAACATTTGCGCGCTTTACGCACACAATGACGACATGGCCGTCGGCGCGATCCAGGCCATCAAGGAAGCAGGCTTGAAGCCCGGCACCGACATCAAGGTCGTTTCCATCGACGCTGTGCCGGACATCTTCAAAGCGATGGCTGACGGCGAAGCAAACGCGACCGTCGAGCTGACGCCGAATATGGCCGGCCCTGCATTCGATGCATTGGAAAAGTTCAAGGCAGACGGCACAGTCCCGCCGAAGACCATCATCACCGAATCCAAGCTTTACACGCAGGCTGACGATCCGATGAAGGTCTATGAAGAAAAGAAGGGCCTGGGCTACTAACCGATCCTCCCAGGTCAAGCCGGGCACCAAGCGCGTCCGGCTTGACCATTTTCTTGACGAGTGGCCAAACTCGGCCGCGCGTGGAGGACATTGTGAGTGAATTTCAAGACCTGCTTGCAGCGCAGAATATTTCGAAATCGTTCCTCGGCTTTAAAGCGCTGGACGATGTTAGCTTTTCTGTTCGGGCGGGCGAAATCCACGCTTTGCTCGGAGAAAACGGTGCAGGCAAGTCCACTCTCATCAAAATTCTGACTGGCGTCTATAAAGCCGACAGCGGCGTGATTGTTGTCAAAGGCACGCCGGTAACTGTGCGCGACACGCAGCACGCGCAACAACTTGGCATAGGCACGGTCTATCAGGAAGTAAACCTGCTGCCGAACCTGACGGTCGCGGAAAACATCTATATCGGCAGACAGCCCAAACGCTTCGGCTTTGTCGATACCCGCAAGATGCAGGCAGACGCCAAGGCACTGCTTGCACAATATGACATTCACATCGACGTTGCGGCGCAATTGTCTTCCTTTTCGGTCGCCGTGCAGCAATTGATTGCGATTGCCCGCGCCGTAGACATGTCCGGCTCCGTGCTCATTCTTGATGAACCCACCGCCAGTCTCGACCGTCACGAAGTCGAGCTTTTGTTCGGCGTCATGCGCAAGCTGAAAGCGCGCGGCCTCGGCATTGTGTTCATCACGCATTTTCTCGATCAGGTTTATGCCGTCAGCGACCGCATCACAGTGCTGCGCAACGGAAAGCTCGTCGGTACGCGCGACACCGCCTCTCTGCCGAAAGTCGAGCTGGTTTCAATGATGTTGGGCCGCACGCTAGCCGCCGCGACCGAGCACGGCAGACGCTCCGCGCCTGCCAGTATCGAACGCGAGATCACTTTCAAGGGCGTTGGCCGCGCACGATCCATCGAGCCCTTCGATCTGAGCATAGGCGCCGGCGAAGTGGTCGGCGTTGCGGGCTTGCTCGGCTCCGGCCGCACGGAAACTGCACGGCTTATGTTCGGCATTGATTTACCGGATTCAGGCGCAGTCTCCATCGATGGTAAGCCGGCTAAAATTACATCGCCTCGGGAGGCTGTGCATTTTGGTTTTGGCCTTTGTCCCGAGGACCGCAAGCTGGATGGCATTATCGGCGACCTCTCCGTTCGTGAGAATATCGCGCTTGCCTTGCAGGCCCGCAAAGGCTGGCTGAAGCGCATGTCCACGCACGAGCAGACCGAGCTTGCAGACCGCTTCGTCAAGGCGCTCGACATTCGTACTACCGACATAGAAAAGCCTGTAAAGCTGCTGTCCGGCGGCAATCAGCAAAAGGTCATTCTCGCGCGTTGGCTGGCTACCTCGCCGCGCTTCCTCATTCTTGACGAGCCTACGCGCGGCATTGACGTTGGCGCGCATGCGGAGATCATCCAGCTTATCAATCGGCTCTGTGATGAAGGGCTGGCGCTGCTGGTCATCTCCTCTGAAATCGAGGAAATCGTCGCCTATTCGACCCGTGTGCGCGTTTTGCGTGACCGCGTTCATGTTGGCGAATTGAAGGGCGACGAGATAAGCACCGCAAACATCGTGCGCGCTATTGCGGCTGAGGGCAGCAGCGAGGCCGCAGAATGAACAAGCTCTCCGCCGGTCTGCGTCGTGCCGCGCCGCAACTCATCTGCCTTGCCGCGATCCTGTTCCTGAACTGGCTCGCCTTTCCAGGTTTCTTCAATCTGCGCGTTCAGGATGGCCGCCTGTTCGGCAGCCTGATCGACGTGTTGAACCGCGGCGCACCCGTCGCCATTCTTGCAATAGGCATGACTGCTGTTATCGCGTCCAAGGGCGTCGATCTTTCGGTCGGGGCAGTGATGGCGATGGCGGGCGCGGTAGCAGCAACCATGACCGTCGCCGACTATCCGCTTCCGGTCGTGCTGGCTGCATCTCTCGCGGTTGGCATTGCCTGCGGTCTTCTGAACGGCCTGCTGGTGGCAGTGCTGGAACTCCAGCCTATTGTTGCCACGCTGATCCTGATGGTCGCGGGGCGCGGTATCGCGCAGCTCATCACCGAGGGCGTGATTGTAACCTTCGTTGAGCCCGGACTGATCTTCTTCGGCACCGGCTCATTCCTCGGCTTGCCCATGCCCGTGGTCATCGCGGCGGTGCTGGCTATCGTCACTGTGTTTGTCGTGCGGCGCACCGCGCTTGGCCTGCTGATCGAATCCATCGGCGTGAACCGCAGTGCAGCCACTTATGCAGGCATAAACAGCCGCGTATTGCTTATCATCATCTACATGTTCTGCGGCTTCTGCGCGGCGCTCGCGGGCATCATCGTGACCGCCGACATTCGCGGCGCAGACGCCAACAATGCGGGGCTCTGGCTCGAACTCGACGCCATTCTCGCCGTTGTGATCGGCGGCACTTCGCTGCTCGGCGGGCGCTTCTCTATCCTAATGTCGGTGCTCGGCGCGATCATCATCCAGGCCATGAACACCGGCATTCTGATTTCGGGCTTCCCGCCTGAATACAACCTCATCGTCAAGGCCTGCGTCATCATCATGATACTGCTTGCGCAGTCGGCAGGTGCAGCCGGACTTATCCGCCGCTTGTCCACGTCAAAGGCGGAAACATAATCATGTCGTCGCGCCTGCTTCCCTTCTACGCAACGCTGGCCCTCTTTCTGGTGGCCTATGCGATTTGCGTGTTCCAGTTCCCGAACATGCTCTCCACGCGTGTCGTCGGAAACCTGCTCACGGATAACGCCTTTCTGGGGATCGCTGCGGTCGGCATGACCTTCGTCATCCTGTCGGGCGGCATCGATCTGTCGGTCGGCTCGGTCATAGGCTTTACGGGCGTTCTGATAGCGGTGTTAATCGGCTGGTATGGCGTGCATCCGCTCGCCGCCTTCGCCATCGCGCTGGCAATCTCCACCGCGTTCGGCGCGCTTATGGGCGTCATCATTCATTATCTCGACGTACCGGCCTTCATCGTAACGCTCGCGGGCATGTTCCTCGCGCGCGGCATGGCGTTCGTCATCACGACTGACTCTATCCCGATCAATCACGAATTTTATTCGACGCTGGCTGGCCTCTATTACCGTATGCCGGGTGGCGGCCGCCTCACCCTCATCGGCGGATTGATGGTACTGGTGTTTATCGCTGGCATAATCCTCGCGCACTTCACGCGCTTCGGCTCCTATGTTTATGCTATCGGCGGCAACAAGACATCCGCCGAACTCATGGGTGTCCCAGTTGCGCGCGCCACCATTGGCATCTACGCCTTGTCCGGCTTTCTGTCGGGCCTCTCCGGCATCGTGTTTTCGCTCTACACCTCAGCGGGCTATTCGCTCTCGGCGGTGGGTGTCGAGCTTGATACAATCGCCGCCGTCGTCATTGGCGGCACCCTTCTCACGGGCGGGGTCGGCCTGGTCGCAGGAACCTTCATCGGCGTGCTGATCCAGGGCCTGATCCAGACCTACATCGTTTTCGACGGCACGCTTTCGAGTTGGTGGACGAAGATCGTCGTCGGCCTGCTGCTGTTCGCATTCATAGCATTGCAAAGACTGCTCGTCGTGATCTCGACACGCAAGGCGGCAGCCGCCACATCGCATTCCAAAGAGTAACGACCATGACCTTACACCCCAAAATCAAACCTTCGAAATTCGTACCCGCAGAGTGGCCGCGCAAGCTGCGCTCACAAGAATGGTATGGCGGCACCTCGCGCGACAGCATTTATCATCGCGGTTGGCTCAAAAATCAGGGCTATCCGCATGATCTTTTCGACGGGCGTCCCGTCATCGGCATTCTCAACACCTGGTCGGATCTGACACCCTGCAACGGCCATCTCCGCGAGTTGGTCGAGAAGGTGAAGGCAGGTATCTGGGAAGCTGGCGGCTTTCCGCTTGAGGTTCCGGTATTCTCCGCCTCCGAAAACACCTACCGACCCACTGCAATGATGTATCGCAACCTCGCTGCCATGGCAGTCGAGGAAGCCATGCGCGGCCAGCCCATCGACGGCGTGGTGCTGATGGTCGGCTGTGACAAGACCACCCCTTCGCTGCTGATGGGCGCTGCTTCCACCGACCTTCCCTCAATCGTCGTGACCGGCGGGCCGATGCTCAACGGCTGGTTCCGTGGCGAACGTGTCGGTTCCGGCACCGCGCTTTGGCAAATGTCGGAAGCGATCAAGGCCGGTACGATGAGTCAGGCCGATTTCCTCGATGCAGAACAGGCCATGAGCCGCTCATCCGGTACCTGCAACACGATGGGCACGGCGTCCACAATGGCGTCCATGGCCGAAGCGCTTGGCATGGCGCTGTCCGGCAATGCCGCGATTCCCGCCGTCGACAGCCGCCGCCGCGTTATGGCGCAAATGACTGGCCGCCGCATCGTGCAGATGGTCAAGGATGATCTGAAGCCGTCGGATATTCTCACGAGGGAAGCGTTCGAAAACGCCATCCGCACGAATGGTGCGATCGGCGGCTCGACCAATGCAGTTGTTCACCTGCTCGCGCTGGCGGGCCGCGTTGGCGTCGATCTTACGCTGGATGATTGGGACAGGCTTGGCCGCGACGTGCCCACCATCGTCAATCTCATGCCGTCCGGCAAATATCTGATGGAAGAGTTCTTTTACGCTGGCGGCCTGCCTGTCGTTTTGAAGCGTCTTGGCGAAGCCGGAATGCTGAACAAGGACGCGCTGACCGTTTCCGGCGAAACACAGTGGGAACAGGTGAAAGACGTCAAAAACTGGAATGAAGACGTTATCCTGCCCGCCGAGCGTGCGCTTACGCCACAAGGCGGCATCGCCGTTCTGCGCGGCAATCTCGCTCCCAATGGCGCAGTGCTGAAGCCGTCTGCCGCCAGCCCCTCCCTGATGGTTCATCGCGGGCGCGCAGTCGTGTTCGAAGACATTGACGACTACAAGCGCAAGATCGACGATCCCGATCTGGATATCGATGAAACCTGCGTCATGGTTCTGAAGAATTGCGGGCCAAAGGGCTATCCCGGCATGGCGGAGGTCGGCAATATGGGCCTGCCTCCCAGGGTGCTGAAAAAGGGCATCACCGACATGGTGCGCATTTCGGATGCTCGCATGTCCGGCACCGCCTATGGCACCGTCGTCCTGCACACAACACCGGAAGCCGCGGTGGGCGGACCGCTCGCTATCGTGCAAAACGGCGATATGATCGAGCTGGATGTTCCCAATCGTCGCCTGCATCTCGACTTGCCGCAAGCCGAGATCGATGCGCGGCTGGCAGCCTGGAAAAGCACGATTAAAAAGCCGGCCGGTGGATACGCAATGATCTACCACAATCACGTCACTGGCGCGGATACGGGCGCCGATTTCGACTTCCTGCGCGGTTGCCGTGGCAATGAAGTCGGCAAAGACTCGCACTAACGGAAACAGACATGAAGCTTTCAAAACCGTTGACCGGCATCCTGCCGGTCGCTCCAACTCCCTTCTTCGATGATGGCCGCGTGGACGAGGATGGAATGCGCCGTGTGATCGATTGCATGATCGATCAGGGCGTGGACGCCATCTGCATACTCGCAAATTATTCCGAACAGTTCCTGCTCTCCGACGAGGAGCGCGCGCGCCTTACCCGCCTCAGCCTCGAACATGCTGCTGGCCGCGTACCGATCATCGTCACCATCAGCCATTTCTCGACCGGCATCGCGACCGAGCGGGCGAAATTCGCTGAAAGCCTCGGCGCGGCAATGGTCATGATGATGCCGCCCTATCACGGTTCCGGCCTCTATCCAGCACCGTCCGGCATTTTCGAACATTTCAAATCCGTCAACGACGCAATCAGCATTCCGATCATGGTGCAGGATGCGCCGCTTTCGGGTGTGCAGCTTCCCGTCGATCTGCTCGCAAAGCTGGCCCGCGAACTCGAAAACGTTTCCTACTTCAAAATCGAATGCCCCTTCGCCGCTGACAAGCTGGCAGCATTGATCGAAGCCGCAGGCGATCATATCGAAGGTCCATTCGATGGCGAAGAAGCGGTTACGCTATTGGCAGACCTCGATGCAGGCGCGACCGGCACCATGACCTCCGCGATGTTCCCCGAACTGATCCGCCCGATTGTCATGGACTATCGCGCCGGGCGCACGGATGCGGCCTTGGACCAATGGAAAAAGTGCCTGCCGCTCATCAATCATGAAAACCGTCAATGCGGCCTGCGCGCCTGCAAAACTGTGTTCGCAGCGGGTGGCGTTATCCGCTCCGATCATGTACGCCACCCCTTGAAGCCCATGAGCGAACGAACCAAATCCCGGTTGCTCGAACTTGCGCGCGACCTCGACATTTTGGCGTTGCGCTGGGGCAAATAGGCGGAGCCGGAGACAACATGCTTAAAGGAAAACACCTCATTGCCGGCGAGTGGGTCGGCGGAGAAACCACATTCACGTCCCAACCTTCCAGCGGCGAACCTCACACCTTCGCGGATGGCTCACCGGAATTGGTAGATCGCGCTGCCCGCGCTGCCGAAGAAGCCTTTTGGTCCTACTCCGCACTGAGCCGCGCCGAGCGCGCAGCATTCCTTCGCAGCATTGCGGAAGAAATCGACAAGCGCGGCGACGAAATCACCAAAATCGGCAGCGAGGAAACCGGCCTGCCCGCCGCACGCCTGACCGGCGAACGCGGACGCACCACGGGCCAGCTCAAGCTGTTCGCGGACCATATCGAAAAGGGCGAATATCTCGACCGTCGCCATGACGTCGCCTTGCCTGACCGTCAGCCCCTGCCTCGCCCGGAGATCAAGCTGGTGCAGCAGCCGATCGGCCCCGTCGCCGTATTCGGCGCGTCGAACTTTCCGCTCGCCTTCTCAACGGCTGGCGGCGACACGGCCTCGGCGCTTGCTGCTGGCTGTCCGGTCGTGGTGAAGGGTCATTCAGCCCATCCCGGCACCGGCGATCTCGTGGCGCAAGCCATCGACGCGGCAATCCGCAAGCACAAGCTGCATCCCGGCGTGTTCTCGCTGGTGCAGGGCGTCAATCATGCGGTTGGCGGCGCGCTGGTACAGCATCCGCTCATCAAAGCTGTCGGCTTCACCGGCTCGCTGCGTGGTGGTCGCGCGCTGTTCGATCTCTGCGCCGCGCGGCCTGAACCGATCCCCTTCTTCGGCGAACTCGGTTCTGTGAATCCCATGTTCGTCATGCCCGAAGCCGTAAAGGCGCGCGGCGAAGCCATCGCTAAGGGCTGGGCCGGCTCGCTGACGATGGGCGCAGGCCAATTCTGCACCAACCCCGGCATCGCCGTTATTCTGGATGGCCCGGAGGCGAGCGCCTTCACCGAAACGACCGTCGAGTCTTTGCGCGCCGTTGCGCCGCAAACCATGCTGACGGATGGCATCGCCAAAGCCTATCGCGATGGCGCGCAGCGCATTGAAAACAGCGCAGACGTGGGCGAGCTTATCGGCACGGCCTGCAATGACCGCGCTGCTGCGCCGTATCTGTTCGAGACGACCGGCGACGTTTTCCTCGCCAACGAAGCGCTGTCTGAGGAGGTGTTCGGACCGCTCGGCATTGTGGTCAAGGTGGGAAGCCTGGAGGACATGGCGAAAATCGCTCATGCCATGCATGGTCAGCTCACCGCCACGCTGCATATCGACAAAGGCGATTACGCAGAAGCGGCAAAGCTCATGCCGGTACTCCAGCGCAAGGTTGGCCGCGTGCTTGCAAACGGCTTCCCGACCGGCGTGGAAGTGTCCGAAGCGATGGTGCATGGCGGGCCTTACCCGGCCTCCACCAACTTTGGCGCGACTTCGGTCGGCACGATGGCGATCCGTCGCTTCCTCCGCCCAGTTTCATATCAGAACATTCCGGCAGAACTGCTGCCTGCGGATATCGCTGCGGCTTAGGTTACATACCTCACGGCTTCGCCGGCGTGTGCAAAAAGCGCACGCTGGCGGTTCCGTTCAACGGGTAGCGGGCATAGTCCAGTCCGAACTCCGGCAGGCTCTTGCGCTCGAATGCTGCAATGAGCTTGTTGCGTGTGAGTTGTCGCCCGGCTGTGGTTAGCGCCTCGCGCAATAGCTGTGCTGTCTTCCGCGCATGGCGTTCCAGCAGACCATTGCCGTCATTTCCAAGCGTCTCATACCCGTCGCTGAGCGTCAGCGACATGCCACGCCGCTCGGCACTAATTGCAATATCCGGCAGTTCTCCGGCTATGGCATAGATAGACATTTCTTTCGGCGCTCGCGCCAGCAATTCAAGCGCCTGCGACTCATCCGCTCCCGCAACAATGAGCGCATCCAATCCATCGAGCGGTGTCTCGGCAGACACTTCAACTGCGCTATCCAGCGTCCGGCATTTTGGAAAGCATGCCAGGCCGATGTTCTTGTGGCCGTCGCTTTTTGCTTTTCCGACCAGCCCGGCAATCTGCTCAGCCTGCGATGCAATCATACCTTTAACGAGTGTCGTATCCTCGCTCCCATTCAGCAGCGACAGCGGAAACAGGATCGGCACACTTTCGGCTTCGAAATCAGCGACTACAATCTCCTGCGACGGTACCAACCCCACGATTGCGGCGACACCGCTGGCGTTCTTGCCATCCAACTCGACGACCCGGATTTTTCTGCCGAAAATATCGGGCTGGCCCTGCAACACATCCCTGAGAAGCGCAGCATATGCCCGCGCCGGTCCGGCATTATCGGCTGGAACAGCAACCCCGAATGTCACGGATCGCGTTTCAATTCCTCGCTTCTGAATGGTCGGCAGTTCGTTCAAATACGCAATCAAGCTCGTAACCGTTGCATCGGAAAGCGTATAGCGTGGCATGGCTCTATCGAGTGTTCCGCCGCCCGCGCGTGCTCCATTGCTCAACGCCGCGCGAAATGCCGCCACATCATAGGCCGGGCGCGCAGCGTTCGGCGCACTCAACGCCTCCCATGTGATCGCTGGAGCTTTGGCCTCCGAACCGCCGAGCCCATCCCTTTGATGACAGCTACGGCAAGCAAATTTGGAAACAGGTTGGTTGAGTTTGGTAGCGCCAATCGCCACCGATCCAGCCACCTCCGCCGTTCCATTGAAGAGTTGCGCGCCGGTTCCCGACCCATCCTGTGCCCAGCCCGGAGCGACCGAAGCACATAGCAAAATCAGCGCGGCTAATCGGATCACTGATGGAATTTCGCCAGAAGCGCCACGACTTCATTGGCGTCGGGCAGCGTGCGAATGCTGTAGAACTGGCCGCTGGCCGCATCGCCAACCAGCGTCAACGGCGCGTGCAGAGTAATATCCGGAACGCTTGTACCTACGCCAGAAAGCACGGCCTGCACATCTTCGGGATTTCCCGTCAGCCATAGCCAGCGCCCGCTCGGATCAAATTGGGACGACGCCTCGCGAATGACCGCCGGCGTATCAGTATTTGGATCGATGGTGATCGAAAGCAGCTTGACCGGCTTGCCCAGATCAGCCGGAGCTTCCTTGTCCACCGCCTGCATCATGGCGTTGCCGATCGGGCAAATGGACTCGCAACTCGTATAGTTGAAATTGACCACCAGCAGCGCATTGCCTGCAATCTCGCTCGCCAGCGCATGTTGAATGCCATTCTGATCCGTCAGCTTCACATTGGGCAGGTTGACGGGGCGCTCTGCAAAGCTCGTCAAATCCGCTGCAGCGTTCGGCATCAGCAACGCGTTGAGCGCCGCGCCCGTGCCACCCGCGGCGAGAAGCGCGACGAAACCCAGCGCGATCATACCTGTCCTGCTGGTGATGTTCATGACAAAACCTCGATCAAGGGCGTCGATTGCAAATGCCAGCCTTTCGGTACGCCAATAGGCTGCACGGCGTAAATGCCCACATGCGGAAAGCGCACAGTTGCCTTCAGCTTGCCGTCCGCCGCGCGGTGCGCAACAACCTCCTGCGACCATCCCGAAACCAGGCTCGGCACCAGAAACCGCGCCGTCTCAACGTCCAGATTATGCCCCTGCTCGTCGCTCAGCGTAAACTCAATTTCCTGTGGCACCTCCGCGCGATAGCTTCCATTGGTTGGGTTGACGGCAACATGATACAGTCGCGAAGGCTTCGCCGCTGGCCCGTGAACATCAAACGGAATGCAGGCCGTGAGCCCACCAATCCCGGTTGTCAGCACCAGTTCGTGTTTCCCGCCGTCGCCAACCTTCGCAACCGTTTCAAAACGGCCCGGCTGAATTTCACGGAAACTGCGATCGGCAATATGCACTTGCAGCGGCACGCCCCCGCGCAACCTGACCGAGTCCATGGGCGGCATGCTTCCCACCGCAGCGAGTTCCGGCACGATCCAGCCTGTCCCGCTGTCGCGATCCACCGCAAGCATGTTCGGCGAAGGCAACATTGACGCCAGCAATTGCCTGTCGCCATTGCTAGCCCCGCCTTTCCCGCCCAAGGGTACAGGACGTATCATCGGCGCTGTGCCTTGCTTGACCGAGTTGAGATCCAGCACGCCCAGATACGCTCCTTCGCGTGTCGCGATGAATGCGGCTCGTTCGGTAAAGCCAATCTCCGCCACAGTAGCGTCGTTCAGCGCAAAGCTCTGCGCGAGGGTGCCAGTCGCGAGGTCGATAATCGCGACCGTGGGCGTTCCCGGCGCAAAGGCAAGCGCCTTGCGCCCATCGGGCGAAACAGCAATTTGCTTGGCTGCCAATCCCAGCGGAATGGCAATCGGTGTTGCGAAATCATCGAAGTAGCGCAGTTCCGCAAGTTTGCCGTCCGGCGAGAGCGTCAGAACTGCATCGGAACCGACCAAGGTCGACGCCGATATCGGGTGGCCTAAGCTGCCTCGCATGACAATGCGGTCGGCTGCAATATCGACAAGGCCGACTTCGCCACCGTCAGAAACCGCAACAATGCGCTTTGCATCCGGTGTAATACTGAGGCGAGTATCGCCTTTGCCGAGATTGGTGACAGGCTGGTCGCCGATGCGATGCACCGCGCCACCTTCCGCAATCCAGACATCGCCAACCGATGTTACCGCCAGGGATGAAGGCGATTTCAGCCCTTGCGCAATCACCTGCCTCGCCCCATCGGCCAGCGAGATTTCCTCGACCGTTCCCTTGGATTTGAAGGCGAACAGCGCGCGCATGTTCGCGCGGTCGATAATGAAATCATCGGGCATGGTATCGAGCGAGGCAGCGGCGAGCATATTGGCCGGCTGACCGTTTAACTTAGGGTCGATAATGCCGACGCTCGCATCCTCGTTGAGCACAGCCAGCACGACGCCGTTAAGGTCCACCGCGCCTTCCGCAATCGCACGCGTCACGCGATAGGCGCGCGCCTCATCTTCGCAGCTGCGGTTAAGCGGATCGGAGCGGCGTATCCACCCGGCAATCTCCAGCCCGTTTGGCGCACGCCCGGTTGCGGCATCGTTCAGGTCAACGCGCAGCCGAAACGCCTTGCCGTGATCCGGCTCCGTTATGCTTTTGCCGGACAAGTCTTCCAGCGAAAGCTTCGCGGTCAGGCTGGCCGTATCGAGCGGCTGTGCGTGAGCGCATTGCATCCACGTCAGTGCAACCAAAGCCAGTGCGGCCGTACGCATCCGTGTTCAGTTCCCCGCCGAGGCGACGCCGCGCCGCGCGCAAGACGTCACAGTGCGATCGTTCAACTTGCCCGGCGCCACGACATCGAGCAGACCCCAGACACCCCCTGCCCACAGATGGGTCGGACCGTCATGCCAGAGATAGCAGCCCGGCTCCATTTTCTTCGTGAGCCAAGCATTCATCGCCTTGCCCGGTCCTATCAGCGCCGCATGCGGGAAGCCGAAGCCGGGGAACAGATCATCGTAATCCTGCCCAATGGTAATGAACGCACGCTGGCGCGCCCGACCACCCGGATGCACCACGTGGACAACGACTTCCTCGCCTGCCTCGGCGCGCAGCACATGTGCTTGCGGCGTCTTGCCCGCACCGATTTCGTCGGGGCGAAGCGCGAAGAACTCCGGCCCGAATTCATAACCGTTCAGGTCGAAATGGCTCTCCGCAGATCGACCGCCGCCACGATCCGGCTCGCTGCGCAGACGGATATTGTCGGCTGCGTTGCGATAGTTCACCGCCTCATCGCCCAAATCGTAGCTGTCGTCGCAAATCTTGCAGTCAGCCATGAGACGCGGCGAGCCAACCGGACCTAAAGGCGTGAAACGGTCTGCCGTTGCGCGGTCGCGAAGGTTCAGCCCATCCTGCCAGAACAGGGTGAACTCGCGCACCTTGTGCGGGGCAGTGTCCGCCGGATAACTCATCTGCGAAACGGTCTGCCAGCCGGGCGTCGAATCCGCTTGTGCGATGTTGCGCGGCTTCACCGCAAACACAGTGCACGCGCGCGGATCATCATTACGCGCGGCGGCACAGGCAGGCTGCATCAACGCTCCCGCATTGCGCTCACCGATCACCGCCAGTTCGGCAGAACGATCCGCAGAGCGCGGCACGACATTCACCGCACCAAACAGCCCATGCAGCGGATGGCCGATAACGTCGCCCGCCGATTTCATAGGCAGTGTTCCGAATGCGTAGGGAATGAAATGCAACCGCGAGGAAACGACCAGCTCCGCATAGTCTTGCCACAAAGCCTCGATCTGCGGCTTCAAGGTCGTCATTGCTGCTGCGTTGGTTGCGGAAACCGCGCTGCCCAGTTCCGGGAAGCCTGCGTCAGCCGGGTTCAGCTTGACATTGATAGTGAAGGCTCGCCCGCCATAGAACAGCGGAAGCGCGTCCGCGCCAAGCGTGGCGTTAGATGATACCTCATGCACCTGCACAGGCATCGGCCCCGAACCAGAAAGCCCAAGCGTGCTGCGCAGCAGTTCAGAGACTTGCGCTACGAATGCGCCGAAATATGGCGTGCCGCCCGCGCCATTCGACAGAAGTTCTGCAACGTCGAATCCGGTCGGCGTGCCGATACGTCCGGCATAGAACGTCATCTGTTCGATCTGCCCGCTCCGGTCGCCCCAGAGCGTCAGCCCGTCATCAGCCGATAGCAACGTCGAACCGGGAGCCAGCGTGCCGGTGGCATTATATCCGAATGGCCTTGCAACCCGTTGCTGATAGTTCAACACCGGCAATGGCAGAAGTACCGACAACCGCGCCGAACCCCGCACCTGATCGGCATCCGTCTGCTTATAGCGCAGCGGCATGTTGTGTTCTTCCGCGTGTTGGCCCAGATCGGCGGCAAGGTACGGCTCGCCCGCGCTCCAGTCCGGCTCGGTGTTCAGCGGCACGATCTTCGGCATACGCGCATCGCCCAGATCATCTTTCAATCCGCGCTGACCGCCATAATTTGAAAGCGCGTTGACAATGGTCAGCCGCACGCAATCGCCCGCATTGACGGTGAGCACAAATGGCTCAGGCCGGTTGTAGGCCGCCTTGATGGCATTGGCGACGCGCGACAACGGAACATTGCCCCATAGGCGCGGATCGCTGAGATAGGCTTCATCCGAGCGGCCCGTCGCGCTGGCAATCGCTCGCGTATCGAGCAGCGCGAAGAACAAGCCATTGCGGTCATAAACGCCGCGGCCATACATCGTGCCTTCGTCGCCGAATATGCCGTTTTTGCCAAACACGCTGCGCGCCTCAATTGCCACTGCGGTCGCGTGCACAATCGGCGCATCATATTTACAGGTCATGGCCTCGGTTTTCACCGCCCGTTGTTGGTGTTGAGCATCACTAATTCTAACAAGGGAGTGTTCCAGCCGGAGAGCTGGATAGGAGCTTAGCTCTTGGATTCTGTCACCAACACGCCCGAGACCTTCAAGGCAATCGCTCAACGCCTTTCTTCCCGTTTCAGTAGTGGCGTCCGGATTCTTTACACAATCGCCGACCAAGCGACCGTCTGCCGAATCCTCATTCTTATAAACCCGCAGCAGACCCCACGCGCCATTCCAGAGCGAATCCACAGAACCGAAATGCTGAAGCGTATCGGTTGGCGTGTTATCGTTGATCGCACTGACTACGGCGCTCAGTTCTGCCACTCCGGCATTGTTATCTCGCGGAAAAAGCATCGAAGTGATACCCTCCCTGCGAATGCGTTCCGTGCCGGACGTATCGTTGCGATAGGTACCGGCCAGTTCAAAATGCTCGGAAATGCCGATTTCCTGCGCCGCGATTTGCCCCGACATGTTGAAGCAATTGGCAATCAGCGCCTCATAAGCCTGCCAGAATGCGTGGTCTGCCGGATCGGTGAAACCGTCCAACCCGTCGCGAACCCAGCGCGCATATTGGTCTGCGCGGCCCGCACGCACCACTGTCGTCGTGGTCGCCGGAATCATCTCGTTTTGACATGCTTTGAGTAGCGTATTCGGCGCGGAAATATCTTCCAGCGGCAGCATCGAAGCCGGGAATTTCTGGTCGATGTCGCGCGACCAATTGTAGCCCTCCAGCGTAAAATTGTGCTGCACTTCCTGAGCGCCCTGTATCAGGCGGAACAGCACGCGGTCGCTGGTGTAAGTTTCCATGACCGGCGTAACGGGATCACCGTGCACGGCAGACTGGAATACGCTCGCCATGTCGCCCGCGATCCCCGCGCTTTGCATGTCGATGCTGCACCGTTCGCTCACGCCGCTCGCCAGTGCGCCGACCCAATGATCGAGCGGCTTCAGCACGCAGTCGCTGCCGCCGCTACGGCTTTGGCCAACGCGCAGCGGTATCGGCTCGCCGCGGTAGTTCACCATGTATGGATCATGGTGATCAACAGAGATGGATTCCGGTCGCCGTGGCGCCGCAACTGCCTTGGCCAATCGCGCGCCTTCCCCATCCGCACTGGGATATCCGGCCGCATGCGCGCGATAGCCCAGCATATAATCCTGCAACGCCAGTATTTCGGCGGGTTGCAGCAATTGCTGTAGACCGCTGCGATGCCCTGCGCTGTCGCCCGGCTGACCGGCGGCTTGCCACGCAGGCGGCGCATCACCGGCACGCGCAAACCATCCGGTCGCGTCGCGCTCCAGCACAGATGCGCAAAAACTGCGCATGTTGCCGGGTTGTCCAGCAATCGCATATTTGGCTTCGCACAGAAGCGTCGCCATGCCGTCGATACCTGCGACTTCTTCGTCAACCTCAGCGGTCGCGGGTGCATCCGAAGGCCGGTCTTTCATGGCGTTCAGTAGGTCGGCCTTGCTCGCGCGATCACGCGGATCGTAGAGCGTCGAGAAATCCGCAATCGCCAGCGCGAATTCGCGATAGTTCGTGCTTTGCGGGTCGAGCGAATCCGGGTCCAGAATGACGCGCGCAACGCCCACATCGATGTCGTCGGCATTCACAAGACCGCGATCCTTGCGAGGCTCGCTGCACTCCGCCTCATTGCCTTCAACCTGCGTGCCATCCGGCGCGGTATATTTCCGGCCTGTGCGGCAGGTTGCGGAACCTTGCGGCTCGATCACCAGCGCAGTGTAGAAGCCATGCTGCTGGATCGAGGACGGCCCGAAATGATCGTGGCTGAACACGGTCTTCAGTGTGCGGTCTGCCGCTCCATCACCTTGAATATTGGTCGCGGACAAGATCGGGTCGGCAAACCAGCGCTGAACGGTTGTCTGGAACAGGTCGCGATATTCGCTCAGCTTCAGCTTCCAGATCTTGTTCTTGAACTGGTCGCTTACGATCCAGTGCCCTTCCGCGTCCTGCGTACAAAGCCCTGCGAATTCGTGCATCTTCGCCTCGCCCGGCGCGCGGCTGGAAACAACATCCGCCGGATCGTGGTTCTTGGCAGCGCAGATGCGCGTTGCGATTTCGTCTGCCGCCAGCGTGCCGTCTTCATAGTTGAAGCCATTGCCGGAGCCGTCAGACGAGGTCACATCGAACTTCACGAGATGGATGTGCTGGCCGATCGTATCGGTCGGTGTCTTGACCTGAAAATCGTCAAGCGCGAGGTCTTTCGGCAATTCGTTCGTGTGCCGGTATTCGATGCATTCGCCCGAAAGCGCGCGGAAGAAAAACGGCTCTTCGCTGGCGCTGATGCGCGGTGAAATGCGCCCCTGCCCAACCTTGTAGTGATCGGAGTTTTTCGTCAGCACATTGATGCGCGCTTGCGGATCGTGCCAACCGGCCCGGTTGGTCACGAGGTCAAGCTGAACCGCCGATCCCTTATAGCGCCGGAACCCGACCACGCCTGGATCGGTCGAGAAAACAGCCGTGCCGCTGCCGTCATCGACCAGCGGATCGACTTCGGCCAGCACAATCTGGCCGGGCGCATCGAATGTCGTCACGTTTCCGTTTTCGACGTAATACAGGCCGGGACGTTTGGCGCGATCCATTGGCTCGCCCTGTTCGTCCAGAACAGGGTCCGTGCGCCACCAGTGCACCCAGTTCGAAATCTCGGCGTCCGTCGCCAGCTTCAAGTCAGATGGCTGCGTCGGCACGGTATCGCCTGTCGGCGCCATGAGGTCGAACTGCGTATCCGTGCCGTTCACTGATTTGCTGAACACGTATTTCTTCACGCCGCCATTGGTAACGGCTCGCGCATTGGCGAAACCATCCGGCGCGCCGCATGGATCGGCAAAGGGCGCGCCCGGCTTTGGCGGTGCGCCGTTCACCGCGAAATAGCCGCCAAGGCCGCCGCTTACCAGCGAGCGGTATCCGCCCTGCGCGGTGTCAAAGGCAGCAGGACTGCCATCGGCGGCGAAAAGCTTGAGCGCGCCTGCACCCACCTTGCCGTCATGGTGGAACGCCATGCCGCTTTTTTCGAGCGCGGTTCCTTCATAAGGCAGCACATCGATCTTCGCCTTTTCCAGATGCATGGTCATGTCGCCCAGCGCCAGCGCCTTGGCCACCACCTGCGACTGTTGCCGTTCGCGCGTTGCCCTGCTCGCACCGGTCAGCGGTTCCGGGAAACTGGCCGGCAGGCTGAAATCGGGCTTCCGCTCGGCGTCATCGGTCAGCACATGGCGCGGCAGACCACCGTCAAGGAACGCGCTCGTGCCGCCATCGTCAGGCATCGCCTTGGCAATATCGTTCGGCGCTTGCGGCGGGCGATGTCCCGGCTTGCCCGCAATATAGAACGGATAACCCGGCATCGAACTGATCTCGCCGTTCGGCAGCGTCGATTGACGCGAAGCCGCAAGCGTCGTTTCGCCATTATAGGTCGGCAATAGCGGCCAAGCGTGGCCGGGTAGCGGAACGAGGGCGGGTATGGGCGTACCCACATCCCGCCCCGTGCCCGCCGCATCGGGTTCTATCCAAGCCCCCGTCACCGGATCGACCGATCCTGGACGCTTCAGGCTCTTGTCGCTGTCGGCAGCTTCCTCAACCGACAGGCCCGCCGCTTTCTGACCATCCGGCAGCTTGCGCGTGCCATCTTCCAGCACATCATGCACACGCCATAGCTCCCACATGCCTTGCGCGAAATGTGGGTAGAGATGGCAGTGAAAAATGCTGTCGCCAAGCGTACGATTGCGGTTGCCGGAGCCGAGCGTTTCGTACCAGCCGGGCTTGCCGTTTTCGCCCTTGTGATAGACGCTCAGGCCGCCGCCATAAATATTATAGGTAAACCCCTGTTGCGGGCCGACCGTCTGCGAATCCAGATATGTTCCGCGATTGGGATCATTGCCCGCAAACCATTGATGCGCATGCAAATGGAACACATGCGTTTCTTTCGGCCCCGCGTGGAAATTGCGGAACACGATGCGGTCGTTCAGATAGGAGTGATGCACATTGGACGGGTCGTCGCTGTATTGTTCGAGCAGCGCAGGGTCGCCATTTGCCCACGACGTCAGGAAAAATTCTTCGTACAGGCATTCCTTGCAGTTTGCCGCCGGACCTATGCCCTTGCGATTGGCAAGCAGCAAAGCGCCCATTCCGCTGGAACCGTAATTGATGGCAAAGCCATCGCGCACGCCCGCAAGCTGACCTTCCCCAAACCGGCTCAGTTCCTCGAAATTACGCGTGACGAAGGATTTCAGCTCATCGTGGAAAAACACCGAGAACTCGCGGAAATTTATCTCGGGGCGAGCGCCGCCAGCTTTCCGGTAGATAATGGCGTTCAGGTCGGAATGGATGATTTCAAACGAATTGCCACCGCCCTTGCGCAACATGGAGAGGATCGAAGAATGTGCCTCATCTGCGCCCGGCAGGCTGTCGTAAGTAACGTACGAGCTTTGTAGATCGGCGGGGCCGATTGCGTGGCGCGGTGCTTGCGCATCATCTTCGCGCTTCGGCTTCCACAATGCCTTGAACGCACCCGCAGACATCTGGCTGCGGAACCATGATGTTCCGCTCTGCTCCGCCACGACCGCACCGAAAAGTCCGTGCGTTATGGAGCCACCATCGCCTTCTCCACCCGCAGGAGCCGCGTTGCTGGCTACGAAATACGGACCTTCGCGGTCGATAAGATAATAGCAATCGATGGTGTCGCCCGGACGGATTGCGGCCAATCCGGTGCAGGCGCGATTGATGTTTTCGGAAACCGTTCCCGTTTCATCAACTGAGGTGAGTCCCTGAACCGAGAAATTCAGTCCACGGCTGCGCGGCCAATCGAGGTCCGGCGTCTCCGGGCTTGCCTGCTCCTTCAAATCGCTGTCGGTTGCGCACATCGCGTCGTCATGCGCGATGCGATCATCCGGCCCGCTGGAAACCCAGTTGCGCAGCATGTTGAACAGGCCGCCATCCTTGAAACCAGCCTGGCGATTAACCCCGCCCTGACGGCAAAACGTCTCCGTCAGTCCCGGCTGCTCCGGTCTTAGCAAATTGGTCAGCCGCACGTGGAGTATGTCGCCGACATTCGTGCGCAGCACCATCGGCCTTGGGCGCTTGCAATCTTTCAGCCGCACCTTTCCAGCTTCAAGCGCACCGTCATACGTTTCTGTTCCCACGAGGTCGCCGCAGGCATCCGCGGTATAGGCTTCCGGCATGCGCTCGCTCGAAACCACGTCGCGGCGCAGCGCAAACATCATCCCGAATGGATTGAACGAGCCAAACCGGTTGTAGATCAGCGCTTGATCCAGCGCCACGATGTCAGCGCAAATGGTGCGCCTTGCTGTGCCCGATACAGGCAGCGCACTACACCAATTTTCGCTTGCTGGCTCGAGTGGTTTCGGCTCAGTCTTTGCTGCCGCAGATGCTGGCAAGCACTGAGCAAGCAATGCGATTACAAACAGGCCTCGGCATAACGACTTCATCTGCATTTTCCTCTTGCAGAAAAGTGCTATTCACTCAGATCTGATGATGTGACGGACTCGTTATTCTTCCAGATATTCCGCTCAATCCGCCTGCGCACAATTTCGCCATGATTGTGCAGCGTTGTCAATATGATATTATGTACTTGGCTTGAGCGAACCCACTTCAACAACCTCAACATCAATTGTGCCGGGCTTTCCGTCCTGCGTAATCGTCACCTTCTCGGGAATCGCGCCGCTGGCGGATTTGGAGGAAACATAGACCGCCAGCCTGTGGTCGCTGCCCTTGCCCGCAACCCCCAAGCCGACAACGCCCGGTTGCTGCTTCAGCATCTCTGCATTCTGGTCGATTGCCACTTTCACCGACTTCTTGTCGGCCATGTTACGTCTCCAGTTCTATGTCGAGGGCATCGAACACATTGCCGATGCGATTGAACACGCTCACATCGTCCGATCCCGCAAAATGCAGCCCCACAACCTTACCCGTCGAGGAAAGCACCAAAGCACCGCTGTCGCCCGGATCGGTAAATCGCGTGCATAAAATCTGATCGCGAAACAGCACATTGCGCAGCTTCGCCGGATTGTCCGGGTCCGGGTAAGGCACGATTGCCTGAAAATCAGTGTCGATCACCTTGCCCCAACTATGGCCCGTCGAACGCCCCGTCTTTTGCACCTTCATGCCGACACGAACGCTTTTGCTCATGCGTGACGGGCCTATCGCGGCACCCATAAATGCCAATTGGTACGCAATGCCCGGAGCGACAATTTCGGCCAGCGCCGCATCAACCATGTTGGGGAATCCATCCGAGGTATAGTCAAATGGAATGAATGCTTTCAGCGTCGCAATCCGATCAGGCCCGGAAACACCGCCATCGGCGATTGCGGGCTGCACGATTTCATCGCCCACAGCAGCCTGCGCCGTGCCTGCCAAGACATGTGCGTTGGAAAGGATGAAACGCTCTGGCCCGCCGCCCCTTTTGCGCACGATGCAGCCGAGCGTGCCGCCCGTGACTTTGACATTGCCGAGGCTGCACCCCGGCTGGATCGGCCTGAGCCGTTGATGCGCTGGCTGCGGCTTCAAATTCCCAATCGGGATCACGTCCGTTTCGAGCGGCCCAACGATTTTAGGCACCGGGTTGGCAATATCATCCAATGCTCGCTTGGCCCCGACATAGACCCGAAAGGCAGGCCGTTCGAGCGTCTCCCCAGCCTTGATCTTCGCTCCCAATCCGATGCCGCGAATGGCTGCATCCTTCAGCCAAACCGGTAGCGCGCTCGCTTCTGCCTGATGCGCTGGTGCTATCGCT
This sequence comes from Mesorhizobium denitrificans, assembly GCF_003403035.1. GTDB lineage: Bacteria > Pseudomonadota > Alphaproteobacteria > Rhizobiales > Rhizobiaceae > Mesorhizobium_G > Mesorhizobium_G denitrificans. The sequence continues at coordinate 195,195 of NZ_QURN01000001.1, read as the reverse complement.
TGCGGCGCCAGAACTACCCCGTCATTTGTCGGCAAAGCATGGTCGCGCGCTGCTACGTAGCGCGGTGCGGTGGCCAGCATTCGTATCAAGCCGCGTATTTGTTTTACTTGCGGCCAGTACTCGCCATACAATGGGCCCTGGGACATTTGACTTGCCGGGACGGGAGTTCAGCCAGAAAGGGATCGTTTCATGGCAGGCACCGAAAGTCAAAGAATCATCGATCTCGTGCACGATTTGGCGGGACCGGCGATGACCGTAAAACAATGTCTGCCACCCAAATTGCAGGCGCAAGGCATCACCGAAAAACCTTTGAAAAATAAAGGCGTATCGCGCAAGGACGTTGTCGACAAAATCGCTAATCGCGAACCGCTGAAGCGCACCGAAATTGTCTATGCCGAGAGCATATTGATCCCGGAGATGCGCCCCGCAATCGAGGTTGCAAACGACACATATGCAGTAGTCGATCATGCCGCTTGGGCGATCCTGAACGACGCTGCGGTCAAGCAGCGTTTGGAAACCGCAATCAAGGCGACATGCCGGGTCGAGAACAATGGCAAGCTGATCGGCACCGGCTTTCTCGTCGCGCCTGACCTTGTCATGACCAACCGGCACGTCGCTTCGGATTTCGTGATCGGCGTTGGCGGCGCGGCCAATATCGGCTTTGCGCCGGGCGCTGATCCCGCTGTGAATTTCCAGCGCGAGTTCACGCGCCCCGATGCAGGCAACACAGCCTCAATCGCCGTTTCGTCCGCTGTTATGATGCATCCCTATTTCGACATCGCGCTCCTGCGATTGGCACAACCTGCACCGCCAGCCCCGCTGACGCTCGCCGCCGTCGCTGCGGAGAGCGCCGAGAACACCAACATCGCTTTGATCGGCTATCCCGATTTCAACCCGCAGGAAGAAGCCGGTCCGCAGCGCAGCGTCATCGGAGATAACTTTGGCGTAAAGCGCGTCCAGCCCGGATTTGCCAGGAAGTCCGGCACGGTCCGCAGTTACGACAAGACGGTTCAGAGCTTCGGCCATGACTGCTCGACCCTCACCGGAAATTCCGGTTCGCCCGTCATCAGCCTATCCAGTGGCAAAGTCATCGGCGTACACTTCTATGGGCTTCTGCGAAAATCGAACTGGGCGGTACTGGCGAGCGACCTTGCTTGCGATCCACGTATGACAGCGGCAGGCGTTACCTTCGATGCGCACGGCGCGACCAATACCGGAGTTTGGGATGCCTGGTGGACGCGTGCGGATTCCTTGCTGATTGCAGCAGGCGGATTCACTGGTCCGGAATCGGTGAAGAAAAGCAAATCGGTCATGACCATCACCATACCGATCACACTCAAGATCGACCTGAAAACCGGCAAAGTGAAGGCAAGCGGCAAGACCTCGTTCAAGCCCGCCAAGCAGAAACGAGTCTAGTGACGGCGGCGTCTATCGGTTCAAAAAAACTTCGTGCAGCAGGATCAGCGCTGCACCTACCGTGATGAACGCGTCCGCAAGGTTGAAAACTGCGAAAGACCACACCGGCGTATGGAACAGAAAATAATCGATTACGTGCCCATATATGGCTCGGTCGATCAGATTGCCGACCGCTCCTCCGATAACCAGCGCAAAACCGGCCAGCGCCAGCGCGGAGCTTGTGCGCGCCGCGAGATAGAGCATGAACGCAATCACGCCGAGCGAAATCGCAATCAACCCCTTGTCGCCGATCCACGAAAACATCGAGAATGCAACGCCGGTATTGTATGTGCGGAACAGCGCAAAAAACGGGAGCAGATCGACCTGCTCATGCATGGTGAGCCGCGTTTCCGCCAGCATCTTGACCCATTGGTCGAGCGCAACGGCAATCACCACCAGCGCTGCATAGGGAAAATATTTGCGCATCGCCATCAGGTGAGCTTCAACGCGCCGCGTCTGATTTCGAAAAGCATCACGCCGGTTGCAACGGCAAGATTGAGCGAATCCGCCCGCCCTGCCTGCGGTATGCGCAACAGCACGTCACAGCTCTCCGCGAGATCGTCAGGCAGGCCCTGTTGTTCATTTCCCATGAGGAGCAAAACCGGCTTTCCTCCAAAATCGACCGATCTGTAATCGACGGCGCCTTTCAAATGCGTCCCGGCAACCTTGCCCGGAAAGCTCTTCCGCCACGCAACAAATGCGTCCGTTGTCGCCTTTGCCACCGGCACCGCGAAGATAGAGCCCATCGTGGCCCGCACCGTTTCCAGCGAAAACGGATCCGTCGTATCGCCGACGAGGATGACCCCTTTTGCACCCACCGCATCTACGGTGCGAATGACCGTGCCTAGATTTCCGGGGTCACGCACGCGGTCCAGTGCCACCCAAACGTCACCCTGCGCTGGCCGAATATCAGCCAGTTTCAGATATTGCTGCGCAAATACGGCTACCACCATTTGCGGATTGTCGCGGCGGGTAATTGCCGTCAGCACTTTTTCGGAAACTTCGAGAACTGTGCCGCCCGCAGCAACCGTTCGCGCGGCAACCTTCTCCACTGCCGCATTGCCCAGCTTGGACTTGGCGAAGATCAGCGTCTTAATCGTCCAGCCCATATCGAGTGCGTCAATAACGAGCTTCAGCCCCTCGGCAATGAAAGCGTTCTGCTGGTCGCGGAATTTCTTCATCGCCAGCGATTTGATGTCCTTGATGATGGGATTGGCGAGGCTGGTGATTTCCTTCACCTGCCCCGGCCCGCCTTGCCGCTGAACATTCATGCAGCCACCCATCTGGAAAAGAGCGAAGTTGAAAGCGCCCGACCTGCCGATTGCTCGCGTATGATCAGTTCGCCAGACTCTACCGTTCCGCCCATTCCTGAGAAAGTATCGCGCATCAATGCGTGGATTGCGAAAAACGATGCGCGGATCGAATAGGCCGTCAGCACGACGGCCAGCGGTTTCGGCGTCAGGATCGACCGGCACAGATCGGCCATTGCTGGCAAATCGTCAAACAACTGCCAGACCTCGCCCTTGGGTCCGCGCCCATAGGCTGGCGGATCGAAGAGAATGATGTCGTATCGATTGCCGCGCCGCTCCTCGCGCTCGACAAACTTCATCGCATCGTCGCAAATCCAGCGGATCGGCTTGTCGGCCAATCGCGCCATCGTCTGGTTTTCGCGCGCCCAGCCGATTGCCTTCTTTGAGGCATCGACATGCGTGACTTCCGCACCGGCGCGCGCGGCAACCAGCGAAGCAAGCCCCGTATAGCCAAACAGGTTCAGCACCTTCACAGGTCGCCGCGCCTGCTCGATCAGTTTCGCCATATGGTCCCAATGCGAAGCCTGTTCGGGAAATACGCCGACATGCCGGAACGAGGTAAACCGGCCAAGATAGTCAATACCGTCATGGCGCATAGGCCATGTCTCGCCTAGCGGCGATTTGGGAAAGCGCCAGCGGCCAAGTCCCTCCTCGTCCGTGTCGCCCGTGAATATAGCGTCAGCCTTTTGCCATTCACGTTCGGGCAGGGCCGGTTGCCAGATCGCCTGCCCTTCCGGGCGAACGATGCGATACGGTCCGTATTGCTCCAGCTTCTGGCCCGCGCCGCTGTCGAGCAGCGCATAATCCGCGTTCGGCGCAACTTCCAGAATGAGCGGCAGACGTTCATCTGGCAATGCGCCATCGCGCCTGCGCAGCGCACGACGGGTCGGTGCTTCCGCTTCGCGTCGGGATTCGTCCCGCCCATGATTGCGGTTATGCTCCGCTTTATTGTTCCGAACGGGTTTCACTGGCATTTCCCGGAAAAGACGCCGCTGCTTGTGGCATAGGCTCAGCCGCCGCGCAACGAATTGAGCATAGCGCGTCAGCGCTCGCTTATAGCTTTGAACACCGCAATGCCCGCCGCCAGGTCTTCGAGCGCCGCGCCGACCGACTTGAAGAGCGTGATTTCTTCGGCGGATTGCCTGCCCTGTTTTTCGCCTCGCGCCAGTTCATGCAAATCAGCCACGATTGCATCATCGGTCAGTGCGCCCGAGCGAATCGCTTGCACTATGTCGCCCGCTTCTTTCGTGGCTCCGGCCCGCGTATCGACATAAACGCGCGAGCGCCGCATCGCCTCGTCATCGCTTTCACGCATGTCCGGCGTAAATGCGCCGACCAGGTCGACATGCGTTCCCGGTTTCAATGCCGCACCTGTCACCAGCGGAACATCAGAGATCGTCGCGGACGATACGATGTCAGCCCAGCCAAGCGCCTCTTCGAGATTCTCTGTGGCTTTCGCGGCAACGCCGTAGGATTTCAGGGCCATCGCCGCGCGGTCCGCATTCGCCGCCGTGCGGTTCCAAATCCGAACCTCGCGTATCGGTCGCACCGCCGCATGGGCGCGCGCCAGAAACGTGCAAAGCGCGCCGGCCCCTACAATCAGGTGACGCGATGCATCTTCGCGCGAAAGATAGGTCGAAGCCAAAGCAGACGCGCAGGCCGTGCGCCATTGGGTCAGCCTCTGTCCGTCAATCAGCGCTTTCGGTTCGCCGGTCACGCCGTCCAGCAACAGGTACACACCCATAACTGCAGGCTTACCGATGCTGTTATTGTCGGGCGAAACCGTCACGATCTTGACGCCCATATAGCCGCCTTGCGAAGTGCCCGCGGCCACAAGGTCTGTCCACGCCGGCATCAGCAGCAGGGTTGATGTCGCCCCGTCGGGCCGTTCGACCGCATGATGGTGACGTACAGGTTGCACAGCACCAGCGCGGAATGCGTCGCGCAGCGTCTCCACCAATCCGGCGAAGGTCAGCGCCTTATCGACCTCTTCAGACGAAACAGTAATCATATCGATGGTCTATGCCGCCGGGCGCGAAAGCGATGATTGCTGCGGCACGGTTTTGAGCATACGCGCTTGAGACTGCTTCAGCGCTTCCGCTTCGATGCCGCGCTGCTTCGCCAGTTTGCGATAGCGGCTCTGTCCGATCCACGTTGCAATGCCGCCGATCACCAGCCCCAGCGCAAACGCAATGAACAGCACGACGAATAGTGGCCACTGAACCGTCAGCGCGGGATTGCCCGGATTGAACGGGTCGAATGTCGTCGCGACCGCTGCCCGATTGGCAACAGCAAACGCGATCAGAACAATCGCGAGAGGCACCAGAATGAGGACGATCACAAGGCGGTTCAACATGGGTTGCTGTCCGTTTCTGCAAGTATCGTCAAACGCCTATTTGGCGTTATTCAGGCGCTCGCGCAATTCCTTGCCGGTCTTGAAAAATGGAACCCATTTTTCATCTACGTCAACTGCATCGCCAGTGCGCGGGTTGCGCCCCGTGCGCGCCGGACGGTTTTTCACCGAGAACGCACCGAATCCACGAAGCTCGACACGATTGCCCGCAGCGAGCGCATCGGTGATCTCTTCGAAGATGGCACTTACGATATTCTCGACGTCCCTCAGGAACAAATGCGGATTTCGATTTGCAATAATTTGTACGAGCTCAGACTTTATCATCAGCCGCTCCCCCTCGTTATTTGCAGTTTGCGCGATTACATCAATGATTTTTATGGAGTTTCGGCATTTCGCCGATCGCTTATTCAGGTTGCCAGAGTGACACGAGACCGTCAAGGAACAAGCGCTTTGCGCCAAGCGATTGCAGGAATGATTTTACTTGCGCCTCAATACCCGATGCCGGTTCGCCTGCACTGGCCCCCATAAGATAGGCCCCCAGACCTGTCGGCGCGGGTTTCCACTCAACAACCTCAAGCCCGTCTTTGACGCCTTTGGTCTTCAACCACGACACGGCCTGGTCTTCCCCGCCCAGTTCATCGATCAGTTTGAGGGTCAGCGCCTGCCTGCCCGTATAGACCTTGCCATCCGCGATCTGCGTTGCTTCCTGCCTGTTCAGCGGACGCCGCTCATCGACAAGGCCGACAAACCAGTCATAGCTGTCCATAATCATGGAGCGAATTGCAGCGCGCTCTTCATCCGTTGTCGGATTGAACGGCGAAGGCTCCGCTTTCAGTGGCGACGACTTGATCTCTTCCATCTTGATGCCGAGCTTGTCCATCAGGCCCGTCACGTCGGGATACTGGATCAGCACGCCGATTGAACCGACGATTGAAGTCTGCCGCGCCACGATGTGATCGGCAGCGCTCGCAATCAAATATCCGGCCGAAGCTGCAAGCGTCCCCACCTGCGCAACCACCGGCTTGTCAGCCGCCAGCTTGCGCACTTCTTCGAATATTGCTTCGCCACCCACGGTCGTGCCGCCCGGCGAGTCGATCGACAGGATCACGCCTTTCACGGCGGCGGATTTGCGCACATCTTCCAGCCGTTTGATCAAGCCTTCATCTTCGGTGATCGTGCCTTCGATCCGCACTTTCGCGATGTGATCCACCGTGCGGCCGGTCCGTGCCGCTCCCGAAACGAAGAAGAATGTGCCCAGCGCAATCGCAGCGACCAATGCCGCCGCCACACGCCAGAAGGTCAGCTTGCGCCGCAACTGACGTCGCTCAATCCAGGACTCGGCAGGCAAAGACATTCAATGTCCCCATTCAGAAAGACGCCTCAATAGCCGAAGCCGATCAACAGGGCTACCGCAAATCATGGGCTGCGGCACTCAGCGCAAAAGGCGCGAGATCAACTGCGCTGTGTAATCCACCATTGGCACGATACGCGCATAATTGAGTCTCGTCGGGCCGATCACGCCGAGTGCGCCGACAACGCGCGCATCCTTGTCGCGATACGGAGCCACCACCAGCGAAGAACCTGAAAGCGAGAACAGCTTGTTCTCCGAGCCTATGAAAATGCGCACGCCCGATCCTTCTTCCGCAAGGTCAAGAAGCTGAATCAAACCTTCCTGCGTCTCAAGATCGTCAAACAAATGGCGCAGCAAATCCATGTCGGTTTGCTCGGACATGTTTTCGAGCAGGTTTGCGCGGCCTCTGACGATCAGTTTCGCCGGAAGGCCGCTATCCGCACCCGCCCAAACAGCCAGCCCTTTTTCCACGAGCTGCTCGGAGAGAGCGTCAAGCGCCAATTTGGTTTCCGCGCGCAGCCGCTGAATATTCGTGCGCGCCTCGCCAAGGGTAAGCCCGCGTATGTGGCCGTTCAGGAAGTTGGTTGCCTCCTGCAATTGCGAGGCCGTCACGCCTTCCGGCAGGTCGATCACGCGATTTTCGACATCGCCGCTTTGCGAGACAAGCACCACCAGCGCCCGCTGCGGTTCCAGCTGGATAAACTCCATATGCTTCAACGCAGCTTCGTTCTTGGCCGCCAGCACGAGGCCCGCACCGCGCGACATGCCCGAAAGCATCTGGCTCGCATCGGTCAGCATTTGCTCAAGGCTGGTGCCCGAACCGGATGCAAGCATCTGCGTCTCGATATTGCGGCGCTCCTCATCTGTCAGATCGCCGAGTTCCATGAAGGCATCGACGAAAAAGCGGAGCCCTTTCTGCGTCGGCAGGCGACCGGCCGAAATATGCGGCGCATAGATAAGGCCCGCCTGCTCCAGATCGCTCATCACATTCCGCACAGTCGCGGGCGACAAGGACGATGGCAGCATACGCGACAGGTTGCGCGAACCCACCGGCTCACCGTCCAGCAGATACGAATCGACTATGCGCCGGAAAATATCGCGCGAGCGCATGTCCAGCGTTTGCAATGTTGGGTCTTTGATCGGCATTGTCATAATGCTCAATATAGAAATCTCTGCACGGTGGGCAAGAATATGCTGGTCCGCAGCGTTAAGCGGCCGTGGCTGTTCGAAACCGTGAGGCCACGCGATAAAACGCCTTATGATTGAAACGGAACGCCTCCTTCTGCGCCCGCATGTGCTTGCCGATTTCGATGCTTTGAACGCATTGAATTCCGATCCCGAAGCCATGCGATATATCGGCACTGGCCAGCCGACGACGCCCGAGGACAGCTGGATAAGGCTCCTTCGCAATGCAGGGCATTGGTCCTTGATGGGCTACGGGATGTTCGCCGTCATTTTGCGCGAAACCGGCGCCTATATCGGGAATACCGGGCTGGCTGACTTCCATCGCGGGCTTGGCGACGATTTCGACGCATACCCCGAGGCTGGGTGGGCGTTCATGCCAGCGTTTCACGGAAAGGGTTATGCATTCGAAGCCACGGATGCAGCGCATAGCTGGCTGAAAGAGGCGCGCGCGCCTGAGCGAACCGTCTGCATCATCGACTATGAAAATACGCCATCGCTGCGTTTGGCGGGCAAGCTCGGCTACCGGCGCTATGGCGAAGCGCAATATAAGGGAAAGACCGCCGTTAAGCTTGAACGTCATGCATAGTGAAGAACCGGCCTTTTCCTTTGCGCTTCGGGCGGGTCGGGGCTAAAAGCCCGCATCGAATCCGAACATAGCGGTAAAACACATGCGTCCTTCAAAGCGCGATTTTGATGAAATGCGCGCAATATCTTTCGAGCGCGGCGTCTCTAAACATGCCGAGGGCTCCTGCCTCGTCAAATTTGGCGACACCCATGTCCTGTGCACGGCCAGCCTTGAGGAAAAGGTCCCTTCCTGGCTGCGCAATGCTGGCAAGGGCTGGGTCACAGCGGAATATGGAATGCTGCCGCGTTCGACCGGCGACCGTATGCGCCGCGAGGCCGCGTCCGGCAAACAAGGTGGGCGCACGCTGGAAATCCAGCGCCTTATCGGTCGATCGCTCCGCGCCGTGGTGGATCTTCAAGCGCTCGGCGAACGCCAGATCACAGTCGATTGCGACGTCATTCAGGCCGATGGCGGCACGCGTACAGCGTCCATTACAGGCGCATGGGTTGCGCTTTATGATTGCCTGCGCTGGATGGAAACAAGGCAGATGATTACGCTGCAAAAAGTGCTCAAAGACCATGTGGCCGCCATTTCCTGCGGCATTCATGATGGGCATCCCGTTCTCGACCTCGATTATCTGGAAGACTCCTCTGCCGGCACCGATGCGAATTTCGTGATGACCGGTACGGGCGGCATTGTCGAAATTCAGGGTACTGCAGAAGGCGAGCCGTTCACGGAAGAGCAATTTGCCACGCTGATGGGACTTGCGCGCAAGGGCATCACCCGACTGGTCGACCTGCAAAAAATGGCGGTAAACTAGGTCATGAAACCCTCGGCGATCCTCGAAGCCGCACTTTATGTGACGGATCTGGATGCCGCCGAGGCATTTTATCGTGATGTCCTTGGCCTGCCGGTTCTCGCCAAGGCCGAAGGTCGGCACATCTTTTTTCGCTGTGGTAACAGCGTCGTGTTGCTGTTCAACGCGGAGGCAACGCGCATCCCGCCTGCAAAGGACGCTCGCTTTCCGGTGCCGCCGCACGGCGCAATTGGCCCCGGCCATCTTTGCTTCGCCGCCACCGGCGCGGAAATCGACCAATGGGCACAAAAGCTTCGCCACGCCAGCGTCGAAATCGAAGCAGATTTTGAGTGGCCGAAGGGTGGCCGCTCGATCTATTTTCGCGACCCTTCCGGCAATTCCATCGAGTTTGCCGAGCCGCGCATTTGGGGAATCGAATGAACGATCTGTCCGCCCGCAAAATTGTCGTCGCAAGCCACAACGAGGGCAAGCTGCGCGAGATTGCCGACCTCATCGCGCCATTCGGTTTTGAAGCGAAATCCGCCAAGGAATACGGCCTGCCGGAGCCTGACGAAACCGGCACGACCTTCGAGCAGAACGCCTATATCAAGGCCCATGCCGCTGCCGTCGCAACCGGCCTGCCCGCGCTCTCGGACGATTCCGGCCTTATGATCGACGCGCTCGGTGGCGAGCCCGGCGTCTACACCGCCGATTGGGCGGAAGGCGAAAATGGCAAGCGCGATTTCCTTCGCGCCATGACCCGCGCGGAAAACGCGATGCAGGCCGCAGGCGCGACGTCACCGGATCAGCGCACGGGCCGCTTTGTCGCAGTCTTGTGCCTCGCATATCCGGCTGGGGACGCGGAATATTTTCGTGGCGAGGTCGAAGGTACGCTTGTGTGGCCGCCACGCGGTGAACTCGGCTTTGGCTATGATCCGGTTTTCATGCCCGAAGGCCATGCTGTCACCTTCGGCGAAATGAGCGCCGAACAAAAGCATGGCTGGAAACCGGGCCAGCCTGAAGCGCTGTCGCATCGCGCTCGCGCGTTCCAGAAATTCGCCCGCGCGAAACTGGGATCGGCATGAACGACCCCGGCTTCGGCGTCTATGTCCACTGGCCGTTCTGCGCGGCCAAATGCCCGTACTGCGACTTCAACAGCCATGTTCGGCATCAGCCGGTAGACCAGCCGCGCTTTGTGCAAGCGTTCGAGCGCGAGCTTGCCACCATGCGCGAGCGCACCGGCCCGCGTACTGTCTCCAGCATCTTCATTGGCGGCGGCACGCCGTCGCTGATGCTGCCGGGCACGGTTGAAGCGGTTCTCGCCGCCGTCGCCCGTAACTGGGATGTGCCGGACGGCATCGAGATTACCCTGGAAGCCAACCCCTCATCCGTCGAGGCCGGGCGCTTTCGCGGCTATCGCGCTGCCGGGGTCAATCGCGTATCCCTCGGCGTTCAGGCGTTGAACGATGCGGACTTGCGCTTCCTTGGCCGCCTGCATGATGTCGAGCAGTCGCTTCACGCCATCGGCCTCGCACGCGAAATCTTCCCGCGCCTGTCCTTCGATCTGATCTATGCGCGTCCGGGCCAAACGCCCGACGCATGGGCTGCCGAACTCGAGCAGGCCATCAGCCATGCAGCAGACCATCTGTCGCTTTATCAACTGACGATTGAAGAAGGCACGCGCTTTCACGCGCTCTATGCGGCGAAGAAATTCCAGATACCGGATGCCGACCACGCCGCCGATCTTTATACGGTGACGCAGGAAGTCACCGCCGCGCGCGGCCTGCCCGCCTATGAGATTTCCAATCACGCCCAGCCCGGTGCGGAAAGCCGTCACAATCTCATTTACTGGCGCTATGGCGAATATGTCGGCGTTGGCCCCGGCGCGCATGGCCGCTTCATGGAAAACGGCAGGCGCATCGTCACTTTCACCGAAAAGAACCCGGAAAACTGGCTCGATCTGGTCGAGTCGCGCGGTCATGGCGTTATCGGCGGCGAAGTACTCACGCGCGAAGAAGAAGCGGATGAATTTCTGCTGATGGGCCTGCGCCTGACCGAAGGCATCGATCTCGCCCGCTACGAACAATTATCTGGCCGCAGCCTGTCCGGCAGGCGCATCGCCATTCTTCAGGAGGAAGGACTCGTTTCTCCCATCGGCAACTCACGCCTGCGCGCCACGCAGCAGGGCATGATCGTGCTGGATGCGCTTGTCGCAGACCTCGCGCGCTAGGGTCAGGACCTAGTGCTTTTCGTCGCTCTTGCTGTCGTCCTTTTTGGACTTTTCCTGCACACGCTTTTTCCAAGCCCGCTTGAGCGCGCTTTCGTCGCGCTCTTCCGGTCGTGCAAAATAGGGCTCGAACACATCCTGATGCTGCAATGTCGACATGCTGGCCTCCCTGATTTCTTCGAAACGGCCTTTGCCCGACCTTGTTCCTTTGGATCGGCAAAACTTCGACGGCAACAAGGCTTTCATGCGGCCCTTTGCCATGCCAAAGAGAGACATGAGCGAACCCGCACATAAGTCATACCTGATTGGACAGACAGAGATTATCGCGCGCCCTCTCGCGCCCGCGCTCTATCTCGTGGCAACGCCCATCGGCAACCTTGGCGACATCACGCTGCGCGCGCTGGAAACGCTTGCCGCAGTCGATGTGCTCGCGTGCGAAGATACCCGCGTCACTCGCATCCTGCTCGACCGCTACGGCATTCGGCAAAAGCCATACGCCTATCACGAACATAATGCCGCCGAGGCTGGCCCGCGTCTCATAGCTGCACTCGAAGAAGGCCGCAGTGTCGCGCTAGTTTCAGACGCTGGAACACCGCTCGTTTCCGACCCCGGCTTCCGGCTTGTCGGGCAAGCGCTTGAGCGCGGGCTGCGTGTTATTCCAATCCCCGGTCCTTCCGCTGTCCTCGCTGCCTTGACCGCTTCCGGCCTGCCGTCCGATGCATTCTTGTTTGCCGGCTTTCTTCCGCCGAAAGACGGCCAGCGCCGCAACCGTCTTGAAGAATTGCGCCACGTTCCTGCAACGTTGATTTTCTTCGAATCCCCGCGCCGTTTACCCGAAAGCCTCGCGGCAATGTCAGCCGTGCTTGGCGAAGATCGACAGGCCGCAATCGGTCGCGAATTGACCAAGACATTCGAGGAAATGCGCACCGGCACGCTGGTCGAACTTGCTGCCGCCTATGCTGCGGAAGGCGAGCCCCGAGGCGAAATCGTCGTCTGCATCGGCCCGCCGGTGGCTCAGCCCGCATCCGCACAGGACACTGACGCGCTGCTGCTCTCGCTCGCCGCCGAAATGTCTGCATCCAAAGCAGCGGCAGAAGCCGCGCGCATGACCGGCGGCCACAAGCCCGACCTTTATCGTCGCCTGTTGGAACTGCGTGAAAAGAATGGCTGATCGGATCAGGGCTTACCGGCGTGGCCATCGCAGCGAATGGTTTGCCTCGCTCGCGCTCATGGCCAAGGGCTTTCGCATTGTCGCACGCCGCTATCGCACCAAGCTCGGCGAAATCGATCTTATCGCCCGACGCGGCGACCTGGTTCTGATCGTCGAGGTCAAGGCGCGCAAGTCGCTGCTCGAGGCTATGGACGCAATCGCGCGCCAATCCGAACGCCGCATTGAGGCCGCTGCCGATCTTTGGCTTTCGCGCCAGCGCGATTATGGCCGCCTGTCGGTGCGTTTCGATATGATTGCCGTGCTGCCGTGGCGCTGGCCAATCCACGTTCCGAACATCTTTCAGGGCAACTAAGCGCGCGGCGTTACCCGCATGGGTATGCCGCCTTGCGGCTGCGTCGTGAGCTTCTGAACCGGCCAAGGCTTTGTTTCGGCCACCGTGTCGAACCGATAATGTGACATCAGCACTGCGAGCGCAATTATCGCCTCCTGCATGGCAAACGCCGCACCGATGCACACGCGCGGCCCCGCCCCGAACGGCAGATATTGAAAGCGGTCGATCTTGTCCCTGTTTTCGGGATGGAAGCGCGCCGGAATAAACGCATCCGGTCTGTCCCAAAGCTTGCGATGGCGATGCACCGTCCACGGCATTACCAGCACGGCAGCCTTCGGCGGAATATACAAATCCTTGTACTTCTCCGGCTCGATTGGCTCGCGGTTGATGGACGGCGCGGGTGGATAAAGCCTGAGCGCTTCCTCAAACGCCGCCCTCGTCAGCGGCATCGCGTCCAGCCATTTGGTCGGGTCTGGTTCGCGCGCCAAAACGGCATCTATCTCAGCTTCTATCGGCTCGCGCTCCCATGGCGCTTCGGCGAGGCAGAACAATGCCCATGCCAAGGCCCGCGCGGTCGTTTCGTGTCCTGCGCCGATAAACGTAATGATATTGTCTTCGATTTCCGCCCGCGTCAGCCCGTCCGGACCTTCCGCACGCAGCAGCAGGGTCAGAAAATCTTCCGGCGCGCCCGCTGGATCACGTTTCAGCCTTTCGACCCGCAAATTCATCGTGTCCGAAACGATCTTGCGAAAATACGCCATCGTCTTGCGGCCACGTATGCGGGTAACGCGTGGCAACCATTCCGGCGCGCGCAGCAGGTCCAGCGGATCGACCCGGCCCATCGTCTCAAACAGATGGTCTATTTCGCGCGCGAAGCTGCCCGGCTCGCCTGCGATTTCTCCTGAAAACAGCGTTTCGGCCAAGATGTCATAGGTCAGCATCGTCATGTCGTGGGCGATGTCCACGACACCCGGCTCGCCCTCATATTTCTGTGCAAACGCAATCGAACGCTTCAGCATGGGCTGCGCGAAGCCGAATATATTGCGCGGCGTGAACACCGGCGCCATCGCCTTACGCGATCGCTTCCAGACATCGCCCTCAGCCGTCAACAAGCCGTCGCGCAGGATCGGTCGCAAGATAAGCTGGCGCACCGTCGCCATCTTGTAATTCTTGGCATTGTCCACCAGCACATGCCGTATCAGGCCGGGGTCATTGGCAATCACCAGCGGCCCGCCAATGCCGGTCACCGAAATCCACGGTTCGTTGTAGGAAGGTTCGCCCCACAATTCGAGCGGGTTGCGATAGACGATCCGTATCATTTCCAGCGTCGATGGCGGCGAGGTTCGCGGCTGCGGTGCCGGCGGCACAAACGGAGCTGGTTTGTTGTCCATCCGGTGTAGTTAGGACCGGTTCAATCGCCATGCAAATGCCGAGATGCCGCAAGCGGCGGCGGGTTTCCACCGGGGATTGCCCTGAAAATGGCCTAAACTATTGGAAAAAAGGGCCAAAATGCCTATATCTGAGCAATCCTCGGATGTTCGATTCGGCTGAAGATTTCGAATATCCGCAATCGTCACAAAGCGAAAGTTTTTCATGAGCGACGAGCTACCAAACGGCAACGGCGCCAGCGCTGAATACGGCGCCGATTCCATCAAGGTTTTGAAGGGGTTGGATGCTGTTCGCAAACGGCCCGGCATGTATATCGGCGACACGGACGACGGGTCCGGCCTGCACCACATGGTCTACGAGGTGGTCGATAACGCTATCGACGAGGCGCTGGCTGGTCACGCAACCAAGGTCACGGTCACGCTGAATCCCGACGGTTCCTGCACCGTTACGGACAATGGACGCGGCATTCCGACCGATTTGCACCCCAGCGAGGGCGTTTCGGCCGCCGAAGTCATCATGACGCAGCTTCACGCGGGCGGTAAGTTCGACCAGAACAGCTACAAGGTTTCTGGCGGCCTGCACGGCGTCGGCGTTTCGGTCGTGAACGCGCTGTCCGTCTGGCTCAAGCTGAAAATCCGCCGCAAGGGCGAAATCCACGAAATGGCCTTCACGCATGGCGTGGCCGACGCGCCTTTGGCTGTAACCGGCAAGGCGGGCGACGAGACAGGCACGGAAGTCACATTCCTGCCCTCTACCGAAACGTTCACAATGGTAGAGTTTGACTACGGCACGCTGGAACACCGGCTGCGCGAACTCGCCTTCCTCAATTCCGGCGTGCGCATCATTCTGACAGACGCGCGTCATGCCGACATCAAGGTGCAGGAACTGCTCTATCAGGGCGGCCTTGAGGAGTTCGTCAAATATCTTGACCGCGCCAAGAAGCCGCTGCTCGACAAGCCCATCGCCATCCGCGCCGAGCGCGACGGCATCACGGTCGAAGTCGCCATGTGGTGGAACGATTCCTACCACGAAAACGTGCTGTGCTTCACCAACAACATTCCGCAGCGCGATGGCGGCACGCACCTTGCGGGCTTCCGTGGAGCCTTGACCCGGCAGATCACCGGCTATGCTGAAAGCTCCGGCCAGACCAAAAGGGAAAAGGTCTCGCTGATCGGCGACGATTGCCGCGAAGGGCTCACCGCAGTCCTTTCCGTAAAAGTTCCGGATCCGAAATTTTCGTCACAAACCAAGGACAAACTCGTTTCATCCGAGGTTCGCCCGGTTGTCGAAAATCTGGTCAACGAAGCGCTTGGCACGTGGCTCGAAGAGCATCCAACCGAGGGCAAGGTCGTCGTAGAAAAAGTCATTCAGGCGGCTGCCGCTCGTGAGGCGGCGCGCAAGGCTCGTGACATCACGCGCAAATCCACGCTCAGCATCACATCGCTGCCGGGCAAGCTTGCGGATTGTCAGGAGCGCGATCCGGCCAAGTCCGAAATATTCATCGTCGAGGGTGATTCCGCAGGTGGTTCGGCCAAGGGCGGGCGCTCGCGTCAAAATCAGGCCATCCTGCCTTTGCGCGGCAAGATCCTGAATGTCGAGCGCGTGCGGTTCGACCGCATGCTGTCGTCCGAAATGATCGGTACGATGATCACCGCGCTCGGCACGGGCATCGGCAAGGATGATTTCAACGTCGAGAAGCTGCGCTATCACAAGATCATCATCATGACCGACGCCGACGTGGACGGCGCGCATATCCGCACGCTGCTGCTCACCTTCTTCTTCCGCCAGATGCCGGAGTTGATCGAGCGCGGGCATCTCTACATCGCGCAGCCGCCGCTCTATAAGGTCACGCGCGGCAAGTCCTCGCAATATCTCAAGGACCAGAGCGCTTATGAAAGCTATCTGATCGATTCCGGTCTTGAAGATTCGTCTCTGATATTGGGAACCGGCGAGGTTCGCACCGGGCAAGACCTGCTTCAGGCCATCAGCGAAGCGCTGGCAATGCGCACGCTCATCGGCGGCTTGCATTCGCGCTACAATCCGGCGGTGGTCGAACAGGCCGCAATTGCCGGCGCGCTTACGCCCGAATTGCTGTCCGACCTTGGCACAGCATCCGAAAAGGCCAATGAAATCGCGCGTCGCCTCGACGCCATCGCCGAGGAAACCGAGCGCGGTTGGGAAGGCCGTACTTCGACCTCTAACGAAGGTCCGGGCGGGTTCGTGTTCGAGCGCACCGTGCGCGGCGTGAAGGAATATGCCCATCTGGACATGGGCCTGATCAACTCCGCAGACGCACGCGGCCTGCATCGCTTTGCGCCGCGTCTCAAGGAAGTCTATGGCAACCTTCCGGTGCTGCGCCGCAAGGAAAACCAGCAGACAATTTCCGGCCCGCTTGCTCTGCTCGAAGCGGTGTTCGCGTCAGGCCGCAAGGGCGTCACCATGCAGCGCTACAAGGGTCTTGGCGAAATGAATGCTGAGCAATTGTGGGAAACGACGCTCGACCCGAACGTCCGTTCGCTCCTGCAAGTCAAGGTGAATGATGCGACCGATGCGGATTCGCTGTTCGCGCGCCTTATGGGCGACGAGGTGGAGCCACGCCGCGAGTTCATTCAGGACAACGCGCTCAGCGTTGCCAATCTCGATGTTTGACGCAGCCTGATTGCGGCGAACCTGAATGGCGGCTCGATCTCCCGTTTTTCTCGGCATCGATACTGGCGGCACATACACCGATGCGGTGTTGTGGTCCGAGAAGGGCGGGATTCTCGCCAAGGCAAAGTCGCTCACCACACGCTATGACCTTGCGAAAGGCATTTCCGGTGCGGTCGATGCCGTGCTTGCGCAATCGTCCATCGCGCCGTCGGCCATCAAGCTGGCATCCATGTCCACCACGCTTGCCACCAACGCGTTGGTTGAGGGGCAAGGCGGGCGCGTCGCGCTGGTCATGATCGGCTTTTCCGATGCTGAAATGTCGCGCGACGGGTTGAAAGTCGCGCTTGGCTCGGACCCGGTCATTTTCTGCCCCGGTGGTCACGACGTCCACGGCAATCCCGCGTCGCTGGACCTTTCCGCTCTGGACGCCGCGCTGCCGGAACTGTCGCAAGCCGTGTCGGCCTTCGCGGTCTGCGCCTATTTCGCCACGCGCAATCCGGCGCATGAAATCGCCGCGTGCGAGCGCATCCGGTCCATCGCGCACCTGCCTGTCACCGCCTCTCACGAGCTCACCTCGAAGCTTGGCGGACCGCGCCGAGCGCTGACGACGCTGCTCAACGCGCGCCTCATCGCCATGATCGACCGGCTCGTTGAAGCAACGGAAGGCTTCATGGCCGCGCGCGGAATCGCAGCGCCGCTGATGGTCGTTCGTGGAGATGGCGCGCTCGTCTCCGCCGCTTTTGCGCGTCATCGCCCCATCGAAACGATCCTCTCCGGCCCTGCCGCCAGCCTTGTCGGTGCGCGGCACCTGACTGCGCTCGACAATGCTGTCGTTTCCGACATTGGCGGCACGACGACAGACGTCGCGGTGCTCGACAATGGTCGTCCGCGTCTCGACCCGGAAGGCGCGACTGTCGGTGGCTTCCGCACGATGGTTGAAGCGGTCGCGATGCGCACATTCGGCCTCGGCGGCGACTCTGAGGTTTCGCTGGAGGAAGGCGCACTTGCCCCGCGCATCCTGCTCGGCCCTCGCCGTCTGGTGCCGCTGGCGCTGGCTGGTCGGTTACACCCTGATGCCATCCGGCGCGAACTGGAGCGTCAGTCGCTGGCGGCCAATCCCGGTCGCATGGATGGCCGGTTTGCGGTCAAAACGGGCGTGCCGGATCGTCTCGCCACCGGCCTTAATCCCGCGGAAAAGCGCCTCTACGATTCGCTCGGCGATGTGCCGCTTCCCATCGACCGCGCGCTTGCGAGCAATGCCCAAATGGCGACCCTCAATCGCCTGGTCGCGCGCGGGCTGGTTCACCTGTGCGGCTTCACGCCCTCCGATGCCGCGCATGTGCTTGGCAAGCAGAACAACTGGAACGCCGAAGCCGCTCAACTTGGCGCAGCGCTTTTTGCCCGCCGCCGTGATGGTCGCGGCCAGCACATCGCCGGATCCGGCGAGGAAATTTCGCTGCGCGTGCTGTCGGCCGTAACGCGCGCCTCTGCGGAAACCATTCTGGAGACGGCTTTCGCCGAAGACGGATTCGACGGTGCGTCCACCGTCGCGCATGACATCGTGCAGCGCTCGCTCAATGGCAAGGCTGGTATCGCGCGCCTCAATGTCTCGCTCGACCGGCCAGTGGTCGGCCTTGGCGCCTCGGCTGGCCTGCACTATTCAGCTCTGGCGTCGTTCGTTGGCAATGAATGCATCGTCCCCTCGGATGCCGATGTCGCAAATGCGCTCGGCGCAGTCGTCGGTCAGGTCCGCGTGCAGGTTCAGGCGCATGTCAGCCAGCCCAGCGAGGGGATTTTCAGGCTCACCGCGGGCGACCATCTCACAGACTTCACAGATGAAGATGCGGCCATGTCTGCCGCGGATCGTTTCGTGCGCGAAACGGCTGCGAGGCGCGCCGTCACGGCAGGCGCGGCCGCCGTCGAGGTCGAAGTCGAGAACGATGTTCGCACTTCCATGATTGAGGGCCGCCGCATGTTCATCGAGGCCGAAATAATCGCCACCGCTAGCGGCAGGCCGCGCCTTGCAAGTTGAGCTATAGTGCACTGGTCTAATTGACCGATGCCGCTTGCCATGCCAAACGCCCAGAAACTCCCTGTTTTTGCATCTGGAGCGCATACATGACCGATCGGATCGCAATCGACGGATTGCGCGTTGCACGCGAACTCCATGACTTCGTCACGAACGAAGCCATACCCGGCACCGGCATCGAGCCGGCAGCTTTCTGGAAAGGCTTCGCGCGTCTGGTCTATGACCTCGCGCCGCGCAACCGCGAACTGTTGGCCAAGCGCGATGCGCTGCAAGATCAGATCGATCAATACCACCGCAAAAACGGCGTTCCAGCAGACCTCGACGCCTACAAATCCTTCCTGAAAGAGATTGGCTATCTGCTGGAAGAAGGTCCGGCCTTCAACGTTTCCACGGGCGACGTCGATCCTGAAATCGCCACCATTGCAGGCCCTCAGCTTGTCGTTCCGGTCATGAACGCGCGCTTTGCCCTCAACGCCGCAAATGCGCGCTGGGGCTCGCTCTACGACGCACTTTACGGCACAGACGCGATTGACGACGCGGACGGCAAACAGCGCGGCAAGGAATATAACCCCGCGCGCGGCAAGGCGGTGGTTGCATGGGCGCGCGCCTTTCTCGACGAGTCCGTTCCGCTCGCAGGCGCTTCCTGGACCGAGGCAAAATCCTTCGCGGTGGCAGACAAGAAGCTGGCCGTCACGCTGCTTGATGGCCGCAACGTCGGCCTCAAAGATGCGGCCAAGTTCGCAGGCTATCTGGGCGAGGCAAACGCGCCGTCACAATTCCTGCTTCGCAACCACAATCTCGGCATAGAAGTTCTCATCGATTCCACCTCGCCCATCGGCAAGGACGACCCCGCCCACATTTCGGATGTCTGGCTGGAAGCCGCCATTACGACCATTATGGATTGCGAGGATTCCGTCGCCGCCGTCGATGCCGAAGACAAGGTTGTGGTCTACCGCAACTGGCTTGGCCTGATGAAAGGCGATCTTGCGGAAGAGCTGACGAAGAACGGCAAGACGTTCACGCGCCGCCTCAATCCAGACCTCGAATATAAGGGGCCGGATGGCAAGCCCTTCGAGTTGAAATGCCGCTCGCTCATGCTCGTGCGCAATGTCGGGCATCTGATGACCAATCCGGCAATTCTCGACCTTGAAGGCAATGAAGTGCCGGAAGGCATTATGGATGCAGTCATGACGGCGCTCATCGCGCTGCATGACATCGGGCCCAAAGGTCGCCGCAAAAATTCGCGCGAAGGCTCCATGTATATTGTGAAGCCGAAGATGCACGGGCCGGAGGAAGTGGCCTTCGCGGTCGAGCTTTTCGGCCGCGTGGAAGAACTGCTCGGCCTGCCGAAAAACACGCTGAAAATGGGCATCATGGACGAGGAACGGCGCACCACCGTCAACCTCAAGGAATGCATCCGCGCTGCTCGCGAGCGCGTTGTGTTCATCAACACCGGCTTCCTTGACCGCACCGGTGACGAAATCCACACCTCGATGGAAGCAGGCCCGATGATCCGCAAGGGCGACATGAAGCAGGCCGCGTGGATTCAGGCTTATGAAAACTGGAACGTAGATACCGGCCTTGAATGCGGGCTTGAGGGCCATGCCCAGATCGGCAAGGGCATGTGGGCCATGCCGGACATGATGGCCGCGATGCTGGAGCAGAAAATCGCGCATCCCAAGGCGGGCGCAAACACGGCGTGGGTGCCGTCGCCCACCGCTGCCACGCTTCACTCCACGCATTACCACAAGGTGGACGTCCACGCGGTTCAGGAACAGCTCAAGAAGCGCACCAGGGCAAAGTTGAGCGACATTCTTTCCATCCCCGTCGCCACGCGTCCCAACTGGACGCCGGAGGATATTCAGCGCGAGTTGGACAACAATTCGCAAGGCATTCTGGGCTACGTCGTGCGCTGGGTGGATCAGGGCATCGGCTGTTCCAAGGTGCCGGACATCAACAATGTCGGCCTGATGGAAGACCGCGCAACCTTGCGCATTTCCGCGCAGCACATCGCAAACTGGCTGCATCATGGCGTGTGTACGGAAACGCAGGTCATGGAAACGCTCAAGCGCATGGCTTCGGTGGTTGACCGCCAAAACGAAGGCGATCCGAGCTATCAGGCAATGGCGCCGCATTTCGAGAAGTCGATTGCGTTCCTCGCCGCTTGTGATCTTGTGTTCAAGGGGCGCGCGCAGCCGAACGGTTACACCGAGCCGGTGCTGCACCGCCGCAGGCGCGAACTCAAGGAGCAGCGCCGCTCGCAATGAAGCGGCGCATTTGCGATGCTCATATTGGCAATCGATACCTCGGCGGCGCAATGCGCCGCCTGCATATTTGACGCGCATTCCATGCGCGAGACTGGCCGCGCCGTTCTCGATCTTGGCAAGGGCCACGCCGAGCATTTGATGGCAGTGATCGACAACGCTCTGTCGGAAGCAAAGACAAGCTACACTGCGCTTGGCCGCATCGCCGTTTCGGTCGGTCCCGGCTCTTTCACGGGGGTTCGTGTCGGCGTCTCGACCGCGCGCGGTCTTGCGCTTGCGCTCGGCATTTCCGCTGTCGGCATTTCCACGCTGGAAGCCGTCGCAGCCGAGACACGCGAAACTGCCGGACGCAATGCCGTTCTCGCCGCGTTCGAATCGGTCGAGGGCGCGTTGCAGGCCGCACTTTACGGCCCGTCCGGCGAGCCCATCGTTCCGCCCGCCATCATATCGCTGGAAGCCGCGCTGCAATTGGCCGAAGCGCACCGCCCGTTTTTGACCGGGACAGCCGCCAAACGCATCGCTGAGAATTGTGATTTTCCGCTTTTCATCGGTAGCGAACGCAATACCGCCGACATCGCCCTATATGCGCGTCTTGCTGCAACCAAAGGAGATGGCGAAGAAAAGCCGAAACCGCTTTATCTTCGTGAGCCAGACGCCAAGCCACAGGCTGGTTTTGTTCTGCCGAGGGCATGAAATGCGCATACCGTTTCTGAGTCGTGATTACGTGTTGGAAGCCTTGGATCCAAAGTATGCCGATATGCTCGCAGAGTTGCACCGCGAGGATTTCGTTCGCTCCTGGAGTGCTGAAGAGTTTTCCTCTCTCTTGGCCGAAGAGCCTGTTTTCGGCTTTGTCGCGCGTGAGGTGGGCTATCCCAATCAGGATATTGCAGGTTTCGTACTCGCTCGTGAGGCAGCGGGCGAGGCGGAAATCCTCACCGTCGCAGTCGCGCGTTCGCGGCGGCGCGAGGGGCTTGGCTGGCGTTTGATGGATGCAGTTTTGCGCAAGCTGCACGCCGACCGTGCCGAGGCGCTTTTCCTTGAGGTCGATGAAACCAACCTGCCCGCTGTCGGGCTTTATCGGCGGCTCGGGTTTCATCAGGTCGGCAAGCGCCCCAATTACTACGAATCCAAGGGCCCGCATGGCCGCACAAACGCGTTGGTCATGCGGCGAGATCTGCGATAGCCGATGATCGGCAAGCTGCGGACATTCTCAGCCGTCGCCCTGTTCGTGCTTGTCACGCCCTTTCTGGCTCTGGCGCAATTGCTGGCGCTGCGCGGCCTTTTCTCGCCAGACATAATCCCGCGCCTCTGGCACCGTCTGATCCTCAAATGCCTGGGTCTCAAAGTGCGTGTGCGCGGCTCGCTGTCGGACAAGCGCCCGCTGCTCGTCGCGTCGAACCATATTTCCTGGGCAGATATCATGGTGCTCGGTGCAAAGGCCGATGTGCGTTTCATCGCCAAGGCTGAAGTCGCGGGCTGGCCGGGAATGGGCACCATCGCGCGGCTCAACCGCACGGTATTTGTCGAGCGCGAGCAAAAGCGAAAATCCGGTGAGCAGGCCAGCGAGATTGCCCAACGCCTGATTGGCGGCGACGCGCTGGTGCTGTTTCCTGAAGGCACAACTGCCGACGGCAACTTCCTTCTGCCATTCAAGAGCACGCTTTTTGGCGCCGCGAAGCTCGCGCTCGATGCGGGCGCCGAAACGGTTTACATCCAGCCGGTCGTTCTCGCGTACACCCGCCTTCACGGCCTGCCGCTAGGGCGTTACCGCCGCCTTTTCCTGTCATGGACGGGCGACATCGGCCTGCTGCCCAGCTTGCTTGAAATCCTGAGTCAGCGCGCGATGGACGCTGAACTGCACTTTGAAGAGCCGGTCGCCTTCGCTTCAAACAGCAGCCGCAAAGAGGTCGCGCGAGAGGTCGAAAGCAGCATCCGCAAAAAGTTCCGGGTAATTATCCAGCACCCCGAATCGAGCCGATAGCGCCGCTCTACGGGTTCCGCATTGGTGCGAAATGGTTCAGTGTGTTCGCAACGTGAAAGGACGCGTCATGACCTTGCGCACCACGAAACTACCGTCCGGTGAAAGCGTGCCGGTGCTTGGGCAAGGCACGTGGAACATGGGTAATGATACGCGCCAGCGCGACACGGAAGCCGATGCGCTCCGGCTGGGGCTTGATCTCGGCGTCACGTTGATAGACACGGCGGAGATGTATGCCGACGGTGGCTCCGAGGAAGTCGTCGGAGACGCCATCGAAGGCCGTCGCGACGACGTGTTTCTCGTTTCGAAGTTCCTGCCGTCAAATGCGTCGGCCAAGCGCGCACCCGAAGCCTGCGAGCGGTCGCTCAGGCGCATGCGAACGGACCGCATCGACCTTTATCTTTATCACTGGCGCGGGTCTGCGCCTCTGGCGGAAACCGTCGAGGCGCTGGAACGCCTGCGGCAGGCAGGCAAGATCCGCTATTGGGGCGTGTCGAATTTCGATACAAGCGACATGCTCGAACTGGAAGCTCTGCCCAGCGGCGATCATGTCAGCGCCAATCAGGTTCTTTACAATCTAAAGCGCCGTGGCATCGAGTTCGACCTGCTTCCATCGTTGCGCGGCAGCGGCATTCCGATCATGGCCTATTCGCCGGTTGAACAGGGGGAACTCCCCAGCGACCGTCGGCTCTCCGCAATCGCTTCGCGTCACGGCGCAACCCCGGCACAGATCGCACTTGCCTGGACCATGCGCACCGATGGGGTGATTTCAATTCCGAAGGCCTCGAAGCTGGACCACGTCCGGCAAAACCGCGCCGCCGCCGACATTGTCCTGACCGACGACGACCTTGCGGAACTCGACCGCTCCTTCCCGCCGCCAAACCGCAAGCGCTCGCTTGAGATGATTTGACCGCGTCAAATGCAATCGCCTCAGACCCTCGGGTCAAGCCCAAGGGTGAGGGGCAGCGCCAAGCCTTCAATAAGCAGCGCAATCACCCCATGTAGGATAACACACTCCACCCTTTACATTTTAGCAATTTGCGGAATATGGTCCCGCCAGATTCGGCCATCCGGCCGAATCCAGGGGCTTCAAAACTCCTTATAGGAAGGTCTGTGTCGACCGAAAACGGCACATCCACGCGCCTTTATGGCCGGGGAGACTCCCGTGCATGTCCAGAGCTTCGGCTTAAAGACGGGAGTGGCCGTTTCCTATACGGTTTTTGAACTCCCCGGTCACCAAAGGGGCGAATGTGATAAATACGGCCCCTTGGTGACAATTTCATAACGGAGGCGAAATGATATAGGCTCGTGTTGAGCGCGACAGGCTCAACCCGGCAGTTTCTTGCCTGCCTCGAAGAACCCCTTCCACGGATCAGCGGCTTTCATCCGCTTTTCGATCTCGGCCATATCCGTCATGGAAAATGCGTTCGGCGGCAGGCCGTTTTCGACATCGGACCACGGCACCGGCAGCGAAGCCGTCGCACCCTTCTTGGCCCGCGAGGAATAGGGCGCGACCGTCGTCGAGCCACGACCGTTGCGCAGATAGTCGATGAATATGCGCCCCTTGCGCGCCGCCTTGGAAAGCGTCGCGGTGTATTTCTCCGGCGCGGATTGCTCCATCGCCTTGGCAAACGTGTGCGCGAATTCTTTCACCGCATCCCATTTGGCGGAAGGCTTCAGCGGCACCAGAACATGATAGCCCTTGCCGCCCGATGGCTTCACAAAATTCGGCAGGCCAAGCTCGTCCAGCCGCGCGCGCACATCCAATGTCGCAGCCAGCACATCATCCATCGAAAGCCCCTCGTCGGGGTCGAGGTCGAAAATGATCTGGTCCGGCTTTTCGATTTCGGCAATCGTGCTGCCCCAGATATGCACTTCCACGACGCCGAGTTGCACCAGCGCCGCCAGCCCGTCAAAGTCGCGGATGAACAGCAATTCTTCGCCGTCTTTCGCGTCCTTCACCACGCCAATCGCGCTATCCATGCCTTTCGACGCATGCTTCTGGAAAAAGCGCTGCTTGTCGATGCCGTCGGGCGCGCGCACGAGGCTCAGCGGACGCTCCACGACAAAGCGCTCCATACGCGGCCAGACAACGGAATAATACTCCAGCAAATCCTGCTTGGTCACGCCTTCGTCCGGCCAAAGCACCTTGTCGGGGCTTGAGAGTTTCACCGATGTTTTCACCTTCGCTGACCGCTGTTTCGGCGCATCGCCAACAGGCTTTTCCTCAACCACCTCAGCAGCAGGCTTGTCGTCGCGCAATCCCTGATAGGAAGCGTGGCGCAGAATGCCATCCTGCGTCCAGGCGCGAAACTCGATCTCGGCCACGAGTTCGGGCTTCACCCAGATCGCGCCGCGTTGCCGGCTGCCCTCGCCCGCAAATCCCGGCTTGTCAGAAATCAGCGGCTTCAACCTGCCAAGCAACTCATCGCCGGACTTTACAGTGAAACCGGTCCCGACACGACCGGCATATTTCAGCTTGCCCTTCTCATTATAACCCACCAGCAGCGAGCGCAGCCCGCGGCCTGTCTTCTCAGACGCCAAATATCCGACAATGATAAATTCCTGCCGCTGTGTGCATTTGGATTTGATCCACACCGCCGCGCGACCGCCGATGTAAGGCGCATCCGCCTGCTTGGACACAACGCCTTCCAGCCCCAGCCGACACGCATGTTTGAGCATGATACTGCCCGGCTGCACGAAATGGTCGCTATAACGCAGCGGCGTGTCCGCCTCGTCAGGCCCAAGCAATTCTTTCAGCTTCGCCTTGCGTTCGATCAGCGGTTCCTTGCGCAGATCTTCGCCGTTCAGCCACATCGCGTCGAACAGATAATAGCTCAGCGCTTCCGTATCGCCGGTCGAAAGCGCCTGCTGCAGATTGGCGAAAGACGTGCCGCCGCTTTCATCCAGCGCTACCACCTCGCCGTCCAGAATAGCATTCTCGCAATCGAGCGCTGCCAGCGCCTTTTCGAGCGCGCTACCGAATTTCTCGGTCCAGTCCAACCCGGTTCGCGTCAGCAGTTTGACCTTTCCATTCTCGATGTGGGCCTGCATCCGGTAGCCGTCGAACTTCACTTCATGCAGCCAGTCCTTGCCTTCGGGCGCGCTGGTCTTGAGTGTCGCGAGACAAGGTGGCACGAAGTCCGGCATCTCTGCCGCCGGTCTGCTCTTTGTATTTGCTCGCTTTGGGACCTTGCCTTCCGCGATGTCCTTGATGCTCAACCCAGACACCACCGAGTCCGGCTCATCTTCCAGAATATCGCCATCGGGTCGCGCAGCGGAATCCTCTGCCTTGATCAGCAACCAGTTGTCGCGCTTTTCGCCCTTGCGCGGTTTCAGCCGCACCAGATGCCAGCCGCCGTGCAGTTTGTGGCCATCGAGTTCGAAGGAAATATGCCCCTTCTTCATGCCCTTGTCGGGATCGCCTTCCGGCGTCCAGGTGCCTTCGTCCCAGACGATAACCTCGCCCGCGCCGTAATTGCCTTTCGGAATCGAGCCTTCAAAGCTGCCATAGTCGTAGGGGTGATCCTCGACATGAACGGCCAGCCGCTTCTCCGATGGGTCGAGACTCGGGCCCCGCGTTACCGCCCAGCTCCACAGCACGCCATCATGCTCAAGTCGCAGATCATAATGCAGCCGGGTCGCCGCATGCTTGTGAATGACGAATTTGCCGCCGCCTTCCTTGCGGCTCGCAACCAGCCCGCGCGGCTCTTTGGTCTGCGAGAAATCGCGCTTGTCGCGATAGGTCTGGAGCGGATCGGCCACGGCCTATGCAGCCTTGCTCTTTTTGGATTTGGTTTTTGGCGTGTCGCCGCCGGTGTCCTCCGCCAAGCTCTTTTTCAGCGCATCGAACAGATTGACCACGTTGGACGGTTTCGCGGCCTTCTTCGGTGCGGCAATCTTTTTACCCGCCTTCTTGGCCTTGATGATCTCCAGCAGCGCGTTCTCATATTTGTCCTCGAACGCCGCCGGATCGAACTTGCCCTTTTTTTTGTCGATGATGTGCTCGGCAAGGTCGAGCATGTCCTTGTCCACCTTCACCTTGCGGATTTCATCGAACACCGTATCCGGCCTGCGCACCGTGCTTTCATACCGAAGCGTAGTCAGCAGCAGGCCGTCATCCAACGGCTCCACCACAACAGGCCGCTCGCGGCGATGCAGTACGATGCGCGCCAGCGCTGCCATCTTCTTCGCGCGCATAGCGTCGCGGATCACCGCAAACGCCTCTTCTGAAACCTTGTCGCCCGGTGCGACGTAATAGGCCGTGTCCAGATAGATCTGCTCAATCGAGCTTTTCTCGACAAAGCTTTCGAGACTGACGGTATCCGAAGATTCGATCCGCACCGCGTCGAAATCCTTCTCCTCCATCAGCACATATTCGCCGCCCTCAACCTCATATCCCTTCACCTGCTCGTCATTCTCCACCGGTTTGTCGGTGTCGGAATCCACATAGATGCGCTTCACGCGGTTGCCCGTCTTGCGGTTCAAAACGTGAAACGAAACCTTCTCGGAATATGTGGTGCTGTTGGACAGTTCTATCGCGCAGGTCACGAGCGATAGTTTGAGGTATCCCTTCCAGACTGGACGCGGCGCCATTCTACCCTCCTAACGCGCAGCAAAACGGCGTGGATTAAACCACGCCGTCTCGCTTTTGTTTACTCCGCAGCAGCCAAATTGATCTTGCTTTCCGCCAGATCCGTCAATTTGCGGTCCGCTGCCTTTTCCTGATCGAGATTCGTCTTGAGAACGGCAGCACAGTCGCTGCGGCCAAGCTGCTTGGCCCACTCGATAAGCGTGCCGTAGCGCGTCATCTCATAATGCTCGACCGCCTGCGCGGCCGCGATCAGCGCCGCATCCAGCACCTGCTTGTCGTCAATATCGCCGGTCACCTCGTTTGCTTCTTCAAGAATGCCGTCGATGGCCGGGCAGCGCACCGCCTTAGCCTTCACACCATGCATCTCGAAAACCTGCTCCACATTCGCAATGTGGCCCATCGTCTCCTCAAGGTGTTTCTCAAACCCCTTGCGAAGCATTGGATTTGTCGCCTTGTCGATCATGTCAGGCAGCGCTTTGCTGATTTCCTTCTCCGCATAATAGATGTCGCGGAGCGTGTGTACGAACAGATCGTCCAGCGTTTTGATGTCTTTTGAGAAAAAGCCCATTGCGGCCTCCTGTTTTTGAGAGATCCTCGGAAGGGCGGGTGCGCACCGGCGTTCCTGTTTCCCAACGCGACAGGTCTGGGTCGGTTCCGATACTCCATGGAAATGCGCGCGTGAGTGGTGTTGCCAATTCAGCACAGCAACCGGAGGACGTGCGCCTACCTCAAAAGAATTAGCTTGAAACGGCCAAATTCGGCCTTTGCGCCCGTCTTTCTTCCCAATCGATTCACGGTCGATTCACCAGTTGACCGTAAAAATTCACTCCATATTCGGAAGGGACATCCGATGGGGACCGGGCAATGGTTGTGTGGATAAAGGTTGCGCGTTGCGCATCAATCATACGCGAGTTCGTAGCACCTAGCTATCGACCGGAGCGCCACTACATGCGTGGCCCTGGCCCTGCCTGCGCACGCCGCTGCGGTGGCGCGTTCGAACATTCGACAGCGCAGTAAGCAGTCCCTTTCCGAAACCGACTCTCAGGCAGCAGCGCCCGCGCTCGCATATCCGGCGCGGGTGTCTGCTTTCTGGGAGCGAGTTACGCCCCAAGACCCTCAAACAGAACCGTTGAAAGATAACGTTCCGCGAAAGACGGGATAATCACGACAAGGTTCTTGCCCGCATTCTCGGGACGCGAGCCAACAACGATCGCCGCCTGCAAGGCCGCGCCCGAAGAAATGCCGACCGGCACGCCCTCCAGCCGCGCTACCAGCCTTGCATTGGCAACCGAGTCATCGTTGGAAACCTTGACGATTTCGTCATAGATCGAGGTATCCAGGATAGCTGGCGCGAACCCTGCGCCAAGGCCCTGAATCTTGTGCGGACCCGGCTGACCGCCCGAAAGCACCGGCGAGGCTTCCGGTTCCACCGCCACCACCTGCACTTTCGGATTGCGCTTCTTCAGCACCTGCCCGACGCCCGTAATGGTGCCGCCCGTGCCGATGCCCGCAACGAAAATATCGACCTTGCCATCAGTATCGTTCCAGATTTCCTCGGCAGTGGTCTGGCGATGGATTTCCGGGTTGGCGGGGTTCTCGAACTGCTGCGGTATGATCGCGTTCGGGATAGTTTGCGCCAGCTCGTCAGCCTTGGCGATAGCGCCCTTCATACCCTTCGGACCTTCGGTCAGCACAAGTTCAGCGCCAAGCAGCGCCAGCATCTTGCGGCGCTCGACCGACATCGTCTCCGGCATGGTCAGGATAAGCTTGTAGCCCTTCGCCGCGGCCGCGAATGCAAGCGCAATGCCCGTGTTGCCGGAAGTCGGCTCGATCAGCGTGGTCTTGCCGGGCGTAATCTTGCCCGCGGCTTCCAGCGCTTCGATCATGGAAACCCCGATGCGGTCCTTCACACTGGCGATCGGATTGAAAAACTCAAGCTTGGCGATCAGATTGGCAACGATTCCCTTTTCCTTGGCAAACTTGTCCAGCCGCACCAGCGGCGTGTCGCCAATCGTTTCGGTAATCGAACTGTAGACCTTACCCCGGCCCCGCGTTTTCTTGGACATCGCTTATCTCCCATATGTTCGGCGACACATTAGGCTGCGAATAGCAAAAATCGAGATGCAATCCATCAAACTTATTGCGCGAAAGCGAAATCCCATTCTCGTCTTGCGTGTCTATGGAGAATAATTGTTCTCTCAAATCAGAACGATATCGACATCTCGCTGCTGACATTTGTTCTGCGCAAAACTCGAACATTTACAAAGCGTAAACACAGAGGTGCGAATAGGCTCCGCAGGATGCCCACTTAAATCTGGAACACCAAATCACCATATTGACGTGGGATGAGCGCGCGGAAAATAGCATTTCTGTTACCACATGAACCGCCCATCGAAAAAACCGGTGGTTTGGCGGGTGAGGAAATTCTATATTGGTATTTCAGCGGGTGCGGAGCGCTTTGATAAATTTTCCCGTTGACCTCATTTTTGGCGCGCCGACCGGCGGCAGATGGAATTCGTAATCGTGCTGAGCAAATCTGGCGTACAAGCAGCGCAGACTTTTGATCCCGTGGCGTCGGATGACGGTGCGCAGAAGTTTGCCGCCTTCCGCAACGCCCAGCGCCATTCGCGCCGGGTTTCCTTTCTCAAGGTCGCGCTCCCGCTTCTGACAATCGCCATCGCAGCAGGCTTTTTCGCCTATTCCTATGCGGTCACGCCAGCCAAGGTGAGCCTCAACGTCGCAGATTCCGCCATCTCCGATGGCAAGCTGGTTATGGCGAGCCCGAAGCTCGAAGGCTTTAACAAGATGAACAAGCCCTATTCCATGACGGCGCTCAGAGCCTATCAGGATTTGACCAAGCCCGGCCTCATCGAGCTTGAGGACATCAGCGCCAAGCTGCCTTATGACGAGGAAAACGTCGCCACCATCGCAGCCGCGCGCGGCTTTTACGATCAGCAGGCAAATACGCTCCAACTCGAAAACGGCTTGACGGTTAGCACGACTGACGGCATGTCGGTAAAACTCGATACGGCCTACATCGATATAGCCAAGGGCAATCTGAAATCAGATCTCCCCGTTGATATTCAACTGAGAGGTTCTCGCATCCAGGCGGATTCGATGACCATTCAGGATCAGGGCCAGCGTATGGTATTTGACAAGCGCGTGCGTATGGTCGTCGAACCAAAAGACGCTTCGCTGCAAAAGTCGGACGGGAGCTGATATGAGGGGTTTTTGCATCGATTGGCGCATGGCGGCGATTGCTTGCGTTGTGGCTGCGTCTGCTCCGCTCGGCGCGCTTGCGCAGCAGAACGGTTCTGCCAGCCAGCTATCCGGCTTGAAGCTCTCCGGCGACAAGCCTATCCAGATCGAGAGCGACCGGCTTGAGGTCAACGAGGCCGAGAGCATGGCCGTGTTCTCCGGCAATGTGAACGTCGTGCAGGGCGCAACCGTTCTCAAGGCCGGCAAAATGACCGTCTATTACATCAAGGACGGCAACACCAATGTCGCCACCGGCGGTTCTTCGAACATCGATCACCTCGAAGTCGAAGGTAAAGTCTACGTCAAAGCCGAGACGCAGGTCGCGACCGGCGACCGCGGCACGTTCGACATGAAAACCGAGGTGCTGACCCTTTCCGGCAAGGAAGTGGTGCTGTCGGATGGTCCCAATGTTCTTGTCGGCTGCAAGCTGACGGTTCAGATGAAAACCGGGCTGGCCAATGTAGATGGTTGCGGCGGCGGCCAAAGCACTGGCCGCGTACGCGTCCTCATGCAGCCCGGATCGCAGAAACAATCGCAAAGTCAGTAATGTCCCAATTCGAAGCGGCAGCAACGCAGGCGCGCACCGGCCCGGCGGGTCGGCCCAATGGCACGCCCCCCGAGCAAGGAATCCTGACCGCAAACGGTCTGGTCAAAAGCTATAAGGGCAGACAGGTCGTGCGCGGCGTGTCGTTCGATTTGCGCGCTGGTGAGGCCGTTGGCCTGCTCGGCCCTAACGGCGCCGGCAAGACTACCTGCTTCTATATGGTCACAGGGCTGGTTCCCTCTGACGAAGGCACCATCCGCATCGACGGTTTCGATGTAACCGGAATGCCAATGTATCGCCGCGCCCGCCTTGGCGTCGGCTATTTGCCGCAAGAAGCCTCGATCTTTCGCGGGCTGAGCGTGGAAGCCAATGTTCGCGCCGTGCTTGAGGTCATCGAGCCCAACCGCGACCGTCGTGAGGCAGATCTCGATGCGCTCCTTGAGGAGTTCCACATCAGCCATCTGCGCAAGGCTCCCGCAATTTCGCTCTCCGGCGGTGAACGCCGCAGGCTGGAAATCGCCCGCGCGCTGGCCAGCCGCCCGAATTATATGCTTCTCGACGAGCCATTCGCCGGCATCGACCCAATCGCCATCAGCGACATCCAGCAGCTTGTGCGCCACCTGACCGCCCGCGGAATCGGTGTTCTCATCACCGATCACAATGTGCGCGAGACGCTCGGCCTCATCGACCGCGCCTATATTATCCATGCCGGTGAGGTTCTCACTCACGGCAGGCCGGACGCCATCATTACCAATCCGGACGTGCGCAGGCTGTATCTCGGCGAGGCTTTCAGCCTTTAAGCAATCTTGCGCTCTGTTCGCGTTTTGCGCCCAAAAGGTCACTTTCCAGCAACCTTCAATTGCGAATTAAACGCAATGGGGCATCCAATCAGCGCAAATTGATGTTTGCCACGAGTGTTGGCCTTGACAAGCAATATCCGGGCCAGATTGACTTCGGGCGCCTTGCACTTGCGCAGGGAGTCTTTTGTTCGGAGTAATAGTCAAGCCCGTGGCACTCACTGCCAAACTCCAACTCCGCCAGTCGCAGTCGCTGGTGATGACGCCGCAGTTGATGCAATCCATCAAGCTGCTGCAGTTCACACATGCCGAATTGGAGGCGTTCATAGATCAAGAGATTGAGCGCAACCCGCTGCTTGAGCGCCGCGACGCCGAAGACGGCCCCGATAACGAGCCGCAGGAGCGCTCGGCCGATGAGCGCGATGACGAGGAATGGTTCGAAACCGGCGCGCCACCTGCCACTGCGGATATGGCTGGCACGCTCGACACATCGCTGGAAAATGTGTTCCCCGACGACAATGACGCGCGCGAACCTGTCAGTCCGGACCTTGCCGCGAATTGGAAGTCCGGCGCTGGCTCAGCCGGTGGCAGCTATGACGACTTCGATCTGGAAGACGTTGCGCGCTCGCAGCCAACCTTGCGCCATCATGTGGGCGAGCAAATCGTCCTCGCGGGTTTGAGCCCCCTCCAGTCTTCCATCGCCTGGGATTTGACCGACAGCCTGGATGAGATCGGTTATCTGCGCACCGAAGTAAATGAAACGGCTGAGCGGCTAGGCGTCGATCCGGTTGAAGTCGAGCGGACACTTGCAATCTGCCAAACGTTTGAACCGGCTGGGCTTTTCGCGCGCGATCTTGCCGAGTGCCTTGCCATCCAGCTCAAGGCTCTGGACCGATATGATCCAGCTATGGCCAAATTGCTCAGCCATCTGGACCTGCTTGCCCGGCGCGATTTTGGAGCGCTGATTCGCATTTGCGGGGTCGATCAGGAAGACCTGAACCAGATGGTCGTGGAAATCAGGGCGCTGGACCCGCGCCCCGGTCTGGCGTTTACGAGCGGATCGGTCGATACCATCGTTCCCGACGTCAATGTCCGCGCCAACAGCGATGGCAGTTGGGCGCTTGAGTTGAACGCGGCTGCGCTGCCGCAGGTTCTGGTGGACAATATTTATTACACGGAGGTGTCCGCCGCCGCCCGCAACCGCGAAGAGCGCGAATTCATTTCCGACTGTTTGCAGAGTGCCAATTGGCTCACCCGCAGCCTCGATCAGCGCGCACGGACGATTCTCAAGGTTGCAACCGAGATTGTCCGTCAGCAGGATAGCTTCCTGGCGTATGGCATCCGCCATCTCAGGCCGCTGAACCTGAAAACCGTCGCCGACGCCATCGGAATGCACGAATCAACAGTGAGTCGCGTCACCGCGCATAAATACATGGCGACGCCGCGCGGCGTGTTCGAGTTCCGATTCTTCTTTACGGCAGCGATTCAATCTGCCGAGGGTGGCGAGGCCCATTCTTCAGAAGCCGTGCGGGATCGCATTCGCGCTCTTATCAGCGAGGAAGGCGATGAAACACTTTCAGATGATGCGATTGTGGATATCCTGCGCAAGGATGGCGTAGATATAGCGCGCCGCACGGTCGCCAAATATCGCGAAGGCATGAATATACTATCTTCCGTGCAGAGAAGGCGGGAAAAGCGGGCGCAAGCGGCGGCTTGATTGACAATCGCCTGACGAATGTCTAGAAGCCCGCCCGCAAGAGGCCCCGGCACAGGAAATTAAGCGTTGGTGGCGCGACATTCGTGATCAACGAGAAAATTTGAAGATCAAATCCGGTTTGTCGTTGCAGCAAACCTTGTTCCCCCAGACCACGGGTATAGAGTGCCCTCGGACGGTTGTCTGAGCATAAAGGTTCGCTTAAATGACATTGCGTATTTCCGGCAGGCAAATGGATATCGGTGAAGCGTTTCGTTCGCGCATCGAAAATCAGGTTAACGACGCGGTTGAGAAGTATTTCGACGGAGGTTTTTCCGGCCATGTCACCGTTACGAAAGCTAGTTCGCGTTTCAACGCCGACTGCATGATTCATCTGGATACAGGCATAAGCCTTCAGGCAACCGGCGATGCACAGGAGCCGGTCGCGGCTTTTGATTCTGCAGCCGAGCGGCTGGAGAAGCGCCTGCGTCGCTACAAGCGCAAGCTTAAATCACACAATCACCACGCAAACGGTCAGCCGATCGATATTTCCTATACGGTCATGACCGCTGTTGTGGATGAAGACGAGGAAGTGCCAGAGGATTTCGCTCCGGCCATTGTCGCCGAATCGACTGTGGCATTGAAAACGATGTCCGTGGCTTCTGCCGTCATCGAACTCGATACAAAGGAAAGTCCTGTTTTCGTGTTCCGGAATGCGGGGAATGGGCACGTAAACATTGTCTACCGAAGGGCGGATGGGAATATCGGCTGGATCGATCCCTCCAAGACCCAGGGCAACGGGTAATTGAAACCCCTGAGAAGCTAACACACCTGTCCCGGCCAAGCGGTCGGGCTAAGTGCAAAGGACTCTGGAATGGATTTGAGCGATCTGATCGAGGTTTCGGCGATTATGCCGGCCTTGAAAGCGAACTCAAAGAAGCAACTCCTGCAGTTGCTGGCCGAAAAGGCCGCAGCCGTCACCGAATTGCCGGAACGTGTCATCTTTGACACCATTCTGCAGCGGGAACGGCTGGGCTCCACCGGCGTCGGGAACGGCATCGCCATCCCGCACGGCAAACTCAGCGGTGTTAAGAAGATTGTCGGCGTGTTCGCGCGGCTGGAATCGCCTGTCGATTTTGAGGCGCTGGACGACCAGCCGGTTGATCTTGTGTTCCTGCTTCTCGCGCCGGAAGGCGCTGGGGCGGATCATTTGAAGGCGCTTTCGCGTATAGCGCGCGTTTTGCGAGACAATGAGACGGTCGCGAAGATTCGTGGAACACGCGATGCCAATGCGATTTATGCATTGCTTTCAGAGACGGCAACGCCGCACGCGGCCTAAGAATTCCGGATTTTGGCAAGGCGCGATGCCCAATGGGTATCGCGCCTTTCTCTTTGCCGTTAGTGCACGGCAACCGGGGTCAGGTCATTTTCCATGGCGCCAGCAAGCGCGCGTGCGCGCTCATCGGCCAATAGAATCGGCTGACCATTGGCGGCAAACAGCGCCCAGAGGCGCGTGCCCGGTTCGATCTTTGGAAGTGTCGGGAACTTCCCGTTCAATTCCTCGCTCGGCATTTCGCGGAGATAGGCCACTACACCCTCGCCGATATGGGCAAGCTGGGCCTCTGTGACATTGATTTCGGTTTCAGTACTAGTCATTTCCAAGCCTCCTTTTGGCGGGGCGCTCAAAGCCAACCCGCGTCAGAGCAAGTGGTTCCCGTGATCTCGGGAGAACCGGTTATTCCTTCACAGCGATGCTGATCTTTTTGACCAGCTTTTCGGGCTGCGGTCGGTCGAGATCAATCGACAGCAATCCGTTTTTGAGTTCAGCGCTCAGCACGCGCATTCCATCCGCCAGAACAAAGATGCGTTGAAACTGACGCGCGGCGATACCGCGATGCAGAAATTCTCTCTCTTCTTCATCCGTTTGCTTGCCGCGCACGACCAGCTGATTGTCTTCGGTCGTCAGGTCCAGATCGCTGTCCGTGAAGCCCGCAACAGCCAAAACCAGACGCAGCCGCTCAGGCTCACCGTCAGCAACACGGATACGTTCAATGTTGTAGGGCGGGTAGGAATCACCGTTCTTGGCAACTCGTTCGATGGTTTTTTCCATCGCATCGAAGCCAAGGAGTAGCGGCGACGAAAACATTGTCATACGCGTCATTATCTTGTCCTCATAGAGCGACATAGAAGCTGAACCCGGATGGCATTTCAGCCCTGGGTGTTGATATGGTCGGTCCGCATCTCGAATTCAAGTCAAGGGAAGGCTTTGCATGGCGCGTAAAATCATTATCGACACCGATCCCGGGCAGGACGACGCAATCGCGATCCTGCTGGCGCTCGCAAG
The DNA here is from genome assembly GCF_003403035.1 of Mesorhizobium denitrificans. Taxonomy (GTDB): domain Bacteria; phylum Pseudomonadota; class Alphaproteobacteria; order Rhizobiales; family Rhizobiaceae; genus Mesorhizobium_G; species Mesorhizobium_G denitrificans. The sequence goes on along the minus strand of NZ_QURN01000001.1, from coordinate 158,912 downwards.
CCCGGAATTGGAGGTGCTTGGCCTCACCGCCGTTGCCGGCAACGTTCCCTTGGCGCTCACGGAGAAGAATGCCCGCAAGATCTGCGAACTTGCGGGACGATCGGAAACAAAGGTTTTCGCGGGTGCTTCGCGCCCGCTCATCCGCCAATTGGTCACTGCCGAATATGTGCACGGCAAGACCGGCCTGGACGGCCCCAGCCTTCCCGATCCGAAGATGGAATTACAACCGCAACACGCCGTCGATTTTGTCGTCGAAACCTTGATGCGAGAAGAACCTGGAACGGTCACGCTCTGCCCGCTCGGTCCGCTTACGAATATCGCGCTGGCGCTCATTCGCGAGCCGAAAATTGCCCCCCGCATCAAGGAAATCGTGTTGATGGGCGGCGGATTTTTCGAAGGTGGCAATGTCACGCCCGCGGCCGAATTCAACATCTATGTCGATCCTCACGCCGCCGATGTCGTGCTGAAATCTGGCGTCCCGATTGTCATCATGCCGCTGGACGTAACGCACAAGGCACTGACTACCCGCGGTCGCATCGATGCGTTTCGTAAGCTCGGCACGAAAGTTGGTGACGCCACCGTCGCGCTTCTGGAGTTTTTCGAGCGCTTCGATGAGGAAAAATACGGCACCGACGGCGGCCCGCTGCATGATCCTTGCGTCATCGCCTATTTGCTGAAGCCCGAACTTTTCAAGGGCCGCACGGTCAATGTCGAGGTCGAAACCGCATCCGAACTCGCAATGGGCATGACGGTTATTGACTGGTGGGGTGTCACCAATAGGGCCAAGAACGCCACCGTAATGCGCTACATTGATGCTGATGGCTTCTTTGCACTGCTGGTGGAACGTCTCGGTCGGCTTTAGCTCTCAGCCTTCCGTCGTTTCGATAAACCCTCAATCCTGCGCCAACGCCGCATCGACGTCCTGCGCCAGCGGTATTGACGGCTGCGCGCCGGGCTTCAAACAGGCCAGCGATCCGGCCACCGAAGCGCGGCGCAAAGCGTCCTTCAGCGCCAACCCATCATGCAGCCCCGCTCCCAGATAACCGCAGAACGTATCGCCTGCGCCCACCGTATCGACGGGTTCGATCTTCATTGCTGGAACCTCCAGCATTTCCTGTGGCGAGACGGAAATCACACCGTCTTCGCCAAGCGTCACGATAACCGTTCGTCCCGTGCGCGTGGCAAAATCCTGCATCAGCTCCGTGTGTGTCTCGCCCTTCAAATGCAGCGTCTTGGCGTACAGGTCGAACTCGGTTTCGTTGGCGACGACATAGTCGGCCTTTTCCAGCATCGCAGCGGCTTCGATACGAAACGGCGCAGTGTTCAGAATCGAAACCACTCCCGCTGTCCGCGCTGCTTCCAGCGCGGCATCCACTGTTTCCAGCGGAATTTCGTGCTGGAGCAGAACGACGCCCTCTTCCAAAGGTCGCTTCGCAACATCGCCGGGCAGCACAGATCCGTTCGCGCCGGGCACAACCGCGATCATGTTCTCTCCCTTCTCATCGACGAGAATCAGCGCCGTACCGGTCGCCGCCGCCGACTGCCGCAGTCGGGATGTATCGACGCCTCCCTGCCGCAGCAGCGCCAAAGCTTCGTCGGCAAACGCGTCGCGCCCAACCGCACCGATCATGCGCGTGGGGGCGCCAGCACGCGCCGCCGCCAGCGCCTGATTGGCACCCTTGCCTCCCGGCGCTGTCTTGAAGCCAGAGCCCGGAACCGTCTCGCCCGGCTTGGGCAGGCGACCGACATTTGCGATCAGATCGAGGTTTATGGAGCCAATGACGGTTATCAATGCGATGCCTCCCGAATTGTTGCGGGAAAGCTATCGCGCCAAACAGCCCTGCGCCAGAGGCATCTACCTGTCCGTCGCCAGTTGCCCGGCTTCCCAGCCAAGAATGGCGCGCTTTCGCGTCAGGCCCCAATGGTATCCCGTCAGCGCGCCGGATTTGCCCAGCGCCCTATGGCACGGCACCACGAACGAAATCGGGTTTGCGCCAATCGCAGCACCCACGGCACGACTGGCGGCGGGCGAGCCAATCTCGTTTGCAATCTCGGAATAGGCGCGCGCGCGTCCCATTGGAATCTTCAAAAGCGCCTGCCAGACCCGTACCTGAAAATCCGTCCCTATCAGCACGACCCGTAGAGGCTGGTCCGAACACCAGCGCGAGCGGTCGAAAATGCGGGCGGCATAAGGTGCCGTCGCCGACATATCCTCAACATATGTGGCGTTCGGCCAGCGTCCCGACATATCGGCAAACGCAGCGCGCTCATCGCCCGGATCGTTGAATGACAACCCCGCCAACCCGCGATCCGTCACCATTATCAACGCCAATCCAAACGGCGAGATATGGTAGCCGTAGCTGATTGTCAGCCCACCCCCGCGCGTCTTGTAATCGCCCGGCGACATGGCCTCATGCGTCACGAATAAATCGTGCAATCGTCCCGGCCCGGACATGCCGAGTTCATAGGCCGTATCCAGCAGCGGCAGACCGCTATCGAGCAGCTTGCGCGCATGGTCGAGTGTCACGGCCTGCAAGAAGGTCTTTGGTGAAAGACCTGCCCAGCGCGTGAACAGCTTCTGCAAACCGCCCGGCGTTTCGCCTACTTCCTCCGCGAGCGACTCCAGCGAAGGCTGATCGCGATAATCGAGGCTGATCTTCTCGATCACCCGGCGGATAACTTCATAATCGCCACCTTGTGGCGTGATGTCCTTTTCCAGGATTGCGGCTGGCGCATTCATGGCTGATTCTCCTTTTCAGCCAATATCGCGATGTTTACGATGCAAAACCACCCGATTTACGCCTGATCAACGCCCGCGTGCGCGCAAAAGCGCCGCCCCAAACGCCTTTGCGAAACTCTCCCGATCATCAGGGTTGAGGAAGGAGCCCACCGGCACGCGCTGGCCCTGTCCCTCAACCGTCATGCTGGTGATTCCGATCTCATCGTGCCGCACTATGCTGAACCGCGCCCAGAACGGATTGAACAAATGCTCCTCGCTCTTGCCGGAAGATGCGACCTTGCGAATATCCACCCGCGTGCGTGAAACGGAAACCTCTTCATGCGCTCGCGCGGCGCGGTAATTCACCTTGAACGCGACGTAGAGCAGAAGCACGTCCAGCCCGAAAAAGCCGAACACCGGCCAAGCGCCGTTCGCCAGGAAAAACGCCCCGGTCGTGAGCCAGCCGGTCCCCACCGCGAGCATCAAAATGAGAAAACCTTTCCGGCCCAGCGAGCGATGCGGCGTCAGCAGCGCGCGGAAAAACGGCTCCTCTGCGGGCAAAGTCGATATTGTATCGCTCATGGAGCACATTATAGAGGTCGCATGGCCGATCCAAAAGTTAAAACAGCAGCGCGACCCGCAAAATCAGCACGCGTTCCGCGCAGTGCCTATACGCGCGCCGAAGTGAGCGAAATATTCCATCGTTTTTCGCTCCAACGGCCAGAACCGCGCGGCGAACTCGAATATGTGAACGCCTTCACCTTGCTGGTGGCCGTGGTCCTGTCCGCACAGGCGACGGATGCCGGCGTAAACAAGGCGACGCGCGGTCTTTTCGCCGCCGCCGACACACCCGCAAAAATGTTGGCCCTCGGCGAGGAAAAAGTCGCGCACTACATCCGCACCATCGGCCTGTGGCGCAACAAGGCGAAAAACGTCATCGCCCTCTCACAGGCCCTGATCAACGACCACGACGGCATCGTCCCCGGCGATCTCGATGAACTGGTCAAACTGCCGGGCGTTGGCCGCAAGACAGCGAATGTCGTGCTGAACATGGCCTTCGGTAAGCCGACCATGGCCGTCGATACGCATATTTTCCGCATTGCCAACAGGATCAAGCTTGCACCGGGCGCCACTCCAGAAGCGGTCGAGCGCCATTTGCTCAAGATAATCCCAGCCGAATATCTGCTACACGCGCATCACTGGCTGATCCTGCACGGGCGCTATATTTGCAAGGCGCGAAAGCCCGACTGCCCTGCCTGCATCATCGCTGATTTGTGCAAGTGGGATGAAAAAACCTGCTCCATCCCCGCGCCGATCATTCCGCTGGCACCTAACGGCTACACGCCGGCCTGATTTCAAATCCGTTTCCTAAATTGCAAAACTTCGCTGCCATTCTTTGCTAATGTCGCTCATCTAGAGCATGTCGCTGTTGAGGACCGAATTTGCACAAGCGCGACGATGATCAACATTTCGGCGAGCAGAGGCCGGAAGCCGCGTCGGCGAGCGACACGATCGATTTTGCCGCCGTCCTGCTGATCGTGCTTGTCGCGGTGCTGTCGCTCTGCGCCATCGTCTATCTCGAAAACCCCGATCAGTCCGCCAGAACCGCCGCTATCGCGCTTGGCGTTGCCGCCGCTGCTGGCATCGTCGCGGTTTGGCTGCGCGGACGCCTCTATGGCTTGCGGCAGATCGCCCTGTTTCGTCGCCAATCCGAAATCGAGTCCCTTGCAGACCGCATGTGGGAGTTGGAGGAAACCGAGCAGCGTTTCCGCGAACTTTCCGACACGTTGGGCGACATCGTTGTCCACCGAAACCGCGACGGCCGCATCGTTTACGCCAACCGGGTGTTTGCGGGGCTCGTCGGCAAGGAACAGCGCAATCTTTCGGGCCGCACGCTGGATGAATTGGGCATCCATGTCGGAACCGTGGCGGATGCGTCCTTCGCAGGTGGCGAATATCTAAGCTCGACCGACGTTTCCATTCCTGCGCAAAACGGCAATCGCTGGTTTTCGTGGGTGGAACTCACCGTGCGCGACAAGCACACCGGCGAGGTGTCGCATCGAGCCATCGCGCGCGATATCACCGTCCGCAAAAGCGCCGAATCCGGTCTGATCGACGCCCGCGAGCGCGCGGAACATGCAAGCCGCGCCAAATCGCGCTTTCTCGCAACCGTCAGCCATGAAATTCGCACGCCGATGAACGGCATCACCGGCATGGCGAAACTGCTCGCTGGCACGGAGCTGTCGGACGAGCAACGCACATATGTGAACGCGATTTCCACATCCGCCACGTCACTTCTGGCGCTGATTGAGGACCTGCTTGATTTTTCCAAGATCGAAGCAGGTCGCTTTGTGCCGGAGTTGCAGCGCGTCTCCCCGCGCGAGTTGGTGAACAATGTTGTCGAACTGCTGGCGTCTCGCGCCTATGCAAAAGGGCTTGGGCTTGGCTGCTATGTCTCGCCCGATGTCCCCGTGCGCGTCATGGCCGATCCGGGCCGCGTGCGCCAGGTGGTCATCAACCTCGTCGCCAATGCAACGAAATTCACCGAGCATGGCGGCGTTCTGGTCAGCGTCACCACGGAGCCCGCAAACGCCAACATGTTGCGATTTACGGTTCGGGATACAGGGCCGGGCCTTCGCAGCAGCGATCTTGAGCGCATATTTGAAGAATTCGAGCAGGCGGACGGCACTTCCACACGCACCAAGGGCGGCATTGGCCTTGGCCTCGCCATTTCGCGCCGCCTTGTGGAAGGCATGGGCGGAGAAATAAACGTCGAGAGCACGCAAGGCGTTGGCTCAGAATTTTCCTTCACCATCGTTGCGACTCCTGCCGAGGCTGCAAAACCCGAGCCTTCCGCCACCTTGGACAAGAAGTGCCTGATCCTTTCGCCCAATGCAGTCGAAGCCGAAGCTCTGCGCCTGACCATCGTCGCGCATGGTGGCGACGCGGCTGTCGCAGCGGATATTGAGTCGGCAAAGGAACTTGCAGACCAGTCGTGGAATACTATCCTTGTTGACGCCGAAATCGAGCGACAGGACAGCGCTTTGCTGCAAGATTTGCGCAAGGCGGGCCTGAAAGCCGCGCCGATCATCATTATCGGCCCAGACGGTCGCGCCGGGTTGAGCGAATTTCAGGATCGTGGTTACGCCAATTTTCTCGTGCGCCCCGTTCGCGGCGAAACATTGCTGCGGCTGCTTCAGTCGCGGCTTGTCAGCGACAAATCCCACGCCCGCAAAGCGCCATCCTCAATCGCCGTAGCAAACGGCAAGAGTCTTTCCATTCTTCTTGCAGAAGACAATGAAATCAACGCTTTGCTTGCTCGTACGGCTTTGACGCGCGCTGGCCATAAGGTCGAGACTGTCAGCGATGGCGGTGCTGCCGTCGAAGCCGCGATTGGCGAAAAATCGCGCAAGCGCTTCGACGTCGTACTCATGGATCTCAGCATGCCGGTCATGGATGGCTTCGACGCAATCGCCATGATTCGCAAATATGAAGAGGAAAAGGGCCACGAGCCGATGCCCATCCTCGTGCTCTCTGCCGACAGTCAGGAAAAAACGCGTCACGAAGCGATTGCTGGCGGCGCGAGCGGCTTTCTCACCAAACCGATCGATCCCGAAGCGCTGGTCCGAGCCGTGGAGGAACAACCTCACGGTCACAATTTCGCGCGCCAGCGTGCCTGATCTGGTTTAGCCGCGCATCGGCTGTCACTATCGTGTATTGTGTACACGCTATTGTTCGGCAAATTGAACAGGCTCCAGGAGCATCGCGATGCAAAACGTGGCTGAAACCTTTTCTCTGGATTGCGCCAAGGTCGTCGCTCATTTGCCCGGCGAAAACCTGCTTGGCCGCATCGGCTCGCTTGAGGTGCGCCTCGCCCGCAGCACAGAAGAAATCGAAGCCGCGCAAGCCGTTCGCTATCGCGTATTTTGCGAAGAACTTGGCGCGCAGGTGACGGTTCCCGGAGCTGCCGTTCAGCGCGATGTCGATGCGTTCGATGATATTTGCGACCATCTGATCGTTTGCGATCGCAATCTTCCCGGCCCAGATTATCGTCGCGTTGTCGGCACTTACCGGCTGCTGCCGCAAGAGCGCGCAGAGTTGAACGGCGGTTTTTATTCGGCTTCCGAGTTTGAACTGAGCAGCCTCGTCGAGCGCAATCGCGGCCTCCGCTTTGTGGAGCTTGGCCGCTCTTGCGTGCTGCCAGCTTATCGCAACAAGCGCACGATTGAGGCGATGTGGCAGGCGATCTGGGCTTATGTGAAGCGTCACGAAATTGACGTCATGGCAGGCTGCGCCTCGTTCCACGGAACGGTTCCCGCCGCATATGCGGAGGCACTGTCCTTCCTTCGTCAAAATTGCCGCGCCGAAGGTAACTGGGCTGTCCGCGCAGTGCAGGAACGTTTCAGCAGCATGGATTTGATGCCCGAAGAGGCAATCAACGCGAAGACTGCGCTGATGGCGATGCCACCGCTCATCAAGGGCTATCTGCGGCTTGGCGCGCGCTTCGGCGATGGCTGTGTCGTGGACTATGAATTTGGCACGACCGACGTTTTCGTCGTCCTGCCCGTTTCATTCATTTCCCCGCGCTACATCAGCTATTATAGCAATGACGGTGAAAGCCTAGTAGCTTAATTGGGCGATTTCTACCGGCATCTTCTCCCTCAAGGGGAGAAGTGTCAGCGAAGGCTTTACCCATAAACGTTGCGGAATACGCGAAACACCTCAATTGCCCCTTTCTCCCCTTGAGGGAGAAGGTGCCGGCAGGTGGATGACGGGTAATTTTTGCGCCGGCTAATCTTCCTTAGATCACGGCTCACCTCAAATGCCGTTTCGAACGGCGATGGGGAATATCTTCGGGGTTGCGTCCGGGGCGGCTTTTATACGGGTGGAGGCTCCAGCCAAACCACAGCGCTCCGCCGCGCACGATGAACCCGGCGGCGAATGCCAATATCGCTGCCATTTGCGGCGCGACCAGCAGCCTGTCTGCAAGCACATACACCGCAGCACCTACACCCGCTGCACTGATATAAATCTCCGGGCGCAGCAATACGGATGGCTCGCCCGCGATAACATCGCGTAAAATCCCACCAAACGTCGCGGTCAGCATTCCGGTGATAATTGCCACAACAGGCGAACCTGTAATTGCCAGCCCCTTCGCGGCTCCCATGGCAGCGAAAGCCGCTAAACCTAAAGCGTCCAGCCAGAGCAGGAGCCGCCAGCGCGACTCGACCAGATGTGCGGTGAAAAACACGAGCACCGCCGTAACCACACATGTCAGCACATAGATATTGTTGCCGATCCAGAACACCGGAACGTTCAAAATAACGTCTCGCAGCGTGCCGCCCCCAATTCCGGTGATGCCAGCCAAAAATATGAAACCGACAATATCGAGTTGCTTGCGCGACGCCGATAATGCGCCGGTTGCCGCGAAAACCGCGATACCGGCATAGTCAAAAAACTGAATAGGCGTCATGTGGGTGCTCGGTTGATTTGATTCCTTTTAAACCGGCGCGCGTTCAATGAAAATCGCGCGACTTTGGAAGCACCCGCACATTGCGTGGATGACCATGGCGCGGCGGCGGTGTGCTGGTAATAGACGGCGCAAGCGGCACGGCGGCGGGCAACGTCAATCCCGCGCGATCCCCCTCCCACAAGCGATCAAGTTCGACCGAGCGATCAAAAATCCGCTGCGCCATCAAATGGACGACGCCTTCGGGACTTTTCTGGACGCGGCCTTCCACCATCATGAGCCGCGCGCCCATAACCTCGCGCCTGAAATGCTCGAACTTGCTCGCCCACAGAACAATATTTGCAACGCCGGTTTCATCTTCCAGCGTAACAAAGATCGCATTGCCTTTGCCCGGCCTTTGCCGCACCAGCACAATGCCCGCGACGCGAGCAAAGGCCCCATTCGCTTGCTCGCCCACCCCCTTGCAACTCAGAATCCGCTCGCGCTGGAATATTGGCCGCAATATCTTCATCGGATGGCCTTTGAGCGAAAGCCGCATCGTCTGGTAATCGGTCGCCACATGTTCGCCGATAGGCATTTCCGGCAGGCCAGCATCCGGTTCTTCCGCAAGTTCGCGCGCATCCGCAGCAAGAAACAGCGGCAAAGGGTCATCATCCGGTAGCCGGCTAACTTCCCAAAGCGCCCTACGCCTTTCCAGACCTATCGAGCGGAATGCATCGGCATCCGCCAAAGCCCGCAATGGACGTCCATGAAGTGCTGCGCGCACCGACAAGGCTTCTACGGAATCAAAGCCCGCTCCTCGCGCGACAACGATTCTCCCTGCCTCCGCCTCATGCACGCCCTGCATTTGTCGAAAGCCCAGTCGCAGAGCGCGATACTTGCCCGTTTCCTCTTCAAGCGTGTTGTCCCAATCGCTGTGATTGATATCGATGGGTCGAACCTCGACACCGTTCCCCTCTGCATCGCGCACGATCTGCGCTGGCGCATAAAAACCCATCGGCTGCGAGTTAAGCAGCGCGCAGGCGAACACATCGGGATGATGACATTTTATCCATGCGGAAATGTAGACCAGCTTGGCGAATGACGCCGCATGGCTTTCTGGAAAGCCATAACTGCCGAACCCCTTGATCTGCTCAAAACAATTTTTCGCAAAATCAGGATCATAGCCGCGCTCAATCATGCGGCCCACCATCATTTCCTCGAATTCCCCGATAGTGCCAAGATTGCGGAAGGTCGCCATTGCGCGGCGCAATCGGTTTGCCTCCTCAGGTGTAAACTTCGCGGCAACCATTGCGATGCGCATCGCCTGTTCCTGAAAAAGCGGAACGCCTTTGGTTTTCTCCAGCACTTGTCTCAACTCGTCAGGTGGGCCGTGATCCGGGGATGGTGAAGGAAAGTCGACTTTCTCCCCCGCGCGCCGTTTCAAATAAGGGTGCACCATATTCCCCTGAATCGGACCGGGACGCACGATCGCCACCTGAATGACGAGATCATAGAGATTTTCCGGCTTCAGGCGCGGCAGCATGTTCATCTGCGCGCGGCTTTCGACCTGAAAAACGCCGATGGATTCGCCGCGCTGGAGCATGGCGTAGGTTTCGCCATCGTTGCTCGGAATTTCATTCAGCTTGTAATGAACGTTCTTATGGTCGTCGAGATATTTGAGCGCCTTGCTGATGCAGGTCAGCATTCCCAACGCCAGCACATCGACCTTCATCAGTCCAAGCGTGTCGATGTCGTCCTTGTCCCACTCAATGAAAGTGCGATCCTCCATCGCGGCATTGCCGATGGGAACAGTCTCATCCAGCCTGCTTCGCGACAGCACGAAACCGCCGACATGCTGTGACAGATGGCGCGGAAAGCCGAGCAACCGCCGCGCAAAACCCACCGCACGCACGATCTCCGGATTGTCCGGGTCCAGCCCCGCCTGACGGATTTGCGTGCGGGTTATATCACTCTCGTAACTTCCCCATTGGGTGTTTGCCAGCGCCGCCGTCACGTCTTCCGAAAGACCAAGCGCCTTGCCCGCCTCGCGGATCGCACTGCGCGGTCTGTAATGGATCACCGTCGCCGCAATGCCTGCGCGGTCACGTCCATATTTTTCATAGAGATATTGAATGACCTCCTCGCGTCTTTCATGCTCGAAATCGACATCAATGTCGGGTGGCTCGATCCGCTCGGTTGAAATGAACCGCGCGAACAGCAAGTCATGTTCGTTGGGGTCTACGGCAGTTATCCCAAGCACATAGCAAACCGCCGAGTTGGCGGCGGAGCCGCGCCCCTGACAGAGAATGCCTTTGGAGTTGGCGAACTCCACAATGTCGTAGATGGTGAGAAAATAGCGCGCATATTTAAGCTTCGCGATCAGCTTAAGCTCATCACGCAACAATCCCTCGACCTTTGCTGGAAGGCCATCGCGATAGCACATCGCTGCATGACGCCATGTCAGCTCTTCTAGCCAGCTTTGAGGATCTTTTCCCGGCGGAATCGGCTCGTCCGGATATTCGTACTTCAATTCTCCGACTGAGAAATCAACGCGCAGCAGAAAGTCCTGCGTCTCGCCAATCGCCTGCGGGCAATCCGCAAACAGCCGCGCCATCTCGGCAGGCGCTTTCAAATGTCGCTCCGCATTCGCCTCCAGCAATCGTCCGGCTCGATCAATCGATACGCCATTACGGATACACGTCAGCACATCCTGCAGGTCGCGCTGGCCCGGCTCGCTATAAAGTGTCTCATTGGTTGCCAGTAGCGGCACACCCGCACCATCCGCCAACGCTTTTAACCCGGTCAGACGGCGACGGTCATTGCCGCGCCTGTGCATGGAAGCCGCTAGCCACACCGCACCCGGCGCAACCTCTCTCAGCTTCGGCAGAAGTGCCGCCATTTGCTCCGGCTCGCGCGGCGGCATTGCGACCAGAAGCGTATCTCCCGCATGGCGCAGAAGATCGTCCAGTTCGAGATGGCATTCACCCTTCTTCGTGCGGCGATTTCCGAGCGTCAGAAGCCGGCAAATATTGCCCCAACCCAATCTGTTTTGCGGATGCACGACAATGTCAGGCGTCCCATCTGCAAACACCAGACGCGTGCCTGTCACCAGTTTGAACGTCTGCGCCCGTGTCCGCAGCAACTCCACTACCTCAGCTGGCACGTCTATTTGTTTCTGCTCGCGAAATTCGCCCGGACCCGATCCTTCCCGCAATTTGAGTGTCGGCAGGGTTCCCTCTTCGCGTAACTGTTTGAGCGCCGCATAGGCCCGCACCACTCCCGCCACAGTATTGCGGTCGGCGATACCCAATCCGTTCAGGCCAAGCGCCAGGCTGTACAGCACCATGTGCTCGCCGGATGAAGCGCCGCGCAGAAAGGAAAAATTGGTCGCCGCAACCAGTTCGGCAAAGGCCGGTCCCTGATTCATGCGAAAAGTCCGTGCAGAAACCAGCGTCGCTCGCCTTCATTGCGCTCGTAAAGTCCTTCGCGGAACAGCCAGAAGCGACGTCCCTGCGAATCCTCGACGCGGTAATAATCGCGCGTTGGTCGCGAGTGCTCCCCATGCCACCATTCAGCGGCAATGCGCTCCGGTCCCTCCGCCCGTGCCACCTCGTGCAGCACGCGCCGCCAGCGAAAGCGAACCGGCGCACCGTCCGGCACCTCCGCCATCGCTTCGATGGTCTGCGGCGGCTCAAACAAAGTCAGTGGCCGTGCCGGCGGCGCAGTCTTTTCCGGCTCCGGCCACTCAGCCGAAACGACGGGCGACCCAACCGGCACAAAGCCGGACGCCAGTTCGGGATCGTGGCTATCGCGCGCCACACATCGCAGCACCTTTCCCGACCCTTGCCGCGCGACCAGACGATCCACCAGCATGGCAACCGCGCTTTCGTCCTGCTGTTGTCCGTCGAGGCTTTTTTGCGGCTGTCGAAAAGCTTCAACCTGCAAGACCGACAGACGTACCAAATCAAAGCCGAAACCCGGATCGAGCGGGTCCGCCAGCGTTTCGATCTTCAACCTCAAAAGACGCAGGATGGAATCCGGGTCACGCGCGCTCCCTGCCGTCTCCACATGCAGGCGGCGAACAATGCCATCGGAGCGAAAGAAACTCGCTTCGAACAAGCGTCCACCCAGACCGCGTCGTTCGAGCATGACGCTCGCTTCTCGCGCCAGTCCGGACAGCACGGAGAGAATGCTGTCGATCTCGCCAATCGGTTCCGCAAACTGACGTTCGGCGATGCAATCGGGCGGCGCGCGCAGCGGCGTGATACGAATGTCTTCTTCGCCCAGAATGCGCTTGAGCCTGTCCACCATCGGCTGGCCAAATCGTGCCGCCAGCACTTTGAGCGGACGCGCGGAAACATCGCCAATGCTTTTCAATCCGGCCCGCGAGAGCGAAACAGTCGTTTCATTTCTTGCTTCCAGCGCCGCAATCGGCAGCGTCGCCACCGCTCGCCTTTCCATTCCTGGCAAAACGATTACCGATTTTCCGAAACGCGCCAGTGCCCGCGCCGCGTCGGGCGTTCCAGCAAGACTCATCTTCACCTTTATCCCGACTCGCACCAGTAGTTGACGCACGCGTTTGCAGAGTCCCTCTTCGCCGCCGAACAGATGCGCGCATCCGGTCACGTCGAGCATCAACCCGTGCGGCGGGTCCAGCGCCACCAGCGGCGTGAACATTTCGCAGGCAAGCGCCAGCCGTTTTACCAACCGCCCATCCGCCGCCTCATCGACTGGCAGCACGCGTATCGACGGCACGCGCGCCCGTGCATCCGCCAGCGTCATGCCCGAAACCAGACCCAGCGCCAGCGCGCGTTCGTCTCCGGCCACGATCTTGAGCGCACCATGTTCCTTGTCTGTAAGCACAAGCGGCGTCTCATCCCGCGCGCCGCCTTCCGTCCGAAACTGCCTGTCCGTAGGCAGGAAAGGAAACCACAGAGCCAGATAGCGACGCTGTTCGTTTGTCTGTTGCAACAGTGCTGGCGGCGGATCGCTCTGTTCTTTCTTTAAATTCTCCTGCATCGGGGTTCCACTCCAGCACAAAGGTTTTGGGTTCCGCACCACGTTTGCTGCGTAGAAGCTCGGCTTCAAAAACCGGCTTTCCCGGCGCATTGGCGGCAAGTGGAGAAGATGAAAGCGTCCGCACATGCCAGCGCGTTTCGGCTGCTGACGGAACGGCGCGTGCGGCAGAGCGCAGAAAAAGCAGAGGCACGCCATTGCTTCGCGCCGCCAGTGACAAACGACGGCTTGCGGTCAAATCATAGAGCGACGAATCGCCCGCCAGTTCCAGCAGCGCGCCCGCCAGCGCCTTGCATCGTGCCGCTTCCAGTCCCGCCTGAAGCAGATCGCGCACGTTATTCGCCTGCACGAGAACGATTTTGTCCGGGTCGAGGCCATATTCGCGCAGCCCGGAGGGAAACACCCGCCCCGTTTCTCCGTCCAGAAACGTTTGTCGCACCCAAAGCACAGGTCCGTTTTTAAGGCTCCGCAACACGCCCAGCCCAAAGCCAACAAGCGCTGGCTGATCGGCGGGCGCTGCATAGGCTTCATGCAAAGCGGGCTGGAAAAGCTGCTTGAAGCCTCTCTTTGCCTCCGGCTCCTTGCGATTGGCAAAAACGGGCCGCGCCAATGTGCTGGCGCGCACAATGGGTGCTGTCGCAGAATCGGAAACAAAAAGAGTTCCGTCCCGCAGCCGCTTTAGCGGATCGAGCATCACGTATATGTTCCTGTTATGTTCCTATTTCAAACGCCCCTTTGCGGTAAGAGTCAAGAGGCGAGATGAGGCAAGTTGGATTGCTTAGATTGCGCTCTTTCGCGCTGCATGAAGCATCATGCAGGCTGCGCCCGGCAGTTTGAGCGCCTCGGCGGCCAGCACGCGCTGCGGCGTATAATAGTCCCGTTCATGCAGGCAGTTGATCGTGCCGATGACCGAACCGCCGACGACAATCGGCACATTGATGACCGATTCGCAGCCCAGCGATTGAATCAGTTCGTAATCGCCGAACACTTCGGCAATTTCCTCAATCGTATTGGCGACGAATGTCTGCTGGCGATTGAGAGTGATCTCCGACCACCGTGTTTCATTATACGGCTTGGTGCCGAAAACGGGATATGCGTCGGGCATATTGGAATAAATGCGCTCAGCTTCCTTGGTCGCCGTATCAGACACCATAAGCGTGAAGAGTTTCACGCCTACGAGTGTTTTGGTTAGCGTTTCAAGTGCCGCACAGGCAGTCGCGGGCTGCGGCCCATCAGAGGCAAGTGCTTTGACGAAGGCCGCATAATCGCTCATTGAGGCGCGCCGTCAGGCATCTTTCTCGGCTTGCTCGTTTACGGGGCCGGGCTCCGGAGCATTGTTATTCGCCGGAGCCGACTTGGGACCGCCGGTCGAAATGCCGACCATCGCCGGACGCAATACGCGCTCACCGATGGAATAGCCGGGCTGGACGACCTGCAAGACGGTGCCTGTCGGAACGTCAGGGTTCGGTATTTCGAACATTGCCTGATGGAAATTGGGATCGAATTTCTCGCCTTCCGGCTCAAGCTTTTTCACGCCATGACGTTCCAGCGCAGACAGCATGGCTCGATCGGTCAGATCGACACCCTCGAACAGCGCCTTGAACACAGCGTCACCTGATTCCCGCGATTCAGCCGGAATGGCATCGAGGCCGCGGCGCAGATTGTCGGAAACCGTCAGCATGTCGCGTGCGAAATTGGCAATTGCATAAGAGCGCGCGTCCTGAACGTCGCGCGCGGTGCGGCGGCGCAGGTTCTCCATTTCCGCCGCAATGCGCAGCGCGCGATCCTTCAGTTCTTCATTTTCCTTCATCAGGCGTTCGAGTACCTCGAAATCGCCTTCCACCTTCTCAACCGGTTCTTCTGGCAAAAGAGCTTCGTCGGATACGGATTCGTCTTTGGGCTTGTTGCTCATCACATGACCTTGAAAGGTTCTAAACTTGCGCCCGATATCGAGGTTCGGAAGCCAAAAATCAAGTGCGGGCAGCCGCGTAAGAAAGATCGAATTTTACGAAAGCTTTACCGTAACGACAAAGCCCGTTTCAGCATTTGGCACTTTATCGGCACAATAGCGTTATGAAAACGCGAGGTGCAAAGCAAATGTACACGAGCGGTCTTCACCGGAACCAGGTTGCGGATACCATTCGCCGCCTTGTTACAAGTCCCGCCACGCGGCGTTATGCAGCGGCCCTGCCGCAGTTTGAAATTGACGCCGAAATTCCGGCAGACATGGCCGCCAAGCTCAAACGCCTGGCGAAAGTTGAAAAGAAGCCGCGCTAGCCAACAGATCAACGCAAGCCACCTGTCGCGGCAGCCCAGAATTTCTGTTGCACAATCGGGCCGTCTCGGCTTGATGCGGGAATGGATCAGAATCTCCTCATCGCAATTGATGGACCGGCGGCATCGGGCAAAGGAACACTCGCCCGGCGCTTGGCCGATTATTATCACCTGCCGCATCTGGATACCGGCCTTACCTATCGCGCGGTCGCGCATCGCATGATCGAACACGGGCTGTCGCTCGATGACGCCGAGCAGGCGGCGGATGCAGCGCGCAAGGTAGATCTGGGCAATCTCGATAAGGGTGCGCTGGCAGCACATGCAGTTGCCGATGCAGCCTCACGCGTTGCGGTGTTTCCGCAGGTGCGCCGCGTCCTGGTCGAAAAGCAGCGGGCCTTTGCAAACCAGCCCGGCGGCGCGGTGCTGGACGGGCGCGACATCGGCACTGTTGTTTGCCCCAACGCCGATGTGAAGCTTTACATCACCGCAAGTCCCGAAGTGCGCGCGGGCCGCAGGCTGCGTGATATTGAATCGCGAGGCGGTTCGGCGCGTGTGGAGGACATTCTGGCCGATATCGTGAAGCGCGACGAGCGGGATTCCGCGCGCGCGGACTCGCCTTTGCGCCCGGCTGAAGACGCGCACTTGCTCGATACGTCAGAAATGTCTATAGAGGCCGCATTCCGCGCGGCGCGCGCCATCATTGATGGTGTGCTGGCCAAACGGGACACGGCTTCCTAAATAAGCCACTTAACCAGCCTGCCAGCATTCCACTGCGCCAAAAGCCGCCAGAAGCGGCATGGGTTTATTCAACCCGGAGCGCCGGCAGGCTAACGCAACACGAACCCCGGCGCTGCCTCGAAATGAGGCCTCAGGAGTTTTAATGTCACAAGCAAATCCCTCGCGCGATGATTTCACCGCGCTTCTCGAAGAATCATTTTCCGATGGTCATTCCGGTGAAGGTCAGGTCGTTCGCGGCACCATCACTGCAATTGAAAAGGACATGGCCATCATCGACGTCGGCCTGAAGGTCGAAGGTCGCGTGCCGCTGAAGGAATTCGGCGCGAAGACCAAGGACGGTCAGCTCAAGCCGGGCGATGTCGTTGAAGTTTATGTCGAGCGCATCGAAAACGCGCTTGGCGAAGCAATGCTGAGCCGCGAAAAGGCTCGCCGCGAAGAAAGCTGGGTCAAGCTCGAAGAGAAGTTCTCCAAGGGCGAGCGCGTCGAAGGCGTTATCTTCAATCAGGTCAAGGGCGGCTTCACGGTCGATCTCGACGGTGCCGTGGCCTTCCTGCCGCGTTCGCAGGTTGATATTCGCCCGATCCGCGACGTCACCCCGCTGATGCACAACCCGCAGCCCTTCGAAATTCTCAAGATGGACCGTCGCCGTGGCAACATCGTTGTCTCGCGCCGCTCGGTGCTTGAGGAAAGCCGTGCCGAACAGCGTTCGGAAATCGTGCAGAACCTCGAAGAAGGTCAGGTTGTGGAAGGCGTGGTCAAGAACATCACCGATTACGGTGCATTCGTCGACCTCGGCGGTATCGACGGCCTGTTGCATGTCACCGACATGGCATGGCGCCGCGTGAACCATCCGACCGAAATCCTGAACATTGGCCAGACGGTCAAGGTGCAGATCATCCGCATCAATCAGGATACGCACCGCATCTCGCTCGGCATGAAGCAGCTCGAGTCGGATCCGTGGGGCGATATCGGTTCCAAGTTCCCGCTCGGCAAGAAGATCACCGGTACGGTCACGAACATCACCGACTACGGTGCGTTCGTTGAGCTGGAGCCGGGCATCGAAGGCCTCATCCACGTTTCGGAAATGTCCTGGACGAAGAAGAACGTGCATCCGGGCAAGATCCTGTCCACCTCGCAGCAGGTCGACGTGGTCGTGCTGGAAGTCGATCCGTCCAAGCGCCGCATCTCGCTCGGCCTCAAGCAGACGCTTGAGAACCCGTGGGAAGCGTTTGCCCGCAGCCATCCGGTCGGCACCGTTGTCGAAGGCGAAGTCAAGAACAAGACCGAGTTCGGTCTGTTCATCGGCCTCGAAGGCGATGTGGACGGCATGGTCCACCTCTCCGACCTCGACTGGAACCGTCCGGGCGAGCAGGTCATCGAAGAGTACCAGAAGGGCCAGATGGTCCGCGCACAGGTTCTCGACGTTGACATCGAGAAGGAGCGTATCTCTCTCGGCATCAAGCAGCTTGAGCGCGACGCCGCCGGCGACGCTGCTGCTTCGGGCGAACTGCGCAAAAACGCTGTCGTAACCTGCGAAGTCATCGCAGTTAAGGACGGTGGCCTTGACGTACGTCTGGTCGAAAGCGGTCTTGAAACCTTCATCAAGCGTTCGGACCTGTCGCGTGATCGTGACGAGCAGCGCCCTGAGCGTTTCTCGGTCGGCCAGAAGGTCGATGCGCGCGTGATCGCCTATGACAAGAAGACCCGCAAGCTGCAGGTCTCGATCAAGGCGCTCGAAATCGCTGAAGAAAAGGAAGCAGTCGCACAGTACGGTTCGACCGACTCCGGCGCTTCGCTCGGCGACATTCTCGGCGCCGCACTGAAGAAGCAGGGCTAAGCCTCAAGCTTTAGCTACGAACAAAGACTCCGCCGGAGCAATCCGGCGGGGTTTTTTCATTTTAAGGCTTTAGTACCTTCTAGCACTCCCCATCCGCCTGCCGGCACCTTCTCCCTCAAGGGGAGAAGGCAGACTTGAGCAACGTCGGCTTCAATCGCGAACGCTGCAGAATGAGCATGACATCTCCGTTATCACCTTCTCCCCTTGAGAGAGAAGGTGGCGGCAGCCGGACGAGGGATAATGGATTTTACTTCAGAACCACACCCGCATCGCGCATTTTACCGGTCATCGTTTCCAGCGAACCGCCGAGGTCGATGGCACGACACGCGTCCATGCGCACCGCGACCTTGAGGCCGAGCTTCACCGCATCCAGCGCCGAATAGGCAACGCAGTAATCCGTTGCGAGGCCCACCAGCGTCAGGTCTTTGATGCCGCGCTCCTTCAGATAGCCGCCAAGGCCGGTTGGCGTCTTGTGATCGTTCTCGAAAAACGCCGAGTAGGAATCGATAGCTCCGCGAAAACCCTTGCGCAGAACGAGTTCCGCCGAATCCCAGATAAGGTCCGGATGAAACTCCGCGCCATCGGTGCCTTGCACGCAATGGTCGGGCCAGAGCGTCTGCGGTCCGTAATCCATATCGACCGTCTCGAACGGTTCGCGCCCGTCATGGCTGGATGCAAAGCTGGAATGGCCTTCAGGATGCCAATCCTGCGTCAGGATCACATGATCGGAGCTCTTGATCAGGCCGTTCACCAGCGAAACGATCTCGTGCCCACCTTCGACCGCAAGCCGCCCGCCGGGGCAAAAATCGTTCTGAAGGTCGATGACTATAAGCGCGCTTGAAGACAATTTCCGGCTCCGTTTGGAATGTGGGCAGAGCATAGCCTTCGCGCGTCGCGGCGCAAGATGGGCTGCGCTTTGACAAGCGGTCATTTCCAGATATCATTTGTATACGAATGAATTTTGGCCATCGCTGATGGTCGGTTCCAGACCCAACGGACGGCATTGCGTGACCCGTTACGCGAAACCCACCACGGTCGATGAAGCGCTGGCTTTGCTGTCGCAGGCAGACTGGCGACCGCTGGCGGGCGCGACCGATTTCTATCCTGCACAGGGCAATCGCCCGATCCGCGAAAACGTGCTCGACTTGAATGGCATTGCGGAGCTGCGGGGCATTTCCGAGACCGACAGCCATTTCGTTATCGGCGCGCGGACAAGCTGGACAGATATTCAGCGCGCCGAATTGCCACCGGCTTTCGATGCGCTGAAACAGGCCGCGCGCGAAGTCGGCTCCGTGCAGATCCAGAACACCGGAACGGTCGCGGGCAATCTCTGCAACGCGTCGCCCGCGGCAGATGGCGTGCCGCCGCTGCTCACATTGAATGTCGAAGTCGAATTGCGATCGATGCGCGGCGCGCAACGCATGGCGCTCGGAGATTTCATTCTGGGAAACCGCAAGACCGCGCGGCAGGTCGATGAGCTTGTGACGGCGATCTATATTCCAAAGGACGCAGCCAGGGGTTTGTCGGCTTTTTATAAGCTCGGTGCCCGGCGCTATCTGGTCATTTCAATCGCGATGGCAGCGGTGAGAGTCGTGATTGAGGGTGGACGGATTCGAGAGGCGGCAATTGCCGTTGGGGCCTGTTCGGCTGTCGCCCAACGGATGCGAGCGCTGGAAGCAGCGCTGATCGGTCAGGAGTTTTCGCAGGCGGAAGCGATTATCGGAGCCGCCACGATGACCGAACTCACGCCGATCGATGATGTGCGCGGCAGTGCCGAATACCGATTGGACGCCGCTCGCGAAATCGTTCATCGCGCGTTTGATGCGATCTCGCGTCCCGGAAAGCTCGCCGCATGAGCAAGCTTGTCATCACCCTCGGCGTGAACGGCAAAGACGTCCGGGTCGAAGCCCCGCCGTTGGCCCGGCTTTCCAATGTTCTGCGCGACGAACTGCATTTGACCGGCACGAAGCTTGGCTGCGATGCGGGCGACTGTGGCGCGTGTACCGTGCTGCTGGATGGCGAGCCGGTATGCGCCTGCCTTGTTCCTGCCGCGTCGGCGAACGGTTGCGAAGTGCGCACGGTCGAAGGGTTGGCCAATAGCCGACTTTCGGCGTTGCAGGAATCGTTTCTCGCGCACGGCGCTGCGCAATGTGGCATCTGCACACCGGGATTTTTGCTGGCGGCATCCGGGCTACTGGAGCGAAACCCGCACCCCAGCGAAGCCGAGGTCAACGACGCGCTGGGCGGGGTGCTGTGCCGCTGCACCGGCTATCGCAAGATTGTTGCGGCTGTTCTGGCTGCCAGCGGAACCAATACGCAAGCGCGGCGCGCCGAGCCATCAAACGGTGCAGCGGTCGGAGCCTCACCTGTGCGGCTGGACGGCGTGCCAAAGGTGAACGGGCGCGAAAAATTCGGTGCGGACAGTTTTCCGAGCGACGCGCTGGCGGTCGTGGTCATCCGCTCGCCCCATCATCAGGCCCGTTTCAAGCTTGGTGATCTCGCAGCATACCAGTCGTCCAACCCGGCAATTGCGGGCGTATTCACCGCATCGGATATGCCCGGCGAAAATCGCTTCGGCGTAATCCCGGCCTTTGCCGATCAACCAGCACTCGCGGAAAATTTCGTGCGATTTCGCGGCGAGGCGGTGGCGCTGGTTGCTATCGAACGAAGCGCACTCGCTGATTTCGATGCAGGCGCGTTTCCCATCGAATGGGAGAAGATCGACCACGCCCTGACGCCGGATTGCTCCAATGGCGCGATCCACGACAGCAGACCGGATAATGTTCTGGTGCGCGGGCTGGTCGAGCGTGGCACACCTGAAGAAACGATGAAAAGCGCGGCTCATATCGCGAACGGAACGATTGAAACGTCCTATGTCGAACACGCCTATATCGAACCGGAGGCTGGCTTTGCCGCTATGGACGGCGATACGCTGGTAATTACGGCGTGCACGCAAGCGCCCTACATGGATCGCGACGACACGGCGAAATTGCTCGACCTTCCGGTCGAGAAAGTGCGTATCGTGCCCACCGCTACCGGCGGCGGATTTGGCTCGAAACTGGATATTTCGGTGC
Source organism: Mesorhizobium denitrificans (assembly GCF_003403035.1). Lineage (GTDB taxonomy): Bacteria > Pseudomonadota > Alphaproteobacteria > Rhizobiales > Rhizobiaceae > Mesorhizobium_G > Mesorhizobium_G denitrificans. Next base: position 137,802 of record NZ_QURN01000001.1, on the reverse strand, counting down.
AACCGCTTATCGGGCTGGTAGCGCTGAAGACCGGGCGTGCCGCAGCGCTGGCCTACTCGCGGCAGGAATCCATGATGTCGACGACCAAGCGGCACCCGGCCAGCATGAAGGCGCAAATCGGCACAGACGCGAGTGGCCGCATCATCGCCATGCGCTTCGATGGTGTGTTCAACACGGGTGCCTATTCGAGTTGGGGGCCGACGGTCGCCAACCGCGTGCCGGTTCACGCGTCGGGCCCATATAAAACGCCGAATTATCGCGCGAACAGCGCCGCAATCCACACGAATGGGCCAGTATCGGGCGCGTTTCGCGGCTTTGGTGTGCCGCAAGCAACGATAATGCAGGAAACGCTCTACGACGAGCTTGCCGAAAAGCTTGGCATGGACCGGCTGGAGTTTCGCATAGTCAATGCGCTGCGCAATGGAGACGCAACCGTAACCGGCCATGTGCTGGAAAGCGGCGTAGGCATTGCAGACTGTCTGGAAGCGTTGCGGCCGCATTGGGCGCGTGCGCTGGACGACCGCGCGAAGGCCAACAAAGGCAATGGCGTGATGCGGCGCGGCATCGGCGTAGCGTCCTGCTGGTATGGCTGCGGGAACACCTCGCTGCCGAACCCTTCCACAATTCGCATTGGTGTTTCGCCGGAAGGGCGGATCAGGCTGCATCAGGGCGCGGTAGACATAGGGCAAGGGTCCAACACGGTAATTGCGCAGATTGCGGCGGATGCGCTCGGCGTACCGCTTTCCGCAATCGAATTGGTAAGCGCGGATACGGCGCTGACGCCCGATGCGGGCAAGACATCCGCATCGCGGCAGACCTTCGTCAGTGGCAAGGCAGCGGAGAAATCCGCCCGCGCACTGCGCGAAAAAATTCTGCGGTTTGCCAATGTCTCCGACGCCGCCGCGCTATCCCTGGAAAGCGGTTGCTTGACGATTTTCGAGGGAGAAGCGCGACGCACCATAGACCTCGCCGCGCTACCTCTGGATAAGCTCGGTTATGTGTTCATGGCGGAAGAAACTTATGATCCGCCGACAACCGCGCTGGATGAAAAAGGGCAAGGGCGGCCATACGCGGTGTACGGCTATGGCGCGCAGATCGTCGAACTAGACGTGGATACGCGGCTCGGCACGGTAAAGCTGGTGAAGATCACGGCGGCACATGATGTCGGCAAGGCGATCAATCCCCTGCTGGCCGAAGGCCAGATCGAGGGCGGCATCGCACAGGGCATCGGCATGGCCTTGATGGAGGAATATCTGCCGGGTCGCACGGAAAACCTGCATGATTATCTGATCCCGACGATTGGCGATGTGCCGCCCATCGAAACGATTTTGGTCGAGGTGCCTGATGGTGAAGGTCCGTTCGGCGCAAAAGGGCTGGGCGAGCATGTGCTGATCCCCACCGCGCCTGCCATACTCAACGCAATTCGCCATGCAACCGGCGCACTGGTGACGAAGGTTCCGGCAACGCCGACACGTGTGTTGGCGGCGATCAAGGAGGCAAGCCGATGAGCGAGCTTTCCGAACGTTTCGAAACACATGAGCCGGGCGACAAGCAGGTCGCGGAAAAGCTGCGCTGCGATGCCTGTCCGGTGATGTGCTACATAGCGGAGGGGCGCACGGGCGCGTGCGATCGCTATGGCAATTTCGGCGGAAAGATCACGCGCTGCGATCCGCTGCGCATTCTCGACCATGAACCGGCGGTCGCGTTCGAGAGCAGCGAATGGGATGGCTCTCTGGTGAACACGCGCCAGCGGTTCGTTTCCGCCATCGGCGCGGGAACCACCTATCCGGATTACAAACCCGCACCATTCATCGTCAGTCAGGAGGTCGAGGGCGTCGATCTGGTGACGGTCGTGACCGAGGGGATTTTCTCTTATTGCGGCGTCAAGGTGAAAATAGACACCGATCGCCATCTTGGGCCGGAAACAGCAATCGTGCGCGCGCAGGGCGAAGCAGTCGGCCATGTCACCACAGCCGAGTATGGCTCGCAAATGTTGTCGCTGGGCGGCGTCCATCATCTGACGGGGGGCTCGAAGCAGGAGGGCCGCGTGACCTGCGACACGCTGCTGGCGCTGTGCAATCGCCAGCCGGTCGAACTCGCAATTGATGGCGGCGCGACCCTGATCGTAGAGGCGGGAAAGCCGCCGGTGATCGACGGCAAGACCGAGCAGCGCATGCGCGTCGGTTGCGGTTCGGCCACCATCGGCATGTTTGCGAAACAATGGCGTGGGCTGGTGGACGAGGTGGTGGTCGTGGATGACCACATCACCGGCGTTGTCTCGGAACACCAGGCGGGCAAGGTGATCGGCTGGGAAGATACCGGCATCAAGATCGTTGGCAGGCGGTCCACGCCAGGACGGTATTTCAAGGTGGCAGAGCCTGGGCTCGGCTGGGGCGGCACAGCGATTGACGATCCATTGCGAATATTGGGGCCGTGGAACGCGGCCAAGGGCGCGCGGCCCGGCCTGTCGCTGATGATGGTTTCCACGACTGGCGAGCAATTTGCCTATTACGAGTTGGACGACGATTTGAAGCCGGTGCTGAAACCGTTTCCGGAACGCCTGCAGAAGTCGGTGGATTTGATCGAGCAGAACTGTGAACCGGCTTTGTGTACCGTTCTGTTTATCGGCGGCGCGGGTGGCTCTCTGCGAGCGGGCGTGGTGGAAAATCCGGTAAATCTGACCCGCTCTGTGCAGGGGTTGCAAACCTATGTGACGGTTGGCGGTGCGCCGGTCTATGTGTGGCCGGGTGGCGGCATCACGCTGATGGTCGACGTTACCCGCGTGCCGGACAACGCTTTCGGTTACGTGCCGACGCCCGCGCTGGTCGCACCCATCGAGTTTACGCTGCGGCGTGATGATTATCTGGCGCTCGGCGGGTATGCGGAAGAAATCCGCACGGTCGAAGATGTGCTTGCGCGCGGCGGCGAATATTGGAACGCGCGCACGGAACAAGTCGCGCCTCGCGACAATCCGTGGCCGTTGCAAGCGCAGATCGAGCAGGCAAAACTGGGCGGCGCGCGATGATGAGCCCGCCGCAAGCCACTATGCTCGGTCGCAGGCTGCACCTCAATCATGGGCCGATTGATATTATCGCAGAGGCGTTTGGCGAGGGTGATGAAGTGCAGCGCGCCTATCATCAGGCCGTGGCGCGCTTCGGCACCATCCTGGATGAGCTTGTTGCGGAATTGCCAAACCTCCGCGCGCCTGTGCACGCAGAGCAGCGAGCATTCGGCAGCAAGATTGCGCAGAGCATGGAAGCGGCGGCGCAGGTGTTTTTCCCAGCATTCATCACGCCGATGGCGGCGGTCGCCGGAGCGGTCGCCGATGAGGTGCTGGCACATATGATCGCCGGACGGCGGCTCAAAAAGGCCTATGTGAACAATGGCGGTGACAGCGCGCTCTATCTTGGCGCTGGCGCGAACATGTCACTGGCTATTGCCGGAACCGGAAACGATTTCGAGGATCGAATATTCATTGGGGCGGATGACGAAACGCGCGGCGTCGCGACGAGCGGCTGGCGCGGGCGCAGCTTTTCGCTCGGCATTGCCGACGCGGTCACGGTGCTGGCGCGAACAGGCACAGAAGCTGATGCGGCAGCGACGATCATCGCAAATGCAGTCGATCTGCCGGGGCATGGCAGCATTCGCCGCGCGCCTGCTGAATCACTACAACCCGACAGCGATCTGGGCGGCAGGTTGGTCACGGTGGATGTAGGCAACCTCACAGCGCAAGAGGCTGCGCGCGCGCTCGAAGCGGGATTGCGCAAGGCAGACGAATTGCGCACGTGTGGGTTGATTTCAGCAGCCGCACTATTTCTGAATAGTCAATGGCGCATGACACAGGGTATGCCGGTGGCAATGCCGCCGCAAACACAAGCACTATCAGGGAGTCTCCAGAATGCCTGAATTTCCGATCCGAAAAATTGTCGTGGAGGTGGAAGAAATCTTCCACGATGGCGGGCCGGTCGCAGCCGTGCCACGCCGTCGAGCGGCAGCGATGGCGCTGGTGAAAAACCCCTTTGCGGGCCGATATGTAGAAGAGTTGCAGCCCGCGATGGATGATCTCAAGCCGCTCGGCCTGATGCTGGCCGACAGGCTTATCGAGGCGCTCGGCAGCAAGGATGGCATCGACGGTTACGGCAAGGGCGCAATAGTCGGTGCGGCAGGCGAACTCGAACATGGTGCGCTTTGGCATGTGCCGGGCGGTTACGCGATGCGCGAGCGGTTGGGCGAGGCAAAAGCCATCGTGCCATCCGCCAAGAAGGTCGGCGCGTTTGGCGCGCGCATGGATGTCCCAATAGGCCATATCAACGCCTCTTATGTGCGTGGTCATTTCGATGCGATGGAAGTAGGCATCCCCGACGGTCCGCGCGCGGATGAAATCCTGTTCATTCTGGTGATGACCAGCGGCCCGCGCATTCATAACCGCATGGGCGGGCTGGAAGCGAAAGACATCAAGGCATGGGACGGCCAGCGTTGAGCGCGGGCGAAAACATTCTCAAGCTTGCGGGCGTCGAGAACGAGCCGCCCGCCGAATACCGCTTGCAGGACCAGATCGGTTTCGTGCTGCGCAAGGCGCATCAGCGCCACGTTGCTATATTCGCGTCGCGGATCGGGGATTTGACGCCACCGCAATTTGCAGCGCTCGCCATGTTGCATGAACATGGCGACACGTCGCAAAACCAGCTTGGTCAGATGGTGGCGATGGATGCCGCGACGATCAAGGGCGTCATCGACCGACTGAAGACGCGGGGCTTTCTAACGGTCGAAAAGGATGCCAGCGACAAGCGCCGCCTGACGGTGCACATCACGCCGGAAGGCGATCAAGCCGTGCGCGAATTGGTGTCTCTTGCGAAGGAGATTACGCAGGAAACGTTAGCGCCGCTATCCACGCGCGAAGCGGAAACCTTGCTGCGACTGCTGAGCAAGATTGCGTAGGAAGTGCCTCCTCATCCAAACAGTGCTCTCGCCTGCTCCTCGGTATAGTACCCCATCTCGATATCCCGTCTCACGGCTTCAGGATCACGGTCGCGCGGATTGCCATAACCGCCGCCGCCGGGCGTATCGACGCAAACGCGGTCGCCTGCCTTCAGCGGTATATCCTGCTCCTTCGACAAATGCCCCGGCACATGCGCCTCGCCATTGCGGAACACGGTGACCTTGTTCGGTGCGCCGTCCGCCCCGCCAAGCGCACCTTGAGGGCCAAACCGGCCATGATCCATGACGAAGGAAGCGCGCGCCTCGCCACGCAACAACTCGACCTCATAGGACAGGCCGAAGCCGCCGCGATGCGCTCCGGCACCACCTGAGCCCTCATGCATGGCATAGCGGCGATAGAGAACCGGGAATGCCTGCTCCATGATTTCGACCGGGGGAGATTTGGATATGCCGATGGTCGAGCAACCGTTGGTGAGGCCGTCTTGCGAGGCATTGCCGCCATAACCGCCGCCTGAAATCTGGTACATCACGAAATCGCGCTTGCGCTCCGGGTCATGCCCGCCCAGCGCGAAATTACCGCTCGTACCGGCGGGCGCGGCGGTAACGAGATCGGGAATCGCCTGCACCATCGCCGCAAACACCGCTTCGGCAATGCGTTGCGAAACTTCCGCTGCGCAGCCGGACACCGGGCGCGGATAATGCGCATCAAGAAAAGTGCCTTCGGGCGTCTTCACTATCAGCGGTTCAAACGCGCCCGCGCTGATCGGCACATCCGGGAATATATGGCGCATGGCGAGATAAACGGACGACAGCGTGGTGGCCAGCACGCTGTTCATCGGTCCGGCGCAAGGCTTCGAGGATTGCGAAAAATCGAAGGTCAGCGTGTCGCCGTGCTTTTCCACCACCAGCGCGATGGTCAGCGGCTTGTTCACCACGCCGTCGGAATCGATGAAGGCTTTCGAGCGATACATGCCGTCGGGAATCCGGGAGATATGCGCGCGCATCTGGTCCGCCGCGCGATGACGCAATTCCGCAATGGCCTCAATAACCGTTTCGTCTCCGTAACGATCCAGTATTGCTGAAAGCCGTTCCTCACCGACCCGCAGCGCAGCCGCCTGCGCGCGAATATCTCCAATGCGCTGTTCGGCCACGCGAATATTCGAAGAAATGATGGCGTGAATTTCGGGGTCCAGCACGCCCTTCTTGAAAAGCTTCACCGGCGGCAGGCGCAAGCCTTCCTGCTCAACCGCCGTAGCCGATGCGGAAAACCCGCCCGGCACCGCACCGCCCGTATCGGGCCAATGCCCGGTATTGGAGAGCCAGCAGAAAACCTTGCCGTCGCGCCAGACGGGCATTGCAAAGCGCACATCCATCAGATGCGTGCCGCCGAGATATGGATCGTTGACGATGTAAATGTCGCCCGGCTCCGGCGGCAGACAACGCCCGTCGCAGATCATTTCGATGATGGTACGCGTCGAATATTGCATGACGCCAACGAACACCGGCAACCCTTCGGAGCCTTGCGCAATCAGCGATCCGTCTTCCGCCGAATAAATGCCGTCCGAGCGGTCATTGGCCTCGGCTATGACGGGAGAAAAGGCTGCACGCGAAAAGGTGAGGTCCATCTCGTCGCAAGTCTGCTGCAATGCGGCTTGAATGACGGACAGGGTGATTGCGTCGAGGCTCATGATCTGCCCCCGATTTCGATGATGATGTTGCCGTCGCTGTCGCAGGTTGCGTGGTCGCCGGGTTCCAGCACGGTCGTCGCGTCAAGCTGTTCGAGAATTGCGGGGCCGGTGATTGCCACATCAAGCGGTAGCTTCTGGCGATCGTACACCGGCGTATCCTGCCACTCTCCATCGAACCAGACGGGGCGTCGCTCGACCAAGGCACCATCCAGCGTGGCGGCACGTCCAGCCGGATCGATCAGCCGCGACAGATCAACCTGCGGACGCATGCCCGTAACAGACGTGTTGAGACTTACCAGATTGGCACGGATTTCCGGCAATTCCACCTTGAAGCGCGCGAAATAGGCGCGCTCAAAAAGCGCTTGCAGCGCGGCGCGGTCCACCTCACCCGAAGGCAGCGGCACGTTGAGAATGTGCGTTTGTCCCACAAACTGCATGTCGGCGGAATGTGTAACCTCGATGCGCTTCGGCTTGACGGCTTCCTTGGCGATCAGAGCCTCGCCCTCCGCGCGCTGTGCCGCAAGAATGGCGCGCATACGAGCTTCGTCCAGAATGGCGACCGGCTGGTTGACAGTATTCACAAAGTCCTGCCGCAGATCGGCCACTACGCAGCCAAGCGCATTGGTAATGCCGGGGCGAGCGGGCACGATGACTTTTGGCAGACCAAGTTCGCGCGCAAGCGCGCTGGCGTGTAGCGGCCCTGCCCCACCGAAAGCGAACAGCGCGAAGTCGCGCGGGTCATGGCCGCGCGCCACGGACACCATACGTACAGCACCAGCCATTTTGACATTGGCGAGCCGCAGCACCGCGCCGGCAGCGCTGACGCCATCCAGATTTGCGGCCTTGCCAATGCGCTCGGCAAAGATGGTTGTCACGTCCTCCACGCCTACAGGTGAATCCACCGCCAACAGTTTGCGGGCGCTCAGCCGCCCAAGAACCAGATTGGCGTCTGTGATGGTGGGTTCCTTGCCGCCGCGTCCGTAACAAATCGGGCCGGGTGTTGCGCCCGCGCTTTCCGGGCCGATCTGGATCAGGCCGGATGCATCCACGCGCGCAATGGACCCACCGCCCGCGCCAACCGTATGCACAGCGACCATCGGCACATGAATCGGCATGGCATATTCGATCTCGATCTCGTTCGAGACGGCAGGCTGTGCATTTCGAATGAGTGCGACATCGGTCGAGGTGCCGCCCATGTCATACGTCACGATGTTGGGAAAACCCGCGCGCTTCGCCGTGTAGGCAGCGGCAATCACGCCGGACGCCGGGCCTGACATGACCGTTTTTGCCGCCTCGCGACTGACGAAGCTGGCGGAAATCATGCCGCCATTGCCATTCATTATGAGGAAGTCGCGACCGTAGCCGCGCGCGGAAAGTTCCCGACGCAATCGCTCGACATAGCGTTCAAGAATGGGCTGCACCGAGGCATTCACCGCAGCCGTAACGCCACGCTCATACTCCCGCGCTTCGGACAACAGCGCGTGGCCGGTTGTGATGTAGTCATTCGGCCAAAGCTCTGCCGCGATTTCCGCCGCGCGCCGCTCATGCGCCGGATTGGCGTAGGAATGCAGGAAGTGGATGACCAGCGCTTCGCATCCCGCATCGAGCAATTGCCGTATCGCGCCGCGCAGTTCTTCCTCGTTCAGCGGATCGCGCACCCGTCCCGAGGCTTCCACGCGCTCAGTCACTTCCAGCCGCAGATTGCGCGGAATGATCGGCGTGAACGTGCCAGTCATGCCATAGGCTTGGGGGCGCGTGCGGCGGCCAAGCTCCAGCACATCGCGGAAGCCGCGTGTGGTAATCAAGCCGGTTTTGGCGAGACGGCGTTCCAGAACGGCATTGGTCGTGGTGGTCGTGCCGTGAACAATCAGATCGATTTCCGAAATATCGAACCCGGTCTGATTCAGCGCTGCGACGACACCATGCGCCTGATTTTCAACCGTGGTCGGGGTCTTGGCGAGGCGCACCTGACCGCTTCGTCCATCGATCAAAAGAAGATCAGTAAAAGTTCCGCCGACATCAATGCCGGCGACCACTGCTTCTTTCGAAGTTTCGCCCGGCGCGGGAATATTCTTCGCCATCGACAGTTTCCGAAACGTGCGACCTGCTCCGGTGCTTATCTTTGGAACCGGGTTTCAGGCTTCAATCTTGACCGGATAATCGTTTGTATACTAATAAACTTCCGACACAAGGCCCCGCTTTTTTGAACAGGTCCTGACTTTCTATGCAGCATTCAACATCCATCAAGGCAGTCGAGAGCGACGCGCCCAAATTTCCCATTCCGGCTAATGTCTATGCCGAGACGGTGGTGTCCGTGCACCACTATACGGATCGGCTTTTCAAATTCCGCATCACGCGCCCGCAGAGCTTCCGCTTCCGTTCGGGCGAGTTCGTGATGATCGGATTGCCGAACGCTGAAAAGCCGGTGTTCCGAGCCTATTCGATTGCGTCTCCCGCATGGGATGAAGAGATCGAATTTTTCTCCATCAAGGTGCCGGATGGTCCGCTGACGCAGCATCTTCAGCGCATTCAGCCGGGCGATACGGTGTTGATGCGCCAGAAGTCCACCGGAACGCTGGTGGTAGACGCGCTTACGCCGGGTAAGCGGCTGTTCATGATCTCGACGGGCACAGGTATTGCGCCTTTCGCCAGCCTCGTGCGCGACCCGGACACTTATGACAAGTTCGACCAGCTTGTGCTGACGCATACGTGCCGCGATGCTGCGGAGCTTGTTTACGGGCAGGAGTTGATCTCCAATCTCGCAGAAGACCCGCTTATCGGCGAATTTGCGCCGCGCGTGACGCTGTATTCGACCACCACGCGCCAGCAGACCTCGCATATGGGCCGCATCACGCATCTGATCGAGAGCGGGAAATTCTATTCCGATCTTGGCATTGATGCGCTCAATCCTGAAACGGATCGCGTCATGATCTGCGGCTCCATGCATATGATTCAGGATGTTAAGGCCCTGGTCGAAAAACTCGGCTTCGAGGAAGGCTCGCTCAACAGCCCCAACAGCTTCGTGCTGGAACGCGCATTCGTGGGGTAAAGCGTAGCGCAAGTTCTCAAAGCATCGCGCATTACCCCTCATCCGCTGCCGCGCCCTTCTTCCACAAGGGGAGAAGGGAGAAATTGTAACGCTGGCTTCAATCGCCAAGGTTGCGGAATGATCGGGACATTTCAGCCATCCTCCTTCTCCCCTCGCAGGAGCAGGTCGCGGCAGCGGGATGAGGGGCAGAGCAACCTCTGATTTTAACGCTCAGGAATAATTTTCTCTCTAACTTCATACAGCGGCAAAAAACATTGGCGCGACCTGATCGTCACGCGAGTGGGTTTCTTATGCGACTGGCGCGCAGCGGGTAAAAAACGGTCCTGATCTCAGGAGTCCGAAGCCGTGACGGCATCTGCGCCAAAACTCAACGCTTTTCCGGTTTTCATCCGCGTTGCGGATGAGGTGGTGGTTATCGTCGGCGGCGGCGATGAAGCTTTCGCAAAAGCGCGGCTGATCGGCCAATCTTCGGCAAAGCTGCGCATCGTTGCAGAAGAAGTCGAAACCTCATTCGCGGCATGGATCGCACAAAACAGCGCAGAACATATCGCCGAAGCCTACACGGCCCACCACCTTGATAGCGCGCGGCTGGTTTTTGCCGCGAGCGGCGGGGAAGTGCTCGACCGTCAGGTGAGCGAAGATGCGCGACTGCTTGGCATTGCGGTAAACGCCGTGGACCGTCCAGAACTCTGCGATTTCTACACGCCAGCCATCGTGAACCGCGCGCCGGTCTGCATTGCCATTGGCACGGAAGGCACCGGGCCGGTTCTGTCGCAGATGCTGCGCGCTCGCATTGATCGTATGCTGGCGCCCTCGCTGGGTGCATTGGCGTCGCTTGGCGAAACGTTTCGCGCGTCGGTTGAGCGGTTTGTGCCCAAGGGTTCTGCGCGGCGTCGGTTCTGGTCCGACTTTTTCGCGGGCGAGCCTGCGCGCCAGATGGAAATCGGCCACATCGAGGAGGCCCGCGCGGCGGCGACTGAGTTGCTGCTGAGGCGGCAGGGCATCACCGGCCATGTGTCGCTGGTGGGTGCGGGTCCCGGTGCGGAAGACCTGCTTACGCTGCGCGCGCAACGTCACCTGATGGAAGCTGACGTGATCGTCCACGACGTGAACGTGCCGGAAACGCTCGTCGCGATGGGCCGCCGCGATGCCGAACGCGTCGCGGTCGGCAAGCACTGCGATGCCGCCACCCAGCGCGACATCAATGATCTGCTGGTGAAGCTGGCAACCGAGGGCAAGCGCGTTGTGCGCCTGAAGCTCGGTGATCTGCTGATGTTCGGCAAGGCTGGCGATGAGATTGCAGCGCTGCGGGCCGCTGCTGTTTCTTACGAACTCGTGCCGGGCGTGGTCGCGCCATTCGCGTCGGTGTCGAAGCCCGCACGCCAGAACGTTCTGGGAGAAGCGGCATGAAAGTTCTAACGGCAAACCGGCTGACCGACGGCGAGGCCATCTGGTACTCGGACGTCAATGGCTGGCAGGAAACCTTGCAAGGCGCTGCGCTCGCCGCCGACAAGGCGGGTGAAGAACGGCTTGATTCAATCGGCAAGGCAGCATTCGCGACCAACTTCGCGCTCGATGTGGATGTGATCGATGTGCAGCTCGTCGATGAAAAGATTGTGCCGCTGCGCCTGCGCGAACGTATCCGCGCGGCGGGACCAACGAACAGAACCGACCACGGCAAGCAAGCGCGAGCGGCATAACCCAGGGCGAAGACGATGTATCGTTACGATGAATTCGACCATGATTTTGTGAGAGCTCGTGTCAGCGAGTTTACGGACCAGGTTGATCGGCGATTAGCCGGCGAAATAACAGAAGATCAGTTCCGCCCGCTGCGGTTGATGAACGGCGTTTATCTGCAGCTTCACGCCTATATGCTGCGCATCGCGATCCCCTACGGCACGCTCAACTCCCGGCAGTTGCGGATGTTGGCGCATATCGCGCGCACCTATGACAAGGGCTATGGTCACTTCACCACCCGGCAGAACCTGCAGTTCCACTGGCCTGCGCTGTCCGATGTTCCAGCTATTCTCAAAGATCTTGCCAGCGTCGAGATGCATTGCATCCAGACCTCCGGCAACTGCATTCGCAATGTGACCGCTGACCATTTCGCCGGCGCTGCTGCGGATGAGTTTGCGGATCCCCGCCCCTATGCGGAAATCCTGCGACAGTGGTCGTCGCTGCATCCCGAGTTTTCCTATCTGCCGCGCAAGTTCAAGATTGCCGTGACGGGCGCAAATCGCGACCGCGCTGCGATCCAGACGCATGACATCGGCCTTCATCTGAAGAAGAACGAGCGGGGCGAACTTGGCTTCTCGGTTTATGTAGGGGGTGGTCTGGGCCGCACGCCGATGGTGGCGAAGAAAATCCGCGATTTTCTGCCTGAGCAGGATTTGCTCTCCTACACCACTGCGATCCTGCGCGTGTACAATCTCTACGGTCGTCGCGACAACAAATACAAGGCGCGTATCAAGATTCTCGTTCACGAAACGGGCGCTGAAGAATTTGCACGTCAGGTCGAGGCTGAATGGGCAGATCTGAAGAATACGGAACTCACGCTGCCGCGGTCGGACATTGAGGCGATTCAGGCTTATTTTGCACCGCCGGAATTACCCGCCCGGCCGGAAGGCGACGAGACGATCAAGCTCGCACGGCTCGACTCGCGTGATTTCTCGGAATGGCTGGACCAGAACGTCATCACGCATCGCCATCCCGATTATGCCGCTTTGACCATCTCCCTCAAAGGCATTGGCGAAACGCCGGGCGATGTAAGCGACGGCCAGATGGATGCGATTGCAGACCTTGCCGAGCGCTACGCGTTTGACGAAATCCGCGTCAGCCATGAGCAGAACCTGATCCTGCCGCATGTGGCGCGTGCGGACCTGCGCGCCATCTATGACAGGCTGGTGGAGATCGGCCTGGCAACGGCCAATTCCAACCTCATCACGGATATTATCTCCTGCCCCGGCCTCGACTATTGCGCTCTGGCAAATGCCCGCTCCATCTCGGTCGCACAGGATATTTCACGGCGCTTCGCCTCGCTGGAACGCCAGCGCGATATTGGCGAGCTGAAGCTGAAAATTTCGGGCTGCATCAATGCCTGCGGGCATCACCATGTCGGCCATATCGGCATTCTGGGCGTGGAGAAGAAGGGCGCGGAGCTCTATCAGGTCACGCTCGGCGGCTCCGGCGATGAAAACACATCGGTAGGTGAAATCATCGGGCGCGGTTTCGGGCCGGGAGAAATCACAGACGCGATTGAGACAATCGTCGAAACCTATCTTGTGGTGCGGCGCGATGAGAGCGAGAAGTTTCTCGACACCTATCGTCGCGTTGGGCAAGCGCCCTTCAAGGAGGCGCTCTATGGTAGCGAAGCCAAAGCCGCCTGAGGCCGAAAGGCTAGCGGAAGAGCAGGCCGCAATCGAAGCCGCAGCGCTGGAGGCGCGCTACGGTGCAGCCTCGCCGCAGGAAATCATCGCCCGCTCGGTCGAGCGCCTTGGCATAAGCGGCGTTGCGGCGGTTTCGTCGTTCGGTGCGGATTCCGCAGTGCTGCTGCACATGGTGGCCGAGATCGACCGCAATTTGCCAGTGCTCTTTCTCGATACGGGCAAGCATTTTGGCGAAACGCTGGAGTATCGCGACGCGCTGGTCGCTGATTTCGGCCTGCGCAACATTCGCATTCTAACGCCGAAAGAAGCGGCGTTGCGCGAAAAAGATCCGGACGGAACGCTGCATCAGCGCGATACGGACGCCTGCTGCGAAATCCGCAAGGTGGAGCCGCTGGCCCGTGGCGTGGAGCCGTTCCGCGCATGGTTCACGGGACGTAAGCGCTTTCAGGCTTCAACGCGCGCCGGGCTGGCTGCGTTCGAAACGGTCGGCCCGCGCCTTCGCATCAATCCGCTGGCGCGCTGGACCACCTCCGAGCTTGCCGATTACATGCGCGCGCACGCCTTGCGCGAAAATCCTCTTGTCGCCTATGGTTACCTCTCGATAGGCTGCTTTCCCTGCACCCAGCCGGTAAAGCCCGGCGAGGATGCGCGCAGCGGACGCTGGGCGGGTCAGGCAAAGGTCGAGTGTGGCATCCACCTTGCCGGACTGGATCGTTCGCTGGAAAATAGCGGTCACTGACGCGCATAAGAACGGATCAATCTGAATGAGTGAAACTGCCGAACAGCCAGCCGTGCGCCTGTGGACGCTCGACGGTTTTCGTGACGATACCTGGCGGCACGTCGAAGACGCTGACGGGCTGGCCGCGACCGGCGATGTGATCTTGCCGCTGGACGCGTTTCTGGCGCTGGATGCGGAAGCGCGGCGCAGTGCCAATCATCGCACCGGCGTGCGCATCAAGCCGGGAGACAAGATCGAGGCGATTGCCGAGCATCTCGAAAGCTTGGCGCTGGTCGCATTGGAGTTTCCGGCTTTCAGCGATGGCAGAAGCTTTTCCAAGGCCGAGCTTCTGCGTCGACGCTATGGCTACAAGGGCGCGGTTCGCGCGGTCGGACAGGTATTGCCGGACCAGTTTTCGCATATGCTGCGCGTGGGGTTCACGGAGTTCGAGATTTCGCACACCGTGCTTCTGCGCTGGATCGAGGAAGGCCGCGTAAAAGGGCTGGGCTTGTACAACCAGCCATCGGTACGCGACGATAAGCCCGCCGGCAAATATTCGTGGCGGCGATTGCCGCAATAGCCTCCCGGCCTTACGCCGCCTTTGCCTCAATCTCATGCGGCACGAAAGACGAGCCATTGGCATCGAAAATGTGCAAATCGCCGCTATCGGCATCCAGCCGCAGCGTCTGACCGCGCTCGACGGCAGCATTGCCGGGCAACTTGGCGGTCAGCGGCCTGTCCGCCCCGCGCCCGATGTCCACATAGACAAGCTGCACTTCGCCCAATTGCTCGATGTAATCCACCTTGCCTTCGAACAACGCCTTCGTTCCTTTGGACACATAGAGGTCCTCCGGTCGAACGCCGAAACTGATTTCCGTGCCCGCCGCGCCCGCAGGCGTGGCAATGGGCACGGAAACGCTGCTGCCGCCATCAACAGCTACCTCGGTTGTCGCGCCTGCTTTTGCCACGCGGGCGGGCAGAATGTTCATGGCCGGTGAGCCTATGAACTGCGCAACAAACAGATTTCCTGGTTTCTTGTAGAGTTGCATCGGCGAGCCGACCTGCTCCACATGGCCATCCTTCAACACCACGATCCGGTCGGCCAGCGTCATGGCCTCCACCTGATCGTGCGTCACATAAATCATTGTCGTGTTCGGCATGGATTCCTTGAGCTTGGCAATCTCGATGCGGGTTGCCACGCGCAGCGCCGCGTCCAGATTCGACAGCGGTTCGTCGAACAAAAACACCTTCGGATTGCGCACAATCGCGCGGCCGATCGCAACGCGCTGCCGCTGCCCGCCCGACATCGCCTTAGGCAATCGATCCAGATATTTCGTAAGCTGCAAAATCTCTGCCGCCTGTCGCACGCGGCGATCAATTTCTGCCTTGTCTTCGCGGGCGATCTTCATGCCGAACGCCATGTTGTCGTAGACGGTCATGTGCGGATAAAGCGCATAGGACTGAAACACCATCGCAATGCCGCGCTTGGATGGCGGCACATCGTTCACCACCTCATTGTCGATTTCGAGCGTTCCGCCGGTGATCTCCTCAAGCCCCGCAATGGAGCGCAGCAGAGTGGACTTTCCGCAGCCTGATGGCCCCACGAAAACAATGAACTCGCCGGATTGAATATCGAGATCGATACCGTGCAGAATCTTGATCGAACCATAGGCTTTCTCGACACTGCGAAGTTTCAGATTTGCCATTTCTTCCTCCCAGATCGTCGCCTACAGAATCCGCCCAAAAAAGGCGCTGTATGGCTTTAGCTTGATCGTGTCTCCAACGCGTTCGCTCGCAAAGCCGTGGCCGCTCAGCGGCTCGGCTTTCAGTTTGCTGTCAAAGCTCTGGCTATCGGCGCCCAGATTGAAAACGCACAGAATGCTCTCATTGCCATAGTTGCGCACGAAAGCGACGACATCGCCCTTTGCGTGAACAAACTCGATCTCACCCTTGGCAAAAGCCGGATGCGCAGCGCGGAACGCAATAAACCGCCGGTAGTGTTCCAGCACGGAAGATTTGTCGCCCTCTTGCTGGCTCACCGCCAGCGGCAAATGCTCCTCCGACACAGGCAGCCACGGCTTGCCACTGGAGAAGCCGCCATTCTTTGAGGCGCGTTCCCAAACCATCGGCGTGCGGCAACCGTCGCGACCCTTGAACTCCGGCCAGAAGCGAATCCCATAGGGGTCCTGCAAATCCTCGAAGGAAAGCTCGGCTTCCGTCAGCCCAAGTTCCTCGCCCTGATAGAGACAGACCGATCCGCGCAGCGACATGATGAGTGCCGACAGCAGTTTGGCATAGGCTTGGCGGTCATGCTCGCCGGCACCCCAGCGTGACGCATGGCGCACGACATCGTGGTTCGAGAATGCCCAGCAAGCCCAGCCGTCGCGCGCCACCCTGCCGAAATCTTCCAGCACGGCGCGCACCTTTTCGGCGCTTATCTTTTCCGGCGCGAGAAAGTCGAAAGCATAGCACATATGCACGCGGTTATTGCCGGATGTGTAGGCAGCCACGACCTCCAGCCCGCGCTGGGAATCGCCCACCTCGCCGACACATGCCGCCGCCGGATATTCGTCCAGCACAGCGCGGAACCGCTCCAGGAATTTCAGATTGTCGGGGCGGCTCTTGTCGTAGATGTGGTCCTGAAAATTATACGGATTCACGGCTGGTGCGGTCTGGTCGTTTCGATCTTCCGGGCGCAGCGGCGGATTATCTTCCAGCCCTTCGCTATGGAAATAGAAGTTGATTGTATCCAGCCGGAAGCCATCTACACCGCGATCCAGCCAGAAGCGCACGACATCCAGTAGCGCACCCTGCACATCCCGGTTGTGAAAGTTCAAATCCGGCTGCTCCGACAGGAAATTATGCAGGTAATACTGCATCCGGCGCGTATCCCACTGCCACGCCGAACCGCCGAAAATCGACAGCCAATTGTTGGGCGGCGTGCCATCCGGTTTCGCGTCGGCCCACACATACCAATCCGCTTTCGGATTGGTGCGCGAGGAGCGGCTTTCCACAAACCAGGGATGCTGATCTGACGAATGCGAAATCACGCCATCCACCATCACCTTGAGGCCAAGCTCATGCGCGGTGCGGATCAGATCGTCGAAATCAGCGAGCGTGCCGAACATCGGGTCGATGCCGCGATAGTCTGAAACATCGTAGCCGAAATCCTTCATCGGCGAGGTGAAGAACGGCGAAATCCAGATGCCGTCGACACCAAGCTCGGCCACATAGGGCAAGCGCTCGATGATACCGCGAAGATCGCCGATGCCGTCGCCATTCGAGTCCTGATAGCTGCGCGGGTAGATCTGATAGATCACCGCTCCCCGCCACCAGTCCCGATCCGGCGCGGCCTCCGGCTGCGCTTCGACGCGACGCAATGCCTCGCCCATTCTCAACCTCCCTTAACCGAGCCGGCCAGCAGGCCGCGCACGAAGTAGCGCTGCAACGAGAAGAACACGAGCAGCGGCACGATGATGGTGATGAATGCCGATGTCGTCAGGATCTCCCAGTCACCGCCGCGAGAACCGAGCAGTGCGTTCAGCCTGCCGGTCAGCACCAGTTGATCGTTGCCGGAGCCAAGGAACACCATCGCCACCAGCAGGTCGTTCCACACCCACAGGAATTGGAAAATGGCGAAGGAAGCCAGCACCGGGAATGACAGCGGCAGCACGATCTTGGTAAAAATCTCGAAATCGCTTGCACCGTCGATGCGCGCGGATTCCATCAGTTCGCGCGGCAGGCCAGCCATATAGCTGCGTAACAGATAGATTGCGAAGGGCAGGCCGAAGCCGGTATGCGCCAGCCATATGCCGAGATAGGTTTTAGACGGCACCCCGAACAGATTGCCGACGCCGTTGTAAAGTTCCAGCAACGGAATAAGCGCCATTTGCAGCGGCACGACAAGCAGGCCGATGATTACCGCGATCAACAGCGCCCGTCCCGGAAACCGCATCCATGCCAGCGCATAGGCTGCGAATGCTGCAATCATGATTGGAATGATGGTGGCCGGTATCGTGACCGTCAGCGAGTTGAGGAACGAGCGCCCAATGCCTTCGGACAACAGCACGGTGTTGTAATTATCGGTGGTGAATTTGGGCGGCATGGTCGCGGCGTAGTACACGCGGCGGCCATTATCGCCATCGAAGGCAACTGGCGAGGCGAAAACATATGAGCCATCCGCGTTCACCTGCAGTGTAACCCCATCCTTCAAGTCTGCAACGTCGCCTGCCTTGAACTCAGTCGGCTGAGCCGAACGCGTTCCGAATGCGCTGACGGCGGAAGAACCGGGCGTCTCGAAAAGATTGCCTTCAATAACGAATTTGCCGTCTTTCTGGACCTGGCTTGAAGGGGGCGAAAGGCGTGTTGCAGAGGTCTGCATTGAAGACGAGAAAGACGTCCACCAGCCAGATGCGACGATCTGGTTTTTGTCACGCAAGGACGTGACCAGAATGCCGATCGTGGGCAGCGTCCAGATCAGGACGAAAAACAGAACCGCCAGATGAACGCCGAAGCGGCCGAAGAAGGATTTGCCTGCGGACTTGCCACTTGCCTGTGCCATCTCAGCGCCCTCCCTCTTTGTTCGCCTGCCGGATATTCCAGATCATGATGGGCAGCACGCCGATCATGATGACGATGGCAATCGTCGCGCCACGCCCGAAATCACCGCCGCCCCGGAACATCCAGTTGAACATGAGGTTCGCCAGAACCTGACTGTTCCACTGGCCGTTTGTCATGGTCAAAACAATGTCGAAAACCTTGAGAACGAGGATCGTTATCGTCGTCCAGACCACGAGGATCGTGCCCCAAATCTGCGGGATCATGATCTTCCAGAAAATCTGGAACGGGTTTGCGCCGTCGATAACGGCGGCCTCAATCGTTTCCTCCGGTATGCCGCGCAGGGCCGAGGAGAGAATGACCATCGCAAAGCCGGTCTGAATCCAGATCAGGATGATCATCAGGAAGAAATTGTTCCAGAAGGGCAGCGATATCCAGACCTGCGGCTGGCCGCCAAACGCCTGAACAATCGCGTTCAGGATGCCGATCTGCTCCTGCCCGTCACCGCGATATTCGTAGACGAATTTCCAGATCACCGACGCGCCGACGAAAGAGATCGCCAGCGGCAGGAAAATCAGGCTTTTCGCAATCGTGCCCCACCAGATTTTATCGGTCAGTACCGCTATGATAAGCCCAAGAAAAGTGCAGGCCGCAGGCACAACAATCAGCCACATCAGATTGTTCAGCAGCGAGTTGCGAAACTCCTCATCGCCGAGCAGCCAGCGATAATTATTCAGGCCCACGAAATTGTCGCCCCCCTTGTCATAGAAGGAATAGAGCAGCGTCGAGACAACCGGATAGATCAGGTAGACGCCGAGGATCAGGATGGCCGGACCGATGAATAGCCACGGACGGACAAGTCCCTGCCGCCGCAGATTATCGACCGCTGCCGTTCCGCTCACCCCTCGCGAGGGATAGACCAGATCAACCAGCTTGTTCGCGCCCCAGAAGTAAGCGAGGCAACCGCCCACGCCCACAACGATCACAATGATGGCGGAAAGAATCTGCGAAGCCATAACGCGTCCCCTCTAGTCTGACCGTGCAAGACCAAGCTCTCCAGTCTGTGCTGGAGGTGGTCGTGGACCCCGAAAAGCCCACGACCATCGGGCCATGAGGCCCGGGAGGAACTTACTTTACTTGATTGCGTCCCAGCTCTTCTGGATATCGGTCGCAACTGCCTCAGGCGATTTGCCGCCGACGAGGTCGATCATGCCCGTCCAGAATGAACCCGCACCGATCTTGCCTGGCATCAGGTCCGAGCCGTCGAAGCGGAAAGTCGTGGCGTTCACCAGAATGTCACCCTGACGGCGAAGCGCATCATTCGCATAGGCTTCCGGCTTCACGGTTTTGAGCGGGGTGAGGAAACCGGACTGCGCCATCCAGATTTCATGTGCCAGCGGCATTTTCAGGAACTCGACGAAAGCGCGCGCGGCCTTGGAATCCTTGGTAATCGTCACCAAAGTACCGCCGCCAAGCACCGGCTTGCCGAGATCTGCATGGGCATCCATTGCGGGCAGGTAGAAGAAGTCTGCACCCTCGCCCAGCTTGGTCCCTTCAGGGAAGAAGGACGAGATGAACGATGCCTGACGGTGCATGTAGCACTTTGGCGGCACCGTGAAGAGACCTTTCGGGCTGTCGCGGAAGTCAGTCGCGGCAACAGCAGCGACACCGCCATCGACATATTTCGGATTGGTCGCGATCTTGGCGAAAATGTCCAGCGCACCAACCACAGCCGGATCGTTGAACGGAATCTCGTTGCGGGTCCACTTGTCATAGGTTTCAGGCGACTGGGTGCGCAGCATGATGTCTTCTACCCAGTCCGTCCCAGGCCAGCCGGTCGCACCGCCCGAACCCAGACCAATGCACCACGGCACACCGCCATCAGCGACGATCTGGTCGGAAAGCTTCATCATTTCTTCCCAGGTCTTGGGAACTTCGTAGCCATTTTCCTCAAAGTTTTCCGGCACATACCAGACCAGCGACTTGAGGTCGGCCTTATATGGGAAAGCGAAGAACTTCGCCGTTCCGTCCTTGTCCTTATAGGTGCCGAGGTCGACCCACGACTGGCCAGCGCCGTAATTGTCCTTCACGAACGAAGCGGTTGCATCATCCAGCGGAACCAGAAGACCTTTGGAGGCCAAATCCTGAATCAGACCCGGCTGCGGCAGAATAGCGATGTTCGGCGGACTTCCGGCCTGCGTATCGATAACGATCTGCTGTTCGTAATTTTCAGACGAAGCGTAATTTATCGTCGCTCCAGTGGCTTCGGAGAAATATTCCAGAACAGAGCGAACAAGCGCTTCGTCCTCACCGCGCCAAGGACCGAAAATCGAAAGGGATTCGCCTTTCAGATCGACCTTTTTCAACTCGTCATAATTGGCCCAGTCGAACCGGGAATCTTCACCCGGTTTGAACTTCAGTTCCGCCGATGCAGGCGCGCTGAAAGCAGCGAGCAAAAATGCTGCGCCGAGCAATAGACTCTTCTTCATGGCAACTCCTCCCGTGGTAGTTTCCAACCGCCGAGCCTCCACTCGGCGCGCTTCCTCAAAGCGCTTTGGTTCTGATATTTGAGCCATTAAACGCCGAAACTGTCAATACTCTTGTGACATAAATCGATTGAATTTTTGTAAGGTAGATTTTTATGGCCGTATAACGCCTGCTATTCGCCAAACGATCTTGAAAATTCGAAAATTGGCGCAATAATCAAAGCGCTTTGGGGAATACCATGAATCTCAAACAGCTTTCGCAGATGTTGGAGCTTTCACAGACCACGGTCAGCCGTGCGCTGAACGGCTATCCTGAGGTCAATGAGGAGACGCGTCGCCGTGTGATGGATGCGGCGCGGCGACATGGCTATCGCCCAAATCCGAGCGCGCGACGGCTGGCGACCGGCAAGGCCGGGATGATCGGCTATGTGCTGCCCACTGGAAGCGCAGTCGACATCGACCCGCACTTCGTGGAATTTCTTTCGGGGTTAGGAGATTATGCGCGGGCGCATGATTTCGATCTGGTGCTGAGCCCCGCCGATGCGCAGGACGAGGAAACCACCTATCGTCGGGTGGTGGCGAACAAGCAGGTGGATGCGCTTTATGTTTCGTCACCCAAGCCTGCCGACAAGCGGATCAAGCTGCTGGAGCAGCTAGGGCTTCCCTATATCGTGCATGGCCGCAGCGAGGGGCTGCATTTCGACTATCCATTCATGGACATCGATAATGAAGGTGCGTTTCACGAAGCGGGTCGCCTGCTGGTACAACTCGGGCATTCGCGAATTGCACTCATAAATGGTCAGAGAGCTGAGACATTCGCAGTTTTTCGCGAGCGTGGATTGCGCAATGCGCTTGCTGCAAGCGGTTTAGTGCTTGCAACTCCGATGATCCGCTCGTTTGCGATGACGGAAGAGAACGGCTATCGAGCGGCGCGGAGCTTGCTTGAAACATCGCCACGGCCAACAGCCATTATCTGCTCAAGTCTCATCATGGCACTGGGCGTGGTTCGGGCTGCGCGTGATCTTGGGATAGAGATCCCCAAGGATATGTCGCTGATTGCGCATGACGACGTTTTTCCCTGGCTGAAGCCCGAGAATTTTTCAGTGCCGCTGGCGACGACACGATCGTCAATCCGACTGGCCGGTGCGCGGATCGCCGAAAGGCTGGCCGCGCGGATTTCCGGCCTTGAAGAAGGAAAAAGCGGCGAAGTATGGCCGGTCGATCTGGTCGTGCGGGGATCGGTAGCCGGCGCTCCAACGCGCGCCAATTCCTAAACCTGGCTGCTTAACGCCACGTCCGCCCGTCTGCGTCGAACCGATAGGTCCGGCCCTGCTGGGGTGTCGCATACAGCACCGCACCCGGCTCCACGCGATATTCGCCAAACAGGCGCACAGTGATGCGTCCCGCCTTTTCCGTGTCGAGATAGAGGTTCGTATCCGCACCGAGATGTTCGGCATGGGCAACGACGCCCTTCCAGTCGCCGCTTTTGGCGTCCACCGAAATATGCTCCGGTCGCACACCCACGATTTTGGCCCTGTCGCCCAGCCGCGCACCGTCGATGAAGTTCATCTTGGGTGAGCCTATAAATCCGGCGACAAACGTGTTTGCCGGGTTGTTGTAAAGCTCCATTGGCGCGCCGACCTGCTCGATGCGTCCGGCGCTCAGCACCACGATCTTGTCGGCCAGCGTCATGGCTTCAACCTGATCGTGGGTAACGTAAATCATTGTCGATTTCAGGCGGCGGTGTAGCTCGGCAATTTCCAGCCGGGTGTTGACGCGCAGCGCAGCGTCGAGATTGGAAAGCGGCTCGTCGAACAGGAACAATTTTGGCTCACGCACGACCGCGCGCCCGATTGCCACGCGCTGCCGCTGCCCGCCCGAAAGTTCGGCGGGGCGCCGCTCCAGATAGGGCTCCAGCGAAAGCATGGTGGACGCAACGCCAATGCGGCGTTCGATTTCATTGGCGTCTTCGCCGGCCTGCTTCAGGCCAAGACTCATATTGTTCTTCACGCTGAGATGCGGATAGAGCGCATAAGTCTGGAACACCATCGCGATGCCACGCTTGGCGGGTGGCACGTCGTTGATGTGCTGGCCATCGATCTGAACCGACCCGGACGTCGCATCCTCCAGCCCGGCGATGATGCGCAGCAACGTGGACTTTCCGCAGCCGGAAGGGCCAACGAAAACGACGAACTCCCCGTCATCGACGGAAAGATCAATTCCTTTCAGCACATCCACCTTGCCGAAGGATTTGGTGACATTCTGAATCGACAGCGAACCCACGCGCGCCCCCTTTATAGCTTGACCGCGCGCCCGGAGCGCACGCTTTCATCCGCCGCAAGGCAGACGGCGAGAGATTTCACCGCATCCGACATATGACGCGTCAGGTCGATGTCTTCGCGGACGGCTTTCAGCAAATATGCCTGCTCCAGATCGCAAAGCTCCTGATGGCCCGGCTCGCCTTCCATCGAAAGCAATTGGTCAGGCGTCTTGAACCTGCCATCCGCACCCGTTTCCACGCGATGAATGCGCAGCCGCGAGGTTTTCGTATGCGTGTCGATGTCGTCGGATTTTGCGCTTTCATCCATGACGATGGAGACGCAGCCCTTCGGCGAAATCACGTCTTTCACGAAGAAGGCGGTTTCGGAGATCATCGGCCCCCAACCCGCTTCGTACCAACCCAAGGACCCGTCGTCGAACAGCACCTGGAGGTGCCCGTAATTATACATATCCGGCGCAATTTCGTTTGAGAGGCGAAGACCCATGCCACGCACCTCGACAGGCTTGGCGTCGGTGATCTGGCACATCACATCGACATAATGCACGCCGCAATCCACGATGGGCGGCGTGGTCTGCATCAACTGCTTGTGCGTTGCCCAAGTCGGGCCGCTGGATTGCTGATTCAGGTTCATGCGGAACACATATGGACCGCCAAGCGAGCGCGCTTCCGCGATGAGCCGCACCCATGATGGGTGGTGGCGAAGGATATAGCCGATCACCAGCTTGCGCCCGTTTGCCTTTGCTGCCGCCACGACGCGCTCGGCATCGGCCACCGTTGTTGCCAGCGGCTTTTCGACAAACACATGGCAACCCGCTTCCAGCGCCTTCACGGCGTAATCCGCATGGCTGTCGGAATAGGTGTTGATCGACGCGACGTCCGGCTTTTCCTCGCGCAGCACATCGTCGAACGAACGACGGATTGCGTGACGCTTCAGCGGTTCCGGCAGCTCCACATCCGAACGATTCACAAGCGCGGCAATCTCGAAACCAGGATTGGTTTCATAGGCCAGCGCATGGCTGCGGCCCATATTGCCAAGGCCCGCCACAACGACGCGCAAGGGCTTTTGCGAACTCATTTCACCGCTCCCGAAGTGATGCCGCGGATAAGCTGCCGCGAGAAAATGACGTAGAGAACCAGCACCGGCAAAATGGCCAGCGAAAGCGCGGCCAACACGGCGTTCCAGTTGGTGACATATTGGCCGATGAAAATCTGCGCGCCGAGCGTGACCGTCTTGGTTGCCTCGGAGGGCGCGAGGATCAGCGGGAACCAGAGGTCGTTCCAGATTGGTATCATGGTGAACACGGCGACGGTTGCCATCGCAGGGCGCACCAGCGGCAGAACGAGCCGGAAGAAAATGCGATATTCGGACAGCCCGTCTATGCGTCCGGCGTTTTTCAGATCATCGGAAACCTGCTTCATGAACTCGGCGAGAATGAACACCGCCAGCGGCAGGCCCTGCGCCGTGTAGACGAGGATCAGCGCCGTCAACGTGTTGACCAGCCCGCTCGCCACCATCAATTGCAGGATCGCCACCGTGCCGAGCCGGATCGGAATCATGATGCCAAGCGCCAGATAAAGCCCCATCATCGTGTTGCCCTTGAAGCGGTATTCAGAGAGCGCAAACGCGGCCATCGCACCGAACAACAGCACAAGGAACAGGGAGACAACCGTGACGATCAGGCTGTTCTGGAAATAGAGGAAGAAATCGCCCTGCTTCAAAACAGTGGTGTAGCCGATGGGATCGAAAGTTTCCGGCCCCGGCAGCGAGAGCGGCGAACGGAAGATCGAGTTTCTCGACTTGAACGAGTTGATGACGATCAGGAACACCGGAAACAGCGCAATCACAGTGTAGGTGATCAGCACCGCATGTGCAGCGACGGAACGAACCGGGGAGGAGGTGGCTTTGCTCATGTCTCCGCCCTCAGAACTGGTAGCGCCGCAGGCGCGTCTGGATTGCAAACAGATAGACGCACACGCCCGCCAGAATGATGAAGAACATCATGGAGGCAATCGTCGCGCCCATATTCGGGTCGCCAAGCTGAAGCTGGAAACCGAAGAACGTCCGATAAAGGAACGTGCCCAGAATATCCGTCGAATAGTTTGGCCCGGCCATTGCGCCTTGCGCCGAATAGATCAGGTCGAAGGCGTTGAAATTGCCGACAAATGTGAGGATGGAAATGATGCCGATTGAAGGCAGGATCAGCGGCAGCTTGATTTTCCAGAACTGCGACGCGCCTGTGATGCCATCGATTTCAGCAGCTTCGATCACCTCATCAGGGATCGACAGGAGTGCTGCGTAAATCAGCATCATGGGAATGCCGACGAATTGCCAGACCGAAATCAGGCCGAGCGCCGTCAGCGCATATTCCTCCTTGCCGAGCCACGGCGTGAACCAGCTCTTGAGGCCGACAAGCCCCATCATCCACGGGGCAACACCCCAGAGCGGCGAAAGGATGAGCTTCCAGATGAAGCCGACAACGACGAACGACAGCACCGTGGGCACGAAAATCGCCGTCCGGTAAAAGGCGGCAAAGCGCAGCCTGGGGTGCGAGAGAATAGCAGCCAGCGCAATGCCGATCGGGTTCTGCACCAGCATGTGAATGACAAAGAACCACAGATTGTTGCCGAGTGCATTCCAGAAGCTGGCCGACCAGCGCGGATCGCCAAATAGTGTGCGGAAATTATCCAGCCCTACGAATTGGCGAACGCCGTCGATGGTCTTGTAGAGCGAAAGCTGAAGCGTGCCGAACAAAGGCAGGATCATCACAGCCGTGTAAATCAGCACCGCGGGCGCGAGGAACACGGCAATGTGCCAGCGTATCGGACGTTTGGATTGTGCGGTCTCTGTCACCATGCGGCGATGCTTTCGGTTGTTGAGTTGGCGCCGCGCTACCTTGACGGCATTACGCCAACGCCATTGTCGCCCTCTCCCCGTTTATGGAAAAGGGTAGAGATGAGGGGCAGCGTAAGCCTTGTAATGTCGGCGCTTTCACCCTGCCCGCCCCTTCGGGCCACCTACCCATTGAGGGGAGGGAGAGAGTTACACTTGTTCAACGCGGAGTATGTCGCACACGTTTGAGAGTTTGCACCCTCCCTCCCCTCTGTGGGGAGGGTGGCCCGAAGGGCCGGGTGGGGCGCATCTCCCTACATAAGCGACATTACTTCGCTGGCTTGTACCAGCTATCCAGGCCCTTCTGGAGTTCCTCGGCGGCCTGCTGCGACGTCTGCGTGCCGTTGATGACGTTGGCAGACTTCACCCAGGTTTCGTTTTCGAGGTTCGGCGTGCCGCGCGACAGGATCTGATAGGTCGAGCGAATGGTCGACTTGCACTTGTCGCGCCAGGAGACGAATTCCTGAGCCAGCGGGTCTTCCATCTTCACCGGGGTTGACGACAGGCTGAAGAAACCGGGCAGCGCGTTTGCATAGATCGTCGCGAATTCCGGCGAAGCCACCCATGACAGGAATTTCTTCGCTGCATCCGGGTTCTTGGTCTTGGCGTTCATGCCAATGCCGATGTCGTTATGGTCGGAGATGTAGCAGGTGTCGCCTGCCTTCTTCACCGGCGGAGGGAACGCGCCCATCTTGAACTGGGCCTGCGTGTTGAAGCCGGAGATTTCCCACGAACCAGCCGGGTAAATCGCCGCGCGACCGAGCGTGAACAGGTTCTGGCTGTCCGGGTAGGTCTGGGCTTCAAAGCCGTCGCCAAGATAAGGCTTCCACTTGGCCAGCGCCTCGAACGGCCCGACCCACTGTGGGTCGGTCAGCTTCTGCTCGCCCTTGATCAGCGCCAGACGGCCCTCTTCACCGTGCCAATAGTTCGGGCCGATGTTCTGGTAGCCCATGGTTGCGGCTTCCCAGAGATCCTTGGTGCCCATCGCCATCGGAATGTAGGTGCCGTCTGCCTTGATCTTCTCGAGCGCGGCGAAGAACTCGTCCTCAGTCGCAGGCGGCGTGATGCCCAGCTTTTCGAAGGCTTCCTTGTTGTAGATGAAGCCGTGAATGACGGATGCCATCGGCACGCAGAAGGTCGCCTTGCCATCGTCGGTCGTCCAGGCGGACTTCGCAACGTCGGTGAAGTTTTCCATGCCCGGCACGCCGGTCAGGTCGGCCAGATGGCCCTTGTTGTAAAGCTCCAGAGAAGCGTCGAACGGACGGCAGGTGATCAGGTCGCCAGCCGAGCCTGCATCAAGCTTGGCATTCAGCGCGGCGTTATATTCCGTCGGAGCGGATGGCGCGAACGTCACCTTGATACCCGGATTTGCAGCCTCGAAAGCCGGGATCAGCTTTTCCTGCCAGATCGACAGATCGTCATTGCGCCAGCTTTCGATGGTCAGCGCAGCGTCTTGCGCAAATGCGCCGCCTGCCGTGCCGAGTACACTCGTGCCCATCAAAAGGGCGACGAAAACTTTGGTTCTCATTTGCATTCTCCCTGTTTGGGCGGTTTCGCCCCGCCATGATTGGAGCTTTTGCTCCCCTCGATCATTGCCAAGGCCGGTCGCAACCGTTGACCGGCACTTTGCAGCAAGCGTTCGGCATCCGCAGCATCCTGAGCGCCCGAGGCCATCAGGATTGCAGCTTTCACCGAGCCGCCGCTTCTCGCAAGAAGCTCTGCCGCCGCATCAGGCGCGCAACCGGCAATCGCAGCGACGATGCGCGCGGCGCGGTCCTTGAGCTTCACATTGTCTGGACGAAGATTGATCATGTAGCCGTCATGCACATGACCGAGATGGATGGCCATGAGCGTGGACATCATGTTGAGCGCGATCTTCTGCGCCGTGGCCGCGCCCATGCGCGTTGAACCCGCAATCACTTCCGCTGGCGTTTCGATCAGCACCGGCACATCCGCAATATCCAGCAGCGGCGCGCCCGGATTGTTGGCGATGCCCACCGTGACCGCACCGCGCCTGGCAGCCTCACGCACCGCGCCAAGCGCGTATGGCGTCGTGCCGCTGGCCGAAAGCGCAATCAGGCAATCCCCCGCGCCGATCTGCGCGCCCGCCACATCGGCGCGGGCGAGGTCCGTATCATCTTCCGCGCCATTGGCGAGTTCGTGAAAATTAGCCGCGCCGCCGGCGATCAATATGACGATGCGCTCGGGCGGAATGCCGAAAGTGCCGGGCAGTTCGAGCCCATCGGCAAGCGCCATAAGACCCGAACTGCCCGCAGCCGCGTAAGCGATCCTGCCGCCGCCCGCCAGCGAGCGAGCAGCCGTTTCTGCAGCTTTTGCAATCGAAGGAATGGCCGCGACAACGGCGTTTGCGGCTTCCGCCTGCCCTTGCGCCAGAACGCGAAGCACAGCCTCCGGCGCACGAAGGTCAATGCCTTGCGCCTCTGTGTGCAGCGTCTCGGTACGACGTTCCGCCATTCGCATCCTCCTTTTTCGAGTAATACCAAAAAAATACCACTTGTCCAGTCCCTGTTAACGAATTGAAACAATCATGCGCATATTTGCTAGGTTTTTCTCAAATTGTACCGAGTTGAAAGTTAACGCTTGGCAATTGGTATTTTATTGGTATTATTGCCGCAGAGGGAGGCGCGCTTGGCATTTGTAATTGGCATAGATGGTGGCGGAACAAGCTGCCGTGCGGCATTGGCTGGCCTTGATGGCAAGGTCATTGGGCGCGGTGCCAGCGGTTCGGCGAATATCCGCACCGACCTTTCCGGCGCACGCGCCAGCATCGTGAAAGCTGCGGAACTCGCGCTTGCCGATGCGGGGCTTGGTCCCGAACTGCTGCCGCAAACATCGGGGGTGCTTGGGCTGGCGGGCGCGAATGTTGGCACCTATGCGCAGCAGGTCGAGGCGATATTGCCGTTCGCCGCGAGCCGCGTGGTTACGGACGCGCTGATCGCGCTGGAAGGTGCGGTTGGTTCGGGCGATGGCGCAATCGCCATTCTTGGAACCGGCACCGCCTATATGTCGCGCAAGGGGACTGAAGTGCGGTCCATTGGCGGCTGGGGCTTTATTATCGGCGATCAGGGCAGCGGGGCGCGCATCGGCCGCGACCTGCTTGAGGAAACACTGCTTGCGCATGATGGCGTTGTTGCCGCAACTCCGCTGACCGATGCCGTGCTAGCGATCTATCGCAACGATCCACGCGATGTCGTGGAGTTCACCACATCCGCCAAGCCGGGCGATTATGGCGGGTTCGCGCCGATGGTTTTCGACCACGTCGGCAAGGGGGACGAAACCGCGCTGCGCATCATCGAGCGCGCGCGGCAAGCGATAGAGGCCTCACTCGCCGCGCTGGACCCTGCTCCCGGCACGCCGCTGTGCCTGCTTGGCGGCATGGCGCAGCTTTTTGCGCCACGCCTGTCGAAAAGGTATCAGCCTTTGCTGCGCCCACCGCTGCACGATGCGCTCGGCGGGGCAGTGTCCATGGCCGCAAGGTTGTTTGGCGAGAGGCAGAGTTGATGAGAGCGCGGGGTATTCTCTCGTATCTCAATGCTGGTGCGGCGAGGCAGTCGCATGACTGACGCGGCGGCGATCTTTGCGCATGTGAAGCAATCCGGGGCCGGTGCGCCGCTCTATCTGCGCCTTCGCAAATCAATCGAAGATGCTGTCAGCCGTGGTGCGCTGCTGCCTGGTGATGCTCTGCCTTCCGAGCGGGACATTGCGGCCAGCGCAGATATTTCACGCGTCACCGTGCGCAAGGCGATTCAGGATCTCGTGCAGCACGGCGTTCTCGTGCAGCGGCATGGCTCCGGTACATTTGTCGCGCCGCGTATGGAACGCGTCGAGCAATCTCTTTCTCGTCTCACATCATTTACCGAAGACATGGCGCGGCGAGGGCTGGATGTACGCTCCGTCTGGCTTGACCGCGGCGTCTACGCGCCCTCCCCTGAGGAGATGATGGCGCTCGGTCTATCGGCTGAAGCGATGGTTTCGCGAGTCAGCCGGTTGCGCATCGCAAACGACACCCCGCTGGCCATCGAACGCGCCTCGATTTCCGCGGGCTTTCTGCCGGACCCGAACGCAATCGGTTCTTCGCTGTACGCCGCGTTGGAAGCGCGCGGATGCAAGCCGGTGCGCGCCGTGCAGCGTATTTCTGCGACGAATCTTGGCGAGGCAGATGCCGAATTGCTGGAGGTCACTCCCGGTTCGGCCGGCTTGAACATCGAGCGCATTTCCTACCTGCCCAGCGGCAAGGTGGTTGAGTTTACGCGCTCGGTCTATCGCGGCGATGCATATGATTTCGTGGCCGAGCTTCGGCTAGGCACAGGCGAAGGAATAGCCCCATGACGCAAACACATATGCGCCGCGAGGTGCTGGAAATTCCGCAGGCCGTTGCGCGGCTTCTCGACCATTCCGCAAAGGATATGCAACGCGCTGGCGAAGAGTTGCGGGCGGTCGATCCCCGCGTTCTGGTCAGCGTGGCGCGCGGTTCGTCGGACCATGCGGCTTCATTCCTGCAATATGCAATCGAACTTACAGCAGGCATTCCGGTAGCATCGCTTGGGCCGTCCATCGGCTCTATCTATGGCGCGAAGCTCAAGCTGAAAGACGCCGCCTGCCTTGCCATTTCACAATCCGGCAAAAGCCCGGATATTGTGGCAATGGCAAAGACAGCGCGTGAAGGCGGTGCGCTGACAATCGCGCTGACCAATACGCCCGGTTCGCCGCTGGCCGAGGTTTCGAACCACGCCATAGACATTGCCGCTGGGCCGGAACTAAGCGTGGCCGCAACCAAGACATTCGTGAATTCCGCCGTCGCAGGTCTGGCGATCCTTGCGCACTGGACGAAAAACGACGGGCTTCTGTCGGCCCTGCACGCCCTGCCGCAATATCTCGAAAATGCCATTGCCTGCGACTGGTCCCCCTTTGCCGAAGCAGTCGGCAACGAGAATTCCCTGTTCGTGCTTGGGCGCGGGCCATCACTGGCAATCGCCAACGAAGTCGCTCTCAAATTCAAGGAAACCTGCTCTATTCATGCCGAAGCCTATAGTGCTGCGGAGGTTATGCACGGGCCGCTGGCACTGGTTGGACCGGGCTTTCCCGTGCTGGTTCTGGCCAGCCGCGACAAGTCGGAAGACGCGGTTGCGCAATCGGCGGACGGGTTGGCCACGCGGCAGGCAGCGGTGTTCGCGACTTCCGCCAAGGTGAAAGCCGCGAACCGGCTGCCCTTCGCCGCGACGGGCCATTGGCTGACCGATCCGCTGGCGCTTGTCACTTCTTTCTATTCGTTCATTGAAGCCTTTGCCTTACGGCGCGGACTGAACCCCGATCAGCCCCGCAATCTTCGCAAGGTCACGGAGACGCTATGACCGAGCAAAAAGCCTATCTCGCGCCGCGCATATTTGACGGCGAAGGCTGGCAGGAAAACGCCGGGCTGATTGTCGAAAATGGCGTGGTTGCTGGCGTCGTGCGGGCCTCGGATATTCCAGTCGAAGCGCAGACGATCACCCTTGCCGATGGCTTCATCGCGCCGGGGTTTGTCGATCTTCAAGTGAATGGCGGCGGCGGTGTGATGCTGAACGACCACCGCAGCGTTGAAGGCATACGCACCATTTGCGCCGCGCATCAGCGCTTCGGCACGACGGCGCTTTTGCCGACGCTGATTACCGACACGCCGGAGATTACCGCCGAGGCAGTCGCTGCGGGCATCGAGGCCGCGCGCCTGGACGTGCCGGGGTTTCTGGGGCTGCATCTTGAAGGGCCGCATTTGTCCATAGCGCGCAAGGGTGCACATGACCCGGAACTGATCCGAGAAATGGAAGATGTGGACCTCGCCAATCTCATTGCGGCGCGCGTCGAATTGCCAGTGTTGCTGACCACGGTCGCGGTGGAATCCGTGACGCCGCAGCAAATCGCGGCGCTGGCTGGCGCGGACGTCAAGGTAAGCATCGGCCACACGGAGGCGACACTTGAAGCCGCACAAGCAGCGTTCGACGCAGGCGCGACGACAGCCACCCATCTGTTCAACGCCATGAGCCCTATCGGAAATCGCGAACCAGGGTTGGTCGGTGCCGTGCTTTCGATAGGCGGCTTGTCAGCCGGGCTGATCGCGGATGGCTATCACGTTCATCCCGAAAGCATCGGCATTGCCATGCGCTCCAAACGCGGACCGGGCCATATATTCCTTGTGACCGATGCGATGGCCACGATCGGCACCGACATGACGGAATTCACGCTGAATGGCCGCACCATCAAGCGCGCGGATGGCAGGCTGACATTGCTCGACGGAACGCTTGCAGGCGCAGATCTCGACATGATTTCTGCCGTGCGCTTCATGCACCAGACAATCGGCATCGAGCTTGATGAAGCGATGCGCATGGCCTCGCTCTATCCAGCCCGTGTTGCGGGCGTAGCGGAGACACACGGCCATCTCGGCAACGGTGCTCGCGCCGATTTTGTACACATCAGCGACGACCTCGCCATTCGTGGTGTCTGGATTGGCGGCGAAGCGGTTCATTTGGCCTGATGCGCTATTGGCGCGTTGCGGTTAGCCGCATTTCGAAATCGACCACGTTTGAATAGATCGGCGTGCCGACATCCATTCCGTAACGCGACCTGAGCACCTTGCCCGTGATGCGGAACGTGATCCGGTTTTTCGACTGCGAGTCGAGCTGGACGGTGAATGTTTCATTGCCCGTTTTGCCACGCGCCGTCATGTGGCCGATAACCGTTGCAGAGGTGTCGCTCAGCGCCTTCACAGAGGTGGAACGGAAAGAAATATCCTTCTCGTGGGCAACATCGAACACAGCGTTGGACCGGAGAAAATCGTCCACGCGCTGCTGGCCCGTGGAAACGCTGGCCGGGGCCACGTCGATATCCACCTCCGAGCGCCCGACCTGCTGACCATCAATGCGAATGGTGCCGGAAAAATTGGCGAATACGCCCGCAATGCCGCGGCCCGCAATCTGGTCAATCGCAAAGCCAATGCGCGATGCGCCGGGATCAATCCGATATTGACCCGCCGCGCCAGCAAGATCGACAGCGGCCGCAGCAGGACAGGTGAGCGCAAGGCAGAGCAGCGCGACGGCAGACAGGTTACGGACAGGCATGGAAGCCTCCAGCGCGTTGTGATGAGATGCTAACGAGTGCCGCCGGTGTGTTCTTCCCGACCCGGCACGAGCATTCGAACAAGCAGCCCATCGCGGCGCACAAACTGGTGCCACAACGCAGCGCCGACGTGGAGCGCGATGAGGCCAGCCGCGCCGAACGCCAGAATGGCGTGAACCCATGACCACAACAATTCTGCTGCATCGGACGGGGCGAGCGGCAGATTGGGGATTAGCACCTTGCCGAATGCGAGCGTGACAATGCCAAGCGTCGATATCGATACCAGCACCCAACCCGTAAGCGGAAGCGCGAGCATCAGCCCGTAAAGCGCGGCGTGCGAGAGATTTGCCGCCCCGCGCTCAGCTTTGGACATGCCCGCCGGCAGGTCCGGCGACAGCGCCGCCAGCCGCCACACAATGCGCGGAATGACCAGCGCGAGGATCACGAAGCCGATGGATTTGTGAAGCTGGATGAGTTCGAAAACACGGCGCTGATCGTCCAAACGCAGCATGATGATGCCGAGAACGATCTGACCGATGAACAGAACGGCAATGCACCAGTGGAACAGTATCGTGACCAGCCCATAGGCGCGGGGCGTATTGTAAAGCATCGGAGCCTCCACGCGATACAACGCGCATGGAGGCCCGCGTATTCCGACTAGGCTCGCAAGGTTCCGCCGGTCTGCTTGCCGACGTTTTCAATGATGCGCTTGGCGAGCGCCTCGAAATCTTCATCCGTCAGCGTTTTTTCCACCGGCTGGATAGCGACCTCGATGGCTATGGACTTCTTGTCCGGACCAAGCGACGCGCCTTCGAAAACGTCGAACACCGTGACGCTGGTGATGAGCTTCTTGTCGGCGGCGAGCGCCGCGCGGGTCAAGGTTCCAGCTTCGACGGTCTTGTCCACGACGAAAGCGAAGTCGCGCTTCACTGCCTGGAAAGCGGACAGTTCAAGCTTCGGCTTTGTGCGCGTGGCTTTCGCCTTCGATTCCGGGATGACGTCCAGGAAAACCTCAAACCCGGCGAGCGGACCGGAGACATCCAGACCTTCCAGCGTTTTCGGATGGAATTCGCCGAAATGGCCGAGCACGACCTTTGGCCCCAACTTGATGACGCCGGAGCGACCGGGATGATACCAGCCCGGCGCGCCTGCCTCGATCTGGAGACGATCAACCGGCGCGCCGCAGGCTTCCAGCACGGCGATGGCATCAGCCTTGGCATCGAACACGCCGACCGGACCCGCATTGCCGGACCATGAGCGGCCTGCGCCATCCAGCTTCGCGGTGCCGCGACGGACGCCGGACGCAACGCGGCGCTGCTTATCGGGCGTGTCGCCTTCATAGGCGGCCGCGACTTCGAACAGCGCCACGTCGGCGAAACCGCGATCCGCATTGCGCTGTGCAGCGACAATCAGGCCCGGCAGCAATGACGGGCGCATGTCCGACATTTCAGCGGCGATGGGGTTGGACAATTTCAGCGCGGGCGCGCCGCCGCCGAAGATTTCGGCGTGCTTGGCCGGGATGAACGACCACGTGACCGCCTCCATCATGCCGCGCACGGCGAGCGTGCGCTTGGCAAAACGCGTGCGCACCTGCAGGGTGGTAAGTATCTTGGTGTTGACCGCGCCATGGCTGGTGAGTGGTTGCGGCGCGATGGCGTCAACGCCGTGAATGCGCATCACCTCTTCAACCAGATCGGCCTTGCCTTCAACGTCCGGACGCCATGACGGAACGGATACGTCGATGACCTCGCCGCTGCCCTTCGGCGTGAAGCCGAGACGGGACAGGATGTCGATGCTTTCGGCCTTCGGCACGTCCAGCCCGGTGAGGCGCTTCACCTCCGACAGCGGGAAGGAAATGACCGGCGCGGTGTAGCCAGCATAGCCGACGAGTTCGATTTCGCTCGGCGTACCGCCGCAGAAATCGAGCACGAGTTGCGTTGCGAGGTCGATACCCGGCACCATGAATTCCGGATCGACGCCGCGCTCGAAACGATAACGCGCGTCGGTGATGATGCCGAGAGCGCGGCCAGTGCGCGCGATGTTCAACGGCTCCCAGAGCGCGGATTCGATCAGCACGTCAGTAGTGCCTTCGTCCGAGCCGGAATGCTCTCCGCCCATGATGCCCGCGATGGATTCAACGCCGTTCTCATCGGCGATTACGCACATTTCCGGCGTCAGCGTGTATTCGCGCTGGTCGAGCGCCAGCACCGTTTCACCGTCTTTCGCGCGGCGAACCGTGAGATTGCCCGCGACCTTTGCGGCGTCGAAAACGTGCAGGGGGCGACCACGGTCGAAGGTGAGATAATTGGTGATGTCCACCAGCGCGTTGATGGGGCGCAGGCCGATGGCCAGCAGGCGCTGCTGCAGCCATTTCGGCGACGGGCCGTTCTTGACGCCGCGCACGAGGCGCAGCGCGAAGCCGCGGCACAGCGACGGCGTATCGCCGAAATCCAGCGCGACCTTGACTGGGCAAGCACCCTCGCCCTTGATCGCAGCAATCGGCTTTTCCTTGAGCTTGCCGAGGCCGGAGGCAGCAAGATCACGCGCGATGCCGTGAATGCTGGTGGCATCGGGACGGTTCGGCGTCAGATTGATCTCGATGACCGGATCGTCCAGATGCGCATAAGTCGCGAAGCTGGTGCCGACCGGAGCATCAGCGGGAAGGTCAATGATGCCGGTATGCTCGTCGGACAATTGCAGCTCGCGCTCGGAGCACATCATGCCCCGGCTTTCCACGCCGCGAATCTTGCCAACGCCAAGCGTCACGTCGATGCCGGGGACATAAGTGCCGGGAGCCGCGAACGCGCCAATTAGGCCCGCGCGCGCATTCGGCGCGCCGCAGACGACCTGTATCGGCGCACCGCTGCCGGTATCGACGCTGAGCACTTGCAGCTTGTCGGCGTCCGGGTGGCGCTCGGCGGTGAGCACCTTCGCGATGACGAATGGCTTGAGCGCCGCCTTGTCATCGACATGCTCGACCTCAAGGCCGATGGAGGTCAACCGCTCGACAATTTCGCCAAGCGAGGCATCCGTTTCCAGATGGTCTTTCAGCCAGGAAAGGGTGAGTTTCATGTGTCGTTACCCGTGTTTCGGCTGTTGGATCAAGCGGTGAGGCCAGCGAAGAGCGTTGGCATGTCGAGCGGGCGGAAGCCGTAATGCGACAGCCAGCGCACATCCGCGTCGAAGAAGGCGCGGAGGTCCGGCATGCCGTATTTCAGCATGGCGATGCGGTCGATGCCCATGCCCCATGCGAAGCCCTGATACTCGTTCGGGTCCAGCCCGCCTGCGCGGAGCACATTCGGGTGAACCATGCCGCAGCCAAGAATCTCCAGCCAATCATTGCCTTCGCCAAACCGGATCTCGCCGGGGCGTGAACGGTCGCACTGAATATCGACCTCAAGGCTCGGCTCCGTGAACGGGAAGAAGCTCGGGCGGAAACGCATTTTCAGGCTCGGCACCTCGAAGAATGCCTTGCAGAATTCCTCAAGCACCCAGCGCATGTTCGCGACATTGGCGGTCTTGTCGATGACCAGGCCTTCAAGCTGGTGGAACATCGGCGTGTGGGTGGCGTCGGAATCCATGCGATAGGTCTTGCCGGGGATCACAATGCGGATCGGCGGCTTTTGCGACTCCATCGTATGAACCTGCACGGGCGAAGTGTGCGTGCGCAGCAGCTTGCGCTCGCCCTTCTCATCCGCATTGAAGAAGAAGGTGTCGTGCATTTCGCGCGCCGGATGGCCGTCCGGGAAGTTCAACGCGGTGAAGTTGTAATAGTCGGTTTCGATGTCCGGGCCTTCGGCAACCGAGAAGCCCATATCGCCGAAGATTGCGGTGATTTCGTCAATGACCTGACTGATGGGATGGATGCGCCCACGCTCGGACGGCGACTGGCGCACCGGCAGGGTGACATCCACGCGCTCGGCAGCGAGGCGCACAGCAATTGCGGCGTCCTTGAGTTCGCTTTTGCGCGAGGTGAGCGCCTCGGTGACGCGGTTTTTCAGGCCGTTGATGGCTGGCCCCTGCACCTGTCGCTCCTCGGCCGACATGGAGCCAAGCGTCTTGAGCATTTCGGAGACAGAGCCCTTTTTGCCAAGCGCGGCGACGCGAACCGCCTCGATGGACGGCTCATCGGAAGCCGCGGCGATGGCGTGCATCAATTCGTTTTCGATCCGGCTTATTTCGGTCATCGCGTGGCCTTCGGTTTTTGCCCGGAGAGCGTTTCGGGCAGAGTGGTTTTCATGGCAGCGCCAGCTTCCGGCGACAGCATGGAGTTGAGGAAAGCGCTCGCCTTGTAAAGGCGGCGCCCATCGCCGCCAAGCCCTATCGGCGCGACAAGGCCGAGCGCGGAATGCATGAGCGAAAAGACGCCGCGCAGCGACGCCAGATGCGGCATGACATCGGCAGGCGCGTCTGCGCGATAGGCTTCGAATGCGCGCGGGCCGGTGTCTTCGTCCAGCGCCTGCCCGCAGATTTGCAGGAACAGCAGGAACACATCGCGCGCCTGCGCATCCGCCAGCGGCATTGCCTGTTCGGGCGCTTCTTCGAAATCCAGAAAGCCGATGCGTTCGCCTTCCAGGATCATGTCGCGCGGATGCGGACGACCGTGGCACAGACCGGCCTGATGGGCGGCAGCCAGCGCCGTCGCGGTTTGTACCAACAGCGCGTCATGCGCCTGCAGGTCCGTTACGCGGAGGCTGTCAAGCTCTGCTTGCACGATAGTGTCGGCATTGCTGAGCACCAGAACGCTGCCCTGCGTGAAAAGCACATGCGCGGCGGGAAAGCCCGCAGCACGAAAAGCGGCAGTTTTCTCAATTTCCCGCGCGACCATTTCGGGTGACGTGATGATGCGCGACGAGCGCAGCGCAGCCCAGGGAATGAGCGGGGATACCCACGCATGAAGACGCTTGAAGAAGGGAACGCCTTCCGCATCCATGCGCTTGATCCAAACGGTGCGGCCATCGACGACCGCGGAGCTGACGCGCCGCGATTGCCCGGCAACGAGCAGACGCAGCAATTCCTCCAACCCCTTCGGGCTGAGGTGATTCTGCTCGCTTTTTTGTTGCGTTGCGATCATCTCATCAAAAAACCCGCGCCGGCGAAGCCAGCGCGGGTTTCCCAGATTCAGTTTTGCAGAAGCTTGGGAAGCGCTGGTCTAGGCTACAGCGCTTTCAAAAGCATTCGGTGTGGTGTTCTTGAGGTATTCGAGCGCCTTCTTCGCCTGAGCGACGAGAGCGGCGAATGCCTGCGGCTCGTGGATAGCCATATCGGACAGAACCTTGCGGTCTACTTCAATGCCAGCCTTGTTCAGACCGTCGATGAAGCGGCCATAGGTCAGGCCATGCTCGCGAACGGCAGCGTTGATGCGCTGTACCCACAGAGCGCGGAAATTACGCTTGCGATTCTTGCGGTCGCGATAAGCATATTGCAGCGACTTCTCGACTGCCTGCTTTGCGATGCGGATGGTGTTCTTACGACGGCCGTAGAAACCCTTTGCGGCTTTCAGGACCTTCTTGTGCTTGGCGTGCGAGGTAACGCCTCTCTTTACGCGTGCCATATCATGATCTCCTTAAATTCGCTCTGATCGTTCGGTCCGGTCTCAGATACCGCCGCCATTCGGCAGGAAGTTCTTGACGACCTTCTTTCCGTCCGGCTCGGCCAGCACCATGGTGCCGCGAGCATCGCGAATGAACTTGTTGGAGCGCTTGATCATGCCGTGGCGCTTGCCGGCCGCAGCCGCAAGAACCTTGCCAGTGCCAGTGATCTTGAACCGCTTTTTTGCAGCGGCCTTGGTCTTCATCTTGGGCATTTTGCTTCCTTTCATATGCGCAACTTAAGCTGCGTCTGGTTCTTGCTTCGGACTGACCAAAGTCCGAAAAGCATAAAGACCGCCACGGCATGCCCTGCCGGGCGGCTTTTCTTAAGACGCGGCTCCATATCAGCAAGGAATTAGCCGCGCAAGTGCTTAGGTGCAAACTTGGCGAGAAGACGAGGCGGGAATCAACCTTGTGTCGTCAGCACTGCCCCTCGCCTGCCTGCCGGCATCCTCTCCCCGTTCTGACGGGGAGAGGCAGGCGGTGGCCGCGCCGCGAGTAAATCACCAACGCCCGAAGTACGAGCGTGACATCGCAATTATCCTGCTTGGCCCCGTTTACGGGGAGAAGGTCGCGGTAGCGGGATGGGGGCAGCACCAACCTTGCAAGGTTCGGCAACGCCGCGCCAAATCACCAAAGGCGGAAGAAAACCGGAATTGTGCCGCTGTTCTGCAAAGTCTCGATAAGCTCAAAGAGCGGCACGGAAAGGAAAAAGGCGAGGCCGTCTTTCAGCGTTCGCAACAGAAGCTTCGGTCGAAACGTCACGAATTCCTCGTCCCGATAGAGCGAAGGATTGGGAATGAAGCGCGGCACGCGCGCGACATACTCCAGATAGGGCCGGCCGAGCTTGGCGGAGAGAAACCCCTCTTCCCGCCGGATGACAATGGAAAACGCCACCCAGCACAAAATACCGAAGGCAACAGCCAGCGCCACGCTGCCCATTTGTCCGCCCACGCCAGCTGCCGCTACAGCCGAGAAGAAATAGAGCGGATTGCGCGTGACCGAATAAGGCCCTGTCTGCACAACTTCGGACGATTTGCGCCCGCCGATATAAAGCGTAGACCACAAACGCCCGCCGATGCCGATAAGGATGAGCATCTGGCCCACCCACTCGATGCGTTCGTGAACGTTCTCCGAATGGATGGAGGCTCCGAAAACCAGGAACACGGCAATAATTGAAATGAGCGCTGCCAGCACCAGACGACGAAGGCGCTGGTACTCGGTCATCGCCTTGTCGGCTGATTGTGCCATTTTATTTGATCTGCTTCAGAATAGAAAAGTGAGAGCGGCGCCCGGTGTTACCTTGGCGCCAGCACCATCATCATCTGGCGGCCTTCGAGCTTCGGCTCGGCTTCCACCTTGGCAATGCTTGCAGTTTCTTCGCGCACACGGTTCAGCAACTCCATGCCGAGTTCCATGTGAGCCATTTCGCGGCCACGGAAGCGCAACGTCAATTTAACCTTGTCACCTTCTTCAAAGAAACGGCGCACAGCCTTCATCTTCACCTCATAATCATGGGTGTCGATGTTCGGGCGCATCTTGATTTCCTTGATCTCGATGACCTTCTGGTGCTTGCGCGCCTCGGCGGCCTTCTTCTGGGAGGCGTATTTCAGCTTGCCCAGATCGAGAATCTTGGTGACAGGCGGTGTCGAATTCGGCGAGATTTCAACGAGGTCCAGGCCAGCATCTTCTGCGGCTTGCAGCGCATCGTTGATTGAAACGACGCCCTGATTGTTGCCGTCTGCGTCGATGAGTTGAACCTGAGGAACGCGGATGTCGCGATTTGCACGAGGGCCGTCCTTTACGGGCGCGGCTGCTTTAAACGGTCTGCGAATGGCCTTTTTCTCCTTAAGCCGTTGATGAAAAGCCGCGCCAATGTGGTTGCCGCGCGGCGGCTGTCAATAGCACAGCCTGTGAAAAGATGCACCATTCATTGCTTTCTGGAACATTGTTGAATGCTGCTGTGTCTTATACGCCATGCGAGAGCACATTTATATGCTGGCAGGAGCGGTGCGCTCCCTTTTCGGGAGCAATCGCCTGTGGCATGAGGCGTAGCTTAATTTAGATAGGACTAAACGCAGGCATGGCAAGCGATCCAGTGACACGAATGGAGGTTGGTGGCGCGCAGATTGCCGTGCGGGCACGCAAGGGAACGATGCCCGGCGTGGTTTGGCTGGGCGGCTACAAGTCCGACATGCTGGGCACCAAGGCCGACGCGCTGAACCAATGGGCCGAGAAATCCGGCCACGCCTTTTTGCGCCACGACTATTCCGGGCACGGTGAGTCGGGCGGTGAATTCAAGGACGGCACGATCTCCCGCTGGCTCGCGGAAAGCCTTGCCGTGTTGCGCGCATTCAGCGAGGGACCGCAGATTTTTGTCGGCTCATCAATGGGCGCATGGATCGCGCTGCGCATGGCGCAGGAACTGCGCAAGGCGGGCGAAGGCGAGCGGATCGGCGCGCTGATTCTGCTGGCGCCTGCGCCGGATTTCACGCGCGAACTTGTGGAGCCGAAACTGACGGACGCGCAGCGCAAAGACCTCACGGAGAAGGGCTATTTCGCGGAACCGTCCGAATATTCCGACCAGCCCTACATGTATACGCGCGCGCTGATTGAAGACGGTGCGCAGAACCTGGTTATGGACCGGCCGATCGATACGCATTGCCCGGTGCAGATCATACAAGGCGTGGCCGACCCCGATGTGCCGTTCAGCCATGCGCTCAAGCTTGCCAGCCTGATGCCCTCCGACGACGTGACGCTTTCGCTGGTGCCGGAAGGCGATCATCGCCTTTCACGACCGCAAGACCTCGAATTGCTGATCGGCGCAGTCGAGTCCATGATCGAGCGGATCGGCTGATGCGCCTTTCCATACCAAGCGCGGCCTTTGTCGCCGCAATCGTCGGATTCGGCGGCACGCTCGCCATTATTATAGCGGCTGCCAACGCAGTGGGCGCAACACAGCTACAGACCGCAAGCTGGGTGACCGCGCTTTGCATCGCCATGGCGGTCGAAAGCCTGTGGCTTTCATGGTGGACGAAAATGCCGGTGATTTCGGCATGGTCCACGCCGGGAGCCGCGCTGATTGCAGCGTCGAGCGGGTTCAATATTTCAGAGGCCGTGGGCGCGTTCATCGTGGCAGCGTTGATGC
The DNA here is from genome assembly GCF_003403035.1 of Mesorhizobium denitrificans. GTDB lineage: Bacteria > Pseudomonadota > Alphaproteobacteria > Rhizobiales > Rhizobiaceae > Mesorhizobium_G > Mesorhizobium_G denitrificans. The sequence continues at coordinate 95,960 of NZ_QURN01000001.1, read as the reverse complement.
TGATTGCGACCGGACTGTTTCGTCCACTGACGCGGCTGATTTCGCGCATTCCGCATTCGGTGGCGTCGGGGATGTTGGCTGGGATCGTCGTAACCTTCGCGATCAACGCAGTGAAAACGATCCCCCTCGATCCGTGGCTGATCCTGCCGCTGATGGCTGCGTTTTTAGTGTTCAGAATCATCAACCCGTCACTGTCCGTGCTGGCCGTGCTGATCGGCGGCGGCGCGCTGGCGTTCTTCATGGGGCGCGTGGGCGCGCTGCCCGCGCCGGAGCTTTCAACGCTGACACTGATAAGCCCGAGCTTTACGCCGGGCGCAATATTCGGCCTCGCGGTGCCGCTTTACCTCGTGACGATGGCCTCACAGAACCTCTCTGGTTTGGCGGTGCTGAAAGCCGCGGGCTATGAACCGCCTGCCGGCCCGCTGATCGGGATAACCGGGCTGGTGTCGCTACTGACCGCGCCGTTTGGCGCATCGACGTCCAACCTCGCGGCAATTTCCGCTGCGATCTGCACCGGACCGGATGTGCACCCTGACCCTGCCGAGCGCTGGAAGACAGGGCCGTTCTACGCGCTGTTCTATCTGATCTTTGCGGTGTTCGGCGCTTCGCTGGTGGCGGTGTTCGCGGTGCTGCCTGCCGCACTGATCGCACTCGTGGCGGGGCTGGCGCTGATGCCCTCGCTCGCCAACGCACTGGCGATTGCGCTGGCCGACGAGCGCCAGAGATTTGCCGCAACAACGGCGTTTGCGGTCACCGCATCGGGGTTGACGCTGTTCGGCATCGGCTCCGCCTTCTGGGGCTTGATTGGCGGGCTGCTGGTGCTGGCTCTGGACCGCTTCAAAAAATAGCAGCCGAATCAAGCACCTGTCCGGTTTAGGATGGAGCCATCTTGAATGGCCGCAATCACTTTACCATGTCGTTGAGAGCAGCGGAAAATGCTCGCTGCGCAACCGAAGGAACGGGAGAAGATGACGACGACTGCTTTGATCCGCCCGGCCTGGACGCCGGCGACCATTGCGCTCATGGTGATTGGATTTGTGGTGTTCTGGCCGCTTGGCCTTGCCATGCTTGCCTATATCATCTGGGGCGACCGGCTTGACGGTTTCAAGCGTGACGTGAACCGCGCGACCGATGGCGTTTTCGCCGGATGCCGCCGTGCTTCGTGGAAAACCAGCGCTGCAACCGGAAATATCGCCTTTGACGACTGGCGCGAGAAGGAACTCGAACGCCTGGCCGAAGAGCGCCGCAAGCTGGACGAAATGCGCGATGAGTTCGACGCCTATGCTCGCGAACTGCGCCGCGCGAAAGACCTTGAAGAGTTCGACCGCTTCATGGCCAACCGCAATAAGCCGACGGCGCCGGCCAAGCGCGGAAAAGGCGCTGGCTTGCTCGACGAGTAAGTACTTAGCCGGTTTTAGTCGACGGCGCCGCAACAACGGCGCCGTTTCTATTTGTTTGTTGCGGCAAAATGCGCCCTGAATTTCCATGTATCTATTGCACTGATATTGGGCTCAAGACGCTTGCGCGGGAAAACAGCTATTCCTATATACGCCGCAGCTTTGTATCGGCCTCTTGCAAAAGCTGGCCTGGTCAAGGAAATCCATACGAAAGGGGCTTTCGCCGGAATGCCTTCGGGGTCCTGAAAGCCTGCTAAACGGAGAGAAAAGAATGGCAAAAGTAATCGGCATCGATCTGGGAACGACAAATTCCTGCGTCGCCGTCATGGACGGAAAAGACGCGAAAGTTATCGAAAATGCTGAAGGCGCGCGCACTACACCATCCATCGTCGCATTCACCGGCGACGGCGAGCGCCTCGTAGGACAGCCGGCCAAGCGCCAGGCAGTCACCAATCCTGAAAACACTGTCTTCGCGGTCAAGCGCCTGATCGGCCGCCGCTTCGACGATCCTGTGACGGAGAAAGACAAGAAGCTTGTCCCCTACAAGATCGTAAAAGGCGACAATGGCGACGCATGGGTCGAGGCAGGCGGCAAGAAGCAGTCGCCAAGCCAGATTTCGGCGATGATCCTGCAGAAGATGAAGGAAACGGCGGAAGCCTATCTCGGCGAGAAGGTCGAAAAGGCCGTCATCACCGTTCCGGCTTATTTCAACGACGCACAGCGCCAGGCAACCAAGGACGCAGGCAAGATTGCCGGTCTTGAGGTTCTGCGCATCATCAACGAGCCGACCGCAGCGGCGCTGGCCTATGGCCTCGACAAGCGCGAAGGCAAGACCATCGCGGTTTATGACCTTGGTGGCGGTACGTTCGACATTTCCGTGCTGGAAATCGGCGACGGCGTGTTCGAGGTGAAGTCCACCAATGGCGACACCTTCCTCGGCGGCGAAGACTTCGACATGCGTCTGGTCGAGTATCTGGCTGACGAGTTCAAGAAAGAACAGGGCATCGACCTGAAGAACGACAAGCTCGCCCTGCAGCGCCTGAAGGAAGCTGCGGAAAAGGCGAAGATCGAGCTGTCGTCTTCGGCGCAGACCGAAATCAACCTGCCGTTCATCACGGCGGATGCGACGGGTCCGAAGCACCTGACCATGAAGCTGACGCGCGCCAAGTTCGAAAGCCTCGTGGACGATCTGGTGCAGCGCACGATCGAGCCTTGCAAGGCCGCACTCAAGGACGCCGGTCTTAAGGCAGGCGAAATCGACGAGGTCGTTCTGGTCGGCGGCATGACCCGTATGCCCAAGATTCAGGAAATCGTGAAGCAGTTCTTCGGCAAGGAACCGCATAAGGGCGTCAACCCCGATGAGGTTGTGGCGCTTGGTGCGGCCATTCAGGCCGGTGTTCTGCAGGGCGACGTGAAGGACGTTCTGCTGCTCGACGTGACCCCGCTTTCGCTGGGCATCGAGACGCTGGGCGGCGTGTTCACCCGCCTGATCGAGCGCAACACCACGATCCCCACCAAGAAGAGCCAGGTCTTCTCCACGGCTGAGGATTCACAATCGGCGGTCACGATCCGCGTGTTCCAGGGCGAGCGCGAAATGGCAGCGGACAACAAGATGCTCGGTCAGTTCGATCTGGTTGGCCTTCCGCCTGCACCGCGCGGCGTGCCGCAGATCGAGGTCACATTCGACATCGACGCCAACGGCATCGTGAATGTTTCGGCCAAGGACAAGGGCACGGGCAAGGAGCAGCAGATCCGCATCCAAGCATCGGGCGGTCTGTCTGACGCCGACATCGACAAGATGGTGAAGGACGCGGAAGCGAACGCCGAGACCGACAAGAAGCGCAGGGCGCTGGTTGAGGCACGCAATCAGTCTGAGGCACTTGTCCATTCCGCAGAGAAGTCTCTGAAGGAATATGGCGACAAGGTTTCGGAAGCTGATCGCACCGCGATTGCCGATGCGATTGCCGCGCTCAAGACCGCAACCGAAGGCGACGACGTCGAGGCTATCAATGCCAAGTCGCAGGCGCTGACGGAAGCTTCGATGAAGCTTGGTCAGGCGATGTATGAAGCCTCACAGGCACAGGCGGCCGAGGCTGACGCGCAGGCCGACGCGGCCAAGGACAGCGATGTCGTTGATGCCGACTTCGAAGAAATCGACGAAGACGACAAAAAGAAATCCGCTTAGCAAGAGCGGCTGTGATCGAAAAGCCCGGCATAATGCCGGGCTTTTTGTAACCCTATGAGGGACATTCATGGTGGTTTGGTATTGCAGGGCAAGCTGGGCGGGACAGAATGAAGGCTGACTTCTACGAGACATTGGGCGTTGCGCGCGGTGCGGATGAGAAACAACTCAAGGCCGCTTATCGCAAGCTTGCCATGCAGTTCCACCCCGACCGCAACCCCGGCGATCACGCCGCCGAGATAAAGTTCAAGGAAATCGGCGAAGCCTATGACTGCCTGAAAGACCCGCAGAAGCGCGCGGCGTATGATCGCTTCGGCCACGCCGCGTTTGAGCATGGCGGCGGTGGGGGCGGCTTCTCCAACGGCTTCGGCGGTGGTGGGTTCTCGGATATTTTCGAAGATATTTTCGGTGAGATGATGGGTGGCGGCGGACGCCGCCGCTCCACCGGCGGACGCGAGCGCGGGGCAGACCTGCGCTACAATATGGAAATCACCCTGGAGGAAGCCTATACGGGCAAGACCGCGCAGATCCGCGTGCCGTCCTCGATCGCCTGCACGGATTGCTCTGGCACTGGGGCAAAACCCGGCACGCAGCCGGTGAATTGCGCCATGTGCGGCGGCCACGGCAAAGTGCGCGCAAGCCAGGGCTTTTTCTCCATCGAGCGTGTCTGCCCGCAATGCGGCGGCCGCGGCCAGACGATCAAAGACCCCTGCCCCAAATGCAACGGCCAGGGCCGCACCATTCAGGAGCGCTCGCTTTCGGTGAACATTCCGGCCGGCATTGAAGATGGCACGCGCATTCGCCTATCAAACGAAGGCGAAGCGGGCCTGCGCGGCGGACCATCCGGCGACCTCTATATTTTCCTTGCCGTGAAGCCGCACGAGTTTTTCCAGCGCGACGGCGCAGACCTTTATTGCCGCGTGCCGATTTCAATGACAGCGGCGGCACTTGGCGGCCAGTTTGAAGTGACCACACTGGACGGCACCCAGACACGCGTGAAAGTGCCGGACGGTACCCAGAACGGAAAGCAGTTCCGGCTGAAGGGCAAGGGTATGCCCGTGTTGCGGCAGGCGCAGATGGGCGATCTCTACATTCAGACCGCCGTGGAAACGCCGCAGAACCTGACCAAACGGCAAAAAGAGCTTCTGGAGGAATTCGACGCTATTTCTTCGAAAGAAAATTCGCCGCAATCTGCGGGTTTCTTTTCGCGCATGAAGGATTTCTTTGAATCTTTCGGGGAGAGGTAGGGTCAGGACCTAGACCCACGGATTAGCAGTGGGTGATTTACGTTTCTCCTTGCGTTTGAGACTCAGGGTGCTAGAGCGCTTTTCAGGTCGAGCGAAGCAGTTGGAGGGATTTTTCGATGGCTGGTCTGGCGCTTCGCAAGCTTGCGGCGAAATTTGACGATGAGTTGAAATTCTTCAAAGGCTGGATCGACAAGCCAAAGGCAGTCGGGGCCATAATGCCGACAAGCTCGGTAACTGCCCGTAAAATGGCATCGGTGATCGACACAAATTCAGGTCTTCCTGTGCTGGAAGTCGGGCCAGGCACCGGCATCATCACCAAGTACATTCTCAAGCACGGCGTGAAGCCTTCCAATCTTTATACGCTTGAATATTCCCATGATTTTGTCGTGCATCTGCGGCGGCTTTTCCCGCAGGTGAATGTCATCGAAGGCGATGCTTTCGACCTCGACAAATCGCTCAGCGACGACACGCCGAAGCTGTTCGACTCGGTGGTTTCAGGCGTTCCGCTGCTCAATTTCCCCGTACAGAAGCGCGTGCAATATCTGGAAGGGCTGTTGAAGCGCATGCCCGCCGGGCGGCCAGTGGTGCAGCTCACATACGGGCCAAAATCGCCAATTCCGCCGGGATTGGGCGACTACACGGTTGAGCATCTCGATTTCATCCTGCGCAACATTCCGCCCACCCGGCTGTGGGTCTATCGGCGGAGGCTGCACCATTGAGCCGCGCGCCGCGCATTCTGCTGTTCGCCGGGTCCACACGAACCGGCGCTTACAGCGGCAAGGTTGCTGATCTGGCGCAAAAAGAACTGGCGCTACAAGGCGCTGAAGTGACCCGTATTTCGCTCGCTGATTTTCCGCTGCCTATCATGAATCAGGACCTCGAAGCCGAGGAAGGCGTTCCTGAAAATGCAATCAAGCTGGCGCGGCTGTTCGTTGCGCATGATGCGGTGATGATTTGTACGCCGGAATATAATGGCTCGATGCCGCCGCTTCTGAAAAACACCATCGACTGGATCAGCCGCGCGAAAGAAAACGGCAAGAGCATTCGCGCTTTTGGCGGTAAGATTGGCTGCATTTGCTCCTCGTCGGAAGGAAATTTTGCTGGTATTCGCAGTGCCTCGCATCTGCGGCAGGTGCTTGTGCATATCCAGATGGAAGTAATCGCGCCGCAGGTTTCCGTGCCGAACGCAAATGAAGCGTTCGAAGAAAACGGTGAGTTCAAGTCTGAGCGCCTGCGCAGCGGCATGAACCGCACATGCAAGACGCTGGTCGAGGAAGCCGCGCTTCACATGCGAGCGGACGGGTAGGCTATGGCCGGCGAGACAATGCGCGAACGCCTGATCGTCGGGCTGGACGTGCCGAGCGTGAAGGCTGCCGAAGCGGTCGTGTACGAACTTGGCGACACTGCGCGGTTCTACAAGATCGGCTATCAGCTTGCTTACGCGCCCGGCGGCCTGGATTTTGCGCGCGAGCTGGCGAAAAGTGGCGCGAAGGTGTTTCTGGATCTCAAGCTGCTGGACATCGACAACACGGTGGCCAAGGGCGTGGAGGCGATTGCCCGCATGGGCATGTCGATGCTTACGCTGCACGCCTACCCCAAAGCGATGAAAGCCGCCGTGGAAGCCGCCAAGGGCTCGGATTTGTGCCTGCTCGGCGTGACGGTGCTGACTTCGATGGACGAGCAGGACCTTATCGCGGCGGGCTATGAATATGACCCGCATACGCTGGTGATGCGCCGCGCCGAACAGGCGTTGCAGGCGGGAATGGGCGGCGTGGTGTGTTCTGCCGACGAGGCCTCTGCCGTGCGCCGCATCGTTGGCCCGAAACTGGCGGTCGTGACACCCGGCATTCGCCCGGCTGGCGCAGAGCGCGGCGACCAGAAGCGCGTGGTTACACCAGCGGAGGCCGTGCGCAGGGGCGCGAGCCATCTCGTCGTGGCGCGACCCATCGTTGAGACCGTTGACAGGAAAGCGGCAGCGCGCGCTATCATTGCCGAAATGGAAAGCGCCTGAGAGGACCAGATGCCGAAAGCCTATTGGATTGCCCGCGTCGATGTTCGCGACCCCGAAGGATATAAGGGCTATGTTGCAGCTGCGAAGCCGGCATTCGAGCGCTTTGGTGCGCGTTTTCTAGCGCGCGGCGGAGCGAATGAGGCCGTGGAAGGGCCAGGTCGCGCACGCAACGTGATCATCGAGTTTGCCTCGATGGATGATGCGCAAAATTGCTATAATTCACCGGAATATCAGCATGCCAAGTCCATCCGGCAGCAATTTGCCGATGGCGAAATCGTGCTGGTTGAGGCTGTTGAAAGCTGATTTCATGCAACATTACGTAAGGGAATTTCGTCTAAATCTTGGACGAAAGTAGAAATTTCTTGCGCCCATTGCCTCTATTGCATCGCAATATATCTTTGTTAACGTGCGCGATTGAAACTGCGTTCGCTGGCGGGCGTTGATGTAAACAAGTCGAGGCGAACTTCGAATGTTCTATCAGCTCTACGAGATGAACTACGCCGCTCTGCAGCCTTTCAGGGCTTTGAGCGACGCGACGAAAATTCTTTATACCAATCCGCTCAATCCGTGGTCGCACACGCCGGTTGGCCGCATGATTGCCGCTTCGGCCGAGCTGTTTGAGCGCACGACGCGCCGATATGGAAAGCCGGAATTCGGTATCCACAGCATAAAGACGGATTCCAGGAACGTGCCGGTGGCGGAAAAGATCGTCTGGTCGAAGCCGTTCTGCAATTTGATCCATTTCGAGCGCGACCTGCCAAAGAACCGGCGTCCTGATCCGAAGCTGCTGATCGTTGCGCCGATGTCCGGCCACTACGCGACACTGCTGCGTGGCACGGTGGAAGCAATGCTGCCTCACGCGGATGTCTACATTACCGACTGGGTGGACGCGCGCATGGTGCCCACAGCGGCGGGCCGCTTCGACCTCGATGATTACATCGACTACATCATCGAAATGCTGCAGGAGCTTGGCCAGGACACGCATATTATCGGCGTTTGCCAACCTTCGGTTCCGGTGCTGGCCGCAGCCGCGGTGATGGAAGCGCGCGGCGACCGTTGCTCGCCCGCGACCATGACGCTGATGGGTGGCCCAATCGACACGCGACGCAATCCGACCGCGGTCAACCTGCTGGCCGAGAAGAAAGGCACCGCTTGGTTCCGCGACAATGTTGTCATGCAGGTGCCGTGGCCGCTGCCGGGCTTCGGGCGCGATGTGTATCCCGGCTTCCTCCAGCTTTCCGGCTTTATGAGCATGAATCTGGATCGCCACATCATCGCGCACAAGGATTTCTATATGCACCTTGTGAAGAATGACGGCGACGGCGCGGAAAAGCACCGCGAATTTTATGATGAATATCTGGCCGTGATGGATCTTTCGGCAGAGTTCTATCTGCAAACCGTGGACACGGTTTTCGTGCGGCATTCGCTACCGAAGGGCCAGATGACGCATCGCGGCCAGCCGGTCGATTGTTCCGCAATCCGAAACACGGCGCTGTTTACGGTTGAAGGCGAAAACGACGATATCTCGGGCCTTGGGCAGACCGAGGCCGCGCACGACCTTTGCGTGAACATCCCCGCTGAGCGCAAGGCACATTATATGCAGCCGAAAGTCGGCCACTATGGCGTGTTCAACGGATCGCGCTTCCGCTCAGAAATCGTGCCGCGCATCGTGGATTTCATGCACAGCCACGGCGAACGGAAACTGTCGGCGCCGAAGCTCGTGCGCTCAAGCGGTTCATAAAACGCGTCACCCTCGGGCTTGTCCCGAGGGTTTGCAAGTTCTCAGCTAGATGCGCTGTAGATCCTCGGCACAAGGCCGAGGATGACGGAATTTCCGCTGTTCAGGTTCATTATGAAGCAGAGGCGGGAGGCGACTCCCGCCTTGTTTATGTTGCAATTTCGCCGCGTTAACGCCGCCCGGTAACCATATTCATATTTCGGTAACCACACCGAATTGACTCCACGCCCTTCTGGCCTTTAACTTTTTGTTAACGAAGAAGAGGGGCAGATGGGACGGGCGGCCACCAATTCGATTTCCTGGATCGGAGCGGCACTGAGCGCAGGGACAGCGCTTCTGGCGCTGAGCTTCGGCACGCTGGCGGCTTCTGCCGGAACGACAATGGTTGTCGGAGGGCTGACTTCACAGCCAATCGGCCACTACGAATATTGCAAGGCAAACCCGCAGGAATGCGCGATCCGCACGCGGGACACAGCGCCTGAGCACATGAGCGAGACGCTGTGGGCAAAGATCAGCCGCGTCAATCTCGCGGTGAATGCCAACATCAAGCCGATGAGCGACAGCGATATCTACGGCAAGGACGAGGTTTGGACCCTGCCGACGCACGGCGTGGGCGATTGCGAAGACTATGTGCTGGAAAAGCAGATGGAACTGCATAAGGCGGGTTTGTCGCTGACCAATCTGCTGATTACGGTGGTTCGCAAGCCGGATGGCGAAGGCCATGCGGTGCTGACCGTGCGTACCGATGAGGGTGATTTCGTTCTGGACAATCTCAGCGACGATGTGCGCGAATGGGCGGATACCGGCTATCTGTACCTGAAGCGTCAGTCTGAAGAGAATACGGGCCGCTGGGTTGCGATCCGCAAGGGCCAGACCTCGACCGTGGCTTCGGTTCGCGAATAGACCGATACCCTGATCCATCTTGATTGTGCCATGCCGGAGGCTACGCATGGCCCAAATGGTTTTGCGCCGGCAAAATAATCTGACTTGCCTTGACGCGCTCCCGGCAAGCTGGGAGGGAGTAACCCCTTTTCGCAACCGTTAGTTTTCCGGCCCGCCATCAATGTCCAGCTTTGCGCTAACGCTTGTTCTGTCTGCGGCGGTTTTGCACGCAAGCTGGAATGCCTTGGTGAAAGCAGCGCCCGACAGGGCGTTGACCATCGCCGCAATTGCGCTGGTGAATGCGGTTGCGGGCTTGGCGCTGATATTATTTTCAGGTGTGCCCGCATCCGCGAGTTGGCCAATGATCGCCGCTTCGACGTTGCTGCACTATCTGTATTACACCTTCATGTATCAGGCGTACCGGCTCGGCGATTTGAGCCACGTCTATCCAATTTCGCGCGGCATGGCGCCTGCGCTCGTCGCACTCGGCACTTTCCTCCTGATCGGCGAGGTGCTGCCTCCGCTCGGCCTTGCGGGGTTGGCGGCGGTGACGCTTGGCATCGGCGTTTTGGCTTTTCAGCGAGGGGCGGCATTTGCAGATCGCCAGACTTTGGTGGCGGCCGGATTGCTCGGGTTGACCATTGCCGCCTATTCCGTGGCGGATGGCATCGGCGTGCGCTGGTCGGAAAATCCGATGGCCTATATGGGCTGGCTGTTTCTGCTCGAGTCGCCGGTGGTCATTGCCGTGCTCTGGATGCGGCGGCGCAACGGCACGCAATTCGACCCCCGCACATTCGGCATTGGCCTGATTGGCGGGTTGGTATCCGTAACGGCTTACGGGGTCGTGCTCTACGCCAAGACGATTGCGCCGATTGGCGCTGTTTCGGCGGTACGCGAATCGAGCGTGATTATCGCCGCGCTGATCGGCGTCATCATATTCGGTGAAAGACCCTGGAAGGGACGAATACTGGCCGCACTGATTGTGGCGGTCGGGGTTATCATGCTGGCATTTTCGGGAAGCCACTAGCGCAAACAAAAAAAGCCGGCCCGAAGGCCGGCTTTGGCAGGAAGCGGATCAACCGATCTTGGGATCGAGGCTGCCGCTCTTGTAGCGCTTCGCCATTTCAAACAGCGGCAGCGGCGTGATCTTGCCAGCCTGGCCGGCGGTGCCGAACTCTTCAAGACGCTGCTTGCAGAGCTTGGTCATCGCAGCCATCGCGGGCTTCAAATATTTGCGTGGATCGAATTCGCTCGGATCTTCCGCCATGACCTTGCGAATAGCGCCGGTGAGCGCCATGCGGTTGTCGGTGTCGATGTTGATCTTGCGCACACCATGCTTGATGCCGCGCTGGATTTCCTCAACCGGCACGCCCCAGGTCGGCTTCATTTTGCCGCCGAACTTGTTGATGATTTCCTGCAGGTCTTCCGGCACCGACGACGAGCCATGCATGACAAGATGCGTGTTCGGCAGCTTGCGATGAATTTCCTCGATCACGTTCATGGCCAAAACGCTGCCATCCGGCTTGCGGCTGAACTTGTATGCGCCATGCGACGTGCCCATTGCGATGGCGAGCGCATCGACCTTGGTTTCCTTGACGAACTTCACCGCTTCGTCCGGGTTGGTCAAAAGCTGATCATGGCTGAGCTTGCCTTCCGCGCCGTGACCATCTTCCTTGTCGCCCATGCCGGTTTCGAGACTGCCGAGAACGCCAAGCTCGCCCTCAACCGAAATGCCGCCCAGATGGGCCATTTCGCTGACCTTCTTGGTGACGCCGACATTGTAATCCCAATCACCCGGCGTCTTGCCGTCTTCCTTGAGCGAACCGTCCATCATGACCGAGGTGAAACCGGACTGGATAGCGGTCATGCAGGTGCCGGGCTCATTGCCGTGGTCCAGATGCACGCACACAGGAATGTGCGGATAGATTTCGGTGAGCGCGTCCATCATGTGCTTGAGCATGATGTCGTTGGCATAGGCACGCGCGCCGCGCGACGCCTGAATGATGACGGGAGCGTCTACCGCATTCGCCGCCTCCATGATGGCGAGCGCCTGTTCCATATTGTTGATGTTGAAGGCGGGAACGCCATAGCCGTGTTCGGCAGCATGGTCGAGCAATTGCCTAAGCGTGATACGGGCCACTTGTTATCCTCCGGGAATAGCGTTTCTTTCCATGGCGGATAAGCAATAATCCCGCCCCCGGCAACCGCAAATCGAAATAGACAAATAATTAAAACGGTTTAGCTGTTATCGTGATTAATCGTTATGATGCGAAACGGATTAATTGGAGGCACGAAGGTGAGTTGGACCCCTGCCGAGGCGCGTTACGACTTGATGATTTACAATCGATGCGGGCGCTCGGGGCTGAAACTGCCGGCTATCTCGCTGGGCCTTTGGCAAAATTTCGGAGAGGAAACACCGCACCGGCTCAAGCGCGACATGCTGCGCCGCGCTTTCGATCTGGGCATCACGCATTTCGACCTCGCAAATAATTACGGGCCACCCGGCGGCGCGGCGGAAGAAGCTTTCGGCCAGGTTCTGCGCACGGATTTTGCGGGCTACCGGGATGAAATCGTGGTTTCGACAAAGGCCGGTTATCGCATGTGGCCGGGACCATATGGCGAGTGGGGCAGCCGCAAATATATGCTGCAAAGCCTTGACCAAAGCCTGAAAAGACTTGGGCTCGACCATGTCGATATTTTCTATTCGCACCGCTATGACCCCGACACGCCGCTGGACGAAACGATGGGCGCGCTGGACCACGCCGTGCGGTCCGGCAAGGCGCTTTATGCCGGAATTTCCTCGTATAATTCAAAGCGCACGCGCGAGGCAGCCGCCATTCTCAAGCAATTGGGCACGCCCTGCCTGATCCATCAGCCCAGCTATTCCATGATCAACAGATGGGTGGACGAAGATGGGCTGCTTGATACGCTCGACGAACTCGGCATCGGCTCGATTGTGTTTTCGCCTCTGGCACAGGGTATTTTGACCGGCAAATATCTGGGCGAAATTCCAAAAGACAGCAGGCTGGCGAAGGGCGGGCCGCTGCGCTCCGAATTTCTGACCGAGCAGGTGACGGCCAGTATTCGTGGCCTTGCCGCGATTGCGGAACGACGCGGGCAGAGCCTTTCGCAAATGGCGCTCGCATGGGTTTTGCGTGACGGCCGCGTGACCAGCGCACTGGTAGGCGCGAGCCGCGTGACGCAAATCGAAGAAGCGGTGGGCGCTTTGGCGCGGCTGGACTTCGATGCAGACGAACTTGCGGAAATCGAGCGCTTCGCAAAGGACGCCAACATCAACCTTTGGGCTGCTTCGGCTGAACGCAAAGGGCCATCCCGCAACAAATAGTTCTTGTACGAATCTGGTAGGACCAGATCTTGACGGCGATACAATTCGCGTTCAAGCTGAGCGCCATTCGACGCTGCGAGGAGAAGGTTCCGCCGGCAGAAATTGCCTGCGGCGCAATGCAGCGCGGCTTCTGGCGATGCTGCCGCAAACGGTTTGGGAGGACTCTGCGCAATGGCAACCACAATCAAGGGACCGGCGATTTTTCTGGCCCAGTTCGCGGGCGATGCCGCACCGTTCAATTCACTCAAGAACATTACGAAATGGGCCGCTGGCCTTGGATACAAGGGCGTGCAGATCCCCACATGGGATGGTCGCCTGTTCGATCTCGAAAAGGCGGCAAGCTCGAAAGCCTATTGCGACGAGGTGAAGGGCATTTGCGCGGATGCTGGTGTCGAGATCACCGAGCTTTCCACGCATTTGCAGGGCCAACTCGTGGCCGTGAACCCGGCCTATGACGTGCAGTTCGATGCGTTTGCGCCCGCCAAGGTGCACAACAACCCCAAGGCCCGCCAGAAATGGGCAGTCAGCCAGATGCTCGCGGGCGCGAAGGCTTCCAAAAACCTCGGCCTCAAAACAGCAGTGACGTTCAGCGGCGCGCTGGCGTTTCCATATCTCTATCCGTGGCCGCAGCGCCCACAGGGGCTGATCGAGGAAGCTTTTGCCGAGCTTGGCAAGCGCTGGACGCCTATCCTGAACGCCTATGACGAGGCTGGGGTCGACGTCGGCTATGAAATCCACCCGGGCGAAGATGTGTTTGACGGAACTACGTTCGAGATGTTCCTCGACGCAGTGAAGGGACATTCGCGCTGCAACATCAACTACGATCCGTCGCACTTCCTGCTACAGCAGCTCGACTATCTGGAGTTCATCGACATTTATCACGAGCGCATCAAGGCGTTCCATGTGAAGGATGCAGAGTTCAACCCAACCGGGCGGCAAGGCGTTTATTCCGGCTATCAGGGCTGGGTGGATCGCGCCGGGCGGTTCCGTTCGCTTGGCGACGGACAGGTGGATTTCGGCGGCATCTTTTCCAAGCTGACACAGTATAATTATGATTCATGGGCGGTGCTGGAGTGGGAGTGCTGCCTCAAGCATCCAGAGGACGGTGCGGCGGAAGGTGCGCCCTTCATTCAACACCACATCATTCGGGTGACGGAAAGGGCGTTTGACGATTTCGCGGGCGGCGAAACAGATAAAAAGCTGCTGCGCGCCATGATGGGCATTTGAGCGCGAGCCGAAAAACGGGAGGTTCACATGGTTAGCGGCAGGTCGATCGAGTCCGGCAGCGGGCCGATCAGATATGGAATGGTGGGCGGTGGCCAAGGTGCATTCATCGGTGCAGTGCATCGCATCGCCGCGCGTATCGATGGCGAGTTCGAACTGGTGGCGGGCGCGTTTTCATCCGAACCGGCGCGGGCAAAGGCGTCCGGCAGGGAACTCGGCATTGCCGACGACCGCAACTACGGCACCTTTGCCGAAATGGCGAAGGCCGAAGCCAAGCGCCCCGATGGCATCGAAGCAGTGGCAATCGTTACGCCCAACCATATGCATTACCCCGCCGCCAAGGCGTTTCTGGAAGCGGGCATTCATGTGATTTGCGACAAGCCACTGACCTCGACGCTTGCCGATGCAAAGAAGCTCGCGGCGGTGGCGAAAAAGTCCGGCTGCGTGTTCGTGCTGACGCATAATTACACCGGTTATCCGATGATCCGGCAGGCGCGCGAGATGGTTGCCAAAGGCCAGCTTGGCGCAATCCGGCTCGTGCAGGCGGAATATCCGCAGGACTGGCTGACCGAGGCCGCCGAGAAAGCAGGCTCCAAGCAGGCCGAATGGCGCGTGGACCCGAAGCGCTCCGGCGCGGGCGGTTCGACGGGTGATATCGGCACCCACGCCTATAATCTTGCGCGGTTTGTTTCCGGGCTGGAACTGGACAGCCTCGCCGCCGACCTTTCAGCATTCGGCGCTGGCCGCGTGCTGGACGACAATGCGAATATCATGCTGCGATTCAAAGAGGCGAACGGGGTTGCCGCGCGCGGCATGATCTGGGCAAGCCAGGTTGCGCCGGGCAATGAGAACGGACTGAAGCTGCGTATATATGGCACCAAGGGCGGGCTGGAATGGGTGCAGGCTGATCCGAACTATCTTTGGTACACGCCGTTCGGCCAGCCGAAGCAGTTGCTGACGCGTGGCGGTGCGGGATCGATGCCGGTTGCAGCGCGGGTCACGCGCGTGCCGCCGGGGCACCCCGAAGGCTATCTCGAAGGCTTCGCGAATATCTACACCGAGGCAGCACGTGCTATCCGCGCCGCCCGCAAGAAAGGCGGAAAACCGCCGAAGGATGTGGTTTATCCGACAATCGATGACGGTGTCGAAGGCGTTGCGTTTGTCGAAGCCTGCGTGAAGTCGTCGAAGAAAAACGCGGCCTGGACGAAGTTGTAGGATTCGTGAGGGGTCGGCGCGGCCCCTCACCCCTACCCGACCGGGTGAATAGCCTTAATGCGCCTCGTCCCAATTGTGAGCGGCGCGCGCGTCGACCTGTAGCGGCACGGACAGCGACACAGCGGGCATAGCCGCGTTTTCCATCACATGCCGCACGACCGGAATCGTGGCCTCGACCTCAGCGTCGGGCGCCTCGAAAATGAGTTCGTCGTGAACTTGCAGAAGCATTCGCGTGGACACGCCGGCCTGCGCCAGCGCATCGTCCATGCGGATCATGGCGCGGCGGATGATGTCGGCCGCAGTGCCCTGCAAACGCGCATTGGTTGCCGCACGTTCGTTAAACGCACGCACCGACGGGTTGGGCGAGCGGATTTCAGGGTAATGCACGCGGCGACCGAAGATGGTTTCGACATAACCCTTGTCGCGCGCATAGGCCTTCGTTTCCTCGATGTAATCGCGAATGCCGGGGAAGCGCTCGAAATAACGCTTGATATAATCGCCGGCTTCCTCGCGCGGGATGGAAAGCTGGTTGGCAAGCCCGAACGCGGAAATGCCGTAGATGATGCCGAAATTGATCGCCTTGGCACGGCGGCGAATTTCAGACGGCATGCCTTCAATCGGCACGTTGAACATTTCCGACGCGGTGGCGGCGTGAATGTCGCGCCCATCCGCGAATGCCTGCCGCAATTGCGCGATTTCCGCGACATGAGCCAGCACGCGCAACTCGATCTGGCTGTAATCCGCCGAAATGAGCTTGTGGCCGGGATCCGCGATGAAAGCCGTGCGGATCTTGCGGCCTTCCGCCGTGCGGATCGGAATGTTCTGCAAGTTCGGGTCGGATGAGGAAAGCCGCCCTGTAGTGGTGGCCGCGAGCGCGTATGAAGTATGCACGCGCTTGGTTTCAGGATTGATGAAGCCCGGCAGCGCATCCGTGTAGGTCGATTTCAGCTTGGTGAGCTGACGCCAGTCAACGATCTTGCGCGGCAATTCGTGGCCCTCGGCGGCGAGGTCTTCCAGCACCTGCGCGGATGTGGACCACTGGCCGGTCTTGGTTTTGGAGCCGCCCGCAAAGCCCATTCTGCCGAACAGAATATCGCCAAGCTGCTTGGGCGAGCCGATGGTGAAGCGCTCGCCCGCAAGCTGGAAAATTTCTTCCTCAAGACGCGCCGCGCCTTGTGCCAATTCGCCCGACAGACGCGACAGGATTTGGCGGTCAACCGAAATGCCGCGTTCTTCCATACGCATCAGCACTGGCACAAGCGGACGCTCCAACCGCTCATAGACGGAGACGACCTGCTTGACCGGCAGGCGCGGTTTCAAGACATGCCACAGCCGCAAGGTGACGTCGGCATCTTCCGCCGCGTAGCAGGTGGCGCGGTCCAGCGCGACATGATCGAAAGTCACGAATGACTTTCCGGAGCCGGTCACGTCCTTGAACGCAATGGGCGTGTGGCCTAACCATTTTTCGGACAGCGCGTCCATGCCGTGGCCACCATTGGTGCCGCCATCCAGAGCATAGGACATGAGCATGGTGTCGTCGGCGGGCGTGACGTCGATGCCGTGACGGCTCATGACCAGCATGTCGAATTTGAGGTTGTGGGCAACCTTCAAGACATTCGGGTCTTCGAGCAGCAGCTTGAGCAGCGCCAGTGCGTCGCGGGTCGGAATCTGCCCCTCGACCACACCGCCGCCGAGCAGATCGCCCGCGCCTTCCTTATGCGTGAGCGGGACATAGGCCGCGCGGCCCGGCGCGGTGGCCAGCGAAAAGCCGACAAGTTCGGCCTGCATGGGATCGAGCGAATTGGTTTCCGTATCGAAGGCGACAACCTCCGCTCCGCGCGCTTCGGCGATCCAGTCCGCAAGGGTCTGGATATCGCGAATGCAAACATAGGCGTTGACGTCGATCTTGCTGTTAACCGCGGCTTGCGCGACCGAATCCGCGAGTGCGGCTGGCGTCAACTCTCCGGTCTTGGCCTCCGCGGCAGCTTGCGCGGTTTCACCCGCGCCAACGTCCGGGCCATGAGCGGCTTCGCCAAGTTCCACGACGACGGTGGCGGCATCGACGGCAGACGCATCCGTACCGCTCGCCTCCGCCACGCGGCGCGTGAGCGATGTGAACTCCATGCCCTTGAGGAAGGAAATGAGCTTGGGGCCGTTTGGCGGTTGCAGCACCAGGCTTTCCAGACCGTCAGCTACGGCAACATCGTTCTTCAGCTTCACGAGTTCGCGCGAAATGCGGGCAGCGTCCGCATTGTCGATGATGGTTTGACGGCGCTTGTCCTGCTTGATTTCGCCGGCGCGAGCCAGCAGCGTGTCGAGGTCGCCGAATTGCTCCAGAAGCTGTGCAGCGGTTTTGGGGCCAATGCCCGGCACGCCCGGAACATTGTCGATGGAATCGCCTGTCAGCGCTTGCAGGTCGATCATCTTTTCCGGCGGCACGCCCCATTTCTCGATGACTTCCGGAATGCCGATCTGACGGTCTTTCATCGGGTCGTACATGCTGACCGTGGGGCCGACCAACTGCATCAAATCCTTGTCAGATGAAATGATGGTCGTGTCGCCGCCGGCATCGCAGGCAAGGCGCGCATAGGTGGCTATCAGATCGTCCGCCTCGAAGCCCTCCATTTCGATGCAGGGCAGATCAAAGGCACGGGTGGCCTCGCGGATCAGGCCGAACTGCGGCACGAGGTCTTCCGGCGGCGCGGAACGGTTGGCCTTGTATTCTGCATAGAGTTCATTGCGAAACGTCTTGGATGAATAATCAAAAATGACGGCAAAGTGAGTGGGGGTTATACCCACATCTGTATTGCGCGCGTCCTGCATGAGCTTCCAAAGCATATTGCAGAAACCGGACACGGCACCGACGGGCAGGCCGTCCGATTTGCGCGTAAGCGGCGGCAGGGCATGGTAGGCCCGGAAAATGTATCCGGAGCCGTCAACGAGGAAGAGGTGATCGCCTTTTTTCATGGCTCGAATGGGTAACGCCCCGGCCTTCCACTGTCCATGCCCAAGCAAAGGTTACTGACATCTGCGACATGGACAAAGGCAGGAAAAATCGCTCACGCATTGGTTACAAACTTGTAATCGAAACTGCCCTTGAATCGCCACGTTCGACTCGCCATTTACAGGTCATCGGCTTCGGCCGAATCCGGAGTAAGGCCCGTCCCCCGCCTATACCGGATGTTTGCGGCAGCCTCATCCCCCTCTCCGGGCTGCCGCATTATTTTAAAAGCGCCGCCGTGGTACCCCCTCCGCCACGGCGGCATTTTTTTGTCTGCTTCAGCGCGCTGGCTCAATACGCCGCCTTTGCCTTTCCGCCGCATATGGATAGGTTACGCCGCAGATTCGAGAGGCCCCATCATGACACAGCTTGCCCCCGTACTCGATGAGATCGACAGTTCGCTCGACGCCAGTGTGCAGCGTCTGTTCGAGTTGCTGCGCATCAAGACCATTTCGACCGATCCCGCATTTGCCGGCGAATGCCGCAAGGGCGCGGAATGGCTGGTGAAGGAACTCAAAAGCATCGGGTTCGACGCGAGCGTGCGCGATACGCCAGGCCACCCAATGGTGGTTGCGCACCATGCGGGCGCAACGTCGGATGCGCCGCATGTGCTGTTCTACGGTCACTATGATGTGCAGCCGGTCGATCCGATTGAGTTGTGGCACGACGATCCGTTCGCGCCTGCGATCAAGGAAAGCGACAAGGGCGCGAAAATAATCACCGGGCGCGGATCTTCCGACGACAAAGGCCAGCTGATGACCTTCGTGGAAGCCTGCCGCGCTTACAAAAAGGTGCATGGCTCCCTGCCCTGCCGGGTGACGATTTTCTTTGAGGGCGAGGAAGAATCCGGCTCGCCCTCGCTCAAGCCGTTTCTTGATGCAAACAAGGACGAGTTGAAGACCGACATTGCACTGGTTTGCGACACCTCCATGTATGACCCGCAAACGCCATCGATCTGCGTGAGCCTGCGCGGACTGGTGGGCGAGGAAGTGGTGGTGAAAGCCGCCAGCCGCGATCTGCATTCCGGCTATTATGGTGGCGCGGCGGCGAACCCGATCCGCATTCTGGCGAAGGCGCTGGCCGACATTCACGACGAGAATGGCCGCGTGACCATTCCCGGCTTTTATGACGGTGTTGAAGAGACGCCGACGCAGATGCTGGAAGCTTGGGAAAAGCTCGGCAAGACGCCGGAGAAATTTCTCGGCGCTATTGGATTAGGGATTCCCTCGGGTGAGAAAGGTCGCTCGATCCTTGAACTGACATGGGCGCGGCCTACGGCGGAATTCAATGGCATTACAGGCGGTTACACAGGCGCCGGCTTCAAGACCGTCATCCCCGCAGAGGCAAGCGCGAAGGTTTCTTTCCGCCTTGTTCATAAACAGAACCCCGACAAAATCAGGGATGCGTTCCGCGCCTTTATCCGCGCGCGCATTCCAGCGGATTGCACAGTGGAGTTTCATCCGCACGGTGGTTCGCCGGCTATCCAGCTTCCTTTCGATTCGCCGGAATTGACCAAAACGCGCAATGCGCTCGCGGAAGAATGGAACAAGCCAACGTTGCTGCTGGGCGGCGGCGGGTCTATCCCGGTGGTCGGAGATTTCCAGACCTATCTCGGCATTACATCACTGATGGTAGGGTTTGCGCTGGACGATGACCGTATCCATTCGCCCAACGAGAAGTACAATCTAAATTCGTTTCACAAAGGCCAGCGCTCGTGGGCCAGAATTCTCGACGCGCTCGCCAAATAGGACATTCATGAGCAAGATTCGTTTTCATAAAGGTGATTTGCCAGACCTCGCCCACTATCAGGGCGACGCGGTGGCTATCGATACCGAAACGCTGGGGCTGAACCCGCATCGCGACCGACTTTGCGTGGTGCAGCTTTCGCCGGGCGATGGCACCGCCGATGTGGTGCAGATCGCTGCTGGCCAAAAACGCGCGCCAAACCTTGCAGCACTTTTGCGCGACGGAAAAAAGACGAAGATCTTTCATTATGGACGCTTTGATATTGCAGTGCTTTTCAATGCGTTCGGCGTGATGGCGACGCCAGTTTTCTGCACCAAGATCGCCTCACGGCTGGTGCGGACCTATACGGACCGCCACGGGCTGAAAGACATTTGCAACGAGTTGCTTGGCATCAGCCTTTCCAAAGTGCAGCAATCCTCAGACTGGGGAGCCGAAACCCTGACGCCGGAGCAACTTGAATATGCGGCGTCTGACGTTTTGTACCTGCACGCGCTGCGTGAGGCGTTGATTTCACGACTCAATCGCGATGGCCGCGCAAAAGAAGCCGAAGCCTGCTTCAAATTTCTGCCCACCCGCGCGAAGCTGGACCTGATGGGCTGGGACGAACAGGACATTTTTTCGCATAGCTAGGTCAGGACCTAGGGAACTTCGGCGATCTGCGCGAATTCTACTGCCCTGATTTCGGCGCTTTCAGGCGTTCAGCCTGCATTCAGCGAATATCGTAGATAAGGCGGACAGGAGAAAGCGACATGAGCGGCAGGCAACCCATTTCCACGGCCCCGAAAAATGGCACCAAGGTTACAGTGTACTGGACCGACGAGGACGGGCAGGAAAACGAATCAATCGCCCAATACCGGTCGCTGGACCGGCTGAAAGCAACGGGCGGAGATTGGGATGAAACCGATGCGGGCTGGTGGACGTTTATCGACGGAAACACCCAAAAGCGCATCGAGCCGACTGCCTGGTCGGCTCATCCGGATGAAGATTCCGAGTGAACACTCGGTGTGCGGAGTAAATGAAAGGACTTGAAATGCTGAAATCCATCAAGATGGCGGCTCTGGCGGCGGCTGTGTCGTTGACCTCGATGTCATACGCGCCAGCTTCGTTTGCAAAGGATGTGGAATTTCTGATTGGCCCGAACGGCGTTCGGATCCGGACGGCAGATTTCTGCGAGCGCAACCCCTATGACCGGCGCTGCCGCACCTATTTCGACCGGCACGGTCGCGATTATCCGGGCCGCCCGCAGGGAAATTACAGAAAGCCGCGGGAAGGCCGCTACGGTATGCGTTGCGACGAAAGCGACGCTATCTCCAAGGCCCGCTCGATGGGTGTACGTCGCGCCGACGTTATTCGCGCTGACCGCCGCGCAATCGTGGTTCAGGGCTTTTCACGCGGCGACCGCGTGCGCCTGATGTTTGGCCGCGACGGCAACTGCACTCTTTATCGCTGATTTTCCAAAGCTTTGCGCGGCGGCATGTTCGCCGCGCACCTTCCTTTAACCCCCCCTTAAATCGCCGCAATTAACCTTCACCGACGCGCCAAAGCGTGATGGGCAAAGGGTTGGCATGGCCAAACGGGGCGGCAACAAGCGGGTAGATCCCAGTTTCGATGAGCCGCATCGGGCATCGCCCAGCCGCTTCGCCGTAAGCGAGGACGATCGGGTCGTGCCTTCAGGTCGCCGGAAAAAACGTAGCAAAAAGGCGGCTCGCGCATCGCGAAAGACGCGGCGCAGGAGCAGCGTGGGCCTTTTGGGCAGGCTCGTTTACTGGTGCTTCGTACTGTGCATCTGGCTGGGAATCGGCGGCATCGGGCTGGTGGCCTATTATGGCGCGCAGATGCCGAGCGCCACCACATGGGCGGTGCCGGAGCGACCGCCAAACGTCAAAATCATTACCGTAGACAATAAACTTTTAGCGAATCGCGGCGTGACCGGCGGCGAAGCCATCGGCCTGCACGAGATGTCGCCTTACATTCCGCAGGCCGTTATTGCCATCGAAGATCGGCGGTTCTACTCACATTTCGGCATTGATCCGCTGGGCGTTGGGCGCGCATTTGCCTCGAACGTTCTGGGCGGTCGGCTTTCGCAAGGAGGCTCGACGCTGACGCAGCAGCTTGCCAAAAACCTGTTCCTGAAACCGGATCGCACGGTTGAGCGCAAGGTGCAGGAATTGCTACTCGCGGTGTGGCTGGAGCAGACCTACACCAAGGACCAGATACTCGAAATGTATCTGAACCGGGTTTATTTCGGGTCGGGTGCATATGGCGTGGAAGCCGCTTCGCGCCGCTATTTCGGCAAGTCCGCGCGCAATGTGACGCTGGCGGAAGCTGCATTGCTGGCGGGGCTGCTGAAAGCTCCATCCAAGCTTTCGCCCGCGCGCGACCCGGATGCTGCGAACGACCGCGCCGAAGTGGTGCTGGCGGCCATGCGCGATCAAGGCATGATTGGCGCCAAGGAACTTTCGCTGGCGATGAAGGCGACGCCAACGCGCGCTGCTTCTTATTGGAGCGGTTCCGAAAATTACGTAGCCGACTATATTATGGATCAGCTTCCCGACCTGATTGGCGAAGTGCGCACCGATATTGTCGTGCAATCGACCATCGATCTGAATTTGCAGAAGCTGGCGGAAAATTCGATCCGCGAGTTGATTGCGGAGAATGGCAAGAAGCTGAATGTGAGTCAGGGCGCGCTGGTTTCGCTCGACAATACGGGCGCGGTGCGCGCGATGGTGGGCGGATATGACTATGCCGCCAGCCAGTTTGACCGCGCATCGGAAGCGAAGCGCCAGCCGGGATCGGCGTTCAAGCCATTTGTTTATCTGGCGGCAGTGGAGCACGGCTCGACGCCGGATTCGGTGCGCAATGATGCGCCAATCCGAATCGGGAACTGGACGCCCCAGAACTACAAAGGCAAGTACTACGGACAGGTGACGCTAACGACCGCGCTGGCGAAATCGCTCAATTCGGTGGCGGCGCAGCTTGCGGTTCAGGTTGGCCCCGGCGCAGTGGTCGAGGCCGCGCATCGGCTCGGCATTCAATCCGATCTGCAGGCGAATACGTCTATCGCGCTCGGCACGTCCGAAGTGACGCCGCTCGAACTGACTGCCGCTTACGTGCCGTTTGCCAATGGCGGATACCGCCCCAAGGTGCATTTCATCACCAACATCACCACGACTGATGGAAAGCAGCTTTACCAAGCCTCGGCAGGCAACGCGCCACGCGTTCTCAAGCCCGAAGTGGTGGGCATGATGAACGCCATGATGCAGGAAACGATCAAGGATGGCACGGCAGGCAAGGCGGATTTCGGATGGCCGGCGGCGGGCAAGACAGGCACCAGCCAGAAATCCAAGGACGCATGGTTCATCGGCTATACGGCGAACCTGACCACGGGAGTGTGGTTCGGCAATGATGATGGTACGCCGACGAAGAACATTACGGGCGGATCGCTGCCGACACTTGCGTGGAACCACTTTATGGCCGCCGCGCATGAAGGCGTGCCCGTGCGGAAACTGCCGGGTGAGTGGTATCCGACACCTGTGCCATCCGTCGATGTGGGCGAGCCTGTGGCCGACGCGGGCGGCGGCAATGGCGTGATGCGCTCTCAACGCGCCAGCGATGTGCCGACCGGTTCGATCCGGCGACCCTCCGCTGATGTCGGCGGCCCCAAGGTAAGGCGCGAGAAGTCGCTGCTGGATATTATTCTGGGAAACTGAAGCGGAGCGAAGCGCAACAATTTCGACCTCTGCGGAATTTTAGCCAAAATACCACTTGCCCTTGCGTTTTGGCGCTTCCCTGCTAAAGCCCGGCACCATGACGACGCCGATCTCTCATATCCGCAACTTCTCCATCGTCGCGCATATCGACCACGGGAAGTCCACCCTCGCCGACCGGCTCATTCAGATGACCGGCGCTCTTGATGCACGCGAAATGGCGGGCAAGGAGCAGGTGCTCGACAATATGGATATTGAGCGCGAGCGCGGTATCACCATCAAGGCGCAGACCGTGCGGCTGAACTACACCGCGAAAAACGGTGAAGACTATATTCTGAACCTGATCGACACGCCCGGCCACGTGGACTTTGCCTACGAGGTTTCGCGCTCGCTCGCTGCCTGCGAAGGCTCGCTGCTGGTGGTGGACGCCAGCCAGGGCGTGGAAGCGCAGACGCTGGCGAATGTCTATCAGGCAATCGACAACAATCACGAAATCGTCGTGGTGCTGAACAAGATCGACCTGCCCGCAGCCGAACCGGAGCGCGTGAAGGAACAGATCGAGGAAGTGATCGGGCTGGACGCCAGCGATGCGGTGATGATTTCCGCCAAGACGGGTATCGGCATCGAGGACGTGCTCGAGGCCATCGTCGCCCGCCTGCCCGCGCCGCGCGTGGGCGATGCAACAAAGCCGCTGAAAGCCATGCTGGTCGATAGCTGGTACGACGCCTATCTGGGCGTGATCGTGCTGGTGCGCGTTATCGACGGCGTGCTGAAAAAGGGCCAGACCATCCGCATGATGGGAACCGGCGCGAGATACCCGGTTGAGCGCACAGGCTTCTTCACGCCCAAGATGATTCAGGCCGACGAGATTGGCCCCGGCGAATTTGGTTTCATTACCGCCTCGATCAAGGAAGTGGCGGACACGCGCGTTGGCGACACGATTACGGAAGATCGCAAGCCAACCGCCGAAGCGCTGCCCGGCTTCAAGCCGGCACAGCCGGTGGTGTTCTGCGGTCTGTTCCCGGTCGATGCGGCAGATTTCGAGGATTTGCGAGCGGCGGTGGGCAAGCTGCGCCTCAACGACGCGTCGTTCAGCTATGAAATGGAAACGTCTGCGGCGCTTGGCTTCGGCTTCCGCTGCGGCTTCCTCGGCCTGCTGCATCTGGAAATCATTCAGGAGCGGCTGGAGCGTGAATTCGATCTCGACCTGATCGCGACTGCGCCAAGCGTTGTCTATCGCATGAACCTGCTCGACGGCACGCAGAAGGAACTGCACAACCCGGCAGACATGCCCGACGTGATGAAGATCACGTCCATTGAAGAGCCGTGGATTCGCGCGACGATCCTGACGCCAGACGAATATCTGGGCTCGATCTTGAAGTTGTGCCAGGACCGGCGCGGCGTTCAGGTCGATCTGTCTTACGTCGGCAAGCGCGCGATGCTGGTCTATGATCTGCCGCTGAACGAAGTCGTGTTCGATTTCTATGACCGGCTGAAATCGATATCAAAGGGCTATGCATCGTTCGACTACCACCTGACCGACTACAAGGAAGGCGATCTGGTGAAGATGTCTATCCTCGTGAATGACGAGCCGGTGGATGCGCTTTCGATGCTGGTGCACCGGATGGCAGCGGAAAAGCGCGGGCGCACCATGTGCGAAAAGCTGAAAGAGCTGATCCCGCAGCATATGTTCAAGATTCCGATCCAGGCGGCGATTGGCGGGCGCATTATCGCGCGCGAAACGATCTCCGCGCTGCGCAAGGACGTGACCGCCAAATGCTATGGCGGCGACGTGACCCGCAAACGCAAACTTCTGGAAAAGCAGAAGGAAGGCAAGAAGCGGATGCGCCAGTTCGGCAAGGTCGATATTCCGCAGGAAGCGTTTATTCAGGCGCTCAAGATGGGCGACAACTGACCGACGCTATTGCTTGCGGGCGACCGTGAGGATGCCTTGAATGGGCGCGTTGCGGTCCGTGCGGATTGTTTCATTCGATATGGATGCTATGGCGTAGCCGTGGGTCGCGAGCAGGCGCTCGATATAGGCTTGGCTGTGCGAATAGCGGCGCGAGGCCAGCAGCACGAAATCTTCCGGCCCCTCGTGACGCTCTACAGAAAGGCCGAACAGACCGCCAGGTGACTGCATGGCGGCGACGCTTGCGACGATACCATCAAGCGCGCCGAGATACATGAAGACATCGGCGGCAGTGACAAGGCCTGCCGGAGCCGCGAATTGCGGCAGGTTTTGCAGGTCTGCTTTTTCCAGAAGATCGTAGACGGATTTGCCACGCGCCTTGCGCAGCATTTCGCCGGAGATGTCGAAGCCTTCGAGACGCGCCACATGCGGGCGCAAGCGCTCGCCCATCAGGCCGGTGCCGCAACCAAGGTCGCGCGCCAGGGCGAAGCTTTCGGGGTGGACTGCGGTGACTGCGCGCAGCATGAGATCGGGGACGCAATAGGCCAACTTTTCGACCAGCGATGAATCAAAGCGGTCGGCATATTGATCGAACAAAGCTTCGACAAAAGCACTTGGCGGTCTGTCGGTCTGAGGAGCCGCACCTACCAGCGACAGCTTGAGCGCTGCGCCTGCGCGATCTGCCGGATCGAGCCGCACAGCCATGCGCCATGCTTCGACGGCTTTATCTTGCTCTGCTGCGGCTTCGTGAAATTCTCCGAGGCGGAACCAGCCGAATGACCAGTCGGGCGCGCGTTCCAGCGCGTCCATCATCAGGGACGCTGCGGAGGCGAAATCGCCGTCGGCAAACAGCATTTCTGCATAATCGGCGCGACGGTCGGCCAGAATATCGTGGGAGGATGTGTCGATTGGCATGGCCGCTCTATGCGCTTGTCAGCAGGGTTTGCGCAATGGGCTTCAAACGTAGCGTGGAACACTTATCTTCAGAGGATGCGTCCTCGCGATCTTCTCCGTCCGCGCCCCGAAGGGCTCTATTGTCCGCCCGGCGATTTTTTCATCGATCCGGTGCGGCCTGTCGAGCGCGCGCTGATTACGCACGGCCACTCGGACCATGCGCGAGCGGGCCACACCAAGGTGCTGGCAACGCAGCAAACGCTGGACATTATGGGCTTGCGCTATGGAGAGGGTTTTGCCCGACAGACGCAGGCGATTGGACCGGGCGAGACGGTCGATGTCAACGGAGTGCGTGTGAGCTTTCACAATGCCGGGCATGTGCTGGGGTCAGCGCAGATATTGGTGGAGCATGGCGGCATGCGGATCGTTGCATCGGGCGATTACAAGCGCCAGCCAGACCCGACGTGCGCGCCGTTCGAAGTGGTGGCGTGCGATGTTTTCATCACCGAGGCGACATTTGGTCTGCCGGTGTTTCGCCACCCGCCAGCGAGCGAAGAAATCGCGCGGCTGCTGCGATCTGCAACGCAGTTTCCGGAGCGCGCGCATCTGGTTGGCGCCTATGCGCTGGGCAAGGCGCAGCGGGTTATCAAACTGATCCGCGAGGGTGGCTATGAAGCGCCGATCTATCTGCATGGCGCGCTGCAACGGCTTTGCGAATATTATGCCTCGCAAGGCATCGATCTTGGAGATTTGCAGCCGGCGACGGTCGAAAACAGCCGCAAAGGCGAGTTTGCAGGCGCGATTGTGATTGGCACGCCCTCGGCATTCGCGGACCGCTGGGCGCGGCGTTTTCCAGACCCGGTTTCAGCCTTCGCTTCCGGCTGGATGCGGATTCGCCAGCGCGCCAAGCAGCGCGGCGTCGAGTTGCCGCTGATTATCTCGGACCATTCGGACTGGGACGAACTGACTGCGACGATCATCGAAACGGGCGCGAGCGAAGTGTGGGTGACGCATGGGCGCGAGGAAGCGCTGGTGCGCTGGTGCGAACTGAACGGCATAGCCGCGCGTCCGCTGCACCTGGTCGGCTACGAGGACGAGGGCGACTGATGAAGCGCTTCGCCGAACTGCTCGACCGGCTGGTGCTGACGCCTTCCCGTAACGGGAAGCTGAAACTGCTGACCGACTATTTTCGAGTGGTCGAGGATCCTGACCGCGGGCTGGCGCTGGCTGCAATAACCGGCGATTTGAGTTTTGCTTCCGTAAAGCCTGCGATACTGCGCGCGCTGATAGCGGAGCGCATGGACCAGATATTGTTCGGCTATTCCTACGACTATGTGGGTGATCTGGCGGAGACTGTTTCGCTGGTTTGGCCACAAAACAAGGCGGAAGGCTCGCATGAACTGACGCTGACCGAGACGGTGGCGATGCTTCAGCGGGCGAGCCGGTCTGACGCGCCAAAGGTGCTCGCGACGCTGCTGGACCAAGCTGATGTTTCCTCTCGTTTCGCGATTATCAAGCTGGTGACGAGTGGCTTGCGGATAGGCGTTTCGGCGCGGCTGGCCAAGCAGTCACTGGCCGATCTGGGCGGCGTCGATGTTTCGGAAATCGAAGAAGTCTGGCACGGGCTGACGCCGCCCTATCTGGCGCTGTTTGCCTGGCTGGAGGGGCGAGTTCCACGGCCCGAGCGCGTGGCGGCGGCGCTGTTCCGCCCGGTGATGCTGGCACATCCCGTGGGCGACAATGATCTCGACAAGCTCGACCCGGCGGATTTTGCCGCCGAATGGAAATGGGACGGTATCCGCGTGCAGGTGGTGGCCGAGGGCGGTGTGCAGCGCCTCTATTCGCGCACGGGCGACGATATTTCCGGCGCTTTTCCTGACCTCCTTGAGGCGATGAACTTTGAAGGCGTGATCGACGGCGAATTGCTGGTGGGGAATCCGTTCGGCAAAACGGGTACGTTCTCCGATCTTCAGCAGCGACTGAACAGGAAGACCGTTTCGCCCAAAATGCAGAGCCAGTTCCCTGTCTTTGTGCGCGCCTACGATCTGTTGCAGCTTGGCAGCGATGATCTGCGCGCACTGACATATGTGGAGCGGCGCGACGTGCTTGGTGGATTTGTGACGACGCTCGACCCCGCGCGTTTCGACGTTTCACGCAATGTCGCCTTCGACGACTGGAATGAGCTGGAAGCGCTGAGACGCATGCCGCCACACCCTATCATCGAAGGCATAATGCTCAAGCGACTGGACTCGCCCTATCTTGCGGGAAGGCCGAAGGGGCCCTGGTTCAAATGGAAGCGCGATCCGCACACAATCGATGCTGTGTTGATGTATGCGCAACGCGGCCACGGCAAGCGCTCAAGCTATTATTCCGATTATACATTTGGCGTTTGGACGGGGGCGGAAGGCGCGGAGGAGCTCGTTCCGGTGGGCAAAGCCTATTTCGGCTTTACCGACGAGGAGCTTCGCCAGATCGACAAATATGTGCGCGATAACACGATTGAACGGTTCGGGCCAGTGCGCTCCGTGCGCGCCAATCGCACGCAAGGGCTGGTTCTGGAGGTGGCGTTTGAGGGGCTCAACCGCTCGACGCGGCACAAGTCCGGCATTGCCATGCGTTTTCCGCGCATCTCGCGGCTGCGGTGGGACAAGCCAGCCGGAGAGGCCGACCGGCTGGAAACGCTGGCCGACCTGCTCGACAAATAGCGTTTACGGTTGCACCGAGACTTTTACTTCATAAATGTCGACCGATTTGCCCTTGTTCTCAAAGTCGGAATTGATGGCAATGGTTCCCGCTGCGCCGGGTTTTTTGGCCGGCATGTCGATCTCAAACAGATAGTCGGCGCGCGCATTCCCGACCGCGTAGCGCTTGCGCCCGCAATCGCCAAGCTCACCGAAATTGCAGGTGACGGACATTTGCGTGTCCTGCCCTTCCTGCGCCTTGGCAACGATGTCGAACGTCGCGCGCTTGCCGGCGATCTGCTCAAGCACGCCGGGATTGACGTCAATCAATACCGCCGCGCCCGATTCACCAGATTTTATGCGCACGAAATTCTGGCCCTCATCATGCATCGCCTCGGCCGATGCATCCGAAGGTGCGCTCAGCGAATTCGCGTCGTTGCCGTTGAAGACTTCAATCCAGTCGCGAGAGGCATCTGCCTGACCCGGCTCAACCGGCGGCTCATCGGCACCCGGCTCGAAATCATCCGTTGGCGGCAATACGGTTCTGACCGGCTCCGACTGTGTGGTGTTGCCAAGCAGGCCAGTTTGCATGGCCCACCAGACGCCAATCGCCAGAATGGAAAAGAGCGTGACAGCCACGAACATAGCCGCCATCGGGCGACGACGGCGTTCCCGACCGGCAACGACGCGCTCAGTGGGGCGCACATCATCGGACACCACTTCCGGCTCCACGCGGCGCTCGGAAACCGGGATCACCGGCTCGAACTGTTCGGCCTGCGGCTCGGGTGCCGCATCTTCTACGGTAACTTCCGGCACAAAGGGCTCATAGGCCGGCGCTGGCGCCTCGACGACAGGCTCCGGTTCGACGCGCGGCTCCGGTGCTGGAGGTTCTGGCGCCTGGGGCGCAGGCACAGGAGGTGCCGCGGTTCTGGGTGCAGGCCCTACCGATACGATAGAAACTTCAGGCACCGGCGTTGCGCGCGGAGACAATACAGGCGCTTCTACAGGCGGATGAACAACACGCGGCGACTCGCTCGCGGCTTCAGTTGGCAGCGGCGGAACGGTGACCAGCAACGGGTCGGGCTGCGGTTCGCGAGGGTTTGTGAACTCTTGCTCGATATCGACGATTTTCGCCTGCAGGGATTTGCGGCGCTTGATAGCCGATTCAACCGTTACGCCGGGATTGGCTTGCAGAACACGATCCAACGCCGCAAAAGCCTGCCGATAGACCCGTTCCCTGAAGGCCTGATCGGAGGCGTCGCCCTTCTCGAATGCGTTACGGATCGCCTTTTCGATGACGTCCAAGAGCCGTCCCTCACATGCTTTGCGGCCAAGTCGAGCCTGTATACCCGAATCCTACTATACGAAAAATCAGCGAAAGGAAGCCGTCGCACCGTATGGAGCATGTGGATGGGGATAAGCTGCGGCAGAGATGCATCGCAAAATGCGCGCCGGAAGCGCCAGAAACGCGACAAATGCAGGATGTTTGCAAAGCGCGTTGTGGACGGCTTGATCTTGACGCGCAATGGGGCTATCAGGCGCGCATTCCGTTGCCACTTCGCTGGCACAGGGCCGCTTTAGCTCAGTTGGTAGAGCACATCATTCGTAATGATGGGGTCAGGTGTTCGAGTCACCTAAGCGGCACCAGTTTTATCAAGCAAAACGAGCCTCTACTCTTTCTTGCCGGCCAATCTCAATCGAGCGACTTCATTTTTGGAGTTGCTCACCTCGGGTATCCACGCCGTGCCGGCCAAATAAGAAGCCCGCCGCGTGCTACCCCGGCGGGCTTGCTCTCAGCACCGGGCGGGCATGGGGAACGGGCATCCGAGCAAACAAAATTTGCAGCCGGCCAACCAATTCCGCAATCTGTTCGTTGGGCCAAATATTGCCGGATATGCTTTGGGTGGTCGATTGTTTTCGGCTGTTCGACGCGTTCAACCGTCAGGAAAATACTCGCTCGGCAGACTCCGACGTGGATTGCTCCAGCCAACAACCCGCTGGATCCAGCAGCTTGCTTTGAGGGCGTCCTCGCGATGCTTTAATGCTTCGTCCATTCGCTGCCGTTAGGTTCGTGGCGGTTTGCGGATTGAAAAATGAAATTTGCAGTGATCCTTGGCGCGGCGGCGCTCGGCAATATTGTCCTGCTCTACGCACTGTTGGCGTGGCGTATCGGCGAAGTGACGCTGCGCATTCGCCGAACGATTGCGGCGCCGCGCGAGCGGCTTTGGAACGCTTTGTGGCCACTAGGCGAGACTGCCGGGTGGTCTGGACAGATCGTCGATGCGCGACCTCTCGGAGAGGACGGTGCCGAGATCGTTCTGTCATGGGAGGGGCGTGATGGTCTGCCGATTCGGCACACGCTTGCGTTTGAAGATGTCGCAGTCGGGGAGCGCTACACCAGCCGTGTGGTTGAGGATACCTCGCTTGATCCTGAATTCTGGCGGTCGTATCGACAGACAACGCGATTGACCGAGCGCCCCGAAGGCACAGAAGCTGAATTTATTCGGACTGATAGTTATCGCGGCCTGGCGTTTCTTATCTTTCGCTATTTCGCGATGCGCCGAGAAATTACCAAGCTGAAAGTTTGGGCCGAGACAGGGCGCTATGTGGCTGGCGGTCTCATCGAAAGGCCGATTATGCAGGTCGGTTTTGCGCTGTTGTCCGTGCTTATTTTCTGGCCGGGATTCGGGCTAAATGCAAAGGGCCTTGCGCTCGCGGTTATCCTGACGTTGGTCGTCGCGGTGCACGAACTCGGGCATATGGCTGCGTTTCGTGTCGTTGGGCACCGTAACACAAGGATGATCTTTGTCCCCGGCCTAGGCGGCATCGCAATCGGAGGACGTCCTTACGATACCCGCTTCGAAGTTGGATTTGTGGCCTTGATGGGAGCGGGGCTGTCTGCCTTTGTGGTAATCGTGGCGATGGGTGTTAGCCACATCGCGCACGATGCCGGACTAGCGCGCGTTTCGATTCTGGCCGTTGTATTCGTTGGCTGTGGAGCGTTGTTCAATCTCGCCAATTTGATACCGGTTTGGAAATTTGATGGTGGTCAGGTACTGAGGCAGGCCGTCGAGACGCCCCTGATGCGTGCGCTCAGTTCGTTTCTGCTGCTCGCCGCATTCATCGGATTAGGTGCGCGCGTCGGGTTTCCCCTCACAGCGCTGTTGGTCTGTGCAGCCGTTTTTGCCTTGTTGGGAATCATGACCTCGGGAAGCGGGGTTAAACCGCGCCACGAATTGAAGCCGATGCAAGGTATGGAGCAGACGGCGATCGGGCTCGGGCTGGTCGCGACATTTGCAGTACATGCCTTTGCGATCTTGTGGGCCGTCGATCAGATTACCGGCCGACTTCTGTAAACCTACTTATATCTCGAATTCGAAAGACGCGTCCGTGCCGACAGGTCGAGGCGCGTAAACCAGTTTCGTTTTAAGCGAGGTCATCATGGCCTTGACGATGCGCGTTCCGAGCCCAGTGCCTTGTACGGCGCCGGTGCCATCCCAACCGCTGCCCTCGTCAATGACCGATATTCTGGCGTGGTTGTCGGGCAGCAGGGACAGGGTGACATGTACACGGCCTGCCGATTGATCCGCATAAGCGTATTTGACCGCATTGGTGACGAGTTCGGTGACGGCCACTCCAATCGAGACCGCCTTGTCCGGCGACACATAGATCGAATCGCCTTCAAACTCGATGATGTTTTTGCGGCCATCAGCGGCGATGCTGCCCGCCAGATCCGAAACGAGGTCGCTCATGTATTCGTCGAGCGCGATCTTGCCGATGTCGGTCGAGCGGTAGAGACGCCGATGCACGCCGGAAATGGCCTTGATGCGAACTTCGGTTTCGCTAAGCGCATGTGCAGCGGCGGTGTCCTTTACCAACGACCCCTGCATGCGCACCAGCGATGCGACAAGGGCGAGGCTATTGGCAACGCGATGATTGACCTCGGAAAGCAACAATTCCGCACGCTCTCGCGCCTCGCGCATTTCCTGCTCTGCCAGTAATCGCGCGCGATTGAGCCGCGAGCGCTCCAATGCGGACTCGATTGCGTTGAACAGCAATTCCAGAAAATTGCCATCCGCTGTCTTCGACACATAGTCATATGCGCCAGCCTTAAGCGCGTTGACCGCAACTGCCGTTTCCGTGGAGCCGGTGACGTAAATGACTGGCGGAGCGGCGTCTATCTTTTCAAGCTCCTTGAGGAAAAGCAGTCCCGTGCCATCACCGAGATTATGATCCAGAACGATGAGGCTCGGCTCAAGCTGCGCGAGTTGTTCCATGCCCTCCGAAACGCTTTGAGCGTGCGTCAAACCATAACCCCGCCGCTGCGCAGCCTTTTCGATCAGGCGAACCAAAGTGGCGTCGTCATCGATGTAGAGAAGGTGGACAGGTATGTCTGGCATCAAACCGTCTGCGGAACTTGCATTACAGAAAAGAACAGTCCGAGCTGACGGATCGCATTCGCG
The DNA here is from genome assembly GCF_003403035.1 of Mesorhizobium denitrificans. GTDB lineage: Bacteria > Pseudomonadota > Alphaproteobacteria > Rhizobiales > Rhizobiaceae > Mesorhizobium_G > Mesorhizobium_G denitrificans. Next base: position 62,314 of record NZ_QURN01000001.1, on the reverse strand, counting down.
AAACCCTCATAATTGACCGGCTTGGTAATGTAGACATTCGCGCCGAGATCATAGCAACGCTGAATTTCGCGGGCGTCATCCGTGGTCGTCAGCACCACAACCGGGGAAGGCCTGGTGTGCTTGTTCGCCTTGACGCGTTCGAGGATGTCAACGCCGGTCATGTCCGGCAGATTCAGGTCCAGCAGGATAAGCAGGTGGCGACCGGCGCTGACGTCGCCCGACCCATCTGGCCCGAGCAGATAGTTGAGCGCATCCGTACCGTTGGAAAAGGGAATGATGTCATTACTGACGCCGGCACGCCTGATATTCTTTTCGATGAGGCGCGCATGACCTTCGTCATCCTCGATCATAACAATGGTGACGGATTTGCCTTTATCGCTCATTGCTGTGTCCTTGCCGCGGTTCTTAATATTTCAGGCAGAGTGATCGTGAATGTTGTGCCTTCACCCAAGCGTGACGCAAGGGTGATCTCGCCACCGAGATTGCGGATTGCTGACCTGACATAGGCCAGCCCAATGCCCTCGCCCGCAACATTTTGCGTGCCGGACCTGCGAAACAGGTCGAAGACACGCTCGCTGTCATGGTCGGCAATTCCGCGTCCATTGTCTTCAATCTCGATGGCGATCCTGTGACCCGGTACGGGTTTCGTGCGGATATTGATGCGCAGCGGCCGATCCGGTTGGGCATATTTGACGGCGTTGTCGATCAGATTTCCGAGTACCTGCTCCAGCGAAAGCCGGTCTGAAACGATCTGCGATGCTCGCACATCAAGTACCGCTTCACCGCCAGACGCGTTGATCTGGTGCTGGACGGAATCGAGACATTGTTCGATGAGCGGCCGAAGCGTGATCGGCTCGGGAACCAATTCCCGGCGGCCCTCTCTCGACAGTTTCAAAATAGCGTTGATCAGGCCATCCATCTTCTTTGTCGAGGACCGGATAAAGCTGATGGCCTCCGGCAGATCCTCCGACGCGCTAATGCGCGCTTCCTCGTTTTCCAAGCCCCGAGCCTGTGCATCTTTCACCAATGTCTGGATCGGTGCGATGCTGGCCTCCAACTCGCTGGTGAAACCCATAATGTTGACCAGCGGGGCGCGCAGATCATGCGTCACGATATATGCGAAGCGCTGGATTTCTTCGTTGGCGCGTCCCAGTTCGACCGTGCGCTCCTTGATGCGCTCCTCCAGCCCTTCATTAAGCTCTTCGATTTCGACTTGTGCAGCGTTCAACTCGCGGGTGTAGCGCGCGAAAATCCAGATCGCGCCCGCAACGACAGAAACAATGATCAGCGCGCCGATGAGGGAAACGAATTGCAGCGCATTGAAGCTGCTTCTTTGTTCCGCGATGCTTTGCGCGAACCGCTTGTCGGCTGCGGCGATCATGATGTCGAACTGCGCGCTCGCATCGTCCATCAGCTTCTTGCCGACATCACTATCGACGATGGCCAGCGCTTCAACATGCTTGTTGTCGTTGACGAGGTTCACGGTTTGCGACAACTCCGCAAGCTTCGCGTCTATCGTTGATGAAAGATCATCGATCAGGGCGGCAGCAACCGCGTTGCTGCTCGCATGGTTGCGCAAAATTTCCAGCCGCTTCGGTATTTCGTTGCGCGCCGTCTCGAACGGCACAAGGTAACTCTTTTTGCTGGTGAGAAGGTAGCCTCGCTGCCCACTCTCCGCATCCTGAACCAGAGATCTGAGATCGACAATTGCGACGCGGGTTTCGCGAGCGCTGACGGCGGCATCGGCATACTCCGCCGTCTGATTCATCAGCCACGCCGTTGCACCAACGATGACAAATAGTGCAGCAAGCCCAATCGCGAAGAGGGCCGACGTCCACCCCACCATCGAACGGCGGCTTGTCACCGCCATCGAGCACCTGTCATCTGAATTGTTCCCTCAAAAGTGCAGCAACTGCATTTCGTGCAACCTACACAGAGCAGGACGTATGTTGCACTGTCATTTGATGACATACGCGATAATACTCACCCAGCACGCGCAATCTGGTGGTAGAGGCTATACCGCTATTTGCCGAATGGTAAGAACCGGCACACCGCGCGAAATAGAATGGATGTTATCTCGCGCTGACTTTCCGCATTATGTGACCATTGTGGCACTCATTGTGGTGGTGCTCTGGAAGTTCGCATAATCTTTCCCGCCATAAAAGCGCCGCCAGCCGCGCGCATTTGAGGCAAATGTCGCGAGCCAAAATCATTGGTCTGACCGTATTCGCCTTGCTGATTGCAGGGCTTGCTGCGCCGAGCCTTTCCATTATCGGTGACAACGCCGTCAGCATTATTGGCGATCAGGATGCAAACGCCTTTTCGGCCATTCACGCAGACGACTAGACGTCGATTTCGCCCATCGGGATTTGTTGGACATCGCATGTCGGCATAAGCTGCAGCCGAACGTCCTTGGTGCACCACGCGCCCAAAATCTGCTTTTTGGGCGCAACGGATCGGCCGGGAGAGAGACATGAGCAGTTCCTATCGATGGGTTATCGTCGCTGCTGGCGGCCTGCTGGGCTGCGTTGCAATTGGCGCAATGTTTTCACTGCCTGTTTTCCTGCGGCCAATGTCTGAGGAAACCGGCTGGTCCGTGACCGGCATTTCCACCGCCATGACGATTGGCTTTCTCGCCATGGCGGCGGCAAGCATGGTGTGGGGAAATCTCTCAGACCGGTTCGGTCCGCGCCCTGTGGTGCTGGCGGGTTCGATCGGACTTGCGGCAAGCCTGGCTCTCGCGAGCCGGTCGGGTTCGCTGATGCAGTTTCAGTTGCTGTTCGGCCTGTTGGTGGGGATATCCACCGCCGCCGTCTTTGCACCGATGATGGCGTGCGTGACCGGCTGGTTCGACACGCAGCGCGGGCTTGCTGTTTCACTCGTATCTGCAGGAATGGGCATGGCGCCAATGACGATGGCGCCGCTTGCGGCATGGCTGGTGACAACGAATGGCTGGCGGGAATCCATGCTGATTATTGCCGGGATCGCAGCCGTGCTGATGATACCCGCCGCGCTGCTGGTGCGCCGCCCGCCTGCGCTTGCAACCGTGGAAAACGAAGTTTCCGTGGTTGAGCCGCAGGGAGATATGACAGTCAGGGAGGCGGTGCGCTCGCCGCAATTCATAACCTTGATGCTGGCCAATTTCTTTTGCTGTGCGACACATTCCGGGCCGATATTCCACACGGTGAGCTATGCCGTGACCTGCGGCATTCCAATGATTGCAGCCGTGACAATCTACAGCGTGGAAGGTCTGGCCGGGATGGGAGGACGCATCGCGTTTGGCATTCTGGGCGACCGGTTTGGCGCACAGCGCGTGCTGGTGATCGGGCTGCTGGCGCAGGCGTTCGGTGTGCTGACCTATGTTTTCGTCTCGACGCTTGGGCCGTTTTATGCCGTGGCGGCGCTTGTCGGATTTATCTATGCGGGCACGATGCCGCTCTATGCCGTAATCATACGCGAGAATTTTCCGCTCAAGATGATGGGCACGATCATTGGCGGCACCGCAATGGCCGGTAGCCTTGGCATGTCTACGGGACCGATACTCGGCGGGCTGATCTATGACCGCTTCGACAGCTACGCGCTGATGTATATCGGTTCGTGGGGCATGGGGCTGGCGGCTGTGCTTATCCTCATGACGTTTCGCCCATTCCCTCAAAGACAGGCTACAATGGTTCCAGCCTGACTGGGCTCGCAGCGCAGCCTCCGTAAAAATATTCAACCACATGGTTGACTATTAATTGGGTTTCTTCTACATTCAACCACATGGTTGAATTAAATGAACATCGACTCGACACGCTGTTTCACGCTCTGGGCGATGCGACGAGACGTCAAATGCTCCACGAACTTGCCGAAGGCGAGCGAACGGTGAGCCAGCTTGCCGAGCCTTTCGCAATTTCGCTGGCGGCCGCTTCCAAGCATATCAAGGTGCTTGAAAATGCGGGCTTGATGAAGCGGGAGGTGCAAGGTCGCGTGCATATCTGCCGCCTTGAAGCAGGACCTTTAGCCAGCGCGCATGAGTGGCTGGCATTTTACGAGCAATTCTGGACCTCGCGGCTCAGCGCGCTCGACAAATTGTTGCGCGAAGATGCGCGCAAATCCTCGGAAAACAAGGGAGAAGACAAATGAACGCGATTGCCGCTATGGACGCCTATGGCGCCCTTTCCGAAGATTCGACGCTTACAATTCGCCGCGTGCTGCCCGGACCTATCGACCGCGTGTGGGCCTATGTGACCGAAAGCGACTTGCGCGCCAAATGGCTCGCGTCGGGCGCAATGACAATGAAAATTGGCGCGCCCTTCACACTGACGTGGCGCAATGATGAACTGACCACGCCGCCCGGAAAGCGCCCTGAAGGCTTCGGCGAAGAACACAGCATGGAATGCGAGATCACCGAACTCGACCCGCCGCACAAGATCGGCTTCACATGGGGAAGCACTGGCGGCGTGCTGATCGAGTTGGTGGAGCGCGAGAATTCCGTGCTGCTGACGCTCACGCATCGCCGCATACGTGACCGCAACGCTCTCGCGAACATCGCGCCGGGGTGGCACGCCCATCTGGATGTGCTTTTTGCAAAAATCGCGGGCAAGCCGACGGAGCCGTTCTGGGATCATTGGGGCAAGCTCAAGCACGATTATGCTGAGCGTATCGGCGGCTGACATTGCGCTTTGTCGATACTCGCCCTAGCTAGTCGGATTGATTCTGACAGGCAGAGACGAGCATGGGCGACGACGACTACGTATATGATGAAGTAACCGGAGAATGGCGTCCGGCCTCGGAAATGATTGCCGAAGCCGGGCGCAGCGCAGAGGTTCGTGACGCATCAGGCAATGTGCTTGCCGATGGCGATTCGGTCGTTCTGGTCAAAGACCTGAAAGTGAAAGGCGCTGGCCAGACGCTGAAGCAGGGGACCGTGATCCGCTCGATCCGTCTGACCGACAACCCGGAAGAGATCGATTGCCGTCACGACACCATCAAGGGCTTGGTGCTGCGAACGGAATTCGTGCGAAAGCGATAGCGCCTTCCTGAAATCAGGCTGCACGTCGGCTGGCGATCCACCGCTCTGCAACTACGCAATGAGGGGCGGTTGGCGGGTAGTGTGCGAAAACGATGTGCCCGTCGTCTAACTTGGCTTCGCGACAGGGCGGGCAATAGAAATACGGCTTCAGGTCTTCAGAGGAGGCGCCGTGCTCGGCACCAAGATAGCGCGCCACCACAACGAGATTGATCTGAACGTTGTGATTGCATCCCGTGTGGGTGCAGTGCGCCCGGATCTGGTAGCCAACATTGATATGCTCGCCAATCGTTTTCACGTCGCTGGCGTCTTCAATTTCGGGCAATGGAAAGAGAGTTTTCGACATGCCTTAGACTATGCGCTCGGCGCGGCGAACCGTCATGCGCGACGATTGGCGCAGCTACGCGACCGTGCGGATTGCGCACTGCGCCGATTGTAGCGGAAGTTAAGGCTTGATTCGCCTATTGGTTGCCAAGACGATATTATATGTTTCAGACCTTGGACCGCCGCCAGCCGGCTCGCCGGGCTTCCACTTCCGAACAGAAATAACGTTCGCCGTAAATGCTGCTTACGATTGTCTTGTTGTAATAGCGCTGGCCCGGCATGTGATAGATGCGCTCACCCGTGACGCTGATGTTGCCTTTGATGTTGCACGCCACACCGATCTTGCGGGCCATCGTTTCACCGCCTTTGATCAGGTGAACCGCGCTGGCACCGGCATCGCCATTGCCAGCGACAAAACCCATGCCCGCCGCTCCTAACAGCAGCAATGCGATTGGCAGGGGTGTGAGTTTTGTACTCATGGTGCATGATATGCCACCAGTGATTGCAGGCCGCTAAAAACGGTTGCGCAAATTTTAAGAAGCTGGCGGATTTCGCCTGATGCATTTTAAAATTTCAGCGCCCGTTGGCCGCTGCGCAATATGCATAAACCGGCCCGGACATTGCTGTCCGGACCGGCCTGGGAGGTCTTTCAGATAAAGTTCAGATCAAACGCGCGCAGCGGACATGTCGCTCGGAAACATGTCGTTGATCTTGCACGCGACTTCCGTGCGATTGGTTGCCTTCAGCTTCCGCATGATGTTGCGGATATGAACCTTGACGGTGCTTTCGCGCAGGTCGAGTTCATAAGCGATGATCTTGTTCGCCTTGCCGCGGCGCAGTGCTTCCACGACTTCCGTCTGGCGCCCGGTGAACATGCCTGCCATCTGGCGCGCTGCTTCGTTTTGCGTTGTCAGCATCTGGCGAACGCCCATGACGCTGCTGGCCGGGACGAACACGCCGCCGGCGAGTGCCAGCCCGATAGCCTCGACGCAAACCGTGATGCCTACAGACGTCGGGATATAGCTGCGCGCACCGAGTTCAAGCGCTTTAAGGATCTGCGCGAGATCGTCGGTGTCAGCCAGCACGATGACAGGGATCGACTTGAATTCGCTGGCAAGCTTCGCCAGTTCTTCGCCTACGCCCGGCTCGGTCACGCGGCGTCCGCCGATGTTGAACAGGATGGCAGAATACTGCGAATGATTGTCGCGCGCCTGCTTCCAGTCCTGGATTGACGCGAATGGTGTGATTTCGGTCGTTGCATCATGGGCACGCATGCCCTGTGCGAAGCACTCACGATCCAGCGCGCGCGGATCGATCAGCGCCAGAACGCGACTGTGACCCTGATCGACGGCAACCGGATGTTCAATTGCCCGTAGCTGATTGGGAGCGATCGAAAGAAAATCGTTCGACTTGATTGTTGCTGTGTTTGCGATGCCCATTGCCCTTACCCCGTTTGTCTCTTTGGTTTTGCACAAGTGGGGAAGCGATAGGCAATGCGCAGCTTTCCGAGATGTGCCGCCGCCAGTTGGCAACATCACCAGAACCGTTTTTCAACAATGTGCGAATTGCTTGGCCTTACGCCGTATTTCGACTTACCGCCCCGCCCGTATTTCCGTAGTCAGTAGCTAAGCTCCATGATCCTGATATACGATAATCTATCTACTCCTACCCCCATCGGCATTAACACAGATCAATCGGGCTAGATAATTTCTACGCCGCGTAGCCAATGGTAAACCAACGGTAACCGCAGCCATTGCACGCGGGTGTATCGCGTCGCACTTGGAAGCCAGAAGCAAAAAAGCCCGGTCGAAACCGGGCTTTTTGATTCGCTGTGATGCGAAGTAGAAATTGGTGCCAGAAAAGGCGTCGAACTTATGACCTAAGACTATGATATAAAATCAGATTTTTCCGTGTGATTTACGAAATACCAACAAACATACCAACACATCAAAATCCGTCTTGCCTTCCAAGCCGTCGTCCTTCGACCAATAATACATGCGACGGCGCGCCGCACTCTGCTATGAAAGATAGACCGCCAGCTTCGCATTCCATTCACTCATAAGGATCAGCGTGGCCTCTACCGTCTCACCGTTCTTCTGCACAAGCTCTAACGTGCCGGCCGGAACTCTGTCGTCCCTAGCGAAGTTTTCAGGCATGCACGAAAGCATATCGCGCTTCCCCTTTCCCCGAACACCACCGTCAGCCGTCCCTCATACCCGATAATCGACAGCTACTGGACTGGCGTAAAGACCTTCTGCGCTCGTCGCTGCCATCACCGCTGCTCTCACGTCTTCCTTCGTCATGTCGAGCATTCGGTAAGCTCCGCTGCCGATCTTGGAAACGGCTTCGATCCGCCGATAATTTTCCCGACTGCTCGCAGCGTACTCAGCCAGCCCTTTCAGCTTAGGCAGGGCGTCGGCCAAGTAGTCGCCGTGCGGATCGATTAGATCGGCCGCGACGTTGCCGTCATCCAGTCGGACAAAGAAGATGAAATCCGGGCGTAGAATCCTGTTCTCACCAGCTTCTTCGTAGATCACCCCCAGCGAGTCTTGGCTTGCACGGTCAGGATTACGATACCAGCCGATGCTTCCTTCCCGTTGAAGTTCGGCATTTAGCACGGCAGGTTCCCATGTCGAACCGGCGCTGTTCGGAAACATGCCGTCCTCGTCGCAGAGCAAATGGCGTTCGTATCGCGGCAGGTCGGATTCCTTACCGTTGGGATCTCTCGCTGTCGTCGGTTGAAGCCACGTATGCGGACGCGCGATGTCGATTGGCAGCGGATCGGCGCTCATTTCGCTGATCTGCCGATAGACTTCCTGACGTTCGTCGGTGAGCGCCTTGATGTCGTCGTGGTATTTGCCCAGCCAATCCTTCGCCAGGCTCTCGGCGGCGGCCTCAAGGTCGCCTTTGACTCCCGGTACAAGACCGATTGCGGCGATGGTGGTATGGGCCTCGATGAGAGCTTCTTCCTCGTCCTCCAAGTCTTCGACCTGCAAGGCAAGATGCTCGGCGTAGGTCGTGGCTAGGTCAGGGCTGATCGCTCGACCGGCGCGTTTATAAGCATCCTCGATGACGGCGTAGTCAGCGGCTTCCACGAAGTCATCAAAGGTCATTTTCTGGGTCTGCACGTCCGTCTGAATGGACTTGCCTTCAACGGTTAGGACGGACCGGCGCGCCTTCTTGATCTCTGCGGCGTACCGCACTTGCGCGTCGTCCAGCACCTTGTGCATCTCGGCATGGGCCTTCTTGCCCGCGTCGGGCAACAGCTTGTCCATTGCCAGTTCATGCGCAAGCGCGGTGAGGCGCTTGACGGGTCTGGCCTGCTTCCTCGGCAGGGTTTGCGACGGCAAGGACAGAAGCGTTTCCCACACATCTTCTGGAATCGCCGGATTGGGCTTCATCTCGCGTGGGTTGATGAGGACGCGACGGCCCGGCAACTCCTCTCCGCTTTCACCGCCGGTCATCAACTCGGTGACGACTGCTGTGACGGACTGCTTGTTGAAGTGCGGCAGAAGGCAGTCCACGGCATTCAGGCGGTCATTGCCCGAAATACGGCGAGCCAGCGGAGTACGCACCATGCGCCCGAGTAGCTGCGTAATATGAGTCTTGTCTGTCGCGGCGCGGAACGACACCATCACCTCGGCGCGGGGGCAATCCCAGCCGGTGCTGATCGCGTCCTTGGCCACCAGAATGCGCACCCAATCCGACTCCTGCACGCGCTGAGGCTCAATGTAGGGAGCGGTTCGGCTGCCGAAGGTCTCGATCTTGTGCTCTCCGAAGACATTGGCGACGCAATCGGGCGGCAGATTCGGCCATCGCTCGAAGATCGTATCAAGCCACTTGCCGATGTCGTTGTGGTTCGGCGAATTGGGTACTTGCAACACCATCAGGGGCAACACCTTGTTCGTGTCGCCCTGCTCTTCGGCATAGACCGCCCAAGCCTCGGTGATCTCGCGGAGCTTGTCGGTGCCCCGGCGCAGAAGCACGGTCTCAAAGTCACCGATCTCGTCCGGAACGTCGAGCGTAATGGTGTCCTTCAAAAGACCTGACGCCTGCACCAGCTTGGGGTCCACGACCACGGGCGACATGATCGCACGGCCCTGCATTCCCGCCATCGCATCGTTGAAGCGCTGAACGGTGGCTGAGATGCCCCAAACGATCGGAATGCCGGGTACGCCGCCCGTCCCATTGATAAGCTGCTTGATGATTGTAGGTCTGCCGGTAGTGGTGGTTACGCCGCCGTCTTTCATCCCCCGGTGCGCCTCATCCAATACAAGGTAAAGCGTAAGCTCCGGGTCTTCGATAGTGTTGCGGATAATGTCCCAGATCGTGAAGGCGCGCATATCGGGCATGACCTTCTGCCCGTCCGCCGTCTCCAATCCGGCATCGTCGGAATCGTGCCCGCGCACAAGAAGGCTGTTCTTGGACAGCTTTTGCGTGTTCAGGAAATAGACCTTCCCGGCCTCCAGCCTCTCACGGTTGAAGGTGTTGCCGACCGTCACAAGGTCCGAGACGGTCAGCTTGTCGGACGCCTGCTGCAAACGGCAACGGGACTGTTCATTCAGCGAAGGGTCATCACTAAACCAGATCACCACAGCGCCGGGGTCGTGCTCGAACTCGAATTCGTCGTTGCCGAAGAACAGCGCCTCGATCACCGCCGCTGCCATCACGGTCTTACCCGCGCCGGTGGTGGCTGTCAGCGAAAAGCCGTGCTTGTCTCTGTCCTCGTGCCAGCGCTTCCGCGCCTTGCGCAGATTTTCCAGAACCTCCTTTACGGCGGGCGTCTGATAGTCATCTTTGAGCGTAAACTTCATCGCTCACCGCCCCATCGAAAAACGGAAATTGGTTAGATAAGATTCATAAAGCCGGACTGGCTCGACACCGGTCGGCAACTGGCGGGCAACGGACTGAAAGCGGCGCTCATCGTCGGTGACGATATAGGCGACGCGGATAGCTTTCCTGGCTGCGATTGCCGCGCAGTATGGTGCAGCCATATCCAGATCGGTCAGCAGGCCGTAAGTATCGACTACTTCCCAGCCCGCGCCCGGCAGCTTGTTGATCGGCCGCCCTTCACTGCCCGCCCGTATCCACAATAATGGTGCGATGCGCTCGAACGCGCGATTGTGACTGACGGCAACAGGAGCTTCATAGGTGAGGGTGAAGAACTCGGCGTTTTCCTCAAAGCCATCGACAATCGGGAATTCGTCGGTGAACTTGTAGTCGCCTTCGATGGGCTTGCCTTCGGGGGTCTTGCCGGTGATCGCCGCCGCGATGCGCGGCTTGGTGATGTAGTCGCAAATGCCCCATTTTTCCCAATCGGCATTGCCAGGGCGAAGCCCGTCATTTCGCAGCCGACTCTGCTCTTCTGCCGCAACCTCGTTGTTGGTGACAGAGATACATTGGCGACGTCCGCCGTCCTGCCTGTTGAGGCGCATGACAGCATGTGCGGTCGTGCCGGAACCGGAGAAGAAGTCGAGTATTGTCGCGCTCTTCTTATTTTTGACAAAGAAGCGCAAGGCGTCCTCTACAGCATACAATGATTTAGGGAATGGAAATCGGCGATTCGGAATAAGGTTCTTTTGAAGATTCGTCCCGCCCTGCTCAGCATTGTGCGACGTAATTCTCCATTGCGTGCCAGGGATAAAGACGGGGCTATATTCAGAATCGTCCACTACAATAGAATTATCTTGTCTTCTGCCAACGATAGGAAATATTTCAGTTTCTACCTTATTCTGCTCGCCCTTCTTGATATAGGTAATTGCTGTCGCGGAACCTCTCCAGTTACCAAGCTTCGCATAGCCTTTTTTTATCAACTCACGCAGGCCGGATGCACTGTTTTGCCAGTTGCCCTCTGATCCATCTGAGCGAATCGGCCAAACGGCGACACAGTCCGGCGGTGCGCCAACATCCTTCCAGTTATCGCCAAAATAGGCATCTCCGACAGAATGGAACTCGGGACCATCGCCGCCATTTCTGATGAAGACAGGATAAAACTGATTGGGGCTGTCAACACGGCGGGTATTTGAGCCAGACCTCAACAGCTCTGCCCACCTCAATCTGCCAGCCCGGCGGTCTTGCGTGATCTTCCATTCACTACCCAAGGAAACTGGTGCAGGCGATGCGTTGCCGAACATTACGAAGAACAGATATTCGTCGGTCCGACCGAAGGCGGAGGACCGCGTCGCCCCTTTCGGGTTGATGACGCTGGATACCATTTGAATACGAGCTTCAGGGAATATCTGCTCCAGCAGCAGGCCCAGCCTAAGATATTCCTTTTCATCAATAGTCACTATGAGTGTGGCATTCGCTGCATTCAGCAACTCCGCCGCTATCTGCAATCGGCGCTCCATGAAGGCCAGCCATTTCGAGTGGCGATATATGTCATCCCCCTCGACATAATCGTTGTTGTATTTCCAATCCTTTGCCCCGGTGTTGTACGGCGGATCAATATAGATGACATCGATCTTCCCCCGGTGGGTATACGTTAGCGCTTCCAGAGCGTGGAAGTTCTCGCCGTTGATGACGGTATGAAAGGGCTTATCGCCGCCGCGCTCTACCTTCCCCGTGCTGACCAGGCCGGGGTAGATGTAATCGCGAAACTCCGCGACAACGATCAGATCGTCTGTCACCACCTTCGCCTGTTCCGCCTCGGTCTCGTAGATTGTCGCTAGTTCAGCGAAGCGCTTACCATTCTCGCGCCTGATCGCCAGCACCTTCCAAAGCCGTTGGTCGCCCTTCTTGGTCTCGCCCCTCGGCGGCAGGATGCGTACCTTGTCGCCCTTGCGGATCGGACGCCCCGGCAGTTCGACGCTTTCCGGGCGATGCCGCTCAAAATTAAGACCGAACGAGCGGCGGGATGAAAGAACCTTGAACTCACGCTCTAGTTCTAGCCCCAAAGCCGCGTCTTTGGCCTTAGTTTGCGCGATTAAGTCCGTTAGTCGTGACACGTTTCGTTTGCCCCTCAGCCACCATGCATGAATGGCGATCAGCCGTTGATGACCCGCCGCCCCATTCGGTCGGCATAATCCACCGTCGCCAATCACTTCCCCGAATCGAGGGGCATAGAATCAGCCGGGGCGGCGGCTGGCAACAGGGGAAAACTCGCTTGCGCTGTCACGCGGCTTTCGAGCGCAGATGCGTGGCGAGGAGCGCAAGCACGGCCTCGTCGTCCAGGCCCTGCACGTCGTCCGCCCGGCCGCGTTCTTGCCGGTCGCGAAGCTGATTGAAGATTTCGGCCTGCCGGTGGCTGGCAACCGCGCCGTAGCTGGTGAAGGTCGTCAGCACATGCTCATGGCCGAGATTCTGGCTCCACGCCTTGAAGTCTTCCGGCGTGAAGCAAAGCCTTTCGCCCAGCAAGGCCAACGTGTTGCGGAAACTGTGCGGATTGGCATAGGGCAGGTCGGCACTTGCAAATGCGTCCTTGAAAATCCGTCGGATTGCCGCCGCATTCTTCCAGTGTTTTCGGTCCAGGCCAGCTGCCTCGAAACCGTTGTCGCCCAGCGCTACCTTGGTCGCCGGGAAAAGCGGATCGTCCAGGCGAAAGCCGCGCTCTTTCGTCAGGAAGGCGATCCAGTCGGCGACGATTTTCTCAATATCCGCACCCACAGGGAAGAACCATGTCGTGAAGGTCTTGCGGTTCTTGGTGCGCACCTCGCGCGCATCCTGAAACACCGTGCGCCGGTCAAGATCGACGTGCTTTATCGAGATGGAGGCGATGGCGTTATCGCGCGCGCCTGAGAGCAGCGTGAAGGCGATTAAGGCCCGGTCGCGTCTTTCAATGTCGGTGGCGGCCGGCATGGCGTCCAGCACCTGGCGGATTTTCTCCACGCTGGCGACCGGCTTTTCGCGCACCGCCTTGGCGATGCGCTCGTCATTGGCCGACGGGCGGAAATACTCGGCGTCGGAATAGGTGAGTTTCGAGCGAAAACCCGGTTGCCCGGCCAGCCACTCGAAAAATCCTTTCAGGGCCATCAGCCGCGACGAGATCGTCGCCTTGGCCAACTTCTTGCCAGTTTTGGGGTTGCTGCGCTCGCCGAGGTCGCGCTTGTATTTTTGCGCCAGTTCGATGCGGAACTTGCGGAAATCGCGCCAGCGGGTCGCCGTCTCGAAATCGGCGATTGCCGCGACCGTCTGGTCGATGCTGGTATCGGAAAGCTGCCTGGCGTCCTTCAGATATTCGACATAGCGCCGCTTGGTGCGCTCGTTTTCGGGATGATGTTTTCGCATAGGTATCTCGGTCCTTTCGCAAATGCTTATTCGTGGAGGATTAGCCGCTATCGTTTAGGCGTGGCTGGCGCTCCACTATTGCCACATCGAGAAAAGCTCGGATTGCTTCAAGCTGCTTCATCGACGTGCGGCGGTGCATAAGGGTGCCGCACGCCGGGCACAGCGCCCGAAGGTTGCCGGAACGCGCGTTGATCGGCACGAATTCGGCCATTTCGCCATCTGGCCAGCGTGGCTCGCGGCATTTGACGCAGTAGCAGGTGCCGGTGGGGCAAGACCGTTTGGGGCGGGCTTTGCCGGCCATGAAGTCGGCAAGGTCTTTGCCCAAGATCAGGAACGGCTTGCGTTCGCGGATGGCGGGCAGGCCGTTGTCCAGCCAGCGCCGCACCGTGCTTCTGGCAGCGCCAATCGTGCGCGCGGCCTCTTCCACTGTGTAGCTGTGGTGACGCTTTATCTTGCGCCTGTCGAGCCGGTGCCCGGCCATATCAGGCTGTCCCGCGTTCGATCAGCGCTCGAATATCATCAACGCGCCATGCAGTGATGCGCGGGCCTAGCTTGACGGGTCTCGGGAAGCGTCCGTCCTTGATGCCTGCCCACCACGTCGATTTACTGACCGGGATGGGGCCGGTGGGTGCGAGGATAGACGCAAGGCGGACAAAGCCAGTTGCGGGAAGTTGAATTGCATTTGACATGATGCGGTTCCGTCCATTGATGGCGGATACCGATTTCTAACATCCAGCCGCGCCGAGCAGCCTGAAACAGCTAGAAACCTAGTGGGACGAGTTTTTGGCCTCGTCCAGGTACTTGTAAATCTTCGATATTCTAGCCTTTACTGCGCTCTCCGCTGGTTCTTGATCGTATTTCGCTTGAAACCAAAAAAGCATATCCCGGACGAGATCGGCCTGCCTGTCAGGCAATCCGTCCGGCAGGTTCGCGCGCCGGACTATCTCCATCACAAAAGCGTCCCAATCGTACTGAGGAGGTCGGCCTCCACGATTTGCATGTGCGGGCTGTTGCTGGATGGCAGCGCTAGTCGGCCCAATTTGCGTCAATGGCGCGAATGAATCCTGTCGCCGGAAAGGCGCCAGCGTATCGAATAAGAAAGCTGGAAACAGGTTCCGCTTGCTAGCAAAGGTTTCAAGATCAGCCCTCGAAACTAGCGAACTGGAATGATTGCCTATGATGTGCAGCGCGTTGGTTGACGTGTCGGCGCGCAGATCACCGGTAATTATCCCGCCCGTCAGCAGTTGTTTGATGGCCTCATACTCTGGAGGATTAAAACGTTGAAGCGGAGAGATACTCGCCGGGTCGGTATCGATCCATAGCGCCGATGCCTGCTCTACAGTGAATAGATCGACGTTCATCCAATAGGATGTCGTCCGAATCGTCGAATCATTAGTAGCCACATACTGAAGCTAGTGTGGCGGCAGGGTGTACGGCAATCTTGAATCGCGTATTGCCCCGATTTCCCCAGCCCACCATTCCGCCATTTTGACACGTTCGTCCCAATAGCTGGCCCGGTGATAGGCGCGCCGCACTTCGTCAGCGCCGACATGAGCCAACTCTGCCTCAATGGCGTCGGCCTGCCATTTGCCACTTTCATTTAACAGGGTCGAGGCGGTGGCGCGAAAGCCGTGCGCGCTCGCTTCGGCGCTGGAAAAGCCCATGCGGCGCAAGGCCGAATTTAGCGTGTTTTCGCTCATCGGCCGCAATGTCGACTGGACGGATGGAAACGCCAGACGGCCGTGCCCGGACAGTTCTTGCAAGGCACGAAGGATTGCAACCACAAAGGCCGACAGCGGCTTTCGGTGCTCGCGCCGCATTTTCATTCGCGTCGCCGGAATCGTCCAGACGCCATTGTCGAGATCGAACTCGCTCCATTCAGCCTGCCGTAACTCGCCGGGTCGTGGATAGAGCAAAGCCATGAGTTGGAGGGCCGCCCGCGTTTCCGGCATCCCCTCATAATCCCAGATGGCCCGCAACAGGCCGCCGAAAGCCTTTCGGTCGGTTATTGCCGCCCTGTGGGTGACAACCGGAGCAGTAAGCGCACCTTTCAGGCCAAAGGTCGGGTCATCCCCGGCTCGTGCAGTAGCAATGGCGTAGCGAAACACCTGCCCGATGACAGCGCGCAACCGCCGCGCGGTTTCGTAGTTCCCTTGGGCCTCAACCGCGCGCAGCGGTGCGAGAATTTCAGCAGCGCTGATTTCGGCAATCGGCCGCACGCCAAGACAAGCTTTCGCCATTCCCAGCAGCCACCGCTTCTTGGTCAAGGTGGCGTCTGCCTTGCCTTCGCGTTCCACTTTGGCGAGGAGCTCGTCTGCGATTGCTGCAAAGGTGTTGGTACTTGCAACAAGCCTGTTGCTCTTTTCGATCTTGGCTTGCTGTGCCGGGTCGATGCCGCTGGCCAGTAATTTCTTCGCGCCGAACCGTCTTAGCCGGGCGTCGGCCAGCGACACGATTGGATATGCCCCGAGCGCCAAGGTTTTCTGCTTTCCACCATACCGATAGGAGAGCCGCCACAGCTTACCACCCGTTGGAGATACCAACAGGTGCAATCCGCCGCCATCGCTGTGCTTGGTGGGGCGTTGCGGGACGCGCAGCCCCTTGATTTGCGTGTCTGTCAGCGGCATTTTGTTGGCATCTTGATCGGCCGAACGTCGGCATTTTGGTCGATATACCAACAAGAGTACCAACAAAATTGCGGGATGCCAACAAACGTTACTGGATACTATCGGACGATTAGGCAACAAAAAAGCCCGGAAATCCGGGCTTTTCTTGAATTTTCTGGACCTTGTTGTACGGTCCGAAACGAGAATTTGGTGCCCAGAAAAGGACTCGAACCTTCACGCCTCGCGGCACACGGACCTGAACCGTGCGCGTCTACCAATTCCGCCATCTGGGCTGGTGGGCGGTCATGTAAGCGGGCAAACTGCTGCTGTCAACGCGCATTTTCACCAAGCTACAGAAAGCTCAGCTCAGCACCTCTTTTGAGGCCACTGTGGAGTCCGCATTCAGACGGTAAACAATGGGTATGCCGGTGTTGAGTTCGAGCTTTACGATTTCTTCGCCAGTCATGCCTTCCAGCGCCATGATCATCGCGCGGAGCGAATTGCCATGCGCCGCAACGAGCACGGTTTCGCCGCGCAGAACGTGCGGCTGCATGTCATGCAGGTAATAAGGCCAGACACGCGCGCCCGTGTCTTTCAGGCTTTCACCACCGGGCGGCGGCACGTCATAAGACCTACGCCAGATGTGGACCTGCTCCTCACCCCACTTGGCGCGAGCGTCATCCTTGTTGAGGCCGGAGAGATCGCCGTAGTCGCGTTCGTTCAAGGCGACGTTGCGAATCGTTTCGAGATCGCTCTGGCCGACCGCATCGAGAATGTGCTGGCAAGTGACCTGCGCGCGCTTGAGGACGGAGGTGAATGCGATATCGAACTTCAGGCCAAGTGCCTTGAGCTTTTGACCGGCGGCCTTAGCCTCGGCATGGCCCTGTTCGGTAAGTTCAACGTCGCGCCAGCCGGTGAAAAGGTTCTTGAGATTCCATTCGCTTTGGCCGTGACGGACCAGCACCAGAGTTCTCGACATAGTTTCTCCCGTAATCCAGTAAAATCAGTTCAAACCGAGCACGTCGCGCATCGAATAGAGGCCGGGCTTCCTGTCGCGCGCCCAAAGCGCAGCGGTGATTGCGCCCTTGGCGAAGAGCGAGCGGTCCTCCGCGTGATGCGACAATACAATGCGTTCGCTGCTTCCAGCCAGAATCACGGAATGCTCGCCAATGACCGAGCCGCCGCGCAACGTTGCAAAGCCAATGGTGCCTTGCTGGCGCGGGCCGGTGACGCCGTCGCGGACACGCACGCTCTGCTCCGCAAGCGCAACCTCGCGCCCACGCGCGGCGGCAGCGCCGAGCATAAGTGCGGTGCCAGACGGCGCATCGACTTTGCTGCGATGATGCATTTCCAGCACTTCGATATCGAAATCGCCCGCATCAAGCGCACGCGCGGCCTGCTCGACCAGAACTGCAAGCAGGTTCACGCCCAGACTCATATTGCCGGATTTGACGATGGTGGCGTGGCGCGCGGCGGCGGCGATGCTGGCGTCATCCGCATCAGAGCAACCGGTTGTGCCGATGATGTGCGCGATGCGCGCCTGCGCGGCATAGCCCGCAAACTCGACCGTTGCGGCAGGCAATGTGAAATCCAGGACGCCATCAGCCTTGGCGAAGACGGAAAGCGGATCATCGGTGATAGCAATGCCGAGATTGCCGACGCCTGCAAGCTCACCAGCGTCACGGCCAAGCTGGGCCGCGCCCTTGCGCTCGACCGCGCCGGCGAGCTTTACGCCCGGCGTGGCTGCAATCGTGCGGATCAGGGTCTGCCCCATGCGGCCCGCAGCACCAACGACGACGAGGTTCATATCGCTCATGCTTTTGTTCTCCGCCGCTTGACTGGCGCAGGCGTGGGCAATTCCTCGCCGACGCCGATTTCCAGACCGCCCTTGTCTGTCTGCAACCTGAAAAAGCGCGTGTAGATTCCGGTCGGATCGGACAGCAATTCCTTATGGGTGCCCTGCTCGACGACCCTGCCTTGCTCGAGCACGACGATCTTGTCCGCATTGATGACCGTGGAAAGCCGATGCGCAATGACGATGGTGGTTTTGCCGCGCATGACTTCGGTCAATGCGGCCTGGACCATGGCTTCCGATTCATTGTCGAGCGCGGAGGTAGCTTCATCCAGCAGAAGGATTGGCGCGTTGCGAACAATTGCACGAGCAATGGAGAGGCGCTGGCGCTGGCCACCAGAAAGGGTGACGCCGTTTTCGCCGACCGAGGTGTCGTAGCCCTGCGGCTGCTGGCGGATGAAGCCATCGGCGGCGGCTTTCTGCGCGGCGTATTCCGTGTCTGCGTCGGTCGCATCAGGCCGGCCGTAGCGAATGTTGTCGCGGATCGTTCCCTCGAACAGATATGGCTGCTGCGAGACGAAAGCCATCGACTTGCGCAGCGACGATTTCGTGACTTTGGCGATGTCGTGCCCGTCAATGGTGATCGCGCCGTCATGGATGTCGTAGAAGCGTTCGAGCAGCGCCACGAGCGTCGATTTGCCAGCGCCGGAAGCACCTACGATGGCCGTGGACTTGCCTGCCTCGGCTACGAAGCTGACATCGTGCAACACCGGAGCGTTTTCGCCATAGGCAAATGTTACGTGATCGAAGCGGACCTCGCCCTTGCCGACTTTTAGCTCGACCGCGCCGGGAACATCGCGCTGGCGCGGCTCTAGATCGAGAATCTCGTAAATCATGCGCGCATTCACCAGCGCGCGTTCCAGGCCCACATGGACGCGCGACAGGCGGCGAACCGGATCATAGGCCAATAGGAATGCCGTGATGAAAGAGAACACCGTGCCGGGCGGCTGCTGGAACGCAATTGCGCGATAGCCAGCATAGGCAATGACACCTGCGATCGCGAAACCCGCCAGAGTTTCGGTGATGGGTCCGAGACGTTCGGTGACGCTTGCGATTTTGTTGGACCGCTCCTCGGCATTTACGATCAGTTTGCGTAGCCGAGCTCCAAGCTGCTCTTCCATCGTGAATGCTTTTACGACGGCGATACCCTGCGTAGCTTCCTGCATTGCCCCGATGAGGCGCGAATTTATCTCGACTGACTGACGCGTGACGGCACGCAGCCTGCGTCCGAGATAGCCAACACCGATTACCAGCGGCGGGCCGATCAGGAACACGATGCCCGACAGGAGCGGATCTTGCCAGACCATCACCCCGAGCAACACCACAAGCGAAACGGCGTCACGCGCGATGGAAGTGAGCGTGAGGCCAATTAGGTCGCGAATGCCGGTGACGTTTTCATTGATCTGCGCGGCCAGCGCGCCAGAGCGACGGTCGGAAAAGAAGTCGATTCCGAGCTTCATCAGATGATCGAAAATGCGAGCCTGATACCGCGCGATCAGATTGTTTCCGATGCGCGCCATGGTGACGGACTGCCAATAAGTGGCGACGCCGCGCAGAATGAACGTTCCCAATATCACGCCGCCGATCAGCGTTATGAGATCGCCGCGCTGGCGATAGAAAATATCGTCGATGACATAGCGCATGATCAGCGCGAATGCGCCCGAACTGACGCCGATGATGATAAGAAGAATGGCCGAGATCGTGTATTGGGTGCGATAGTCACGCCCGTTCTCGCGCAGAATCCGCCTGATCAGGCCGATGATTTCGCCTGTATTGCGTTCTTTCCTAGGTTTCTTGGCCACGCTCAACGCAGGTCAACTCAGGCTCGCGAGTAAATGTTGGGCGACCCTATAGCCGCAAGATTGCGTTTTGCCTATCGCGGCGCACAATTTTGTACGGCTAGGCGCGCCAACGACGACCGTGCGTTTCGACGCCGAATGAACTCTGATTGCGCGCATAGGCGGCCAGACCTTCCAGTGCGGCAAGCGGATGCGTGATGACATGGATCGGTATTTCGCTCATCCATGCGCGATGCGGAGCCTTGTCGTCGAACCCTTCGCGGAACGCTCCATCCTTGAGCGCCGGCAGGATTTTCTGCGCGATGCCGCCCGACAGGAACACGCCGCCCTGACTCTTGAACACCAGAGCCAGATCGCCAGCGGTTCGGCCAAGACAGGTGGCGAACAGCGAAAGCGTTTCGACGGCGACCGGATCGGATCTGGACAGGCCAGCGATGGTGATTTCGGAAGGCTGGGTATAGCGCGGTTCGACGCCATCTGCTGTTGCTACCGCGCGATATAGGTTGACCAATCCGCGACCGCTGAGAATCTGCTCGCCGGAAATACGCCCATCGAGCTTTTCAATATGCGGAAACACTTGAAAGTCACGTGGCGTGCGCGGGCCGATGTCCATGTGGCCGCCTTCGCCGGGGACCGGAATCCAGCGGCCAGCCGAATGAATGAGACCGGCAACGCCCAGACCCGTTCCGGGGCCGAGAACCAGCCGCGCAGCATCCTTTTCAGCTTCGCCGCCGCCGATTTTTTCGAGATGATTGGCACCGAGCGCCACGACCGCAAGAGCTTGCGCCTCGAAGTCGTTCAGCACGACGACATCGCCAAAACCAAGATCCGCTATAAGGGTGCGCGGGCGGATGACCCAGGCACAATTGGTCAGTTTGATTTCGTCGCCATCAACAGGACCGGCCATCGCAATGATGGCCGATTTCGGCTTGACCGGTGATACCGGCAGCACGGCCTGGGCGATGGCCTGGTCTATGGTCGCAAAATCCTTGGTCTGAACAATCGGAAAGTCGATCATCGCGCCGCTGGCATCCGGCACAATGGCGAAGCGCGCATTTGTGCCGCCAATGTCTCCGATCAGAATCGGCGTCGCAATTTCCTGATGCGCGATGCTCATGTTCCTCCCCTTCGGTCAGGCATTCGCCTGCGCAAACAGTATTGCTTCTGCCGTGGACCGGTTTTGCGCCAGCGGAATGTCGTAAAGTGTCGCCAGCCGGGTCAACGCTTTTACATCCACGTCATGCGGCATAGGCGTGAGCGGATCAACGAAGAAAATGAGCATGTCGACCTCGCCTTCCGAGATCAGCGCGCCAATTTGTTGATCGCCGCCAAGCGGGCCGCTTTTCATGCGCCGCACGCTGAGTTCAGGACAGGCATCGGCAATGCGCTGGCCGGTTGTGCCGGTTGCCACCAAGGAACATTGCGACAGGAACTCGACATGCTCCTGCGCGAACGCGACCATGTCGTCCTTTTTCTGATCATGCGCGACAAGGGCAATGCGGAGCGACAATGGGCCAACCTTCATTCGATTGGTCGATTGTTAGCCAAAGTTTTGCACTACCGAAAGGGCCGCTGAAGCCCTAGCGGCTTGACTGGCCCACTTTCGCTTTCGGCCGAGGCACCGGAATATCGACAGTTGGTGTGGCGCTATACGCATTTGCCGCCGCCGGAGGTTGCGTTGTGTCCACTGTCGGCGCTTCCGCGGGAGCAGATGCAACTGAGGTTTGCGGCACACCTTCGCCACCCAATGTGACTACCGCCTCGGAAGCAGGTGACGGCGCATTGAGCACGGCCATGCACGCCTTGGGCAAAGCCGAAAGCTTCATGATGTCGCGAGCCTTGGGCGCGTCAGGATTCTTGTTTGGCCGCCACGGTTCATCCGTGAACCACCAAGCCAGCGACTTGTCGCAGCCATCGCCCTCTGGGGGTGCGGCCTGTTCCTTGCAGCCCACGGAGCCGGCCTGACAGCCGATGCGGACGTGGAAGTGATAATCATGACCCCAGAACGGGCGAACCTTGCGCAGCCATGTGCGGTCGCCCGTCACGGTGTCGCAAAGCTTTTTCTTGATGCCCGGATGAACCAGAATGCGCTCGACCTCCGGATAGCTTGCCGCGCGCTTGAGCAGGCGCATGCGCGAATCAGACCAGCGGCGGTCATCGACGGTCAGCCCGCCCTTCTTGATCATGGAAACGGCGCTGACGCTTTCACGCTGGGCGGCGGAAAGACGCTTGTCCGGCATTGGCGTGAACCAGATATCTGCGTCCAGACCGATCTGATGCGAGGCATGGCCCGTGAGCATCGGACCACCGCGCGGCTGCGAAATATCGCCAATCAAAAGGCCCGGCCAGCCATCCTGCACAGCATCATGCGACAGTTTTTCGAGCAGGCGAATCATCGTTGGGTGGCCCCAACGGCGATTGCGGGAAAGCCGCATTGCCTGCCATGTCGGGCCATCGGCGGCGATGGCCATGCCGCCGGAAAAGCAGCCCTTGCTGTAAAAGCCATAGGAGTGCGGTTCGCTGGCAGCGGGCAGGCTCTTTGCGCCGAATGCGTTTTTCGCCAGTTCATCCGATTGCGCGGATTGCGCGAGCACGCCGAAGCCGATAGCGACCGCCAACAGCCATCCGGCCTTGCGTTTCAGTCGGCCTTTTTGAGCAGGTCCGGACATTTTCTCTTCCTTAGATAATCCGCCAGCTTGGAACGGCATGGTTACGCATTCGTAAATTTACGAAGCAATGCACTATGGTTTGATCGGGCTGCGCGAGTCGGCTTTGCCTGCACCTTGCCAGTTTCCCTCACGCCACATCGTCTCAAAAGCCGCGCGATAGTTGGGATAGCGGAATGCATAGCCTGTCACCTTGAGACGTGCGTTGGAAACGCGCTTGTTCTCACCATAGAAAGAACGAGCCATTGGCGAAAGTTGGGCCGTCTCGAACGGAATTTCGGGAGGCGGGGCGATGCCCATCAAACCGGCTGCGAAGGAGACGACATCCTGCGGGGGTGCCGGCTCGTCGTCGGTAATATTGAAAATGCCGCCAGTGCGCTGTGCAATGAGGTGCCAGAGCGATGCGCCAATATCGTCCGCATGGATGCGGTTGAAAACCTGTCCGGGCTTGATGAGCCGCTTGGCTGTTCCATTTTCCAGATTCACGAAGGCGTTGCGCCCCGGTCCGTAAATGCCCGAAAGCCGCAGGATCGAAACGGGGACGCGGTGCGTTTCGCCGAAGAGCTGCCAAGCCCGCTCCGCTGCCAGCCGCAGGCGCGAGCGCCCGGAGACTGGATTGCAGGCGCTCTCCTCATCCACCCAGGCACCGCCATGGTCGCCATATACGCCCACGGTGGAGAGATAGCCGATCCATTCCAGCTTCGGCATAGCAACAGAGGCGGCGCGCAGTGCGTCGAGCACCGAATCGCCAGCATCATCCGGCGCGATGAACACGATGAGATGCGTGGTGTCGGCCAATTCGCGCGCCAGATCATCGCCAATGGAGCGATTGTCGAAGACGAAGGGCTGTATGCCCGATTCCTGCAGAGTGGCGAATTTCGCTGCGCTGCGGGTTGTGCCGAGAAGGGGCGTGTTTTCGGGGCGCATTTCGGCGAACCGCTTGCCCGAATAGCCCGCGCCGAAAATGAAAACCTTCATTCAGTGTGCATCCATTCTGCAGGCACTTTCTGCAAGCGCCAATCTCCATTCAGCCGCGACATCCGGGTCCGAATCATCCCGCGCCAATTGCTGAAGTTGCTCCCTATCGAGAAGCCGCGACAAGGCCCATATGGCAGCGCCGCGCACAAGCGGCGCTTCGTCTGCCAGAAGCGCTCGGCAGGCCTCGGCCAGTTCGGGTTCGTTAGAGTTTCCCGCAGCAATCAGAACGTTGCGGATGAAGCGGTCCCGCCCGATGCGCTTGATGGGCGAGCCGGAGAATCGCGCGCGAAAGGCGGTATCATCGAGCGTCAGGAGATCGGCGAGTGTGGGCATTCGCAGATCTTCGCGCGCAACGAGCTTCGCTTCGGATGCTTCCGAAGCAAACTTGTTCCACGGACAGACGGCGAGGCAATCATCGCAGCCATAGATGCGGTTGCCGATGGCAACGCGAAACTCGTGCGGAATAGGGCCTTTGTTCTCGATGGTGAGATAAGAAATGCAGCGGCGTGCATCGAGACGGTATGGCGCCGGAAACGCGTTGGTTGGGCAAATGTCCAGACAGGAACGACAGGAGCCGCAATGATCGATTTCGGGTTCGTCTGGCGCAAGCTCCGCGGTGGTGAAAATGGAACCGAGAAACAGCCATGAGCCAAATTCGCGGCTGACCAGATTTGTGTGTTTGCCCTGCCAACCAATGCCGGACGACTGTGCGAGCGGCTTTTCCATAACGGGTGCAGTGTCTACGAACACTTTCACGTCTGCGCCGCTTTGCGAGGCAAATTTGCTTGCCAGCTCCTTGAGGCGACCTTTGATGATGTCGTGATAATCGCGATTGCGCGCATAGACGGAGATGGCGGCGCGGTCCCGGTGTTTCAGATCGTCGAGCGGGCTGCTGTCGGGGCCGTAGTTCATCGCTAGCATGATAATGGATTGCACTTCCGGCCAAAGCGTTCGCGGGTGGCCGCGGCGCGCCAGTGTTTCCTCCATCCATGCCATGGAGCCGTGAAAACCTTCGGTGACGAACTGCGCCAAACGCCCACCAGCCAACGGTGCTGCGTCGGGCGTCGTGACCGCAACCGCGTTGAAGCCCAGCGCGCGGGCTTCCCGCTCAATGAGCGCGCGAAGCTTAGAAGTCGAGGTCCGCATAATGCGTTGCCGGAGAAATGCCGCGCACGCGATCATTCAGCAGTGAGCGGAAGGAGGGTCGCGACTTTACCCTTGCGTACCAATCGCGCGCAGCGTTGTTTTCGCGCCAATCGACCTCGCCAAGATAATCCAGCACGGACAGCGACGCGGCAGCGGCGAGATCGGCATAGGTGAGGCGCGGACCCGCCAGCCAATTGCGCGAACCTGCCAGCCAGTTCGTATATTTCATATGCTGCTTGATGTTGGCGCGTGCCGTGCGGATAGCGGTGGAATCAGGCGAACCGCCGCCCAGTTCCGGCGGCATCATAGGCTTGAACACACGCTCGCGCACCAGATGGCGGGTAACTTCGCTGTCCAGCTTGACGAGATACCAATCGACCAGACGGCGGATTTCCGCGCGATCCATCGGATTTTCGGCCAAAAGGCGGCGGTCACGCTTCAAAATGCCGCGCGTTTCGTCCAGATACTCGGCGATGACGGTTGCGCCGACAATGGAGACATCGCCTTCCGCCAGCAGGACCGGCAGCGAGCCGGCAGGATTGAGCGCCAAAAATTCTTTGCGGCGACTCCACGGTGTTTCCTCAATTAACTCCAATTCCTCGCCATTCTCACCAAAGGCGAGGCGGATAAACCGGCATGACGGGAGCATAGGATGTTGAAACAGGGTGAGCATGAAATCGCAACGAATGATCTGGTAAAGTTCGTGCCGGACCGATAAGTCGGTGTCCGCCGGGCAGAATCGCAGAAACCTATAGGGTCTGTTCGGGACGAACACAAGCAATCGCCGGGCCAGCTATCCGAGAGCATCATGGAACATCAGACAATTGTCGAAGCACTTTTGCTCGGCCTGCTGGAAGGCTTGACCGAATTTCTGCCTGTTTCATCAACCGGGCACATATTGCTCGCCGGGCATTTTCTCGGATTCAAGTCTACCGGCAAGGCTTTTGAGGTTCTGATCCAGCTTGGCGCGATTTTGGCAATCCTCTCGGTCTACGCGGGCAAGCTTATTCAGCTCGCGCGCAACCTGCCGTCCGACCCCAAAACGCAGCGCTTTGTCGCAGGTATTCTGCTGGCCTTTCTGCCTGCGGCAGTGATCGGGGCGCTAGCGCACGACTTTATCAAGACCGTGCTTTTCGAGAGCCCGATGCTGATTTGCATCATGCTCATCATTGGCGGCGTTATCCTGTTGGCTATCGACCGTGCGCCGCTGAAGCCGCGCTATTTCGACGTGATGGATTTCCCGCTGTCGCTCTGCTTCAAAATCGGTCTTGTGCAGTGCCTTGCAATGATTCCCGGCACTTCTCGCTCAGGCGCGACGATTGTCGGCTCCTTGCTGATGGGCGCCGACAAGCGCTCAGCGGCGGAGTTTTCATTCTTCCTCGCCATGCCGACAATGGCTGGCGCTTTCGCCTACGACCTTTACAAAAACCGCGACGTGCTTTCGGCCGCAGATCTGCCGATCATCGCGACGGGATTCATCGCGGCCTTCATCATGGCCGTAATCGTCGTGCGCTCGCTGCTCGGCTATGTTTCCAAGCATGGCTACTCGGTATTTGGCTGGTGGCGGCTGATCGTTGGTGGCGTCGGGCTGATCGCCCTGCTGATTTTCGGCTAAGGCTCAAAAGAAGCCGCTCAGCCCCCGGCGCAATATGTCGAGGGCAAGAATGGTCAGGCCAATCTTGAACCATCTGCGGAACGACTCTTCCGGCAATTTGTCCAGAAGCAGGCTGCCATAGGTTGTGCCTAGATAACCGGTGAAGATCATTGTCGCCACCATCGGCAACCAACTGCCGAAGGCAAAGCCGGCAAGGCCAAATACCAGAATTTTCAACGCATGTTGCACAACCATGCTGGCCGCGTGAGTCGCGACAAGTGCCTTGCGATCATCCGGGATGAACTGCGCCAAAATCGGCGAAACGAGCGGGCCGGTCGCGCCGACCATCATCGAAATCAGCGCGAGCGCTGAACTTGCTACGGCCAAACCAGCCTTGCCCAGACGGTTGATGCCGGGAATTTTGGTCCATGTGACGAGAATAATGAACGCGCCAAGCACGATTTTCATCAACGCATCTGGCAATTGTACGACGAGAAACGCGCCTGCAACCGCGCCGACCACACTGCCAGCCATGAAGGGTGCCGCAACATCCATGCGGATGAAGCGCCGCTGAATCCATGCGCGACCAGTGTTCGAGCCGAGCTGCACCGCGCCATGCACCGGGATGAGAACCGCGACTGGCACGAAAATGCCAAGCAGAGCGAGCATCGCAACGCCGCCGCCCACACCAAAGGAAGCGGTGAGCGCGGAGGTGAAAAAGCTGGCAACCACGAGCATCACGGCTGCGGCGGCGCTTACCCCATCAGGAAGAAAGGAATCCAGCGGGCCTATGCTTCGTTCTTTCGTGTGAACTGACCGGCAGGACGATACCGCCAGAGATAGCTTGGCAGGATCGCGCCGACTGCGGTTGGCGTGATGCCCAGACCGCTAAAGGTGCGGCCTTCCTTTTCGGCCTTCGGCGAAACGACATTGTGCGAACGCAGCAGAATGACCTGATCCCTGGTGAGAAGCGGATTTGGCAAAAGGCCAAGAACACTGCCCTGAACCTCAGCGAGCCACCACGGCACCGGAACCAGCAAGCGCTTGCGATCGATGGTTTCGAGCATCGTCTCCATGCACTCCCGGAAGGTGAGGTGCTGGGGTCCGCCAAGCTCATAGGTCTTGCCACCGGCCACCTGTCCATCGACAGAGCGCGCAATCGCTTCGGCAACATCACCGACAAACACTGGCTGGAATTTGGTCTGGCCGCCGCCAATCAACGGCAGCGCCGGTGAATAGCGCGCCAAATTGGCGAAGCGATTGAAGAATGCATCCTCCGGCCCGAAAATGACCGAGGGACGCATGATAACAGCATCCTTGATCGTCTCTCTTACAGCCGCTTCGCCCAGCGCCTTGGTACGCGCATAGTCGGACGGCGAATCCTTGTCAGCCCCAATCGCCGAAACGTGGGTCAGCCCCGCGCCGACCGAACGAGCAGCTTCCGCAACCGCGCGCGCGCCGAAATCCTGCACCGCATCAAAGGTCTGGCGACCGCTTTGATGGAGAATGGCAACCAGATTGACCACATGGGCTGCGCCCTGCACGGCACGATCTACCGACCAGCGCACGCGCAAATTAGCCTGCACGGCCTGTATCTGGCCGACATTGCCCAGCGGCTGCAAATGGCCCGCCAAATCCGGCCGGCGGCACCCTACGCGCACCAGATAGCCGCGACGCGCGAGAGCGCGAACGACGTGGCGACCGAGAAAGCCAGAGCCCCCAAAAACCGTGATAAGTTTCGGGGTTTGCAGGATTTCAGTCATTCCATAGCTCCGTAGGCCCGTGGCGCGCGTCGAACCGTTCTTAATCGCTTTCGCGCGCCACGCAAAGTGGCTTTGGCGCGCCCCCACGCCGCAGGTGGAAAATGGCTGGGCGACATGTCGGTGGAACATATCCAGCGATATTGCGTTTTGTTTTCGAGGCGCTTGAGCGCCATGAGTTCAAAACGAGGAGACACGGAATGAATTGGGATCGCATCGAAGGCAATTGGGAACAGTTCAAGGGCAAGGTGCAGCAGCAGTGGGGCAAGCTCACTGACGACGACCTTGATGTTATCAAAGGAAAACGCCGCGAATTGGCTGGCCGAATTCAGGAGCGCTACGGCAAAGCGCAAGATGAAGTTGATTCGGAAATCGACGGTTGGCTGTCGCGCAACTGATACGGATGATACGAACCGTCTCAGGCTGACGGTTGAAGGCCCCGCATTTGCGGGGCCTTTCTTCATTCAAGTTGTTGCGCCATTTCAATGTGATTTCTATACAGAGTTGCACAAGAAGCATCGAAGCAACGGCAGAGCGGGGAAGATTGCGCATGACCGATGAACTCACGCGAGACATCATTGCGAAAATTCAGGCGCATGCTGACCCTGAAATCGGAGAAATAACTCCAGAAACCGAACTGACCGCGCTCGGCATTCACTCGCTTGAACTCACGGAGATCATTTTCGATGTCGAAGAGGCCTATGACATCGAGATTGAGATGAACACAGTGGATGCCTGGAACAAACTCAAGAATGTGGGCGACATGGTGAAGGCGGTGCGCACGCTTATCGACAAGAAGAACGCCTGACGTGTCGCGGCAGCGGATCGTTATCACGGGTCTGGGTGGCCTCTGCGCCCTTGGCACGAATGTAGCCGATATTTGGGATGCCCTGCGAGCCGGTCGCTCCGCAATCGGCACACTCTCAACGCCGCTTTTGCGCGACGCCAAGACCCGGATCGGCGCAGAAATAAAGCAGTTGCCCGAATGGAATGTGGACAAGCGCAGGCTGGTGGCCATCGACCGCTTTGCCCTGCTGGCAGCAATGGCAGCGGACGAAGCAATCCGCAACGCTGCGATTGACGTTCAGGCAATCGACAGCAGCCGGATCGGCGCGGTCGTCGGGACCGGGATTTTCGGTGCGGAAGCTGCTGACGAAAACTATTTCGGGCTGCTGAAAGAGGGCAAAACGCGCGCCAATGTGTTTTGCGTTCCGCGCATAATGCCCAGCGCCCCGGCGGGTCAGGTGAGCATGATCCACGGCCTGCGCGGACCGGTGTTCGGCGTGACATCTGCCTGTGCTTCTTCGAATCACGCATTTGCAGCGGCGGCTGACCAGATACGGCTGGGCCGCGCCGACATCATGCTGGCAGGCGGCACGGACGCGCCGCTGGTGTTTGGCGTCGTCAAAGGCTGGGAGGCGCTGCGCGCGCTGGCCCGCGAGACATGCCGGCCATTTTCGAATGATCGCGACGGGCTGGTGCTTGGCGAAGGCTCTGCAATCGCCGTGCTGGAAAGCTATGAACACGCCAAAGCGCGCGGCGCGACGATATTGGCTGAGTTTGCCGGCGCGGGCATGTCTGCCGATGCATCTGATATTGTTTCGCCGACCGTCGAAGGTCCGGCCGCCGCGATGCGCGCGTGCCTTGCGGATGCGCGGTTGTGCACGGGTGACGTGGACTACATCAACGCGCATGGCACCGGCACCAAAGCCAACGACCAGATCGAAACCGCCGCAATACGCGCAGTGTTCGGCTCTGACGCGGACAAGGTTTCGGTCTCGTCCACCAAATCCATGCATGCACACTGCATGGGGGCCTCCGGCGCGCTGGAGGCGATTGCCTGCATCATGGCAATTCGCGAAGGCGTCGTGCCGCCGACCGCAAATTATCGCGAGCCGGACCCTGATTGCGATCTGGACGTCACGCCGAACGTAGCGAAGCAGCGCCCGGTTAAAGCAGCTATCAGCAACGCATTTGCTTTTGGCGGGACGAATGCGGTGGTGGCGTTCAAGTCTGCCTGATCCTTTCGATAGAGCGAGTTGACGATGACTGACCTTTCAGAATTTCCCATTTCAAACCGCTGGTCGGCGCAGCATCCTGATCGAATCCAGCTCTATTCGTTCCCCACGCCGAACGGCGTGAAGATTTCTATCATGCTGGAGGAAATTGGCCTGCCCTACGAGGCGCATAGGGTCGACATCACCAAGAACGAGACGTGGACCGACTCGTTTCTCTCGCTCAATCCCAATGGAAAGATTCCCGCGATCATTGATCCGAAGGGTCCAGACGGGAAGCCGTTGGCGCTTTTCGAATCCGGTGCAATTCTGACCTATCTCGCGGAAAAGACCGGAAAGCTGCTCCCGAAGGATCCAGCGCGCCGATATGAAACGCTGCAGTGGGTGTTCTTCCAGATGGCATCGGTCGGGCCGATGTTTGGACAGTTCGGCTTCTTCTACAAGTTTGCGGGGCGGGAGATTGACGACAAGCGTCCGCTCAACCGCTACCGGGACGAGTCGCGCCGCTTGCTTGGCGTGCTTGAGCAAAGACTGGACGGCCGCCGCTGGATCATGGGCAACGACTACTCGATTGCAGATATTGCAATCTTTCCGTGGGTGCGCGGCTTGAAGGTCGTTTATGATGCGAGCGAATTGCTCGGACTCGACAGCCTGAAGAACGTCAACGCCTGGCTTGAGCGCGCGCTTGAGCGGCCTGCTTCGCAAAAGGGACTGGTTGTGCCGCCGCGCTGACGGTTCGGGCGTGTGGTCGGCATAAAGTAGCGGAGCATTCGCGCTCCGCGCCAGATCTGGCTGGCCATGCGAAAAGATAGGCTCGCTGGACCCGCGCAGGGCGATGCATCAAGCCTTTTTGGACGACGTCTTTTTTGCGCCGACAACTGATGCTGCCGCAGCAACCACACTTTTGGCGGTGGACTTGACAGTCTTGACCGCTTTCTTTGCAGTTTTTGCAACGGTAGCCGCCGCGCCATTAGATTTGGCAGCGGGCTTTGCAGGAGCTTTTGCCTTTGCTGCTGCGGGCTTTGAAGCCGCCTTTTTCGCAGGTGCCTTAGCTGCTGCTTTCGCGGCAGGTTTGGCCGCTGCTTTTGCGGCTGGCTTGGCTGCGGCTTTTGCCGCCGGTTTTGCAGTGGCTTTCGCCGCAGGCTTGGCTGCTGCTTTTGCGGCTGGTTTCGCTGCTGCTTTTGCCGCTGGCTTGGCTGCTGCTTTTGCGGCTGGTTTCGCTGCTGCTTTTGCCGCTGGCTTTGCGGCGGCCTTGGTCTTCGCTGCGGCTGGTTTGGCAGCCGCCTTGGTGGTCTTAGAGGCCGGCTTAGCCGCCCCTTTGGCTGCAGCTTTACCGCCAGCAGCCTTCGTCGCCTGCTTTGCCATCGAACTCTCCTTTTTCGAAATGGCTCCACCCTCGATCGTCACCTGCGACCATTTTGCGCGGTGATTCGCGGAGAATCGGCCTTGCGAATCAGATCGTCAAGTCAGCAGCGCTCCGGTTTTGAAGAACTCGATCAACATTCGGCAGATCATTGGAATCAACCCAAGCGCGACCGTCCTCTTCCGAGCGGCCATGATCGCGCCAACGCTGGATAAGTCTTCGCTCAAGCTCGTCACGAGGGACGTCGAGAAACACCGTAAAATCAAACAGTTCTCGGAGACGCACCCACGGCTTCTCGGAAAGCAGCAGGTAATTGCCTTCAACGATGATAAAGCGCTTATCTGTATCGATAATGGCCGCCGCCGCGCGGGACAGCTCCATGTTGCGGTCGAAGACAGGAATGGCGATTTCAGGTTCGCCAGCGCGAATACGCTTCAAAAGATGTTCAAAGCCGGCGAAATCAAATGTCTCCGGCGCACCCTTTCGAGAGCGCAGCCCCTTCTGATCGAGCACCGCATCATCATAATGGAAGCCATCCATCGGCACGACGACTGCGGAGCCTTCAGGCAAAAGGTCTATGAGGGCTGAGGATATGGTGGATTTGCCAGCGCCGGGCGGACCGGCAACCGCGACCAGACAGCGGCCGTTTTTGTCGACCTTTTTGAAGATGGCTGACGCCAAATGAGCAATCTGTGACATCTGACAAACTCCCATTCCGTATCATAGGCTTAGTCTGTGGCGCGAGAAAGAAACCCGGAATCGAACGGTGTCAGAAACTCTCGGCCTTCCATACTGAGCACGAGCGTATTCTTCTGCTGCTCGACCGAGTGGGGAAGCGCCTGCAAAGGCAACGCACCCAGTATGTGGCGGAAGCTGATCGTGAGGTCTGGGCTGAGCGCGAAACTTGTCGGCACGCCAGCGGCCTTGAGCGTGTTGTCGCCAATGGATTGGCGATGGCCGACAGCAGTGCGCCCATCCTCAATGCCGAGAACGCCAAGATGCCGCCCGTTCCAAGGGGCATAGTCGCGACCGCCATTCGAATACCAGAGCATTGTAATGGGCAGTTCGGATGGATTTTTTAGAACAAGCACCAGATCGCCCTCGGCTTGGCGCTGCAACGCGGTCCAGCCCAAAGCGTTTGCCGGTTCTTCTACCAATATGACAAAATCTTCGCGGCGATCATTCCCCGCGTAGGCGGCGAGGTCGGTGACGCCGCCATCGCTTGTGGGGAAGCGGCGAATATCCAGCGTGCGCGCCGGATATGCGAGCTTGTATCGACCGCGTGCGGGATCGGGCTCGAGCGATTCGGCGGGCGTTTCAGCAAAGCGTTTCGGCGAAAATGCGAGCTTGCCGCCGCGCGCCATGACACTCATCGCGTGATGCGCGACCGGGAGTTCGCCGGAACCGCCAATTATACGGTGCTCCTGATAGAGAAGCGGATGATTGTCCCGCAGGGTCAGCGTCTTTTCGATCGTCGCGCCGAAAACGGTTTTCGCCAACCTCAGCGTCGCGCGCCACCCGCCGGGAATGGCACTGCTTGAAACGACGCTCCAAGGGCTGTTTGCGGGCCAGCCGTGCCCCGGCGCTTCTTCGATGTCGTTGCGGGAGAATGGTGCGCATAGGAAATCGCCTGACAGGCGCTCCAACCCGGGCGCAATGTCGGCGGGCAGACCTGTTTCACCGATCCAGGGCGCGCGATGCAGCGGACGCAAGACGCGATCGCCCAAGTCCATGGCCATGTCTGCAATGTGGCCGACTGAGAGATCGACCGCCACCGATATGCCCGCTGCGGAAAAAGCGATGTTGCTCACAACGGCAGTCCTACCTTGTTCGTTAGCGCTGCAAGATGCCTGTCATTACCCGCAATGCAAGAGGACAATTTTTGGGCATATCATGCCGCCTGCACGGTGCGCTCACTTGGCAGCCTATAGGCGATTGCTTCGGCCAGATGAATGCGGCACACACGTTCGCTTCCATCAAGATCGGCAAGTGTGCGAGCGACGCGCAAAACACGATGATAAGCGCGAGCGGAGAAGCCCAGCTTTTCACTGGCTTCCGCCAGCAATGACGCGCCGCTGGCGTCCGGCGCGGCTACAGTTTCGATTAGCGAGGCAGAACAATGCGCGTTGGTTGTGACCGCCGCGCCTATTGCTTCAAAACGTCGTCGCTGCATTTGCCGTGCGCGCGCAACCCGCTGCGCGACGGTGGCGCTGCTTTCGCTGCGATCCGAATAGACAAGATCGGCGGCGGAAACGGCCGGGACGTCGACCCTGATGTCGATGCGATCGAGAAGCGGACCCGAAATGCGCGCCTGATATTCCGTCAGGCAGCGAGGACCACGCGCACATTGATGCCCCGGCTCTCCGGCCATGCCACAGCGGCAGGGATTCATCGCGGCGACGAGTTGAATGCGTGCCGGATAAGAAACGCGATGATTGGCGCGCGCAATCATGCATTCGCCCGTTTCCAGAGGCTGACGCAGAGAATCCAGAACCCCAGGCGTGAACTCTGGAAATTCATCCAGAAACAGCACACCGTGATGGGCAAGTGAGACTTCGCCCGGACGCGCCCGCGCGCCGCCGCCGACCATTGCCGCCATCGATGCGGAATGATGAGGCGACCTGAACGGGCGGCTGTCGCTGAGCTTTCCACCAGCCAATTGGCCCGCAATGGATGCGATCATCGAGACTTCGAGCAGTTCGCGCGGTTCAAGTGGCGGCAATATCGATGGGAGACGCGCGGCAAGCATGGATTTGCCGGAACCGGGCGGGCCGGACATAAGGAGATTGTGGCCGCCAGCAGCGGCAACTTCCAAGGCGCGCCGAGCCGTTTCCTGACCCTTGATGTCCGACAGATCCGGCAGTCCCGCGGTTTCCTTGCGCTGTATGGCAGGAATGGGTCTGGAGAGAACTTGCGTTCCGCGGAAATGGTTTGCAGCCGCGATGAGACTGTGTGGCGCGAGAATGTCTATGTCCGCACCCGCCCATGCGGCTTCCGGACCGCAAGCTTCCGGGCAGATCAATCCCCGCCCTTGCGCATTGGCCCCCACGGCTGCAGGCAGGACGCCCGCGACTTCCGCAATTGTGCCGTCGAGCGCGAGTTCCCCCAACACCACGAAACCGGACAACGCATCGGCAGGGATAGCTCCCATCGCGGCCATAAGGCCGAGTGCAATCGGAAGGTCGTAATGGCTCCCTTCTTTCGGCAAATCGGCTGGCGCGAGATTTACGGTTACGCGCTTGGCGGGCATGGACAAGCCTGTTGCATGCAGCGCGGCCTGCACTCGCTCGCGGCTTTCTGCGACGGCTTTATCCGGCAGGCCGACAATCTGCATGCCAACCTTCCCGGGCGCGATCATAACCTGCACGTCAACGGGGACAGCTTCTATGCCTTGAAACGCAACAGTGTGGACGCGAGAAACCATGTGCCAGAACCAATCATTTCAAGCACGCCGCCACGCACCAAATATGATTAGACTGTTCTCATATAATATAGAACATTACAAGAACGATTTTGCAGAAACTCAGGGCTGCAGCGCAATCGACTGCGGACGTCCGAGATAGGTCGCGATCAGGCTTTCGACCTCGGCATTCCGGGAGCGCGCGGTCTGGCCGCCCATAACCACGACGACGAGGCTCTTGCCGCCCGACTGCACCGACGTGACTATGTTGAAGCCGGAAGCACGCACATAGCCCGTCTTGATACCGTCGACGCCGTCGCGCCCGAGCAGGTCGTTATGTCCTTTGACGATCTTGCCGCGGAAATTGAAGCTCGTGGCAGAGAAATACTGGAACTTGTCAGGGAACCGGCGGCGCAACGATATGCCGAGCAGCGCCATGTCCCGCGCGGTCGTGACCTGTTCTGGATCGTGCAGGCCGGACGCATTGCGGAAGGTGGTGCCGCGCATTCCGAGCGAGCGCGCCTTGGCATTCATCATCTGCGCAAACTGATCTTCGGATCCACCCAGATATTCGCCCACTGCGACGGCGACATCATTTGCCGACTTCACAGTGAGCGCATGGATTGCCGTGAGAACGTCGATCTGGTCGCCGGGACGAAGGCGCATCTTCGAAGGCGGCTGGCTGGCAGCATGTTCCGAAATTGGGATCATCGTGAAGAGGTTCACGCGATGTGTCTCTATCGCTTCAAAGAGAAGATAGAGCGTCATCATCTTGGCGAGCGATGCCGGATGGCGCGGCGAGTTCGCGTTGACAGAATAGAGCATGCGGCCGGAAGCAACATCCACGACCGCAACGGCGTGACGCGGCGATTCATCCATGCTTTCGGAAGGCGCGAGAGCGGAAGGCTCAACGCTGCGCAACCCGTCGCTGGCGGTGGTGCAGGCCGACAGCAGCATCAACGCAAGGATTGCCGCTACAAATCGAATTGTTCTGTTGCCGAGATATGCGAGGCCTGACACTCAAACGCACCTGTTGCCAAAGTCTTGCAGCAACATGCTGCGCCGGTGATTTACATCAGATGGTTGTGCGCGTCCATTGTCAGAAGAACAGGAACCCCGCCAGCAAGAACACAGGCATGAGAACCGCGCCTGACCAAAGCATGTATCCGAAGAAACTCGGCATGGCGACGCCGCGCCCCCTGGCAATCGCGTAAACCATGAAGTTCGGGGCGTTGCCGATATAGGTATTGGCGCCCATGAAGACCGCGCCCGACGAAATCGCGGCGAGCGTAGATGCGCCTGCAGTCATGAGATGATGCGGGTCGCCGCCCGCAAGCTCGAAGAACACCAGATAGGTTGGCGCATTATCCAGGAACGAGGAAAGCACGCCTGTGAGCCAGAAATAGGCAAGATCGTTAGGCTGGCCATCAGGCGCTGTAACGAGTGCAACCAAGCCGGAAAGCGCACCTCCTTCGCCTGCCTTGAGAATGGCCACAACGGGCACGATGGCGATGAAGATTCCGGCAAACAGTTTCGCGACTTCGAGGATCGGAGCCCACGAAAACTCATTGGCTCTGCGAAGCAGGCGGGGCGTTACCTTGAACGAAATCAGCGCGCAGCACAGGATGATTAAATCGCGCAGAATGTTCTGCAGTTCGACATGGACACCTGCGACGGAAAATTCGACCCCCGGCTTCCAGCTTGCGGACATAAGGATAGCGCCGATAACGCAGGCAAGTAGCGGTACGTTCACGAGGCCGCGCAAGCCCACTCGCGTATCCGGCGTAGGGTCTTTGATTTTCGGGAGCCCATCCTCACGAATGTGCAGAACGAGATCGAGAATAAAGAATACGCCTAGCACGAGAGTCGCAACGAACAGCGTTTCGGTGAGAAGGTGTTCGGTTGTCCAGAAAAACTCGACGCCGCGCAGGAAGCCGACGAAGAGCGGCGGATCACCCAACGGCGTCAAAGAACCACCGATGTTCGAGACGAGGAAGATGAAGAAGACAATTACATGCGCATTGAACGGGCGGTTATCGTTTGCGCGGATGATTGGGTGAATCAAGATCATGGACGCGCCGGTGGTGCCGACCACAGAGGCGAGCAATGCGCCAATGACCAGCAGAACGACATTCGTCAAAGGCGTGCCGTGAATGTTGCCCGTGATCACAATGCCCCCAGCAATCGTGAAAAGCGCGAACAGCAGAATGATAAACGGCAGGTATTCCAGAAGAACGGCGTGAAGCACGGCTTCAAGGGTCGCGGGCGTGCCGAAGCTGAAGAGCATTGCAACGAGAATGATCAGCGTCCAGCCGAACGTGATCTTGCCGTAGTGATGTTCCCAGAAGTGCGGGTAGAGCAGCGGGCCAGTGGCGATTGAAAGCAGAATGCCGAGGAACGGCAGCCCCCACCAGAGCGACATGGTTTGCCCTGGCAAGCCTTCAGCGGCAAGTGCTGGAAAGGTCAGCAAGACAAGAGCGAACAGTGAAGTGGGAATTGCTTTAATCATCGGCGATCCAGGTTGAAACAGGTTTGGCCTTATCCCCGCCAATTGTGCGCTGTTCAAGAAAAATCGGATAAAACCGGCGTTATCAGGCTTTCGACTGCCATTCTGTGAAGATTGCTTTCAG
The DNA here is from genome assembly GCF_003403035.1 of Mesorhizobium denitrificans. Taxonomy (GTDB): domain Bacteria; phylum Pseudomonadota; class Alphaproteobacteria; order Rhizobiales; family Rhizobiaceae; genus Mesorhizobium_G; species Mesorhizobium_G denitrificans. The sequence goes on along the minus strand of NZ_QURN01000001.1, from coordinate 24,944 downwards.
GCTGTCGGGGCTGGCTTTGAGCACATCGAAATCCGGCGAGAAATCCGTAGCAAGAATGCGCCGTCCGATCATGTGATCGGCGGGCCGATTGATGGTTTCGATGGCGGTCAGGTGCGGACCGGCGAAGTGGAAAACCGCGAAGCGATTTTCATTCGGTGAGCCTGCGAGAACATGGCGATCTTCGCGACCCACGAGCCCGACCATCTGCAGCTTCATGTCGCCAATGTCTGACCAGAACCAAGGCACTGCATCATATTCGCCAGAATGACCGACGATAGTCTTGGCGGCGCGGCGCGCCTGATCGGTCGCGTTTTGAACCGATTCCAGGCGGACGTCGCTGCGGGTCATCCAGTGATGGAAATTCACGCAATCGCCGATGGCGAGAATGTCGTCTCGCGACGTGCGCATTGTTCCATCGACCTTGATGCCGTTCATTACGGCCAAACCCGTGGCCTCTGCCAGTTCGACGTTCGGCACGACGCCGATGCCGACAATGACCAGGCTTGCGGGAATGGTTTCGCCATCGCGCAATTCGACGCCGGTCACGCGGCCGTTGCTGCCGACAATGCGCTCAATTCCAATGCCGGTGCGCACTTTGACGCCGGTTTCCACGAGACGAGCATGGACATGCGAAGCGATGATTGCCGCCACGCCGCGACCAAGCACACGAGGCTGAGCTTCAACCACCGTTACCCGGCGCCCACCGGCATGAAGCGTTGCGGCGATTTCCAGACCGATGAAGCCGCCGCCGATGACCACAACGTCCTCCGCGCCATGAGCGGCCTCACGGATACGTCGAGCGTCGGCGATGTCGCGCAAAGGCATGACGCCCTCGAGCTGCGCGCCTGGCAGGCTCAAGGTGCGGGGACGCGCGCCCAGGGCAAGAATTGCATGATCGAACTGAAGAGTTGAGCCACCTGCAAGGTACAGGCGCTTGCCGTCAATGCGCTCGACACGCTCGCCAAGCCGCAGGTCGATATTGTGCGACGCATAGAAACTCTCAGCGCGCAGTATTTGCGGTTCAGCCTTGTCGTCCTTGATGAAGGTCTTGGATAGCGGCGGTTTATGATAGGGCAATTCGCGCTCGTCACCGAGCAGGATGACCGGGCCGTCGTAGCCGTCCTCGCGCAAACTCGCGGCGGCTTGCACCCCGCCATGCCCGGTTCCGACGATCACAACGCCATTGGCCATCGCTCTCTCCCTGAAGTGAAGTTGGGGGTCGCACCAGACCTTATCTCCTGTCAAGAGCGCGTCAGCTGGCTCAACAGCGACAGCATGCAGCGTCTTGCGACTTTGAGCGCCTTCGTTCAGAAGCAGCGACTCCTGCTGGCGGCAACCAGCATGAAGATTTCGAAGGCAGGTTTGACGATGGTTTCAGGGAGCCCCGACACGGCGCAGCCCTGGCGCGAAGAGATTCGGGCCATGCTTGCGCTTGCGTGGCCGATGATCCTGACCAACCTCGCGCAGGTAGCCATGACGGCGACGGACGTCGCCATTATCGGACGGCTTGGCCCGAATGCGCTGGCTGCCGGTGCGCTCGGCTCGAACCTCTATTTTGCCGCGCTTATTTTCGGGCTTGGTCTGGCCTATGGCACCGCGCCGATGATGGCTGCCGAGCTTGGCCGAAAAAAGCACTCCGTGCGCGATGTGCGCCGCACGGTGCGCCAGGGTCTGTGGCTATCGGTGCTTATCTCGATCCCGCTCTGGATCCTGTTGTGGAACGGCGAAGCGATACTTCTGGCGATGGGGCAGAAGCCCGATCTTGCCGCGCAGGCGGGCATTTATCTGCGCTGCCTGCAATGGGCGATTCTGCCATTCTACGGCTACATCGTGCTGCGATCTTTCATCTCGGCGCTGGAACGCCCCGGCTGGGCGCTGGCCGTGATGGTGTTGGCCGTGATCCTCAATGCCGTTGGAAACTGGGCGCTTGTGTTTGGACATGCAGGTTTTCCCGAACTTGGCATTGCCGGTTCTGGCATTGCGACAAGCTTTGCCTCTTTCTTCATGTTCTTCGGGCTTGCCGCCGTTACTGTTATCGAACCGAAATTTCGGCGCTATCAATTGTTCGGCCGTTTCTGGCGAGCCGACTGGCCTCGACTTTGGGCGTTGCTGAAACTCGGCGCGCCGATTTCGGGCATTCTTGCCTTCGAAGTGACGATCTTCAATGCCGCTGCTTTCCTGATGGGGCTTATCGATTCGATACAATTGGCGGCGCATGCAGTGGCGCTGCAAATCGCCTCTATTACCTTTATGGTTCCGCTGGGAATTGGCCAGGCGGTTACTGTGCGCGTGGGCCTGGCCTATGGGGCACGCGATAGCGAAGGCGTAAGCCGGTCCGGCTGGACGGCCTATTGCATCGGCGTTTCGTTCATGGCGCTGATGGCGCTGATGATGGTGGTACTGCCTAAACCGCTGATTTCGGCCTTTATCGACGTGTCGGACCCTGCCAACGCGCCCGTCATCGCTTATGCCGTTACGTTCCTGATGTTTGCGGCGATGTTTCAGGTGGTCGACGGCGCGCAAGCCGTTGCGGCGGGTATGCTGCGAGGCTTGCAGGATACGAAGATACCAATGCTCTATGCCGCAATCGGCTATTGGGGAATCGGCCTGCCGCTGGGGGCGTTGCTGGCATTTCATTTCGGGATGGAAGGCATCGGCATATGGCTTGGCCTGTTTATCGGGCTTGCGGTGGTGGCACTGCTGCTGCTCTATCGCTGGCTGCAACGCGATGCGCTGAGATTGATACAGAAACCTGTTGTGTAGAACGCGCTTTCTCTACAAAGCTGCACCATGGGACTGTGTGACCTGAGGGAGAAAAATGCCCACCACCGATATTGCCCGCAGGGTATATGATCACACGTGGAAGCTCGACCCTATCGTTCGCAGCCTGCTCGACACGGATTTTTACAAGCTGCTGATGCTTCAGATGATCTGGGGCATGTATCCCAAAGTCGACGCCACCTTCTCGCTTATCAACCGAACGCGGAAAGCCAAGCTCGCGAAAGAGATAGATGAGCTGGAATTGCGCGAGCAATTGGACCACGCCCGAACGGTGCGCATAACAAAGAAGGAAATGATCTGGCTTGCGGGTAACACCTTCTATGGCCGCAAGCAGATTTTCGAGCCGGAATTCCTCTCATGGCTGGAAGATTTTCAGCTTCCCGAATATCGGCTGGAGCGCGTGGGCGACCAGTACGAGCTTGAGTTTCCCGGACCGTGGATGCACACCTCCATGTGGGAAATTCCCGCGCTGGCGATTATCAATGAGCTGCGCTCGCGCTCGGCCATGAAGCAGTTTGGCCCGTTTGAGCTGGACGTGCTCTATGCGCGCGCCAAGGCGAAGATGTGGGAAAAAACGGAGCGGCTGAAAAAGCTTCCAGGCATCAAGATTTCAGATTTCGGGACGCGCCGCAGACACAGTTTCCTTTGGCAGCGCTGGTGCGTTGAAGCGCTGAAAGAAGGCATAGGCGAGGCCTTTACCGGCACGAGCAATGTGCTGCTGGCGATGGACAATGACCTGGAAGCGCTCGGCACAAATGCGCACGAATTGCCGATGGTTTTTGCAGCGCTGACAGATAGCGATGAGGATTTGAAGAAGTCGCCATATCGGGTGCTGCAGGACTGGCAGCGCTACTATGGCGGCAATTTGCTGATCGTGCTGCCCGATGCATTCGGCACGGATGCTTTTCTGCGCGACGCGCCGGACTGGGTGGCAGACTGGACCGGTTTTCGCCCCGACAGCGCGCCACCGATCGAAGGCGGAGAACGCATTATCCGCTGGTGGAAGGAACGAGGCGTTGATCCGAAAAACAAGCTGCTGATTTTTTCGGACGGGCTTGATGTCGATACCATCATCAAGACTTACGAGCATTTCGAGGGCAAGGTCCGCATGGGCTTCGGCTGGGGCACCAATCTGACCAATGATTTCGAAGACTGCGCGCCGCGCCCGACCAACCAGCTCGATGCCATCTCACTGGTTTGCAAGGTGACGGAAGCCAATGGACGCCCCGTGGTGAAGCTCTCCGATAACCCGGAAAAGGCTACGGGCGACCCCGAAGAAATCAAACGCTATATCCGTCTTTTCGGAGAAAGCGGCAGGGTCAGGCAGAAAGTCTGGGTGTGACCGAGACTGGCCGATTGCCGAAAAGCGTGAAGCGTTTCTGGTGGGGTGTTGTTGCGTGTGTGGCGTGGCCAAGCGCGGCGTTGGCTCACGCATCCGAGCGCGGCCATGTGCTTTTGCTGCCTACGGGGTATTATTTTGCCGGCGGTGCATTTGCAGTTGCTGCGAGCTTTGCCATTCTCTTTTTCCTGAAACCCGCCGCGCTGGACGTTTATCGACGCTTTCGCTTGCCCATGTGGCGGTCTCCTGAAAGGCTGCGGTTTCTGACAAGCGCGTTGTCGTTTGCGCTGTTCGTCGTGCTGATTGCCGCCGGGCTGCGTGGCAGTCCTGACCCGACGAATAATCCATTGCCGCTAACCATCTGGACCTTGCTTTGGGTGGGTGTTCCTCTCGTGCAGGGGCTGGTCGGAAATGTCTGGCGCTGGATCGATCCCTGGTATGCGCCATGCTTGGTTGTGGGAAAGCTGACAGGGCGAGCGGAGCCCGCATTCAATGAAGGCGACGCGAGTTATATCCCCGCTGTTATTTTGTTCTGCGCGTTTGCGTGGTTCGAGCTGATTTACATTGCGCCCGAAGACCCGCCTCGCCTTTCGATCGTCGCGCTTTCGTACTGGATCGTTACGTTCGTATTCGTGGTTTTGTTTGGACACGAAAGATGGACCCGACAAGGCGAATTTCTCACCGTGTTTTTCTCGATGATCGCACGGTTTGGAATCATGCAGCCATCCAGGGAAAAGCCCGAAACGGTCGAGTTGCGATTGCCGGGAGCAGCGGTTGCGGAAGCGCGGGCGCTGCCAATGAGCGGCGTTGTTTTCCTGCTGGCCAACCTGGCCGCTGTATCGTTCGACGGGTTTTCCAAGACGTTCCTCTGGTTGGGCAGCATAGGAATAAATCCACTGGAGTTTCCGGGTCGGTCTGCAGTGACGATTCCGAACAGCGTCGGGCTTTTCACTGCAATGATCGCGTTTCCAATCGTTTTCGCGGGGCTGGTTCGCGCTGGCGAATGGATGGCGAGCGAGGGCAACAGGGAGGCAATCGGCTTGCTGGTCTGGTCTATCGTGCCAATTGCCCTCGCCTATCATTTTGCGCATTACCTGACCTCGCTTCTGGTCGACGGACAGGCTGCGCTTATCGCGCTTTCCGACCCATTCGCGCGCGGCTGGAACTTACTTGGGCTGAGCGGCCGTCCTTTGGAGGCGGGCATCGTGATGGGTCACGACGCGGCATGGATGCTGTGGAATGCGGTGTCGCTGGCGATTATCGCAGGGCATGTGCTTGCCGTGCTGATCGCACACATGCTCGCAACGCGCCTGTATGGAGAGACACGCGCAGCGACGGTCAGCCAGTTGCCGCTCGCCGTCCTGATGGTCGGCTATACCCTTCTCGGCCTCTGGCTACTTTCCACACCGTCAGCGGGATAGGGTCAGGACCCGCTAATTGGAGCGAAATGGCGCCTTGTACGGCAAGGTCTTTGACGCGGCAGATCGAGGCCGTTCCGGCGTCCTTCGGATGTGGTCCATCTGGCCTGTTACTTTGTCGCAAAGAGCTTGAAAATGCACCACATTTCCTGCGCTTTTGCTCCGCGTATCAAACCAGATGGCCTCACACCATTTCTTCCCAATTAACAGGTCCTGACCCTTGGGTGCTTGCGACCGCGCGGCATTGTGCTCTAATGGCGATTCAGAACTGACACGGTGCAACCGTGCAGGCATGCCAACAAAAACAACAGGGGAACGGCATGACGAAGAAGTCATCAATCATCCTACCATCAACGTCCATTTCACGCCGCAGCGCGCTGAAAGGAATTGCTGCAGCGGGCACGTTTGCTGCCGCGCCGGGTTTCGTGCGCTACGCACAGGCGCAAAGCTCCGCGCCGATCAAGATCGGCTTTCAGGCGCATAAGACCGGTATCGGCGCGGCCTACGGACGTTGGTATGAGCGCACCACCACGGCGGCTGTGAAAGCAATCAACGCTGCTGGCGGCATCAATGGCCGCCCGATTGAGATCATTACCGAAGATGACGGCACCGATCCGAAGCGGGGGGCGGAAGTGGTCGCCAAGCTTGCTACGCAGCATCAATGCGACGTCGTTTACGGCACGCTGTTCAGCCATGTGGTCGTGGCTTCCGCGCCGGTCGCGGGCGAACTGAAGATTCCGTATTTCGTGGTGAGCGAGGGCTATCACGTCGCCTCCGGCAAGTTGAACCGCTACTGCTTCCAGCCGGGCATTACGGATGTGCGCTCGCAGGTGACGGCGATGGCACCTTGGGTTTCCGGCAATCTGGGCAAGAAAGTCACGATGATCTTCCCGGACTACGCATTCGGCCATGACCACCGCGATTATTTCACCCCTGCGATCAAGGCTGCAGGTGGAGAGGTGATTGCGCAGATTCCAATTCCGCCGACAGAGAGCAGCTTCACGAAATACTTCCCGCAGATTCCCGCGGAAACAGAAGTGCTCTATCACGTGATGGTGGGACCGGCTGTGCTGACATTCGTGAAGGAACTCGGTGAATTCTACGGCTCCAACAAGCCGCAGCTTTTCGGCTTTATCGACTCGCTGGAAGCGGTGGACATCAACAGCCCCGGCCTTGAGTTCCTCGACGGTTCGCATTTCTGGGAAGGCTGCCCGCGCTATACACAGGCAAACGATTCCGAGGCGATGAAGGCTTATCGCGCAGCAGTCGGGATCGACGACAATGGTGCAGCGGTTGGCGACCCCAAGGACGTTTCGACGGCAGCGCATATGTTCGGCTGCTGGGAAACACTTTACGTCATCAAGCAGGCGATGGAAGCGGCGGGCTATCAGGGCCCGGCCGATCGCGCCAAGCTGGTCGAGGCAACCGAGGCGATCCAAGGCTTCGAAGAAGGGCCGGAACATCCGCAAGGCGACAAGGTGTTCGATGGCAAGCTGCATCAGGTCTATGGGCACCAGAACATCTCGAAGGTGGAAGGCGGCAAGCTGAAGGTCGTACACCGCACCGAGATCAAGGACGGCATGTACGAAGCCGAAGGCGATTACACGCAGCAGGCTTTGTAATGGTACGGGGAGTGGAGGATTCAGTTTCCGTGTTGGAACCCCCACCCCTTACCCCTCCCCTCAAGGGAGAGGGGAATCAAGCAATGCAACATGTGTCATCCCCGTCCATCTTGAGGGGCAGGGGCAGCGGCGCTTCTGCATTGCTCCCCGCCTCGCACGGTACCTGATCCGCATGGGGTTCGGGCCGCATTTGCTGCTGGCAACGCTTGAGGGGTTGGTGACAGCCGCCGTTCTGGCTTTGACGGCCTTGGGCCTTTCACTCGTGTTCGGAGTCATGCGCATCGTTAATGTTGCGCATGGCGAGTTTTTCATGCTCGGCGCAGTGATTGCTTGGGGCGTTGCGTCGATGGTGACGGGCAATCCGGCGCTTGGCTTTGTTGCCGCGCTGGTAGTCAGTCCGCTGGTCGTCGGCGCGGTCGCCTTTCTTTCGGAGCGACTGGTGCTGAGGCGCCTCGACTACAACCCGGAATCGACGATCGTCGCCACAATCGGGCTGCTTTACCTTATCCAACAGGCAGCGCTAACCTTTTATGGTCCCGAAGCGAGGCCAGTGGAGGCGCCGTTCAATCTGCGCATTCAATTCCCGTGGTTTGGCTATTCGGGCTATAAGCTGTTTGTGATCATCGCCGCGATTGTGCTGCTGACAATCGTATGGGTGGTGCTGACGCGCACGCGCATCGGCCTCATCATGCGCGCCACGCAGATCGACCGCGAAATGGCGCGCGCCTTCGCCATACCTGTCGAGCGCGTTTACGCCGGGGTATTTGCGCTCGGCGCGATGCTGGCGGCCATTGCTGCCGTGCTGATCGTGCCGATCCAGCAAGCGCACTATCTGATGGGTCTCGATCCGCTACTGCTGTCGTTTATCGTCGTCATTATCGGTGGGCTTGGTTCGCTGCGCGGCACACTGGTTGCAGCGCTGATAATCGGCGTGTCGGACGGCATCATCGCAATGTTCTTTTCGCCCACACTCGCAAAGATGATCGCCACTGCAGCGGTGGCGCTGGTGCTGGTGTTCCGCCCGCAAGGGTTGTTCGGAACCGCGTCGCGATGAATATCGGCAAGCAGATCATATTGCATATTGCAGTGATCGCGCTTTTGGCGGCGCTGGACTACGTGCTGCCCGCCTACCATCAGGGCGTGTTCTCGCGCATCATGGTGCTGGCCGTGTTCGCGATGGGTTACAATCTGCTGTTTGGCTATACGGGCTTGCTCAGCCTTGGCCATGCGATGTTTTTTGCCGCCGGTCTCTATGGTGCCGGGCTGACGGTCTATCATCTTGGCTGGGCGCTACCCTTGGCCTTTGTGGCGGGCGTTGGCTGTGCGGCTGTTCTGGCGCTGGCAATCGGCCTGCTGGCGCTGCGCACGACTGGTGTGGCGTTCATGATCGTCACAATGATGTTTGCGCAGGTGCTGTATCTCGCAACGCTCTATTTCGGCCAATGGACGCGCGGCGATGAAGGCATAGTGCTGCCGCAGCCGACGCGACTGGTCGAGTTTGCGGGCCTTCACTTCGATTTTTCAAACCCGGTGACGCGCTATTATGCGGCGCTGGTATTATTCGCGGCGGTGCTGCTTATAACGCTTGGCATCGTGCGCTCGCGCTTTGGCCGCGTGCTGATCGCAATTCGTGAGAACGAAGATCGCACGCGGATGCTCGGCTATAATGTGTTCGCCAACAAGCTGGCAGCGGTGGTGATTTCCGGCGCAATTTCCGGGGCCTCGGGCGCGGCCTATGCGCTGTTGTTTGGCTATGTGGGCTCGACCTTTGCGTCGGTGCAATATTCCATCCTGCCGCTGCTATGGGTGTTGCTGGGCGGAGCATCGACAACGCTCGGCCCGCTGCTCGGCACAGTGCTGATGTATTATCTGGTCGATTTTTCCAGCGACGTGCTGGCGCGCGCGGTGCCTGACTGGAACTTCTCATATCTCGGCGTTGTTGGCATTGCGCTGATCGTATTGGTGCTGTTTTTCCCGAAGGGCATTTTCGGCACGATCCGTGCACATTGGGCGAGGTGGCTGCCATGAAGCCGCTGCTGATTGCACGCAATCTTTCGCGTAATTTTGGCGGGTTGAAAGCCGTCGATATGGTGGACTTCTCGGTTAATCCCGGAGAAGTGCGTGCCGTGATCGGGCCAAACGGTGCCGGCAAGACGACACTGGTCAGCCTGCTGTGCGGACGCATCGAGCCAAGTTCCGGCGTGATCGGCTTCAACGGCGAAGATATTACGCGCGTGCCGGCGCATATTCGCGTGCGGATGGGAATTGCCTATACGTTCCAGATAACCAGCATTTTTCCGAACCTCACTGTGTATGACAATGTTGCGCTTGCTGCGCAGCGCACGCTGACTGATGGGCGCTCGCGCAAAGCGCTGGACGCAAGCGTTCGTGATGCGATGCTGCATGTGGGTTTGACGGAGCGCGCCTCGACACCCGCCGCCGCGCTTTCCTATGGCCACCAGCGCCTGCTCGAAATCGCGATGGGCCTGGCGCTGCACCCTCGCCTCTTGATCCTCGACGAACCGACGCAGGGGCTTTCGGATGGCGAGATAAAGGATTTCATCAAGCTGGTGCGCGACATCCGCAAGGAAACGACCGTGCTGCTGATCGAACACAATATGGATGTCGTGATGCGGCTGGCCGACCGTATAACCGTTATGGAAAACGGGCGCATTCTGGCAGAAGGGGCACCGCGCTCCATTCGCGCCAATGCCAAGGTGCAACAAGCCTATCTGGGAACCGCCGATGGCTGATGCGCTGACCGTATCCGGGCTGGATTGCTATTACGATGAAACGCAGGTGCTGTTCGGCTTTGATCTGACGCTCGAAAAGGGCGAAGTGCACTGCCTTTTCGGGCGCAATGGTGCGGGCAAGACGACCGCGCTGAAAGCCATCATGGGACTGTTGCCTGCGCGCACCGGTTCGATCCGGCTAGGCGATAAGGAACTGACGGAGCTTGCACCGGAAGATGTGGCGCGCGCCGGAGTCGCCTATGTGCCGCAAGGTCGGCGGCTGTTCGGCGAACTGACCGTTGCCGAAAATATCGAAATCGGGCTGATGGCGCGCAACAGAGGCAAGGCAACTCGCGAAGCTGTGCTTGATCTTTTTCCGCTCTTGCGGGAGCGATTGAAGCAACGCTCTTCGACGCTCTCCGGCGGTGAACAGCAAATGCTCGCGATGGCGCGCGCGCTGTGCCTCGAACCGGAAGTTCTGTTGCTGGACGAGCCAACGGAAGGCTTGATGCCTTCCATGATCGCCAAAATCCGCGAAACGGTCGCGGCGCTGGGTGCGCGAGGTGTCTCGACCTTGCTCGTAGAGCAGCGCGTCGATGCCGTGCTGCCCGTTGCCAACCGTGTGACCTTCATCGAAAACGGGCGCAATGTCGAAACTGTGCCCGTTGAACGACTTCGCGAAGACCCCGAACTCGCGAAAAAATACGTCGGGGTCGGCTAGGGTCAGGACCCTAGCTGTAATCGCCCCACGGCCCGTGATGCGCGCCTTCTTCGCCGATGCGCTCGAACCCATGTGCGCCGAAGAAATCGCGCTGCGCCTGAATGAGATTGGACGTGCCGCGCGCTTGGCGATAGCCATCGAAATAGGCCAGCGCGGCGGACAGAGCCGGGACAGGCAAGCCAGCTTCAGCGGCAATCGCCACGATGCGGCGCAGTGACGGGTGGGCCTCCTTCATCATTTCAATGAATGCGGGAGCCATGAGCAGATTGGTGACGGGGCCCTTGCTGAATGCTTCCGCAATGGTGCCGAGAAACTGCGAGCGGATGATGCAGCCAGCGCGCCAGATCTTGGAAACCGTAGCCAGCGGAATGTTCCAGCTGAACTCTTTGGAAGCCGCGTCCATGACGGCAAAGCCTTGCGCATAGGCAGCAATTTTGCCGGCAAACAATGCCAGCTCCAGATCGTGGAATAGCTTCGCTTTGTCGCCTTTTATGTTGCCAGTCGCAGGGCCATAGACTTTCTGCGCGGCCTCACGCTCGGTCTTCATGGATGAGATAACGCGAGCGGCAACGGCTGCTTCGATCGCGGTCGCGGGAACGCCAAGCTTTTGGGCCTCAATTGCGGACCATTTGCCAGTGCCTTTTTGCCCGGCGCGGTCAACAATCACATCGACAATGGGCTTACCGGTTTTAGGATCATCGATTTCGAGTACCTTCGCGGTGATTTCGATGAGGTAGGAATTAAGCCTGCCCTCGTTCCACTTTGCAAACACCGGCGCGATTTCTTTTGCGCTCATGCCAAGGCCGTCGCGCAGCACGCCATAGATTTCCGCGATCATCTGCATGTCTGCATATTCAATGCCGTTGTGGATGGTCTTGACGAAATGGCCTGCGCCATCTGGTCCGAGCCAGGCCGCACATGGCTCGCCCTTATACTTTGCGGAAATGGCGGTGATGACGTCTTCAACACGGTGCCAGCTTTCCTCCGTGCCGCCGACCATGATGGAGGGGCCGTGACGAGCGCCCTCTTCGCCGCCAGAAACGCCCATGCCGATAAAGGTGATGCCGGTGCCTTCCAGTTCGGCAAACCGGCGCCGGGTGTCGTTGAAATCCGCATTGCCGGCGTCGATGATAATATCGTTTGGCGACAGGACCTTGCGCAGCATCGCGATCTGATCATCCACGGGCTTGCCAGCGACCACCATCAGGATGATGGGGCGCGGCGGTCGGATCGCGGCGGCAAGTTCTTCTATCGAATGGCAAGGAATGATGCGGTCCGCCAGTGCCCCCGCTTGCGCCTTGAATTCATCGACGCGCGAAACCGTGCGGTTGAACACCGCAATGGTGTGCCCTTTTTCCGCAATATTCAGCGCAAGGTTCGATCCCATCGTTCCAAGGCCGATCAGCCCGATCTCGGCTTGCACCATGTCTCAACTCCTTGTTGTATTTCTCAGAATGGCCGGGTGTGGGGCCTATTGGGGAGCGCGATCTTTTACCCGACAAGCGGCGGCGTCAACAGGAATGACGATCAGCCGGAAGACTTCTTTTTGCGCCCGTAAAGCTCAAGGCGGTGGTGGATGATCTCGTAGCCCAGAGCGCGCGCGATTTCATCCTGTAGTTGTTCGATCCGGTCTGATTTGAACTCGATCACGTCGCCAGTATCGAGGTCTATCAAATGGTCGTGATGGTCGCCGCCAGCCTGCTCGAATCGCGATGGACCGCCCTCGAATGCATGGCGATGTATCGCGCCCATGCTCTCCAGCAGTTTCATCGTGCGATAAACCGTGGAAAGCGATATTGTCTTGTCGATAGCGACTGCACGCTTGAAGATTTCCAGCGCGTCCGGGTGATCGTCACTTTGGGTAAGAATGCCGACAATGACCTTGCGCGGCCGCGTTACACGTACGCCTGCCTTGCGCAAAAGGCGCTCATAATCCGGCTTGCGATTCGACACAGCATTCATGACCGGAATATGCGCCAGTTGACATCCAGTTGCAAATGAATGGCATCTTTGCGCTGGTCAGATCTAGTCGATCTGGGCGCCTAAATCGGCCATCAAGCCCATGAACTCCGGGAAACTCGTCGCAATCATATTACGGTCATCCACCGTGACCGGCTTTTCCGCAGCGAGGCCCATCACCAGAAAGCTCATGGCGATGCGGTGATCGAGATGGGTGGCAACCGTGCCGCCACCAAGACCTTTGCCGCCAGGCTTGCCCCGAACGGAAAGTGTTTCATGGCCCTCGGTGCAATCAACACCATTGACCTCCAGCCCCCGCGCCACAGCAGCGAGGCGGTCCGATTCCTTGACGCGCAACTCTTCAAGCCCTTGCATCAAAGTTTCGCCTTCTGCGAACGACGCAGCGACAGCGAGTACGGGATATTCATCGATCATCGACGGTGCGCGTTCAGGCGGTACGGTCACGCCTTTCAGATCCGACGCGCGCACACGCAAATCGGCTACGTCTTCGCCGCCTGCGCTGCGCTGATTCACGAGTTCGATCTGCGCGCCCATTTCCTGAAGTGTCAGGATAAGCCCCGTGCGTGTCGGGTTCATCAGAACGTTTTCAATCAGAATGTCGGACCCCGGAACGATGAGTGCCGCGACCAGCGGGAAGGCCGCCGAGGAAGGATCTCCCGGCACCGCGATGATTTGGCCCGTCAGCTTGCCTTGGCCCTTGATACGAATGTGGCGCACGCCATGCGAATCGGTGTCGACTTCAAGTTCCGCACCGAAGCCTTTCAGCATTTTTTCGGTGTGGTCGCGTGTCATGACCGGCTCGATCACTGTTGTAACACCCGGCGTATTAAGACCAGCCAGCAGCACAGCCGATTTGACCTGCGCCGAAGCCATCGGCACGCGATATTCGATAGGTGCAGCGTGCTTGGGTCCATGCAGGGTGAGCGGCATGCGGTCGCCCGAAGCCGATTCCAGCACCTGCACGCCCATCAATCGCAAAGGATCGAGCACGCGGCCCATAGGGCGCTTCGAGAGGGAAGCATCGCCCACGAAGGTCGTGCGCATATCATATGTGCCGACCAGCCCCATTGTGAGGCGCGAACCAGTGCCCGCATTGCCGAAATCAAGCGGCTCCTTCGGTTCCAGCAGGCATCCATTGCCGACGCCCTGAATAACCCATTCACCATCGTTCTTCGTTATCTTTGCGCCCATCGCCTTCATGGCGTCGCCGGTGCGCATTACATCCTCGCCTTCAAGCAGGCCAGTGATCCGCGTTTCGCCGGAAGCAAGGCCGCCAAACATGAAAGAACGATGCGAAATCGATTTGTCACCCGGCACGCGTGCCGTACCGGAAAGCGAAGAAGAGCGCCGCGCGGTCGCGGGTCTGGATTCGGCGTCATGCGCCATTTCAAATATCCTGAAGGTCTGGATGGCGTTGTTTGCGCCGCCTAACTATCACGCTCGTACCGCACCGTCACCACCTGAATGCTGCGCAAAATCCGTTAAAAAATAAGGTTTTTGAGCCAAGTACCAATTGTCTTTGACAGCGCCGCAAATGGTGAGTAAGGGGACCCCCTGTTTTTTCGACGAGGCTTGACGTGGCGAAGGCTGAACTTGGCAGTAAGCGCATCGACCCGGAAACGGGGCGCAAATTCTACGACCTGAACAAAGATCCGATAGTTTCTCCCTACACGGGCAAGAGCTATCCGCGTTCCTATTTCGATGCCGGCAATGAGAAGGTTGTCGAAGAGGAAGAAGAGGTTGAAACCAAGGAACTGGACGGCGAAGAAGAAAGCGCCGAACTGGTTTCACTGGAAGACGCCGACAACGAGGCATCCGGCGGAGATGATCTGCCAGACCTTGATGACGACGAAGATGATGTTGACCTCGGCGACGACGAAGACGACACCTTCCTTGAGGAAGAAGAGGAAGGCGACGACGACGTTTCCGACATTATCGGCGTCGGCGACGAGGACGAAGAAGGATAAGGTCTTTTTTGGCCTTGATCTTGAATTGAGGGCGGTCTAGAAGCCGCCCTCGAACGGTGCCCCCAAGCACCGGCTGCCGAGCTTCTCGGCTGTGGGGCCATAGCTCAGTTGGGAGAGCGCTTGAATGGCATTCAAGAGGTCGTCGGTTCGATTCCGATTGGCTCCACCAAATAAAATTCCTGCGGTCGAGGATCGTAGTGAGCGCTCTCTGGTCGACTCTGGTGATCTTCGGATATCCTACGAGTTCAACGGCGTCTTCCGAGGAAAATCAGCGTTGCCAATGAGCCTGCGGCCGCGATGAATGCGACAGCTGACAGCGAAGCGGTTCGACCCTCAACGTGCATCGGAGCCTGTGGCGCCCGTGCGGAGCTGTCGATATCGCGCAAGTCCCGGCGACTTCCGTATCTAACCGCGACCGCACGCGTGATCTCGGCACCGAACAGGAATATCGCCGAAGAATAGAATACCCAAAGCAGCAGCACGATCAGGCTACCGGCCGCGCCATATGACGATGCTATGGCGCTTGTTCCCAGATACCAGCCAATCAGCGCTTTGCCGACAGTGAATAAAACCGCTGTTACCACAGCGCCGAACCGCACGTCGTGCCAGGCAAGCGAGCGATCCGGCAATATTTTGAAGATTGCACCAAAGAGTAGCGCGACGAGCAGCAACGATACGATGGTGTTCAGGGCAGAAAGCGCTATTTCGCCAAAAGGCAACCGAGAAGACATGAAATCGCCTAGTGCTGAGATTGCTGCACTCGCGGCCAGCGAAACAAGCAACAGAAAGCCGAGCGCAGCCACCAGCCCCAGGCTTGCGACGCGCGCTTTTGCCAATACAAGGAGCGAGGTCTTTTGCGCAGGGACTTTCCAGATCAAGTTCAGTGTAGACTGCATCTCACCGAAAACACCCGAAGCGGCGATGATCAAGGTGATCACGGCAATCGTTGATGCGAAGACACTTTTATTCTGCGAGGCGCTTTCGATGGTCGCCTTCAACAGATCAGCACCATCGGGACCTACCAGCCCCATCAGCTGGGCAGAGATAGCGACTTCCGCCGCATTGCGACCGGCTGCGAAGCCGGCAATGCTAAGGACTATAAGCAATATCGGGGCAAGTGAAGTTGCAGCGTAGAACGCCATTGCGGCGGCGTGGCTCAGCACGCTGTCTTCCACGAAGCCATTAACTGCTGACCGGCACACAGTCCAGATATCGCCTACGGCAAGCTTCATGATCCTCTCCCTGACGTCGCTATTCGAAGGTAAGAAGCGCGGTGACGGGAAGTAGTTCCAGAGCGTTGGTGGAGTTAGGGGGTTCCGCAGCAACGGATCGGCCACGACCACTGATCCACCAAACGCTCTGCCGGGGAAATCCGGCACAAATAGAGATAGCTATGTCAAAGAATTCGGGGTGGCGTGCTGCGACAGGTCAAAAGCTATTGCGCTCATGATAGGTCCGCAGGAAAGCCTGAATTCGCGGATCCTCGGGATGGTTCAGGATACGGCTTGGCGCATCCACACCCACAAGTTCGCCCTTTTCCATGAAGGCCACCTGGTCGGCGACATGAGCGGCAAAGCCCATTTCGTGCGTGACAACGACCATCGTCATGCCCTCGGCGGCGAGCGTCTTCATGACGCTCAGCACCTCGCCCACCAGTTCCGGGTCGAGCGCAGAGGTAGGTTCGTCAAAAAGCATCAGGCGCGGTTCCATAGCGATCGCACGGGCAATCGCGACGCGCTGTTGCTGGCCGCCTGAAAGACGCGAGGGGTGGTTAGCCATCTTGTCGGACAACCCCACCTTTTTCAGCGCGTCGGTCGCGCGAGCCTCTGCCTCGGACTTCGTCAGGCCGCGCACACGTATCAACCCCTCGCACACATTCTGCAGCGCAGTCATGTGCGGCCAAAGGTTGAATTGCTGGAACACCATACCAATGGAGCGGCGCATTTCGCGCAGCCTGCGGCTCGACATCCTGCGGCCACCGGCGCTGACATAGCCGATGAGCTGCCCATCAATGGCGATCTCGCCGGAATCGTATTCCTCGAGAAAGTTGATGCAGCGTAGCAGCGTGGACTTGCCCGAACCGGAAGGCCCGATAAGGCAGCTAACCTTGCCCGGCGGGATCGACAGGCTCACGTCTTTCAACGCCTGAAAGGGCCCGTAGAACTTGTTAACGTTGCGAATCTCGACGGATGACGCTTCGACCATCCTACGTCCTTTCAATCAGATGTTTGGTGACGCGCGTTTCCAGCAGGCGACCGGCGCGCGAAATAACCTCCACGAGCGCCCAGAAGAACAGGGCGAGCACAAAATTGGCTTCAAGATAGCGGAAGGTTTCGGTCGACATTCGCTGCACCGAATACATCAACTCGGGCACGGTGATGATGGAAAGGATCACCGTCTCCTTCGTCAGGATAATAGAGAAGTTGACCAATGCCGGCAGCGCCGAAACCAGGCTGAGTGGCAAAAGGATGCGGCGCACGATAGTCGGTTCCGACATGCCGATGGCGCGGGCCGCTTCCAATTGACCGACTGGCACGGCAAGATAGCCAGCGCGGAATATCTCGGCGAAATAGGGGCTGCCATAGATGCTGAGCCCCAAAAGTCCCGCTGGCAGCGCGTCGAGGCGGAGCCCCAGCAGTGGGCCGCCATAGTAGAGGACAAAGAGTTGCACAAGGAAGGGCGTGCCGCGAATGACCTCGATATAGGCCTGGATTAGCCAACCAAGTGGGCGCGGCCCATAGCGCTGAGCCAGCGAAATGAACAGACCCAGCACCATGCTGAAAATCGTGCCGAGAACCCAGCATAAAATTGTCAGCTTGAAGCCACCAAGCAGAAGCGGCCAGTATTGCAGCAGGATACTCGGGTCCATTACACGGTCGTCCTGTACTCAAGGTAGCGCCCAAGCGCAGCGAAGCAGAGATTGATAATCAGATAGATGCAGGCTGCAGCGATATAGACTTCCAGCGGACGGAAGGTGGTGGCTGCCTGCGCCTGGCTGGCGCGCGTGACCTCCAGAATGCCGACGACCGAGACAAGTGATGACGCCTTGACGAGAAGGATCAGTTCGTTGATCAGCGCCGGCAGCGATATCCGGAACGCCTGCGGCAGGATGATGCGGATCCAGATGTCGCGTGGGTGCATGCCGATGGCCGTCGCCGCTTCGGTTTGGCCTTTCGGCAGCGCGATGATTGCGCCGCGCCATATTTCGGAAACATAAGCGCTGGAACAGATGCCGACCGTCACCACGGCCGCGACCATCGCCGGCACGTTGATGCCGATGACCGGCAAAAGGTAATAGGCGAGCAGAAGCTGGACCAGCAGCGGAACGCCGCGCAGAAAACTGACCCAGAGCGCTGCAAACCAGCGCAGCCAGCGCGAACGCGAAAGCGCTGCCGCGCAGATCAGCGCGCCGACCACCAGTCCCAGCGCGATGCCCAGGACGGAAATCAGCAACGTGAAGCGCGCTGCCCAGAAGAGCGGCTCGAAACTGCTCAAGAAAACGGGGATCGAAAACATCGATTTTCCAGTCGCCGTAGGCATTGCGGGCAGGATCGCTCCTGCCCGCAGCCGGTTGTTACTTGGTTGGTACTTCGCGCGGCAGCTCGGTGTAAGCCCCCAGCCATTTTTCCTGGATGGCCTTGACGCGGCCGTCGTCAGTCATCTTCAGCATGGCGTCGTTGATGGCCTTGACGAAGCTTTCGGTGTCGGCGTCCTTACGTGCCACCCAGGCGAAATAGGTCGGCTGGCCGAACGTCGCCTTGTCGAACATGGCGAACGTCTCGGGGCGGCTCTTGACCAGATAGGTGAGGTTTGGCAGCGAGCCAGCGACGGCGTCGAGACGGCCGGCGGCGAGATCGGCATAGGCCTCGTCGGTGGTGCCGTATTCCTTGACGCTTACTCCGCCAAGCTTTTCGCCGAACGCCTGAAGCTGCTTGAACTGCGCCGTGCCCTGCTGGACGCCGACGGTTTTGCCCTTGATGTCTTCCGGAGCCTTCATCTCGGTGTTGGAGGCGGCGCGGACGAGCGCTACGGTTGCGTCGGCAATCGGCAGGGTGAAGGAATAGCGCTCAAGGCGCTCCGGCGTAATGGTGACCGGCGCGATCACGATATCGAACTTCTTCACTTCGAGGCCAGGCAACTCGGCGGTCCAGGGAATATCCTGGTAGACCGGCTCGGCGCCAATCTCCTTCGCTACCTGGTCGAACAGATCCTTCGTCATGCCTTCATAGGTGCCGTTGTTGAGCATGTCGAACGGCGCATAGTGCATGTCGGTGGCCGTTTCGATCTTGCCTTTAGCCTTGATGTCGGCAAGCTGGTCGGCCATGGCTGGCACGGTGAGACCCAGCACGGCAAGGCCGAGCAGGGCTGATTTCAATGCTTTGGAAAATGTCATCGTCGTTCTCCTTTAATGGACGAGTGAACTTTCTGCTGGACAAGTGAAAAATCGAAATTTCATCGTGCGCCGGCACTCCCCCGGCAGCGCTTGATCGGATCAGAGAATAGGCGCTTTCGTCCGCGGCTCCAGTGATGATCTGGCCCGTTAGAAAAAATGTCGCGGATGTGCTCGACCGAACTGTTCATCTACCGCCTCCTGTTAGGCCAGCATGTTACCTGCGATGATTATGCGCTGTATTTCGCTTGAACCCTCGTAGATGCGCATGATGCGTAGGTCACGGACAATCCGTTCGACAGGGAAATCGCGAGTATAGCCGTAGCCGCCATGCAATTGCAGGGCTGTATCGGCAATTTTACCTGCGGCTTCGGATGCGCCGAGCTTGGCCATGGACGAGGCGAGCGAAAAGCGTCCACCATGAGAGTGCACCAGATCACGCTGGCGCGCGGCTTCCTGCGACAGCAGCAGTGCAGAACGCCAGGCCAGCCCCATGTCGGCGATCATCCAGCGGATGCCTTGGCGATCCGACAGCGCTGTGCCGCCGATGACGCGCTCCTTCGCATAGGCTATCGCAGCATTCATGGCAGCGCTCGCCAGCCCGAGACATTGGGCTGCAACCTCGACGCGGCCATTGTCGAGCACCTGCATGGCCGTGCGGAAGCCCTTGCCTTCCTCGCCCAGAAGCGCGCTTTCGGGAAGCTCGCAATCGAGGTTCAAGGTGAAGACATGGCCGCCCTTCAGGCCCATGGTCTTTTCAGCCGAGCCGGCCTCGAAGCCGGGCGTGCCCTTCGGCAGGAGGAACGCCGAGATGCCGCGATGCGCCTTATCCGGATCGGTCACCGCATAGACCACGATGAGGTCGGCGACACCGCCGTTGGAGATGAAGCATTTCGTGCCTTGGAGATGCCAACCCGCGCTGGTGCGCCGCGCCCGCGTCTTCATGTCGGCGGGATCGGAGCCGGCGGTGGGCTCGGTCAGGGCGAAGGCGGCAAGCATTTCGCCGGTGGCTGCCTTGGGCAACCATTCTTCCTTCTGCGCTTCGGTGCCGCCGATCAGAATGGAATCGGTCGCCAGATAATGCGCCGTCATGGCCGAGGCGGTCGAGCCGCAGGCGCCGGCAACGATGGCGACAGCACGCAACAGCGCGGGTGCAGAAATACCGCCGCCGCCATAGGTTTCAGGCAGGTTGGCGCCCATCATGCCAGCTTCGCCAAGCGTTGCGAGTTGTTGATGCACGAAGCGCGACGTTTCGTCGGTCTCGGCTGCCAGTGGCGCGATCTTGTCTGCGCACAGCCGCTCCAGCACGTCGCAGAACAGGCGTTCTTCTTCGGAAAGCATATGCCAGGGGTCGTCGATCTCAGTCATGCCCGACCTTCCAATTCGAATTCCTCCAGCCCGAATTCTTTCAGCACGGCCGCTATGTCACCGCCGAGTTGAGGCGCTGCCGTTTCGGCTAACGGTTTGACGCCATCGAAACGCACCGGTTGGCCGACGACAGGCGCCTGACCCAGCACAGGATGCGGGAGACTGCCGACCAGACCGCGCATGGCGGCGTGCTCATTGCCGGCGGCTTGCGCGATATCCCAGATCGGTGCGGTCGGAAGCCCCTGCGTAGCCAGCGTCGCGACGGCCTGTTCTGTGGTCAGGTTGATGGACCATGCCTCGATCAGCGCCCTGAGTGCCGGCTCGTGCTCGGTGCGGCTGCTGTCTGAGGCAAAGCGCGGGTCGTTTGTGATCTCCGGCTTGCCTATGAGGGCTGCGAGACGCTCGAACTGCCCACCGTTCAGCACCGCAATCACGACCTGGCCGTTGCTGGTTTTGAAACAACCGAAGGGGGTGGAAAGCGGGTGGCGGTTTCCGACGCGGCCGGGCAGCACGCCCCCATAAAAGTGCTGGGCGTGGCTGGTGGTGAGCATCGAAAAAAGCGCATCGTACATGGCGATGTCGAGTGCCGCGCCTCGTCCAGTAACGTTGCGCTGCAAAAGTGCTGCCATGATCGACCAGCTCGCGAACAGGCCCGCAATAAGGTCGGCAATGCTTTCGCCCGCTTTCAGCGGCGCGCCGCCTTCTTCCCCGGTCGCGGCCATCAGACCCGACATCGCCTGCACCACAAGGTCGTAGGCAGGCAGATCCTTGAATGGGCCTTCTTGCCCGAAGCCAGAGATGGAGCAGTAAACCAGTCGCGGATTGGCCTCGCGCAACGCCTCAGCGCCTAGACCGAGCCTGGCTGCGACGCCGGGACGGAAATTTTCCACCACCACATCGACACGCGTGGCGAGTGCCTGCGCCAGTTCAAGGTCCGCCTGCGTTTTGAGGTCGAGCACGATGCTCTTCTTGCCGCGATTGTTCAGGGTGAACAACGCGCTCTCGCCGTTCTTGAAAGGACCAATATGACGATAGTCGTCGCCAGCCGGCGGCTCCAGCTTGATGATTTCGGCGCCAAGATCGGCGAGCAAAGCCGTGCAATACGGCCCCGCCAGGACGCGCGATAGGTCTAGGACCTTTATACCTGTAAGCGGACCACTCACTGGCACTCCTCCCAGCGGCTCATGGGTTTAAGTCTAAATATATCTGCTTCTCTATGTCTATACATATATCCCGACTCTGGCTACACTTGTGTTCGCTGACTATGCGAAGGGCGCTACCGAAGGAGATCGTATTGGCAACCGGGCCGACACAATCGAAGGCGCAGAATATAGCCAAAGAGGTCCGCCGTCGTATCGTCGAGGGCGAATGGCGCCAAGGCGTCCGCATTCCAGATGAGGCCGATCTCGCCGTCGAATTCGATGCGGCCCGTTCGACGGTCAACAAGGCACTGCAACTGCTGGCAGATGATGGGTTGCTGGATCGCCGCCGCCGGGCCGGCACGCGCGTTGCGGTTGACCCGGTTCGCAAGGCGACCTTCACGATCTCCATCGTGCGCGAACAGGTTGAGCATGCCGGCCTGGCCTACAGCCATCGGGTTGTGGCGCAGCGCGAAAGCCCCGTGCCCGACGATATCGCCACGCGAATCGGCCTCGCGAAAGGCGAGGTCATGGTCCACATGCGCGCCGTGCACTATGCCGACGGTCGCCCCTTCCAACTGGAGGACCGCTGGATCAACCCGCGCGCTGCGCCGGGTCTGGCCGGAGTCGACTTCCGGCAACTGAACGCCAATGAATGGCTGGTGCGAAACGCACCCTACCTGCACGCAGAGTTGGCGTTTTCAGCGGAGAACGCGGACAGCCGCGACGCCCGGCTGCTCGAGACGCGGCCGGGTCAGGCATTGCTGATCCTCTATCGCACAACCTGGAACGATCTTGGACCGATCACTACCGTTCGAGTGGCGTTTCAACCCGGCCATATCGTTGGCACCGAGGGTAATTTCTGGCCCGGTCAGTACACCGGCGGGTGACAGCGGCTTGCGCAGAAGGCCGCGCCAGCGTCGCCAACATGGCTGCTTAGACAGACCGCAGATGGTTTCAAAGAGCGACGGCTTTGTGCTCGATGTAATGATTAATGGCCTCCGGTCCGAACTCTCGCCCGATGCCGCTCTGCTTGAAACCACCGAAGGGCGACAGCAGATCTGGCGCAGCATTGTTGATCGTCAGTCCGCCGGTGCGGATACGACGCGCGATTGCCAAGCCTTTTTCGGAATCACTCGTCCAGACCGAACCTGACAAGCCATACGAGGAATCATTGGCAATACGCACCGCATCTTCGATGCTGTCATAGGGTATGACACAAACGACCGGTCCGAATATCTCTTCCTGCGCTATGCGCGATTTGTTGTCCACATTAGCGAAAACGGTGGGCTTCACGAATGCGCCGTGGTTGATACCCTCCGGCATACCGAGGCCGCCAATTGCAAGGTCCGCACTGCTTTCCAGCCCGTAACCGATATAATCGCTGACGCGCTGGCGCTGGCGCTCCGCAACAAGCGGGCCGAGAAAGGTTTCCGGGTCCGCCGGGTCGCCGATCTTCATTCGCTGAACATTATCCACGAGTTCATCGACAAAGGCGTCATGGCGCTTGCGCGACACCAGAACGCGCGTCTGCGCGACACAAACCTGCCCGTTGTTTGGAAAGGACCTGTACCGCAGTGCCTCAACGGTTTGGCCGATATCTGCGTCGTCAAGAACAATAGCGGCGGACTTTCCACCCAACTCAAGGCTGACGCGCTTCAACTGCGCGCCGGCAAGGCTGGCGATCCGGCTACCGGCTGCTGTCGATCCAGTGAAACCAATCTTGTCCACGCCACGATGGGTGACGAGATATTCGCTCACGTCCCGGTGCGCTACCAAAATGCTCAGCACGCCTTCCGGCAGGCCGGCTTCAGTGAAGAGTTCACCCAGATACTGACCATCTATGGCGGTTTCAGGTGCGAGTTTCAGGATCACCGTACAGCCTGCCAGCAATGCTGGAAACAGTTTGGCCAACGCCACCTGATGTGGCGCATTCCAGGGAATAATGGCAGCAACCACGCCGACAGGTTCGCGAAGCCACAAAGAGTTTCCTTGCGGATAGCCGGCGCGCTTAACTTCCCATGGATATTCTTCAGCTGCGATGAGATAGGCCTGCCCTTGATCCCGAATAAGATTCTGGACCGCTGCCGCGAACCATGCGGGCGCGCCCATTTCCGCCGTAACCAGCCCGGCAAACTCGCTTGAGCGGGCTGCATAGAGTTCTGTAAACTTTCTGATGACGGCAATGCGGTCAGCTACTGAAGTACGCGGCCATGCTCCTTCGTCGAAAGCTTTACGAGCAGTCTCTACAGCCAAGTCGATGTCAGCATTCGAAGCGAGTGGAGCAACACCGACCATACTTCCATCATAGGGCGACCGGACCTCGATGAACTCGGTTCCAAGTGGTTCGACCCGTTTGCCGCCGATAAAGTTCTGCGTGAAATGCCGAGTCATGTCTGTTCGGCTCCCTTCCCGGTTGGCCTGATTCAAGGATGGATGAGGTCTGCGGCACGCTCACCGATCATGATGGTGGTGGCATTGGTGTTTCCGGCAATGTGACGCGGGAAAATCGAGGCGTCGGCAACCCACAAGCCTTCCGTGCCCCGAACTCGGAGTTCAGGTGTCACGACCGCGTTTTCATCGATACCCATGCGGCAGGTTCCTACAGGATGCAGGAACGGAACCGTCGCGCCGCGCACATAGTCCTCGTCTGCGGCTCGGCCAGCATCCTTTGATGGCACGTCGATCAATTTGCGCACATGGTTGCCGAAGGGTGGTGTTTCCGCAAGGCGGCGTATCCAATCCAGTCCGCGCAGTACACAGGCCAGATCGTCGGGATGGTCCAGCAGACGCGGATAAATGGCAACCGGCTGGCGCGGATCGCTTGATCGTAGCTCCAGATGGCCAGTGCTTTTGGGATAGTTCACATTGGCCAAGAGCGTGACCAGATTGCGCGTTGGCACTTGCAGGCGGCCGTTTTCGCTGAAGTAGCCGAAGGGGAACAGGTGAAATTGAAGGTCGGGCGCTTGCTGTTCGGGCGTCGATTTGATGAAGGCGATAACCTGCGCCGTCGGCACGCTCAAAACGCCATTGCGCGAAATTGCCCATTCTGCAACCGCGCGTGCTTTACCGAGCAGGCTCGCATAGGCGTTGCCCGTCGCGACATCCATTTCTGCGCGCACATAAAGACCCGGGTGTTGATTTCCACTCAGAAGTGAGCCGGGTTTTCCATCGAGAAGTGAGCCACCTCTGATTATGGATTTCGAGTCATGCTGGGGTCAATACGGTGTTTGTCTCCTTCTTTTTTCGGGCTGCTGCTGAGCTTGCCTTGAAGCGAAAGCTGTCGTTTCCGGTTTCAAGGATGTGGCAACGGTGCGTTAGGCGGTCGAGCAGCGCCGTGGTCATCTTGGCATCGCCGAAGACCGTGGCCCATTCGCTAAAGCTGAGGTTTGTGGTGATCACTACGCTGGTGCGCTCGTAGAGCTTGCTCAGCAGGTGGAATAGCAAGGCACCACCCGAGGCGCTGAACGGCAGATAGCCCAGTTCA